>JBKQLC010000043.1:0-25331 GCA_052147195.1 Syntrophobacteraceae bacterium
ACACCCATGTTCCACATTGCAAAGGCGGCTACGATAAGCATCACATAGAAATCGGCTTTTTTATCTCCAATGTCTTTTACCACTATAGCCAGTTCCGAACCTGCGAAGAACAGAATCACCCCTAGGATCGCATTGGGGAAAATTTTAAAGATGATCGCTACAGAGTCGCTGAAAAAAAGGGCAATCAGGACGAGCATACTTCCCAGGATCACCAGGGCACCGCCTGTCTTCGCCCCGAAGCGAACATGCCCAGCCATTCCTCCGGCTCCATGACACATGGGGATACCGCCAAAAAGCGGTGAAACCAGATTCATGATGCCTTGGGAGAGGGCGATCCCCCTCTCGGTTACCTTCCTGTCGGGAAACAGCTCGTTATTTTCGGCAACGATTGCAATCACCGCATTTCCAATAGTAAGCGGTATTTGTGGGATTGTGAAAAGTAGTGTACCGACAACAAGATCATTCCAGGTAATCGAAGGGAGAGCAAAAACAGGCAGCTTGAAACCAACATGGATTTTGGCAAGTTCGTGCAGTATTGCAGGGTTCATGATAGGCGCTGACCCAACTCCGATCAATAAGAGTACGAACATTGCGGGGAATGTGGGATTTGTCAGAAGAAGATAGGTGACCACAAGGGCGATACCAGCCAGGACCGGCGCAGACTGCATACGATGGACCCCATCAACCATGAAAGAAAGACCCAGACCCAGCATGATGCCCCTTACAACCGGCTTGGTCGCAAGTTTTGCTATGGGCTTGATGGCCCCCGTCGCACCAGCGAAAAACCAGAAAATACCTGTTGTGATTCCCGATCCGAAAAGCGCCGCCGGGCTGATGCCCCCTGCGATGGCTGCCGCCCCGATAGCTTTCATAGGTTGGACGGGGAGCGGCGTTCTATAATAAAATCCGGAAGCCAGCAAGCAGATACCAAACATGAAGAGGAGCCCGAGCGGCTCCACCTTCACAATCGTGATGTAAGCAACAACGAAGGGAATCAATGTGCCAATGTCGCCGAACGCACCAGCCCACTCCATCTTATTATAAAGGTTCTTTGTCTTCCTCTGGCTTGCATCCACTACGTGCACAAGCTTCTCACCCTCAAGTGCTTTCTCCTGGCAATCCGGTAACATCAATTCTACCTCCTAAGGTTTTGGATGTTGGTTCGGATGTTAAATGGCCCTATGTGCCAATCTTCCTACTGCGTGTTCGAGCAACCTTTTCCGGACATCGTGGTCCGGCAAGCTCAATGGACCGGAGAGTCATTTTCCCTCATTTACTGGTTAAACAATTCAAATCAGAAAAACTTGCGCCCCTCACGAAAAAAATTTCAATCGACCGCAAGTTTTTCAATTTTCAAATGTTTAGCTGAACAAAACGCTCTCTTGTCCATATAGAAAGAGTCACCCACTGCGTTGCCCCAGCCAGAACAAGTTCGGCTTTATATGAGCTATCGTAATTTCCGATTCGATTTCGACAAAAATATAGGTAATATCTATTTTAGCCCAATTTTGAGGACCACGATTAGTGACAATTGAACAAAAATATTTTCCTTATGGGGGTGGGTAATGAAGAACGGATTCACTGATGAAGATAGAAAAAAAATAGGAGAAGGGGTCCGGCAGAGGTACGCAAAAGCCGCCCGAAGCCCTGAGGGCCACTTCCGCTTTCCCACCGGGAAAGCGGGCCTTGAGGCGTTGGGCTATGACCGGAGTATTTTAAGACTCCTGACGGATGAAGTATTAGCCTCCTACTGCGGCGTAGGACAACCGTTTGTTTTGGATCAAATCAAACCGGGCGAGTCAGTCCTGGATATAGGTTGCGGTGCTGGTGTAGATACGATCATCGCAGCCATAATGGTCGGCCCTCAAGGAAAAACTGTCGGCATAGACTTTGTGCCTGAAATGGTGCAGCGAGCAAAGCAAAACCTTCAAATTACACAACTTCGGAATGTGAGTTTTGAGTTGGGTTCCGGAGAAGATTTGCCTTTTGCGAGTGAGCGCTTCGATTGCGTGATTTCCAATGGAGCCTATAACCTCATTCCAGATAAAACCAAAGCACTCCAAGAAGCTTTTAGAGTTTTAAAGCGTGCCGGAAGATTTATGATTGCGGATCAAGTCCTCAGTGGGGGGCTACCTTCCAGTCCTATGGCGATGATAGAGACGTGGGCTAAGTGACAAGGCGGTGCCATACTGGGAAAGGACTTCCTGGCTATAATGGAGCAGGCTGGTTTTGTGCGTTGTGAATTGGTAGCGGAAACAGGCTTTAATAGCTCACCTGTTACAAAAGGCGTCTTATTTAGAGCCTACAAGGGCTGAGGGGCTCAATTTATCCATTGACCACGCCATAAGGGCCTTGCAAAAAGGCAAGACCTGTTCTCCATCGTTAAAACGCTAAAAGAGAAGGTCAAGGTCTATAAAACAACCTACGGGATGTGATGACTTTTGTATATGCGCAAACGGTCGCGTGAAAGATACTCTCCGCGCCCGAGGGATTTTTGCGCTGGCAATTTAATTGCCACCACCGATGGAACAATTCCAAAATCCAAGACGAAATGATCGGAAGCGGCCTACCTGCCACCTTTTGAGGCTTACATCAATAGATCGGGATGAGAGTGACCGTCCTTAGTCGTACGAGGATCGTAGGAAACCCAGACAGCTTTTCCAGCGGTCAGAACTCTGCTTGAGCGGGGCGTGAGACTTCGGAAACAATAATTTTTCTCTGTCCATGCGAGAAGTTTGCTGGATAAATTTAAATACCTTTTATCCGGCCGGACCCTACTGCCCCTCTTCAAACGGCGTGACCAGAGCGTTGGAGATTCCGAGTCCTTTTAACACTACGAGCGCCCGCTCAGAGATGACAAGCCTGGCATTCTGAACGAATCCAAAGTCGTTCTGTCCCGGCCTTCCGTCAACCTTCAACCAAACGAATTTCGGAAGTTGTCGATCCGGAAATAGCTCTTGGAACAGTTTGGAAATCGTGACCTCAACTTTATCAAATCTCATGCCGGTTAAACCTACCGATTGCAGCTTCTTTTTTGCGTCTTCAGTGACGATGAGGCACGGAAAACTCCTCAATAGTACGTCACCGCCCCAGCCATCGAACTCGTAGTGAAGCTTGCTCACGATTGGCGGATGCACACTACGATCCATGACAGTATTCTCACCGAGTCCGCCCGCCACTTCCGGCTCTATTTGGTAGTATTTCATCGTCATTCACCTCCCACCGGGGACATAAACGTCGAACCGAATATCGAGTCAATTTCTGAGGCCTTTTCGAGTAATTGCGCCTTTGTGGGCGTAGTCTCTGAATGTGGCTAACCCGATAAAGGCTGCAGAAGTAAAGTCATGAATACGGTTTCTTACTGAAACGCTTGATCCATCCGCGATCCCCATAAAGTTCGCCAGGCAAACCGTCGCTTAATTCTTTAATATCGCAGGTGGTTCCATCTGTATCAGAGAGTAATACTTTCAAAATATCCAACTGGTCAAGCGTCCATAGAAGATGAAGTAAAGTGGTGTCTACCACTTGGGGAATGAGTTTTTCTAAGATCGGAACTTGTTCTATCGAATATCCAGAAATCAAATCTCTAATCTTCGCCGCACTTGAGCCTTTCATTTTACCAGCAAGTATCATTTCCCAATCGTTTATAACCTTATCTCTAACTTTGTGGATGAGTATCTCTCCAAATTTGTCAAGCGTAATGTGACCCATTGCTAATCTCCATTATGTGAACTATTCCACGGAATCCTTGTTGGCGTTACGATGCCTTGCCTGCGAAGATCATACAATGCCTGAGCAACTATTGCCCTCGCTTCTGCTTCCGTTGCACCACCTGCTTTGAGCGCTTCCACTGCTATTTTTGTGTGCTCTGTTAATGTGTTTGGACGACCACTGGCGGCAAGGTCATCGAACAATTGACGCTGAGCCAAACTCATATCTTGATGATTCCAACCTTGACTCTCCATAAACTCCTGACTGATACTGAACCCCTTTTGTGGGTCGTACGCCGGATGTCCCCTGAAGCCAGATTTTGCATAAACATGGTGACCTCCGACATCTTCCTATGCCCCAGCACCCTGCAGTGTAGACTCGCTTGTTCCACTTTTTGAAGGATCTCTCCAATTTTCTGAGAAGTCAAGTTCCTCTTTGGGAGGCCCTTGTTCCATCTCATTTTTCAACTCTTGGGCAAGAGGTGTTTTCTCATCCTTTACCGTCGAATCCACAAGTTCTTTAACCTGGATTTCGGAAGGGGTGATTCCCTTGCGCTTCAAAAACGATGCGCCCAACGGGAAAACAGCGGCGAAAGATTCCACCGGATGATTCACCCATGCATCTTTAAAAGTCTCCCAGGTCCAGGTTTGTTTTTCGGTATCAATGCCCAGAGGTTTCCCGATGCCTGCCGCAGCCCTTTTAGCTGCCATTTCCGCTGTCTTGAGTGTTCCTGCCGCCACGCCTATCCCGGCAAGCGCTTGCAGGCTCTCGCCGCTCGGGTCTTCTCGAATGATCTCCTCATATTCGGGGTGTTCCTGCAGAAACTTTTCAATTGCCGCCTTAGACTCACCGCTAAAGGTCTGCGCAAGGTCAAAAGGCGTCTTCGTCAAACCGACGCGCAACTGAACCCCCGATTTGGGGATCGTGCTCGTAAGCCAATCCCAGGCCCCTTTCGTGTCGGTCGGGCTTTCGACGTATTCTCTCATTCTCTCAGCATAAGGTTTCAGGGTGTCGCTGGATTCCAAGGTCTGCCAGAACCAGGAATCTTCCGGTTTTTTCTTCTGTTCTGCTGGGTCTGGCGAAGCGTCTCTGTCGCGGCGTGTGGAGATCTCGGTTGAGGCAATCTCGGCTCGAGGTTCAACCGCGCTAGCTGGCGTTACCGGAGAGGGAGGTGCGGATGCAAAAATAGATTTCTTCAGTTCAAGGATGCGACTCGATAGTGGGTCGGAGTCGGTCATGTAGCCCGCTTGCTGTTCAGGAGGCATTGTCGGGAAGATAGACTTCCTCAGATTTATGGTGCAATTCGATAGTGGGTCGGATTCGGTCATGAAGCCCGCTGGCTGTTCCGGAGGGGCGGACCCCAAAATAGACTTCCTCAGATTTATGATGCAATTCGATAGTGGGTCGGGTTGAGTGATGTGGCCCGGATTTTCATCAGGCTGTGGAGCGTCAGGGGTGGAGGACTGGTCGAGACCCGTCAAAAGTGGCTGCGGCCTGGGCGCGTCAGGGATAGAGGACAGATCGAGGTTACCCGGCAAAAGCGATTCATCGGACATTATTCACCGTTCTTCAGGAGTTTTGAGTTGTTAGTCGTTAGTTTTGAGTTAACTAAGAACTGTTGTTTAACTAACCGCTCTTTTGGTTCTTGTGCTCTTAAACAAGAACAAAAAGCGGGAAGCGTTTGCTCACTGCTCATACTGCTCAGCGCCTCGCGGCAATAGGGGCCGAGGGCTATAAATCCGAACTCGACAGCCAACCCACCACACCGCGAGAAGCGGCGGTCCCACCTGACTGCCGGATCGTACTACCGGTAAACCTCGTGCCTGGACCAATCAGCCGGACCTGGGGGTTAACGTGGCGCAGGTTCGTTTGGCGGCGAGACGGCCCCGGCTTTTTTGACGCAGAATTTTTTTCCACAGACTCTTTTTCCGCAGGGTCTTTTGTCATAAAAAAAATCGGCCATGAGCCTGTTCACTTCAGCCCACATCTGGCAGGGGGGACAATTTGCGGGCCCGTACTCTGCAGGTTCCATGAATTCGGGCTCCCTGGGCGGATTTTGTATCCGTTCCCAGTCTCTATTGTACATGTTGACGACCTCCGGAAACGACATGAGCCTGCTCCTTCATTTTTTAAAAAAGTCCCATATCCCACGCTCTGCGCATTCAGGGCATGGAGCGTCTTTCGTGAGGATATATTACTTCAGTATGTGACGCGTTGTCAATGAAAAAAGTGAAGTATATGGGAGATTTTATGAAGTGAATGTTTTGAAGCGAAGAACACTAAAAGCGGCAAGCGCTCAGCGATCGATAACTCGAAAAATCCTGCGATGCGTACGCGGGGCGCGGTTGATCTTCAGAGACACAGAGGACACAGAGCAGCCGATGGCCGCAACCAAAAGCAAAAGACTAAAAGCTATTCACCGCAGAGAGCGTTCGATAATTCCAAAAACCCGGTGGCCAGCTCCGAGGGGCTATGGTCGATCTTTAGAGATCGCTGAGAAAAACGCAGAGGGAAAAACTGCGGCTTGCCAGAGAAAAAGGAAGCAAGAAGCAAAAGTGAAGCAGGGAGCAGGAAGAAAAAGGAAGCACCCCATTCCCGCTTCTTGCTTCCTGCTTCATCTAGCCACTGTGGTGAAGTATACGGGAGCAAACTACACCTCCCCGCAATGCCATATAACCTGCCCCAAAAACCTGGTAGTTTCAAGGTTGATACGCCAGGGTTCATATACCGACTTGTTGTCGCTCACCAGGAAAATCCCTTCGGGCGAGACCCGGACACGTTTTATATAAAGATGGTTGTCGATGCCGATGACCATGATTTTGCCATCGAGCGGGGCGCACTTCGAGGTATCAAACAAGACGAAATCGCCGTCTGTCAAGGTGGGCAGCATGGAGTCGCCGCTCACCTGGGCAAGGCGCATAGCCGAGGGAGACCCTTTTCGCAACAACCAGTCGCTGCGGAAAGAATAGAAATCTTCAGATTGTTCTTCATAGACCAGATCCCCCGACCCGCTGCTCAAAAGAGGTTTGACCTTTTTAACAAAGGAAAAGGAAACTTCCCCAGCCGGCAGTTCGACCGTATACGACCTTTCCCGTGGAGTAGTAGCGGAGAGCTGTTCCTCCACCTGCTGTTCGAAGGTTTCGGGTCCTTCGCCGGTTAAAAGCCATGCCTGGCGAAATCCGGTCTTTTCCTCTATCGCCCTGGCCAGGTCGGGTTGGAGACGGGTGTTTCCAGCCTCGACATGGCTGATCGCGCTCACGTGTACTTCGACGATCTTCGCAAATGTTGCCTGACTGATCTTTCCCACCCCCCTTTGGTCCGCGAGATGTCTGCGGACATACTTCAATCTTTGAGCGTAGGGAGAATTTTTTTTTGCATACATCATTTTTTGATTTGACATTGCTTCATATTGCGAAGTATTATCTTCCACAGGATCACCTCCATATAAGGACTGCCAGCAGGTACTGGACTCTCTATGCGAGCTGTCCCGCCAAAGGACAGTATAAAGGATTTATATGACGAAAGCAGTGAGTTGGGCAACAAAAAACGAAGTGGTAGGACGCCTCCGGATGGCGGGGCTGAGTATGAAAGACTTCGCCGTCATGGAGGGATACGAGCCCAATACCGTGAGAAAGGATAGTGAATAGTGCGCAGTGAGCAGTGAACGGTGAGGAATGAAAAGCGAAAAAGTGACCCTTCACACGCTCTTAATTTATCCATTCACCTATTTACCTGCTTTTAATTCACCTTTTACCAGAAGGAGGAGAGATTATGGGAGAAAACGATCTGCTGGTCGGCTGGAAGGAAATAGCGCAGTTTTTGGAGGTATCCGAGCGCACGATAAGAGGGCACAGAAGCCGGCTCCTGGTGAGCGGCCGCATTTTTTACCGAAGACGAAAGCTTGGCAAAAGAATGGTATGCGCCTGGGCCGACGATTTGAGACAGTGGACGAAGAATCGATGAGGCGGGTCGCGGGGCTCTTTAGAGTTTTTAGTTTTTAGTTTTTGGTTCTCAGTTTTTACTCGAAACTGAAAACTGGTAACTAAAAACCTCACAAAAAGTGTGGGCAGCGGATCGGCATACTTTCAGTTCTTATTCTTACTATCTTTTCATCAGATCCTCTGCCGCCACTTCGTATGCCTTGGTCTTAAGCAATGCCACCTGGCCTTGATCAGAGGATTCGCGTGTGTAGCGAGCGCTTGCGGCAGTGTCATAGAGCGGTTCCGGAGAGAACATGTCCCACTGGCCACTCTTTGCGTCTACAACCGCAACCTTCAGTCGGATACGCATCTCCTGCCCTTCGTCCGGAATGGCGCCTCCGACGAAAGGCACACGAGATATGGTTTTTGTGGCAAGACCCTTCTGAGCGGTTTCCGGCAGACCCCAGCAGGCTACGATTTTTTCGTAGCCGCCTTTTGCCGCCGCAAAGCGAAGGGACATTGCGTAATCATTGCCGTCCTGGGAAAGCGGAACGCCTGAGAAGACCGATACGCTATAGTGCTTTTCCAGCGCTTTGGCCATTGGTTCATGCTTTCAAGATGTGGACCAATACGCTGTATTCTCCGTGATTTATCCACGCCGACCGTAGCGGTAGCCGTGGCAGGATTTCTGAATTTATGCGGGTTTCCTTTACATTTCTTTACAACTTGCACCCAACTATGTTATAGAGCAGAAAAGAATTAGTCTTTGTTAAGATATCGCTAACGGTATGGTTTTCGTTCTGATGCAATTCCAGATACTTCAAGTGTTCGGAGAGCAATTTTATGTTCAGGAAGACCGTCAAGAAGAAAATCATTACGATTCCATTTTTTTCCAGATGCGTACAAGCAATTCGCTTGCTATTTACGTTGAATATGTGCCTTACAACTATTCAAATATTTAGGCTTCCTAGTTTGAGATGTCTTAAAAAGCACCGACGATGGATTGCCTTTAAATATGCAGGGAATTATCTTGGACGCTCTTTTAGTTGTAGATGCCGTGGTACAATATTGATTAACCACTATGGATTCATAAATGAGTATTTACCTGAATGCTTCGCTGAAACACTAATAACCTCAAAGGTTGTACTTTGGGAAAAGTTATTAGGTGTTAATTTATATACTGTAACATTGCAATTTCCTTATTACGACATGGAAGGCGATATAGCTGTACAATTTAATGTAAATGGACTTGGAATATCAATAGTTTCTTTTACTGTCATAAATGGAAATATGGTTGGAATAGGTAGCTAACAAGCGATATTCATTGCTCGAGTTCAAGGCACAAAATGGAAATTTGATTTAATTAGACAGGCTACTAAGGACTTGAAAGAAGTTACGCCTAATACACTTTTGGTAATAGCCGTTCAGGCTATCGCTACCGCTCTACAAATAGAAAGTATAGCTGGGGTAGCAACTAAAGAACATATTGATCAAGATGACTTTCGTTATAACTATGACGAGTTATGGATAAGTATGGGCGGTGATAAGGTTAATGAACACGTATTCCATTTACCAACGGCACCTCACAATAAGCCAATGGCTATGGTAAAAGTGAATCATAGATGCAGGACAAAGCAAAAACGTCAATTCAAAGTCGATATATATAACCAGATTATTTTAGCATTTGAACAAAAATGTCTTAACCTATCATAACTGGACAATTTTCAACATTTGAACTAAGCCTTCGGCAGTAATCCCGCCAATCTCGTCCCACGATTGTGTGAATTACAAAGCACGAGAAGGCATCCATGCGCCGGGGTTCATTGTTTATCTTCTTGCTCTTGCTTGAAGGACGTTCGATACCACAACGTTGTTGCTTCTATTTGAGTCAGGCACCAGGCTGTCAGGGTCGACCACTGCTATCAAATATTGTCCCTTAACTGATTTCGTGAAAGTCTTACGGATCTTGATATTTACGGAGCCTCCGGGCTGAATGTCTTGTGTTATTGTAGTGGACCCCAGGGATTTGGTCTTGGAAGCCCCGTTCGGAGAAAGATAGAGAAGGACCCGGAACGAAGTGGCCGTCGCCGCGTTCCCTATGTTCTCTACCTGGAAAATCCCAGCAAGGGTTTTACCCCCGGAGCCGGTGGAGAGATTTTCGAAAACACCGGTCAGGTTCGGTTCGTAAACAACCGGAGCAGGAGTTGGACTCGGACTCGGGCTAGGGGGAGGGGTTCCACCGGCGTACTCGATGAAATTTGCGCCGTATCCTACCTGGCTCACCCCATACGCAATGTACATGTATCCAGCCAAACCCCACGACGTACCCCATGAGTTGCGAAGGATCCAGTAGCCATCAGTCCCACCGTTGTCATTCCAGCCGACCAGCACGACAGCGTGGTTAATAGGGTCCGAGCCGCAGGATTCACTGGTATTGAAAATGCCGCCCGAGTAATTCTGGAACCGCGTTTGGGCGCAAACTGCGACAGAAACCGGTCCATAGGTGTAAATGGCCTGTTTGATTGCGTCGGTGCTGGGGACGGCTGACTCTGATCCGATATAAGCCCAGCTTGTGAGCCTGTAGGGATGGTCGTATGTGCTTCTGCAGGCGGCATCGGTCCCGGTATAGGGATCTGCGGCATTGAGGACGGCCCCTGGTCCGTTGTTATCCCGGCCTGACTCGTCCATGTGGTAGTCGTGCGCAAACCAGCCTCCGTTGCAGTTGTAACCACTTAGATTGCAGGAAAGGAGGTATTGTTCGGAAAGATCAACGGTTCCGCCGCCCTGTAAAAGGATCTGAGACTCCAGGGGTCCGACGGTGCTAAATGCCCAGCAGGAGCCGCAGTTTACCTGGTCCTTGATTGGGGTGACACCATTGCTCATCCAACTAAAAGAGGACGGGAGGGTCTGAACGGTCGCGTCGAGCATCGGGACCGATGGAGCATCGCTTTTGTTCCCCCCGGCAGGCACCTTGAGGCCGGTGAGTTGACTTAATTCCCTATCCGTTGCAGCGGAGTATTCAACCTCGTACGTGCCGCCCTTTGCCTTGACCTCCTCTTTTAAGGCCTGGATCTTCGCCGCCGTGTCCGGATGCAGCGGTTGAAAATCGATGGCCCCGCAAAGGGAGGGGACCGTGAGAAGAATCGCTGTGATTATAATAAAAGCACACTTTTTCATTGCCGCTCCTTTCGGTAATTATTGGACGGATAGTAAACCGTCAACAAAGTTATGATATGTTGCAATGGATCGTCTCCCCGGCGAAAACCGAGGTGCAGTGCCCTTATCCAATTAAAAAGACACTGAATTCTGGCTTTCACCGAAATGACGCGGTGCAGGTCGAACTCGATTGACGCTCCACAAGCACCTTTATTTCCCTTCCTTTTCACCACAAGTTTCTTGTCGATGCAGCTCAACGCAGGCCCTAATCGGGGTTGCTCAGCGCCTGATATAAATGTGGGAGGGGTTACAGATAGGTTACTGGAAGAGCAATCAAGATTTAACCGGCCAAAACCATGACCACGCGTATTATCATGTACTTAACCGGCAAAACGGGGGCGGGAGCAAAGTCACAGAAATTAAGGGCAATAGGAAAAAGAATCTACGGGATTGTGTGCGCAAAATGGTGCAAGTAAAATACCTAGCAAAAACGTGGTGCGCTGCTGGGGGGGCTTCGGCAAACCGCCGGGGCGACGAACGCTCGGTACTCACGCGCTTGCGCGTGAGGCCTGATTTTTCGAGGCTATGGGTGTTCACACTAGAAATTGGCGACCTGCCTGTCGATTTCCGGCAAACTATAGGGCGGGTGATACGAAGGGTTTTCCTCCGGACTCTTAACACCGACCAACACTACCAGAACATCACTTCGGTCGAGATTGCAGACTAGGCGATCTCCGCCCTTTATGCCTGTATTTTTGAAGGCATTACCAATGTCGAGAGCTATTTGCCGCTCGTGGCCAAAGTCGCTCTTCCAAGTAGAAACCTGCACGTCAGTGATGGGGCTTTGAGTCGAAGTGACGGCAAGCTGAATCGGGCCTTTGGCCTTCCATTTTGAAGCCTGGAAAACATCGACAAAGTCCTCGGCGTAGTGCCTCGTGTATGCTCCGCCAACGAACACCACGAGCACATTGTGATCTGGATATCGCTCGAGAGTTAATCGTAACTGAGCCTTTTGCCACTCGCTCAATCTGCGCGAATCAGTTTCTGTTTCGTGGCGAGAAGAGACGATTGGCGGTAATGAGGGCGTCATGTCGATCATCCCACCGGGAAAAGTCAGCACGAAGGGCCGAGGGTCCAATCCCGCTTCGAAGCCCTGGATGCCGGCGCCGTGTTGCAAGCAGGGCTGCACAGGGTCGTTTCGCCAATCGGGTTGGCCGATCAGGTCTTGGTCTTGGCACGTGAATAGGGCGGTGTCGCTGCCGGATGTCGTCACGCGAATGGCGAACTCGACCTTACCCATCTCGGCCGATAGGGGCGCCCCTCCGTTTTGAGCTTTTACTTCCGGCGGAGGCGGGGGATTGATCGGAGTTCCCGGCGGCGGCACAAAACCTCTCACGAGTATCCGCTCGAGAAATAACTCCTCGCGTGAGCTGATAGTGACAGTGTAGTCCTCGTCCCAGAGTGTCGATGGTTTGAACCAGAAGTGTTTCGGCTGAACATTTTTCAGACCGGACTCTCGGGGATCGACCTCCGGATAATTTTCGATATGGTGTGCCTGCGCCTGATCCTTTGCATGATTATCGTGCAAAATCACTTTGACGTTGTGGAGGATTTTCGGCCCTACCTGCTCGAGAACAAACACGCGACGCAGCACAAATTCGCGGGGCGCCTGGGCGGAGTTCTGACCCAGTCCTCTGCCCGGAAGCAGGTAAGCATACGTAGCGGGTGTGAACAGCCATTCATAAGCTGGGATTGCCAACGCGCCCGCTAAGCTGCCCAGGCCGACGATCAAACCGCCGATTACTATCAGGCGCGGCACCTTCACGCCTAACCGCGAAAGCGCCCAAGGAATGAGGGCAAGCGCAAGGCCGGACAGAGCGAAAAACAATTCCCATGCTGGCATCGTTTTCCCCGCCTCTCGGCCGGACTAATCCATGCCCGGCCCCACGACCGGGATGAACCAGTCCTCTGCCGAACAAAGGGTAAACCCAACAGGCAAAAAACCGAGGGGCATCTGGTTTATTGGGTTAATGGTCAACATCGATTTCAAAAGCATTTTCCAGAAAATGAGTGATTTGCCGATTGCATTTTTCTCTCCGGTTCATAATAACCGCTCTGTGACATATGGCTGTATGCCACTGAATATTCACGATAAATATGCTCAAATGGCCCCTGGTTTTTTGACTGCTGAATTTACCCCTAATTAGTCAATTTAGAGCGTTTTGTCCAGTTGATGCAAAAGATATTGCGGAGTTCCATGCCGCAACCCGGCCCCTGGATGCGGAACGGGTCCCTCCGTCCAAATTTGTTGTGGAGCGTTCAACGGGTAATGACCGGCGTGTTTTACGTGCGAGATGGGGTGTAATTCGTCCAGGCACCCGGCACGGTGAAAGAATGCGCGGAGACGAAGGGGCGCAAAAAAATCGCAGCATAAAGACATGAACGCCGTGCAGTGGCGGAATCAGGTCCAATATTGCGTGATTTCCACATATTTCCTTATTGGAAGCCGCCAATTATCCGATTGTAGAATCGTTGGTGAAGTCTGACGCAGGCCATTTTTCGTCATGGCAATAGAAAAAGGAGGACACAAACAAATCATGAGTGAGCAAACGAAGGTTTTGAACCAAGCTGTGCAAAGAGCGGCAGAGCGGGAAGGAAAATACCTGACCTTCTCCCTGGACCAGGAGGAATACGGGATCAGCATCCTCAAGGTCAAGGAAATCATTGGAATGATGCGAGTGACCCCTGTTCCGCAGACCCCGGAACACGTGAAGGGCGTCGTTAACCTGAGAGGCAAAGTAATTCCGGTGATCGATCTTCGCCTCCGTTTTGGAATGAGCGGCATCGAATATACAGATCGAACCTGCATCGTGGTGGTAGAGACCGATTGGGACAGAGGGAAACTGCATATAGGAATCGTTGTGGATTCAGTTTCGGAGGTCCTGAACATCAAGGGCTCGGACATCGAAGAGACCCCGGAGTTCGGGACCACTCTTAACACAGACTACATCCTGGGTATGGCAAAAACATCCGGGAGTTTAAAAATTCTGCTCGATATCGACCAGATTCTCTGCAGCGACGGATTGAAAATGATGGATCAGGTTGCGTGATATAAGTGCCGCATAAGGGTATTGCAGAATTCCATGTCGCGGGGTTCGAGGGGTGCTCAAGAGGTGGGATGCATTGGCAGGCAAGGGTGGCGCCCGGTTATGGCGTTTGGCATAAGGGCGCGCAAGTCCACTCGCGTGGCAATCCCGTTACGATAAGGCCCGGACACGTCAAGGTGAAATCTACGCATCCCGGCGTAGGCGTTGGATCTCGGACCGCGCCCACGACTGGACAGACGGCGGCAAATAACGCTGGCGAGGTCCCGGGCCGGTAATATGCGAGCCGTGGCCGTCCCGTAGCATGTCCACGCGCAACCGCCGTGCGTTACTTACTGAAGACACCTGCACGCTTTCTTCGCTGTTTTGGCGGACGACTTTTCTGCACCCTAAGGGCAGGGCGTTCTATTCTATTTCCACGCAGGTCCTTAGGATTCGAACCCGTTAGCAATTGGGTTTGTGCGGCTCTGCGGCGTTTTGTCGAGTCACCGGGTCAGGTCTGCCCTCAGAAGCGAGGCTCGGTGAGGTTCATCCTTTCTGATATGGACAAGATACGCTCTCTTGCCCAGTTATTCCCTAAAGCCTCGTCTACATGACTTTTTCGTGAAGGTTAACAATGAAAGTTTATAAGTAATTAATCCAGTGGGCACGATAAAGCGCTGTGCCCACCCTGCACTCATTGCGTATTTATTAATGGCGCCGTGTCCGATTCATCTATTGAATCATTCTATCCGCCTGTCAACGGAAAGCTCCCCCCGCCATACCTTTCCGCCTGTGCATCTTTGACCGGGCAGCTTTGCACCAGGCGATAAGCATTTATTACGCTGGAATTTAAGACGAAAGGTTGACGGGAGGCGATGGCTCACTTATGATTGCATAAAATGTTGCAATTGCCGTGTGTTGGCAATTATACGATGATAATTATGATATAGTAAGGAATATCAAATATGGTCAGGAGTGTAAAATGAATAAGAAACTTCTCGGTCTACCCATATTCGCCATTGCCCTTGCCGTGGCATTCGTGTTTTGGGCACCCAAAGGCACAAGGGCAGACGACAGCCATCATCCAGGTTACAATAGTTCGGCCAATTCATTCTCAGACGATCACAACGGGGCCGGGAGAGCCCAGGACCGCAGGGACAGGGACAGGGCAACGCAGTCTCAACACTTTCAATCTTATGGCCTGCAGGGCGACTGGAGGGGCCAACATTAAGTCGACCAAATCAATGATAATCAAGCTGAAATCTCCTACAGTCGACAGCAAGCAAAAACCCCGGGATGTTGGATCGCAGTTCCGGGGCTTTTGCTTGTAGAAAAGAGTTCAATTACATCTCATGGGCGACCTTCGCGTCTCGAGTAGCGAACAGCGTTTTTTCTCACACGACGCCTCCACATCCCAAGGCCGCCATAAAAAGCAGAAACCATTTCACCGCAAAGGCACAGAGAACATGGGAAAATACCTTATTATCCCAAGCCGTGTTCATTAGCACCTAATCCCGAAGTCAAGCTTGTGAAAACGGGTCCCCGATGTTAGAATCCCGAGGCAGATACTGGAGTCCTCAAAAGAGAGGTGAACCTTGAGGCTGAAGATTTGGACGGGGATGATATCCCTTTTGCTTTTGGCGGCATTTTTTGCGGTGCTGTGTATGGAGACGCCGGCTGAAGCTGCATCGGTTCACATAGCCTGGACCCCAAGCAATAGTACGGCCGTCGCCGGCTACAGCATACACTACGGCGACATGCCCGGGGTTTATACGAATGTAGTTCGGGTAGACGGAAGGTTTACTTCCGATGCTGTCATCGGCGGCCTGGAAGCGGGAAAGACTTACTTTTTTACCGTAACGGCTTACACTGCAGACGGCAAAGAGTCAGCATACAGCGAGGAGATCAGCAACGAAAAAGGCGGTTCTCGGTCCAAGAGAGCTCGACCGCCCACCGCCGCTCATACAGCTTCGCGCGGCACCCCGGGCCAAGTCCCCCGGAGCAGGCTCACCAAGCGCAGCGCACAGACCCAGGCGAACGCACAAAAAATACCTCCTTCCAGAAGGAAAGCCACGACTGCCGAGGGTAAGATAATGCCTTCACGGTCCTACACGTCTGAGAAAACAGAGCCGGTCAAGCGGGGAACAGATGCGCGGTGACGGGGCGGTGCTTCAATCAGCTTTTTTTCCGATATAATCTTTATTTTCTACTATTTGCCATTGGCCGGCCTCTTTAGAGTATTTTACCTTATAACTCTCCAAAATCCCGTGCTCCTTTATAACGGCTCCATCTTTCCCATAAAAGTTCATATAATAAGAGGCGCCTAATTCCGCTGTATCACCGGTCGATCCGACATAATGGACCTGATATCCCAGCACTTCGACTTTGGAGTATTTTTGAAAATCCTTTGTTCTTTTTTCTCGTATACCTTGAAAGTTACGCCTGGTCTTTGGAAGATATTGAACAGCACTGGGGCTCCATTGCTTTAGATACATAGCCAGGTCATGTTTTTCCCAGGCAAGAAAAAGATTGTCAACAGGCTTTCGGAGTTCATTGACGTTGATGGATTCCTTCCCACGAGTGACGTCGGCTCGTGCTAAATTGGCAGGCATTGTGGGCATGGTTGCCGCGCTTTTGGAAGAAGACGGCAGTTTGTCGAAAACAAATTCACCCAATCCATGACCGTAGAGGCAACCCCATGCAGGTGTCTGATATTCATTGCTGGCGCGAGGAACAAGGTATGCAGCCAGTTCGGCAAACGTTATGACGTTGTCTTGATTGAGGTCTGCCTTTCCTTGCTCCAGTGCCTCCAATAAATAGTACGTGAACCAGCTCAGCCCGCCGGGACCGCCATCCAGCACACGCTGGTTTGGTCCGCCGGCCGAAATGAACTGACGTGCTGGCAGTTCGGTAACCGATTTTATGTAATTGCTTTGAGAAGTGTCAATGCCTTCTCCTCTGAGGACCCCGAGCAATCCCCCATAGCATGCATTGACGATGAATAGTTGATGTCTGGCCTTGCCTAACCTCTGTGATTGAGTTTTCAGATCATCGGTGGAGATCATATCTGCACTGTTTCGTCCGGCTCCGGAGGGAACAAGGTACCCGAATTGAGTCCCACCAATGTTTTCCGTAGATCCGTGCCCACCGAAATAGAATAATAATCGATCATTTTCCGTTATTTTTTGAGAGAGCTTATCAAAATATGAGAGTATATTTTGTCGAGTAGCTTGTTCGTCCGTCAGAATCTCTACCTGAAATCCCTGTGTTCGCAGGTATTCTGAGACTTTCTGAGCATCCCGGACAGGGTACTCAAGATCCATACGGCCGGAATGGGGGTAGTTGTCTATTCCCACCACCAAAGCGTAGCTGTTATTGAATGTTCGGGATAACTGTGCGTCCGCTTTGCCTGGAAATGAAAAAACTATGATGCCTGCCAGCATAAAAAGGAGACTTCGTTTCACGCGCCTGTTCCTCCGAAGGACCATCTATCTGAATCATCAATGATTTAGCCGTCAATAAAGATATCAAAAAATATAAGGACCCTTTCCACCGATTGAAACAGGCAGCCTGGGGTATTCGGCAATGAGCGGCAAAAGGAACCGGGGGTCAAAAACAGGGTATTCAGTTTCGTCAGATGATGTTTGAATTGGTATTATCAGCACCTTTTGGAGAGAATGAGCAGGGTAGGGCGTTCTGAAACCGTGATCGAAGTTAGACTTACTTCATCCGGATGCCGATAACCGGGATCGTCACTGAAACCAAGGGTCAACGTAAATTCGGAAGCCGGCTTGTCGCATGAGTAAAATGAATAAGGCTGAAAACCAATGCTGTTCGGAACAAAAGAAGGCTCTCTATGCGGCGTTTTCAATTTTCTTTTCTAAATTCGAACCACGTTCGATGCTTCTTTCCTCTGGTTTTGCTGCAACCTTACACAAGCAGGCAAGAAAAAACCCAAAAATGACACCTGAAAAAAACCATGCCAGGAACCACATCGGTAACTCCTTTCTCCCCCTTATCGAAAATAACCTTTTTTCATCCGCGAGAGAATTTTACCGCTTCTATAGTAAAGTATAACCAATATCCCGATGAAGGAAACTGAAAAAACCGGATTGCAAGTGTCCTGCATTTTTGTTTTAGTTGTCCTCGGACGGATGAGAAATGGGAAAAATTAAATTAGGCATCAGCAGCTGTTTACTGGGGGAACCCGTCAGATATGATAGCGGCCACAAACTCGACCGGTTTTTGAGAGACACCTTGGGACAATACGTCGAATACGTGCCGGTGTGTCCTGAGGTCGAATGTGGTTTGGGAACACCCCGAGAATCCATGCACTTGGAAGGGGAACAAGGAACACCGCGTCTCATGACGACTCGAACGAAAAGGGATGTCACGGACCGCATGTTGGCCTGGTCACGACAAAGAATTAAAGAGCTGGAATCCGAGAATTTGTGCGGATTTATTTTTAAGAGTAATTCGCCCAGCAGCGGAATGGAACGAGTGAAGGTCTTCGACGAAAAGGGAATCCCCCACAAAACCGGGGTCGGCCTCTTTGCAGGCGTCTTTATGAAACATTTCCCGCTCCTTCCTGTGGAAGATGAAGGAAGGCTTCATGATCCGGCGCTCCGAGAGAATTTTATCGAGCGGGTCTTTGTGTTCAAAAGATGGCGGGAATTGCTGGAAAAAGGACTGAAGTCCAGCCTGCTGATTGAATTCCACAGCCGGCATAAATTGTTAATCATGTCTCACAGCACCAAACATACCAGCGAGATGGGAAAATCGGTTGCAAGAGCCAAGGAGATTCCATTAGAGGAGCTATTCAACAATTATGGCAGTATGCTGATGGAAGCCCTCAGACTAAGGGCCACCATCAAAAAGAACACTAATGTACTGCAGCACCTCTTGGGCTATTTCAAAAAACTGCTTACGCCTGACGAAAAGTTGGAGATCCTTGAAGCGATAGATCATTACTACAAAGGACATCTTCCGCTCATTGTGCCCATCACTCTACTCAAGCATTACGTTCGCAAGTATGATCAACCATACTTGAAAGGGCAATACTACCTGGACCCTCACCCGATCGAACTGCAATTGAGAAACCATGTGTGAAAAATTCAGATGCCGCTAAACAAATGATTTGGATAAAGCGAAGATTTTGCCGCCTCATTTCTCAGGATTAAAGTAGGTTTATGGAGTTTGTAAAGTCCCCATCCTCCTCCTCTGCTTGCAATATTATGCTCACAGTAGTTTCCGTAGGATTGGGTCGATCCGCCCAAGTACTTTCAAAGACACGCGGAGGACTGCCGCAAAGGAGGGAAGTATCCAGCTTCGCTGACCTTCCCTCCCCACCGTAATGAGCATCATGCGGCTTTTGTGACCGTCGAGCCGGTTTTGCTTGCGAGCAGATCAGAGTATTCGAGTACTAATTTTTCCAGGTCTGCTATTGCCTGCTTCTCCTTATCGGTCAGGAGCATCCCAGCCGCCTCGGAGGGATCTTGCCTGAAACGGTAATAGTAAAGTCTGAAAACTGTCAGTGCATGATCGAGATCCATAACAATTACCTCCATCATCTGCTGATTTGTTTGTGCCCCCCTGAGTTTCAGCTACCGCCAATTGTGATCTTTTTTGACTCTGTTTTAGTTTTAGATTTCCGGGGGAGTTTGATCGTGAGCACACCGGCTGCATATTTGGCAGAAATTCCGTCCTGGTCTACGTCTTCCGGCAAAGACACTACCCGCTGGAAGGAACCGAAAGAGCGCTCCATTCTGTAATAATTCATCTCTTTTTCTTCTTTTTCCTGTCTTTTTTCTCCCCTGATGCTCAGTGTGCCGTTAGACAAATCGAGATTGAAGTCCTTCTCTTCCACTCCGGGGACCTCGACCGAGATAATGTAATCTTTTTCAGTCGCCGCGACATCGACCGTTGGCTTTAGCCACTCCGATTGAGCAAGTGCCGGAACGTCCCGGCCAAACCCCATTGCGGGAAAACCGAAGCCTCGGAAGAAGTCGTCAAACATCCTGTCGATTTCCAGGTGAAACTGGCGAACAGGGCTTAAGATTTGGTGGTTACCCTGACGATGGACTGGAAGGGTGGACTGCCGGCTGTAATCATCTTCTTTCTTAAACCAGTTCCAGGGCCCGAGTTTTTTAAGTTCCATGACAATCCTCCTTTCTAATAGATCGGTTGGTTTACTAGCACTCATTAATATCGAGTGCTAGTAAAATTAAATCATTTTCTTGTTGTGTCAAGGGGGGACTACTGGTTGGGTTGATGGTCAGTTTCCATACAGATTCCGAGGCAATGAGATCCGCATTCAAGAAATGGACTCCGAAGCAGTTCTACCTATTGACTGGTTATCCGAAGATAACTATTCTTGCCACTACCTCGCTGGAATTAACTTAGGCAGAGCACGCGCAGCAAGACTCCACATAAAGTCCAGCGCGGGAGCTGGTTCCACCGCAGATGTACGGTGCGGGCTGCCGGCTTAAAACTGCAAAAAACGGCGGGTAGTGCCCGGCCCCCGATTGACGGTCAAGCGGCGTCCAGACTGAATTGGCAAGAGAAGAGTCCCGGCGGTGCATAACGTGTAACACTTTGATATCACAACTCAACCAGTTTTAATCCAGAGGAGGAATTGTCATGCCCAGAGGACTCGTAGTCTTCGCAACGAGAACCAATCAGACTAAAAAAATCGCTCAATTGATTGCCGAGGGAATGCGTTTCGAAGGATATGACATCGACGTTCTCAATGTGACCGAGATCGACAAAGGCGGCATTTCGCTCAACGACTACGATGCAGTTGTCCTCGGATCGGCTACTTATCACGGCGAGATGCTTCAATCTATGAAGACATTCCTGTTCCTTGCTGAAAAATCGAATCTTGACGGAAAAGCCGGCGGAGCCTTTGGTGCTTTTGGATGGAGTGGAGAGGCGCCGGGGCGTATTTTCGATACCATGGCACATGTTTTCAAGATGAATATGGTCCGGGAGCCACTGAGACTGAAAGGCGCAGATCTTGGCGGCGGAATCAAAATGGCTCAAGAGTATGGGCGGGAAATAGCCAGGAAGGCAGTCGCGTAAAGATAGCGCACGCTTCATTTCGTTGATCTCATATCTTAAGGGGGGTTTTCATGGAAATACCTGTATACGTGACGGTTGAAGAGGTCCAACGGGTGTGCACGCTCCTGAACATAACGGACTGGACGAAACGGGGTGATGCGGCGGTTCTCCCTGAGGAGGCGCGAGTCGTCTTATCCGCGGTAAACACGGAGGGAATGGATATTGACGTCGAGAGCTTTAGAAGGGGCCTCGAAGTCGAACTGGAGCATGGAGTAAGGTTCAATGATGCTAACGTTACGAATAACCATCCTCTTCTGACCGGCAAGATCGTTCTGGCTCATCTCAAGGAGACTATGGATTATTATGAGCGGCTGGAAGTGGCGGAACTGGAGGGAGACCTGCTCAAAGCTGCCGTGGCTAAGAACTCGGCAAAAGTTGAGTCACTCTATAGGAAGCTGCTCGCTGCAAAGCTTGATCTTGCCAGGGTGGAGTCCGAAAAACTGCACTCCTGAGACACTCAGTCTGTCTTTGATCGAGGGTGGGAGAAGACTCGATACGGAATCAAACAAACCGAAGAAAGAGGTGCTAGGATGGATGCTTGCGATGTGACGCTTTACGCTTTAAGTACCTGTGGCCACTGCAAAAGTTGCAAGGAGTTCCTGAACGGCTGTGGGGTAACGTATGAATGTATCGATGTGGATCAGTTGGAAGGGGAGGAAAGGAAGACCATTTTGGAGAAGATCAAGGAAATCAACCCCAGTTGCTCTTTCCCTACGATTATTATAGGCGATAAGATCATTGTAGGCTTCAGGGAAGATAAGTTAAAGGAATACCTCAACCTGTAGCGTGCCGTTCCGGGAAGTATCGCAAAAAGTGGTAAGGGCCTCCGGCCAATCACGGGTATTTGGATATGGCCAGGGAGACGGTAACTGTTTTCCATCCATACCTGTTCGAGGGGTTGGGCAATAATAGCCAAACCGGAAAGGGTTCCTCTGCCACATGCGGCAAGTTGGGGTAACGGTGAGGTGGATTTGCCCCGTGTTGATAAACTCATCGGGTCTTATAAAAGCAGCGAATCCCCCTACTTTGCTTTTGAATCTTTTGAATTTTCTTTTTTCCTCAAACCTCTGAGCGCCGGGGTCCATCAAGAGCCTCTCGTATTCACTCGAATGTCTTTCAGCCTTTTTGTGAAGGCGAATCAACCGGTCCCTCTGGTGGCAACCATAAACTCCTCCACCAAAATATTGCGGTGAAATAAAGCTGGGTTATGATGGAGGTTAGTAGTTGCCAGCATTGTTACTTCTCATAAGTTGCCAGATATTTCGGCGGGACTTACTCGTCACCCCGGCGAAAGCCGGGGCCCAGTGTCTTGCTGTCTGTAACTCACTGAATAGACTCGGGATTACTGCTTCTATCGGGATGACGAATATGTTTGTCCACGGCAATGTAGATATCAAGGAATTTACGAAATGCTCCACTAACTTGCCTTTGGAAGAGCATGCAGCTCTTCTATTCTCGTTTTGATGCTGTCAATTCTTTTTTCCTGGAACATGCAATTCAAACCACCAAGCTGGTTATCACAGAAATGATAAATACCGGTTTTCAAATTCCTTCGGATAGTGCCAACAACTGACGAACCGTTTCTGACCACGATTTTAGAAAACGGCGATTCAGGATCGCGTTCATAAACCATTTTGATGTCCTTTCGATAACTATAAATAGAGTAAACCGGCGTATCCACGTATGAAGAAGATAGAGATCGTTCTTCTGAGAGGGAAGATAAGTGGGCTGTCCCCTTTTGATAATAAGGCATGTAGTGTATTTTTCATCTACTAATACAGTAATATGAAAGTAGAGTTCCACCGGCTCCGAATCTGGAGGATTCCCTACTCAAAGGCGAGTTAAAAGATGATAAGGAAGACATTTGTCTATTTTATGGCATGTACTCCTTTGATTGCAGCGCTTTCGAGATGTGCCGGTCAGGTCCCGCCGGATGTTCAAACGCTGGATTGAGCCGCTTCAAGACCATCCGGGCTAAGGCTTTTCGGCAGCAGCACCTGCGGAGGGACCTCTTGACACATCCCGAAGCCCATTCAGCCCTGGATGCCCAAAATACGGGGTATTTCCACAAGGCTCGAGACCTCGACATCCGCTGCTCCAGGCAGGAATTCCTGGCCTTGCCCATAACGGTTGCACCAGACAACTTTCAATCCGAATGCTGAAGCGCCGTGAGCATCCCAGGCATTGGAGGAGACAAAACAGATTGCCTGTGCCGGCAGAGACAGCGAATCGACGGCGATCTTGTAAACAGATGGGTGCGGTTTGTAGATGCCGGCCTCTTCAACGGAGAGCACCGCATCCAACAGATGAGTGATGCCGGTGCTTCCGGCGGCTGAGCGAAGCATCTCCGGCGATCCATTGGAGAGAATCGCCGTTTTGAGCCCTGCGGATTTGAGTTGCTCGAGCGTGGCGGGCACATCGGGAAAAACATCCAGGATTTTGTAAAGACTCATGAGCCTGTCCCGCAGAGCCGCATCGCGCACTCCCAGGGAGTTCATGGCAAAATCCAGAGCGTCCCCCGTCACCTGCCAGAAATCCTTATACCGTCCCATCAAGGAACGTAACCAGGTGTATTGAAGCTGTTTTTCACGCCATACCTTCGAGAGAGCATCAGCCTGTTCCCCCAGGGCATCACGACAATGGGCCACTGCAGAATTGAAGTCGAACAGGGTCCCATAAGCATCGAAAACACAGCCTTTAATTCCCTCAAGTCTTTCATCTCCCATTTGAACCTCCTCTATTCTCACGAGATTAAGTGCTGCCTGTCACCAAATCGGCGATTGAACGATCTGGTCTATATTAGCGTTTCCGGAAGGCGGAATCGAGTGGAGAAGATGAGATCGATCAAACCGGGGATTCGGTAGCAGGTATCCAGCATGACTTCGAAGAATAGCAGGCTGATGAAAAAGTAATCAATTTCCCATAAGTAGAGAAAAACCCACCTAAAGGCATATCCAGTTTCGATCCTTACACCTTCTCATCAGCTTGAACTTTGCCGGTTAAACGGCTACAAGTTGAGACTTCGGCCGGTTTAATGGCATATGGTGAAAATGATGTTTTCGGGGGGGCCGAATATCCGTTGCTACTTCAATTGAAACAGTGAGGTTTCCATGCAAAATACCGTGTGCAGCGTAGTGCTGATTGCCGGATTCCTGGGCGCCGGCAAAACCACCCTCCTGGCACATATACTGAACTGGCCCGGCAACCAGTCAGGGACTGTGGTTTTAGTCAACGAATTCGGTACAGTCGGCATAGATGCCGAACTCCTCCATGGATTTGATGTGCCTGTGGTGGAAATGGCAAACGGGTGCATATGCTGCTCGCTTCAAGTAGACTTCCGGCGGAGCCTGGAGGATATTCTCGTCCGGTTTCGTCCCAACCGTCTCCTGATTGAGGCTTCCGGCGTGTCCGATCCACGTGATATCCTCGCGATCCTAAATGACGCTCAGTTCGTACAAAGGCTCAATTTGGCGAAAACCGTAACGGTCGTAGACGCTGATTTCTGGGAGGTTGCCAGGGAAAACCCGGAGGGCCTGGTTTACAACCAGATCAAGGCTGCCGACCTGATACTGCTGAATAAGGTCGATCTACAGCCCGCAGAGCTGGTGACACAATTCATTTTCGAAATTCAGGAGGTAAGCCCGTCTTCGAGCATAATGCCTACCTACCGCTGCCGCATCGATCCGGATGCCCTCTGGGGGGTGCAAGAGCAAATCGAGCACCGGATCGAATCCTTGTTCACCATGTATATGGAGGAAGGCCATGAAGGCTATCGTGAGCCTCACCACGGCGCATCGAACGCACGCGAACTGGGGTATGTAACCTTCTCATTCGAAGCATCGGCGCCGTTCAGCGAAGCGTGTTTTTCCCGGTTCATGGCGTCGGCGCCCGCTCAACTTTATCGCATAAAGGGATATGTATTCTTCGGCGGCAGATGGGCCTTCGTAAATCACGTGGGCGGCAAGACCGAATGGGCCTATTCCGGCCCGAAGGACCGAAGCAGACTCGCTTTTGTCGGATGGCAAGTGGACGAAAAAGCTTTATTGGCCCGGCTCAAGGATTGCCTGGTTGAATGACGGATGCTACGAAGCCCGTGTAATGCCGCCGGGGTGCGCAAACGTTTCGAAACTGCCGCAAGCGAGTGTTGTTGCAAAGAGGTAAGAAATGGATAGGTATTTTTGCACGTCCAGCCATGAAGCGGCCCCAAAAACAAAGGTTCATCCGGCAACCGAGTACCTGCAGACGAGAAAGGGCAGCATCTGTCTGCTGTGAACTCGCCCTGTGGGGGATTTTGAGTTTCTTGCCCTGAAAGGGCTGCATAGGGTAGCCCAGGGTCAGT
>JBKQLC010000044.1:0-13171 GCA_052147195.1 Syntrophobacteraceae bacterium
GTTGAAGGGGCGGAGGTTTTGCCCCAGCTCCAGGCACTGGCCCATGAAGGGCTCGATATCCTCGTATGTGAGAGCTGCCTGAAGACTTTCGGGCTCCTGGAGAAAAAGCGAGTCGGCGAAGTTACAAACATGTTGGATATCGTGACCTCCATGCAGGTAGCCGAAAAAGTGATTTCTTTTGCCTAAGTCTATGCAATGTTAATGCAGCGTTTGAGAATGAGTACCATTAGCGTTCGGTGGGGGAGCCGATGTTACTGGCCCCCACCACAACCCCAGTCATAGGGAGGATGAGATATGCCCGACACCCGGCATCTTAACCAAGTCTATCATTTCATTATGAAAACTTTTGTCGAACAGGGTCATGCTCCCCATTACACTGATATCGCCAGTGCGTTTTCCGTACCTCCTGATGAAGGTAAGCAACTCCTTCATGAGTTGATGGATAATACCAAACTGCCAATCTGGCTCTACCCCGATACCGATTTGATCGCATCATTCGCGCCCTTTCACAACCTGCCCACGCCATATCGCATCACTATTGACGGAGAGCAAAAATGGTTTGCACAATGAGGTTTTGAAGCCCTGGCAGTGTGCTGGGTCTTTCCGGGTAAAACGGTTCAGGTGGATGCTCCGTGTTTGCATTGTGGTGAACCACTGCGCGTCATGGTACGTGATGGGACTATTGAGAGTCAAAGCCCGACAGAGATTCAGGGCTATGTGAGTATCCCTCTGAGGGAGTGGGCTGGAAACTGGAATTACACTTGAAGCCGGATCCACCTCTTCCGGTCGGAGGAGCATGTGAGGAACTGGTCGGGCTTTCGCCCCGGCACGGATGAAGCCATCATCCCCATCTCAGATGTTATGGCTATCGTCAGTACGCCGCGTCATGCCGCAAGATTGGACCGCAGCTATATTTCGTCGGTTTCTGATTATGGTCCGTTGTTTTTTGCGAATCTGAAGGAGATTACGAAGAACGCTTCATTCTGGAACCCGACTACTCTCTAACCCTCCCTTTTTAAAGCTGGGAAGATGCTAAATCGCTGAGTGGAGTTACCCGGGAGTTCTTTTGACCCGTGGGTAGAGCTCTAAAGAGTCTCTTGATGATAACATCACCTTTGGAATAGAAGCTTGTCGGAATTGAACTGAGGCCGCACGGTCCCAGAAGACATGGTCGTGTCGAGTTTTGAAGCGCCAAATTACCCAGTTCCAGAAGAGACGTCTTACTTTGGCAGAACCTCAATTCAAATAACAGCCCGAATTTGCGGAACAAACCAGGGATTCATCTGCATTTTCAACTTTGGCTTTATCAAAAAGTCTCTCTACTTTGAGAGGAGGAGCGGGCCGAAGTCGCGAAATTGAGTCTCTGAGTTCGTAAAGTTTTGCCTCAATCATGAATGCAAGTACCGACATGCGGTTTTCAAATCCCACCGTCTTTTCCATGATTCGATCTATCTCATCCTGAAAAGCCTGGAGATGAGGATGCTCTTTCAGAAATTGCTCTCTGGCTTTGAGGGCTTCTTCCAATATCTCGTTATAAGACATCTTACGTTCTGCAGGTTCGGCCATTTTCATTCTCCATATACAGCAGGACTAATTATCTATATATTGAGGCTCCTGGCAGATTGTGTAAAGGGGGATTGTGCTGGGGAGGAATTGGGTATTTTATCTACCTAATCTTGGGCTTTCACCGGCTTTAGCCGGAATCGGTAACGCCTCGCGGAGCGTCGAAATCCATGATCTGCCTGTGCCGCCGCCGAAGGTTTGAGCGGTGATTTGCACTATTTAGAGATATACATAATCTCATGGATTACTGTTCTTGACAGCATCCACGACGGGCGCTGTGCAAGAACTATAAACGCAATCTCCTATCAGGTCTCCTTACAGACGTTCCCCTCCTGAGGACGGGGCTCACTGGCTAAAGCTTCTCTCACTCGTCCATACTCCTCCTCAAGTTCATTTAAGACCGTCACAGCTCCTTTAGTCGAAACGACCCTGCCCATTTCCTCGAGTCTCCCGCAAAGCCCGGCTAAATTCAGGGCGCCCAGACTTGCGCTGCTTGATCTTAGGGCGTGGGCTGCTCTACTCATTGCCGTGGCGTCAGAGACGCTCACAGCTATGCGCATTTGTTCCAGGTATTTTAGGGAGCTATCCAGGTAGAGGTGGATCAGCTTTGCGAGCAAATCCGGCGCACCCTCCCTTTGAATCAGCCTGATACTATCCAGTACCACGCGATCGACCGGTGCCGCGTGTGAAAGGTTTAGCGCCGGGCGGGCCTCGCAGGGTCGTTCCGGACCTTTCGCATCCGCATCCCGATATGTTCCGGCTGAGTTCCGGGGTAGCCAGCGTTTCAAAACTTCAGCCAACTGGTTCTGCTTAAATGGTTTGCTCAGATAATCATCCATCCCCACGGCAAGGCACCTGTCGTAATCACCCTTCATTGCATGCGCGGTGAGAGCTACAATCGGAATTCGGATTCGGGATTGTGTTTTCAGTACGTCCCTGCTCTCGGCTTCCCTGATGCGGTGTGCGGCTTCGTAGCCGTCCATCTCCGGCATCTGGCAATCCATCAGTATAAGGTCATAGGCCGTATCTGATTTCGAAAGCGCTTCGATGACCTCGACCCCGTTAGTCACAGCATCGACATGACAACCCATATCTGCAAGCGTGTGAATCCTTCTTTCGGGCTGATCGGCCTGAAACGGCTCTTTTTCAAGTAATGACTTAGGATTTAATCGGCAGGTTTATATTTATTCTTAATACTTTTTTATAATGATTCGCAACTGAGAATTACTTAGACCAGGAATGAGAACCACACCAAAGTAGTAATGAATCTCACTGATTAGATCGTCCGAAACCGGCTTTCATCTTCAGACTCAGACAGGGTCGGGACAAGGCAACATCTCAATCAAATGTTAATTTCCCGTAAATACTCATTTTCCCTGCCTCCGGATGCCAATTTGTCAACAACCAAGCGTTGCTTCGGGAAAATCAGCACACAGAGGCTACAAGGTGGATTGAAAACCTGTACGGATGATCCGGAGTACGAAAACGGGGGAGATCCTAGGCTTCCGGTCGGCAGCCGACCCCGCAAAAATCGACACGCGAACGGACGCGTCGAGCTTTGAAGGGCCAAATTACCCGGTTTAAGGAGAGACGTCTAACTTTGGCAGAACCTCAATTCAAATAACAACCCGAATCTCTGGAATAATCCGGGACTTCATCGGCATTTTCAACTTCGGCTTCATTAAAAAACCCTTGTACTTTGAGAGACGCGGGGCGAAGTTTGGCAATTGAATCTCTGAGCGCGTAAAGTTTTATCTGAATCATGAATGCAAGTACCGACATCCGGTTTTCAAATCCCACCGTCTTTTCCAGGATTCGATCTATCTCGTCCTGAAAAGACTGGAGATGAGGCTGCTCTTTGAGAAATTGCTCTCTGGCTTTGAGGGCTTCCTCAAACATCTCCTGAGAAGACATCTTACGCAGTGCAGGTTCGGCCATTTTCATTCTCCAGGTAGAGGAGGACTAATGCTCAATTTGTTAAGGCTCATGGCAGATTCCAACTCCATCTTCACTTTGCTTCTTTACCCAACAAAGCCCAGGACGCTAGATCTCCAGACCACCAGGGGCTGTCCGTCACCACTACCTGGATGGTTGCTCTTTGAGGATGTCTAAGACTCTCAGTTTTTCAGTTTTGTGTAAAGGGGGATTGTGCTGGGCAGGAATTGGGTATTCCACCTACCTAATCCTAACACTTTAATTTTGTTTCCGGGTTTTTGTGAAGCAATCGTTTATGACCTTTGAGGTCGTAATGTCCGCAATTTGGGCAAACGGCTGCGCTGGTCTTCACAGTTATCGGTTACATGACAACTTCAGACCGGAGTCATCGCGAAGCCCGCCTGGGGAAAATTAGGCGATTAACCGCAAATGAATTCTATATCGAGAACGGGTAACGGAGTTAGAAACTGAATTCCACAGCGCCTTGCCGGTACCATGAAGGAAGAACTCGTAGGAAAGGCGGTTTCATAGATGATCTTGGAGGGAATCGGTTCACTAAAAGACCTGAAGCCATACCTATATACTGCCTCGCAAGGACCTTTCTTGGGAATATCGATGTCATATTGCAGAGGCAAATATGTGAAACATAGCCCCGATCGACTGAGATCGACCAACGGGCCTATTAGAGGATAAATACCGCTGACCGGTAAGGTGAGAATAACCATAATCGCCTTACCTGCCGTGTAACGGGTATGTTCGCGAACTTGCATGGTGATCGCCCTGGAAGTGAAATGTTTGAGTTTATTGAAGTTCACGAACAGGCCGCACGATAGTTACCAAGTGGGAACGGCGCTCCGCCGGCCATTTTCCCTCTGCTTTTCGGTCCCAATTTGCGAAGCTCCAACTGAACCTGTTCCTGAGATATGCCTGCCGCCCTGGTGATATCGATCCATACGAGTTCCCGGCCTGGAACCGATGACAGTAGAAAAAAGCCGGCGGAGCACCGGCAGAAGGTCTCCGGGAAAAGCTCCGCAATTTGCTCCAGGGCAAAATTACTATGGACCTTTAGCAAGACATGTGCCGACTGACATCACCTGGAAAAACCTGCCGCAAAGCTTGACGCCGATTGGTTTTTCATTCGACCGCCGGCCGTTCCGGCTACCTCGTTTTTTTACGGAGTAAATATTTTGACGGGCGAAGCAGTTGCAGGCTTACGTTCCCAACGGCTAAAAACCAACGCGGTGCTGCCATTCGGCAAATAAATGATTCGAAAACGGCAATGATTTTGACGTGCCATTTCTCAAGGGCGAGGAGAGATATTGAAACTTGCATACTGCCCTGATAGTGGGATTGTACACAATGTACGGTGGGACTATCACAACGAATGGACAGCAGGATTCTTCGCCGAATTAGACCGCCTCGGCGATGCGGGACGTTTCGACCGCGGTAAAGCTCCGGTCATTATGGAACTTTTGAAACGGCAACTGGTTTTGCCGCGCTACATCCAGCACAGCGCCCGTGTGCTGTTTGTCGTAGCGGAAGCGAGTAAGCAGGAACGCGAGCAGATTCTGGAGGCGATTTTCGACAGGAATTTCAGGAATATCGGACAAAATATCTCGAAAGATCTGTAAAAACGGGATATCAGAGCGACATGGAGCGTAAGACCCAACCGGGCCTTTCGCAGAAGATGATGGAATTCAGTATGTTATAACCAAGCTTATCTCCAAGCCTATGTGATCGTTGAATAAATTGTCAAGACAAATATTGCTCAGTAGGGTCTCACAGTTTGGTAAAAGTAATCACCGGAAACCATTGAGCATTTTGACTCTGATGAGCTTGATTCCTGAAACTCCTGTTCGATTTGTCCCGGGAAGAAATCGTGAAACGGGTGGAAGCAGGCAAGCTCGGCGAGAAAGTCCTGGCAGCGCACGACTATGTTTATGATGTCTTCCCGGACAGGGCAGGCAACCAGGACTTCACGGATTGGCTTAAACCATACAGCATGTCCGCTGCCTGGAGGCATGGAGCGGCAAACTTTTTATCTACTGGGTCAACTGGACCTTTTTACCACTTGTTCGCGAAAGGTAACCTCGAATAACGCGAAGGAATCTCGTATACCTCCATATGCGAGAGTTGAGGATCGCATCACGCTCAGCAGCGATCGCATGGCGTTCGGTAACGATGGCATTACGTTCGGTAGCGATGGCATCACGTTCGGCAACGATCGCATCGCGTTCGGTAACGATGGCATCACGCTCGGCAACGATGGCATTACGTTCGGCAACGATGGCATCACGTTCCTGGCGCAGTGAATCCGCGATCAATTGGCATTTCCGCGTTAAGTGAACCGCTGTTCGAAACGGGATTTGAGTATCGTCCGATTTTCGAGACGATAGGTCTAATTCTCCGGTTCTCCGGAGGGTCCTCGAATCCAGTCCATCCTCCAGGAGACAAAGAACCGGTTCAAGTGCACGGACAAAACTATCATCGATTACATAGGACGGCAATGTTCCGTTGTTCGAATCATTGTGATGACTAATCGTATGGCTCTCCCAGAACTGATCCAGTTTATTGTCTTGCGAGAGCCAGTAGAGCATTTGGTTCTGCCAGCCGTGACAGTTTGGCAACCGATGTTGAATATGCAGTTGACCCTGTCTGGCCTTCTGTTCAAGCCTCTTTCTAATGAGATATGGAATATGGGCGACCCGCAGTTTATCGGAGCATATGTCAAGGGTGCTGACGCCGGTCGGGCTCTTTAGGCTATGAGCGCCTGCTGCCAGCCAGGATGCAGTGTTGTTTCTGAAGATCACTTTTGAAGGGAATGGCAGATCGTAGAAGCTCCAATTGCCATTACGTATTTCATCTGCATAAATATCCGGGTGCATGACGGTGAACATGTTCGGCTCTGATCGATAGCGCAATAACCTGTAATTATCGAGATGGGTCTCGTCAAAGTCATCGGTTGAAATCCAATTTTGAACTTCATACCTGACAACGGCGTACTTATGGTCTACATCGTCCAGGATTTCCTTAAGAGGTCTGTTGCCAAGGGTTAAGAGAAACTCGTCTGAGTCAAAGACGTAAATCCAATCAGGTGAAGCATCCTGGCTCACCACAATAAGCGCGTTTGTAGATGCTTCCTGCCAGAAGGGCTCATCGTTGAAGTTTAGAACGTGAATTCTGTCCTTCCACAGCTCCTGTAAATGCTGAAGTCCTTCGAACGATCCGTCGGTACTCGAGTGATTCAGTACATACACCTCATCAACGTGATGCATCAAAGCATGTGAGATCGACAATGCGAGTAGAGGCCACTCGTTTTTTGCCTGCACCAGACCCACGACCCTGACGGTAGAATTCATACAGCCTCACTGTTGACGACGAATTCATTGGCCATCACCCATGCTGGAGGGCACCGGCGAATGAGGTTGTCGAACGTATCTCGAAGTACCATTCCCGCCCCTCGCATCCATCTTTTATGCAACACGATAGCAAATATTTAAGCCTGAATAACGCGTCAACTTGCCACCCACTGGAGCCGACCGCATTTCCGGGTCGGATTTCATCTGAAAAAGCTCTTGGAATGCCGAATATCCGTAAATCATACGATTTCCGGTCAAAACCAGCAAGGAAAAATGTCGATCAGACCAATTCGGGCAATTTGAGGACATAGCTCCATCCCCGCAGTTGATAGCCTCTCTGCTTTCGTGAGAGGCATGGGTCAGGTCAATAACACCATCTGAAGGGACTGCTCGCGGGAATGAATTGGCGGCCAGTCCTTTTCATTTTTCATGTCGCCCATTCTGTATGTGACCCAAGCATGAACACAGTGAGCTTCTTACTGAACAGCCGTTGGAAGTAGCATGTAGATTCCGCTTGAAGCCATTTCATTCTAGCTTTCGACCCTTACCCGATTCACCTCTTCGCCTTAATGCCCAGAAATTGAAGAACTTGAATAGTGGTTCTTGTAATTCGACCCCGCCTTGAAGGCAGCGGGACCGGTAAATTAAAACGCTCGGGTTTGGCAGAACACAGGCCACAGCAGGACTCTTCCTCGCGCGCAAAAAACTCTTCCAGCGCCTCATCCGAGCAACTGGGCTCAAGTGGTTGATAGCTGAGAAACGGCTTCCACTTGTCCGACAGATGGTACTTAGCCTCTTGCAGCCTCATGTAAGCCAACGGCGGGCACTTCCAGATCGTCCCCTCGTATAGTTGCGGGCACCTAGCTGTGCAGTTTTCCCAACTGCGCCTTGGCTGCCCGTCGGCGAAAGGCTTCATTTGCGAGCCTAACCCGTGATACCGGCGGGTCCAATTATTGTATGCCTGATAAGAGTCTACTTTAATCCCGTACTGCTTGATCCAGCACGTAACCAGCTCAAGGGTTGGTCTAAGCTTCTCAAGATATTCCTGCGAACCGTGATGGATCGAGAGGCAGACATATGCATTCGGGTCGCCTGCCAAAAAGGTCGGCAAGGTGGGATGGCGATGAAGCAAAAAGCCGTTTGTGACGAGCCGAAGCATCGCCCCCGGCCAGTTCCGTCGTGCTAGCGACAAGAGCTCGGTGAGCTGCGGGTGGAGTGTCGGCTCACCACCGAGGAGGGAAAGCATTTGTGGAGAAATCCGACGATTCCACAACTTCATCCACCGGTCCGCTTCGTCCAGGGACACCACTCCCTTGTGGCCTTGGTTGGAATAGTGAGAACAACTCTCGCAAACGAGGTTACAACTGTGGACCAGGTGTAATTCAAGGTTAGGGGTGGACTTCAAGGGGAGTTCTCCTCACAAACGCCGGCGGCCGACGGCGCGAACTGTAGCAGCATATGGTCTGGAGGGGCTTCATCGGCCTATAGCTATACATACATGAGATTTAGGAGAGGGCTGATGAATCATCCTCTCCCAGCCCTGTTTTTCTCGGCTTATCCACGAAGCTTTCATCACAGTCCCCTTCTTTCTAATCGACTGATACCGCCCCGTCTCCCGATTTTACCCTGAATAGTGGTCAAATTGACTGCCAAAGGATGCCGAACCGCATTTCCAGGTTGGATTCCATCCGAAAAAGCTCTTGGAATGCCGAATGTCCGTAAATCATACGATATTCCAGTCAAAACCAGCAAGGGAAAATACCGACCAGACCAATTCGGCCAATTTGAGCTCATACCACCATCCCCGCAGTTAATAGCTAGCTTCTTCCCCTCATGGAGTTGGGGAGGCTCAGGGGAATAAGATACGATGGTAGCCGGTGAGCGAAAATTGACTCCAGTTATTTACCGTAGAAAACCATTCAGTAAAGTAGAGGAGTCAGCCCTTCAAAATAAAAATTGGCAAGAAAATCGAGGGAGGATTTCTACTATAATTTTCTAATTTCAAGGGCTGCCCCCTCGCAATTCACCGGTCCCTCATAATTCAGCATGCGGACTCTTGTCGCGGTTACAGCTTCAAAAGTGATTTCAGTTTCGGGCCGATTATGAGGTCAAACGCGCCAATAGCCTCCACTTTGTTCACCCCCGCCTCGGAAAGGATACTGAGGCACCTGTCGTGCAAACGGTCGTATACATCCTTCCGAATGGAGGGGTCCATGGCTTCTAGTTTCAGGTTGTCCAATGTATGGTCGATCACGTCGATATTCTCGGGTGTGAAATTGATCTTTCCAAGTGGACAGTCAGGTTTCAGGAGAAACGCCTGGGCTTTATCACGGCCGACGTCGTAATCGTGCTTGCGGTATTTGAAGTCGAAAAAGCCGCCGAACGCGTGGAGGTCCGCGCTGGCCAGCTCCGATGCGTCGGAGGTAATGGCAAGAATTTGCATCTCGTCGCGTTTTCCCATTTCCGCCGCGGTTTCCAGCACAAGGATGGCATCCACCCATGTATTGCGCACTCCTTCAGGAAGGCCGATGTATTCTTGAGCAAATTGCTTCTTCAGACGGTCTCGTGCTGCGTTGATCGAGGCGTCGCCCCCTTCATTCTTGAACAGTATCGGCAGTAAAAGCTTTGCGGCGGCTCCCAGACAATTCACGAATTCCGCGGGGTCTGTTTTATTTTTGAGAATGGAGGCGAGTTCCACGGCGCGCTTATTGAAAAGGTCGATCTGACTGTTCACCTTTTCGGCCATGATCCAATCCTGGAAACCGGCCTGGTTGAATATGGCGGTTGCGAGCCGGCTGCCGAACGGTAGAAAGTCGGCATTGCCGGCGTTGAGTTCGGACGATGCGACCGATTTCTTGCTGTCGTGAGACACGAACAGATAATACCGGTTTTCGGTATCGACGTGCTCGGGGTCTATTATATCGACGAGGTCCTTCGCCATTCCGAGCGGCTCATTCTGGAACACTCCGCCGTCGGTGTAACAGAAGTTTTGCGCCGATAAAATCTGCGATTCCAAATTGGGAGAATTGTAATCGGATTTGTTACGGACCACCTCGACGGCGCTGAATGCAAACGGGAATGCGCCGCACGAAACCGCCGCGTTGCGAAGCGGCTCCCAAACATCCAGGGTGTCGTCACTCGCGGCGTTTTCGATGGGCACCGTCAGTTCATCTTGAAAGCGGGTGTAGACGAATTCCCCCTCCGGCCACGTATCTACTTTGTAGTCCACTCCGTTGAGGTTTGACAGGGCAAGGCCCAGCCAGATCTTATCCGCTGCGGCGCTGTGATGCGTGCGCGCAGGAACGGCCTGGCCCTGATATCGAGACGTGAGATAGCGCCGGGATATATCTTCAACGAATTTAGAAGAGAGGATCGACTTCGTGGAGCTCTCACCCGGTTGTTCCGCGAGGAGACCCAAGATATCCACGTCCTTGACCCATGGCGTGTAAAGCGAGTTGGAATAGGCCCCCTCGAGCGCGTCCGCTTGGAACATCAGTTTTTGCGCAAGGATTGTCGCCGTCATCCCGCCCGCAGATGCTCCGGTCAGGACGTCGATCAGGATACGGTCCTCAGCCGGAGTGTCAGGAGATTCGTTGTGTTCACGAATGGCGTGAACGATTTCGTACATCACGCCCGCCTCGTAACTCCCGAGCGACACTGCTCCCGAAACAGTAATTGCAAGCTTCTTTGCCATGATGCAGGGCTCCTGTGAGTGAAAGGCCTAAAGTGAAGGGGGAATCCATTTAAAACAGAAATTTGCAAGAAAATGGAACGATGTTTCAAATATATACCGTAATTTTCCAATCTCAAGGACTGACATCCCATTCACGCTCACAAATTCAAGGGCCAGGAGAGCTGCACGGCTTGACCCGTCGGCACGAAAAAACGGACGTAGACGGCAACTTCGAGCTAAGCGGCCCGCGCGGCGCGGCATGGACTACAGGCTATAGATTGATAGAACAGGTCATTGCGGGTCAACCGGAACCGAAAAAGCAAATATCCACTCCAACGAACCTACATATATGACAAAGTTGGCTCTTTTCGCAAAATGGAACTCCATGTAATATATATATTACATGGAGTTAATTCAGATCACGCATTAGTCGTCATCTGAAAATAACGAAATAATTACCAGCTTCTTTATTTGTCGCAAAACTTGGGTATCCATTGCGTTCGTTTCTCGACCTTCCTTGGCCCCACATTTTTCTAGTGTAGCATTTCGTAAGCTCTTCGACAGTAAGCAGTCGTTGTGACAGGCGCTCACGCACCGTTTCGGCAGAAACATAATATCAAGTTATTTCAGGAATGCTAGACTATGTCCCATTTTTAGGTTTACCAAAAGCTTTTATCACTCAAAAAAGTCGCCCGAAGTGGGTCCGTGCCCTCAAAGCCAGCAGAGCACTACGATCTCACGCATTCCTCCGCGATTACCTGCATTTACAGTCGACAGCGCCGCACAAGTGGTTTAGCATGAATGCTTCTCTTTTCTGATGGGAAACCTTCCGGAAATAGGGCAGCGATGGAAAGCCAGGGGCAAAAGCAGGATCAGACACTTGAGGCTGTTCGTGAGCGCGCCGACACGTTCCAGAGCATCTTTGAGAACTCAACGATGGGCATTTTTCAGTCTTCTCTGGACGGCCGCTTCCTGATGGTCAACCCCGCTTTCGCGCGCATCCTCGGCTATGGTTCGCCCGGGGATCTCATAGACTCGATAGGGGATATCGAGTCTCAGTTCTATCATCATGCCGCGCGGAGGGCCGAAATCCTCTCCGCCATTGAAGCAAAAGAGGGCATATCCAGGTTTGATTTAGAGCTTTGCCGCAAGGACGGCTCTATCATCACCTGCTCGCTGAGCGTTCGGGCCATACGCGATGCCAACGGCAAAATCACTCACCTGGACGGCTTTATAGATGACGTCACCAGGGCAACACTGTGGAAAAAAGAGATCCAGGAGCGATCCGAACACCTTACCAGGGAAAACCTTCGCCTCAGGGCACTGTTTAAAGATCGCTACCGGTTTGGGAAAATAATCGGCAAGAGCCCGGTCATGCAGGAAGTTTATGAAATCATGCTTCAAGCCGCCGGGACCAACACCAGTGTGATCGTCTACGGGGAGTCCGGGACGGGTAAGGAGTTGGTTGCCCGGGCTATTCACGATCTCAGCCGCCGCCACCACAAAGAGTTCGTTCCCGTCAATTGCGGCGCCATCCCTCAACACTTGCTGGAAAGCGAGTTCTTTGGACACAGGAAAGGGGCCTACACCGGAGCCAATGCAGACGCACGCGGATATCTCGACCGGGCTGACGGGGGGACGCTTTTCTTGGACGAGGTAGGAGAACTCAGCCTGGATATGCAGGTGAAGCTGCTCCGGGCAATCGATGGCGGCACTTATTCTCCTCTGGGCGACAGCAGGTCCCGCAAATCCGATTTCCGCCTGATTGCCGCCACAAACCGCAACTTAAAAGACATGGTCAAGAGCGGTAAAATGCGGGAGGATTTTTTCTTTCGCATTGATATCGTTCCCATCGACCTGCCCCCATTGAGAGACCGGCGGGAGGACATCCCGCTGCTTATAGATCACTTCCTGCGCGAGATCACAGGTACCGACAACCCGCCGGTTCTCCCGGGCAAGGTCCTGGAAGCCCTTTACAAATATGAGTACCCGGGCAATGTCCGTGAAATGCAAAACATCCTTCAGCGCTACCTCGCAATCAAACGGCTGGACTTTCTCGGGCGATTTGACCTGGAAGATGGGCCACAGGAACCCGAACATATCGAAAAGGGGATGCCTTTGCAGCAAAGAGTCGCCCTGTATGAAAAAACCGCTATTGAGAAATGCCTGGCCCTCCACCGCTGGAACCGGGGGCGCACGGCTACTGCATTGGGCATCGACCGCAAGACCCTGTATACGAAAATGAAAGCCTACGATCTGCTTTCACCCCGAAGTGGGGAGAAATAGCCCCATCATAAGATTTCTCTTTGTTTACAATGAGTTATCAGACTCAGGTCACCCGGATGGGGTGGTTTCTCCACAGCTTTTCTATCGTTTCATCTAACCTTTATCAAGCCTAAAACCCAACTCTTCTGTGTTTTCAATTAGATAGGTCTCGTGGCACGCCTGATGCTCTATATGGAAGCGGCACGACGGGATGGCTCCGCGTTATTAGACGCGGATGCATATTCGCAAAAACTCTAAAGAGCGCAACATGAGAGAACAGAGATGGATACGAACGAGCGCATCGAGACAAGGAGATTGACGCAGGACGCGATCGTTCTCTACGAAAATGCCGGGAAAGAGACCCTCATAAGGGAAA
>JBKQLC010000045.1:0-26464 GCA_052147195.1 Syntrophobacteraceae bacterium
CCAAATATGGCATATTCACCATAAATGGCAAATTTTGCACGCATCAAGTCAATGGGGAGAACGCCAAAATGGAGCCAGACAGGAATGAGTTTTTCCGGCAGGCCACGCTGCGAATCTGCAGCAGTCTTGATGTCGAAAAGGCCTTATTCAACTTCCTGCAGTATATTTGTCTATTTATGCCTGCCTCAAAGGTATGTCTCGCAGTGTTTGAACCAAGTACCGGGACTCTTGCCGGCCTCAGGATAGTCGATCGCGCAGCGAAAAAGAAATCTTTGCCTCCCATTCAACTGACCAGGGAAGCCATTCTAGAAATCAAATCTTTCACACAACATGACGATATCAGGATCGTGGAAAAGGGGGCACATGACGCACTAGTGAAAGTCCTGCGTCCTTATATTGATTTCTCGAACAATTCTGCTCTCATCATGGAGCTGGCTGTCGAAGGCAAGCTCTTGGGAACACTTTCCGTACTGGCGGAAGGAGAGGCAAGGTTCACTCAAGCGCATGTCAACCTGATATCGCTTTTAAGGGAGCCTTTCTCCATCGCAATGTCCAATGCCCTTCGCTATGAAGAAGTCGTGAAGCTCAAAGACATACTGAATGCCGAAAACCGGGAACTCAACCGGGAACTGCAGCGGCGCTTTTCGGGCGACGAAATTATTGGCGCAGAGTTCGGCCTCAAGAAGATAATGGAGATGGTCCAGCAGGTAGCACCGCTCGACAGTCCGGTAATTCTGCTTGGGGAGACCGGTGTTGGCAAAGAAGTTATTGCTAACGCGATTCATGCCACATCATTGAGGAATGACGGTCCATTAGTGACGGTGAACTGTGGCGCTATCCCCGAGAATTTACTGGACAGCGAGCTCTTCGGGCATGAAAGAGGCGCTTTTACCGGGGCCATCGCTCAAAAAAGAGGGCATTTCGAGAGAGCTGACGGGGGGACCATTTTTCTCGATGAAATCGGCGAATTGCCTCCACAGGCCCAGGTCAGATTGTTACGAGTTCTTCAGCATAAGAAGATTGAGCGAGTGGGGGGCACAAAGACCATCGCAGTGGACGTTCGCATCATTGCCGCAACTCACCGGGATTTGGAAGAACTGGTTAGGACGGGTGCATTCAGAGAGGATTTGTGGTTTCGGATCAACGTATTCCCGATCCTGATCCCTCCATTAAGGGACCGAAAAGAAGACATTCCGGCGATGGTCCATCACTTTGTTGTAAAGAAATCAAAAGAACTCAAGATTTATCCACCACCTTCAGTTCCCATCGAAGAGGTCGAGCGCCTCAAAACTTATCACTGGCCCGGTAATGTGCGAGAACTGGAGAACCTGATTGAACGCGAGCTCATCCATAATCGAGGCAAGGGAAGCGGTGGACGGTTGCAATTCGATCACCTCGAAATACCAGCGGAGGAAGAAAAAGCAGTAGCAGAGCACCGTAACGGCAAAAAATTACTCAGGCTCGATCAGATCGATTCGCAGCACATCCGCCAGGCACTGGAAATTTCCCACGGAAGAATAAGCGGCCCCAATGGAGCAGCCCAGCTCCTTGGAATTAATCCCAGTACCCTTAGAAACAGGATGATAAAATTGGGCATTCCGTTTAAGTATTCTTAAGCCTTTTTTGTCGATAGGAGAAGAAGCGAGGAGTTGAGGAGTTGAGGAGTTGAGGAGCTGAGGGATTGAGGGATTTAGGGATTTAGGGATTGAAGGATTGAGGGATTGAGGAATTAAAAGCGAAATCCCTGAATCCCTGAATCCCTCTTCAGAACAAAACCTGCAGCACAGAGTCTGTTCTAAGGAGCTGGTTCCCGATTGCCCGTGTTTGCTCCCTGCCTATCCCGCCGGCTTTTTGGAGGGAATGAAGGCGCTGAACTGCCCCGAACACCGCGTTGACTGCAGACGGCGAATCTAGGTCGTTGTTCATCGCCGTCTCGAATGCGACTTTCATCTGCACGGTCAGCTCGCTTGCGGCCTGGTCATTTATGGTCTTTTCAACCCCGGTTCCCCGCAGCAGATCCGCCGCCATTTCTCTCAGGGCCTCCAGCCTTGAGCGTGCTTTGTGGGCTTGATCCATGTTCATGTCGATCCTTTTACGGTAATGCCTCGACATCAGATAAAAACGGATTTGCTCCCATGAAAAACCCTGACCGATGAGATCTTCAGGGTAAACTATATTGATGAGGCTCTTCGACATTTTCTTTCCGCCGACCAGAACATGTTGGCCGTGCAGCCAGTAGCGCGACAATTCTTTACCTGAGACCGATTCCATGACGGCAATATTATAATCGTGATGTCTGTAGAGATTGTCTATGCCTCCACAGAAAATGTCCAGGGAATAGCCCATGGATTGGGATATCATAGCCGGGTCCTGGATGTTCCATGAAGGCCTCCCCTTGCCTATTTCCGTGTCCCAGCAAACCTTATCCCGGTTCTTGCACCCGTGCCAGAGGATGAAATCGCCAAGGTTCCATCTGCGTCCGGGGTAGGTGTCCTGTTTAAACCGTCTCCTGGTTTCGGGCCATTTGCTCATGTCCAGCCGAAACAGTTTGCCGAATCCCTTGAACTTGAGAGGATCAAAGAAGATGTCGGCTTTGTAACGGTAGGCGCAACCCTTTTCGAGCAGCTTGCTGATCAGGTGGACAGCCTGATCCACGCTTGTGGACGACCGCGGGATTTTGGCGGGCAATTCGATCCTGAGCTTCCGCGCTTCCTCGATAAAGCGCAGGGCTATATCGCCGGTAAGTTCGCCGACCGGCACGCCGCGCTCTTGAGCTTCCTCAATGGCCTTGTCTTCTATATCCGTTAAATTTATGGCGCGCTTGACCTCATATCCCAGGTAAGCCAGATATCTCTGAAGAAGATCCTGCCAGATAAAAGTGCGGTAATTTCCGATATGAGGCGGGGCGTAGATGGACGGACCGCAACTAAACATCTTAACTACAGGGCCGTCTTTTGGCCGAAAAGGTTCTTTTTGGCGACTCATCGTGTTGTAGAGCTGGAGCATCGATCCGGGTCCCCTTCCAATTGAGAATTTAGAACGATTCTGCATTTTTGTAAATCCGTGGTTCTCGGTCCATCAGCGGTTCACTCATTTACCTGCTCTTTTTCCGACTCGGCTTCGCTTGTTTCCAGTTTTGTCATCAAGATCTTTTGGACCCTGCGCCCCTCCATGTCAACTACTTCGAAGCTGTAGCCGCAGCACTCGAAACGGTCGGATACAGCCGGGACGCGTTTGAGTTGAGCCATGGTAAAACCGCCCAGGGTCTGAAAGCGCCCGGCCCGCTCACCGGGCAGTTTGCGGATGTGGAAAAAGTACTTCAGCTCGTCAACTGGCAGCGTTCCTTCCACCAGCCACTCGCCCTCCGCCCGCCGGATAATCGGTGGCTCTTTGGCTTCCTCTGCCGAAGGAATGTCACCCACTATGGCCTCCAGAATATCCGTCAGGGTTATAATTCCTTCGATAGTCCCATATTCATCGACAACAAGGGCCAATTGCTGACCCGATTCCCTGAAGCGCTCCAGGATTTTGAGCGCGTGGGCGCCCTCGTGGACGTAGAGCGGCTTGTGCATCAAGGCCTTGAGGTCAAGAGGCTTTCCGCTTATACAACTGGTGGCTATGTCACGAACATGGATGACACCCTGAATGTTTCCCGGCTTCTGGCCGACGGGAAACCTCGAGTAAGGTCTTTTGGTGATTTTTCGCCTTGTCTTCTCCGGCGGGTCGTTTACGTCCAGCCACACGACTTTGTTACGCGGGGTCATCATGACCCCCACACGGCGGTCTCCCAGCCGGAATATTCGCTCGACCATATCCTGCTCGGCTTCTTCAAATATACCGGCAACCGTTGCCTGCCCGATCAGCATGCGGATTTCCTCTTCGGTTACCGGCGCCTCCTTGGAAGGCCCGAACCTGAACAGGCGGAGCACGGAATCCGTCGAAATGCTCAGCACGTGGATAACAGGTGACGTTATTTTCAAAAGTCTTGCCATCGGTTTTGCAATTTTGGCCGCTATACCCTCGGGGGCGAATACCGCGATCCTTTTGGGAATCAATTCGGCCAGAAGCGACAAGTAGGTTATTACCCCGACAACGATCGCCATGGCAATAGATCCGCTATAGCGTCCGATGTACGGGAGGGAGGAAAGCGGTTGAGCCAGGCGGCCGGCAAGGCTCGCACCGCCGAAAGCCCCGCTTAGAACGCCTATAAGCGTGATCCCGATCTGCACGGTTGCCAGGAAGCGATGCGGATTGCGGGCCAGTTCAAGGGCCACGCGGGCATTCGAATTCCCCTCCTCGGCCCGCCTCTCCAGCCGTGTTTTATTCGACGAGATTACGGCGAGCTCGGACATGGCCAAAAGGCCGTTGGTCACAATGAGGAGCAGAATTATGATTATGTAGACAATGCCCAGAAACATTTTTTTCTCCGATTGGCTCAGTATTCCTGAACACAGTAACCCTCACACTCAAATTCAGCGATTGAGGGATTCAGAAATTGAGGGCGTCTTTAGAATCCTTGCTTTCCGCCCTTTATGAAAGAGCATCGTCAAAATCCCCCCGTCAGGGAGGGGGGATTGTCAGTCTCCGGCAGCCCCAATGCGTTAATCACTCAACGGCAAAACCAGAGAGGCGGGTCGATCCCCGCCTCCAGCAGACACTATCCGGATCAGATACGGCGGCCGTCAAGCCATGGAGACAGAGCTTGCCTGCGCTCCCTTGTCTCCGGTTTTTTCAATAAATGTTACCTCCACGCCTACCGTCAGTACCGCAAATTTCCCATCCAGGACCGCGTTTTCATGAAAGTAGACCTCCCGGCCTTCGGGCGTTACCAGGAACCCATAGCCTTCTTCCGGGAATATCCTCGCCACCCTTGCCATCGGCTTCTCAAAGTGGGTTTTCACCTCACCCCTTTGCTTTTCCGCGTATTCTTTAACGCGCCGTTGGGCGGCGTCGAAGGAATTTATTATCGCAGCATGGAGGTCTTCGTCCGGTTCCCGTTTGATGATCAACTCACCGCCCGGTACGGTTATATCGATCCTCACGTTATACGTCATTCCGCTGCGCTGGCTGCGGTGAGGCATGTCCACTTTCACCCGGCACCCTATGATCCGGTCATAGAACCTGTCGAGTTTTGAGGCTTTGTCACGGATGAGATCTTCGGTTTCGTCGTTGATGCGCACGTCACGAGCGCTGATTTCGAGTGGTAATTTCATAAGATTTGTCCCCCTTACAATCTTTATAAATTCGCCCGGGCCATCGGGAAAGGTCCATTTACCAGTCAAAGTGGCACCGGCGCAACGATTTTTTAATTTATTTCAGTTTCAGCCTGTATGGATAATCGTCCTACTGTTTAAGTTTCGAGGCGATCCGGCTCCTTGATTCCAGAGTCCTGTGAACCGGACACCGGTTGGCGATCTCGAGCATTTTCTGCTTAGCAGGCTGGTCAAGGTCCCCCTGCAGCTCGATTTCTCTTTCTATGAAATCTATTTTGCTCTTGGGATCTTCGCAATCCTGACAGTCTTCTGCATGGATTTTCTGATGCCTGAGTCTCACGATAACGGCGTCCAGCGGCAATGTCTTATGGTCCGCGTACATCCTGAGGGTCATCCCCGTACAAGCGCCAAGGGCCGATACCAGCAGGTCGTAGGGCGTTGGCCCCGAATTGGCCCCTCCCACGGAGACAGGTTCATCGGCTACCAGGCTGTGCCCGTTGGCTATGATTTCGGTCCGAAAGCCGGTCTTGCCCGTGCGGGCTACTACCCGGTTATCGGACAAGTCGAGCTGAGGGTATTTTTTCTCTGAAATCTTGAGATATTTCGAGACCCAGGCCCCGAGCACCGAGCCCACGTAGAGGCTGTCTTCCCGGTTGGAGAGCAAATGGTCGGCTTTGTCCAGTGAAATGAAACTCTTCGGATGCCTGGCCGCCGTAAAGATCTTTGCGGCGTTATCGATTGATACGACCTGGTCCAGCGGAGAATGGAAGATCAGAATAGGTCTTCTCAGATTGCGTATGGCCTCCTCCATGCGGTTTTGCCTCAAGTCCTCGATAAACTGCTTCTTTATTTTGAAATCTCTGCCGGAAATATTGATTGCAGTCTCGCCGTCTTTTTCGAGCTTTTCAAGCCGGGGGCCATCAATGAATGAGAACAGGCCATGGATCTGTGCGGGTGCGGCAATGGTTGAAACCGCCTCGGCCGAAGGGATTTTTTCAGCCGCCTGAATCACCGCCGCCCCGCCAAGCGAATGACCTATGAGGAGCCTGGGCGCCTCGTAGGCTTCTTTTAAAAAGTCGGACGCTGCGATGAGGTCTGCCACGTTGGTGGAGAAATTAGTCTCGGAAAAATCCCCCTCGCTTTCACCAAGGCCGGTAAAATCAAACCTGAGGACCGCTATCCCATTCATGGAGAGCGCCCGGTCGATATTTACGACTGCATTCAGGTTCTTGGTGCAGGTGAAGCAATGGGCAAAGATGGCAAAAGCGGTTGGTTTCTCATCGAGCGGCAGGTCCAGACGTGCGGCGAGCCTTTTCCCATTCGGGTTCTTAAAGTAGAGCTTCTGAAATTGCATGACTCTCCTTCGTTCTCCTCGGGCGGTTAAACCGCCCCGGATATTGACTTTAATCATTCTGCCATGTTCCGCAATCAGAAGAAAATGGAAGTGGTCACCTGTACATTTTGGATTCTGAGACAAATTTCCTTGCGGAAAGGGAAAAATTTCACTAGAATACCGCTTGCTTGATAAACCGTTTTTCTTTCAGTATATTGGTAGGCTGTTTTCGTGGGTTTAGCTAGTGGCCATCCGGAAATGGCGCAAAGGGCACGGGCAGTTTCCGCCAAAGCGCAAAACTTGAAGAATATTTTCCGGCCGGAAACTGGTTGGCAAGGCAAAAACAAAAGGAGGATAGCCCGGAATGAAAAAAGGAAAGTTAGTCTCGTGTTTGGCCATTGCGGCTGTATTCATGTTTTCGGCTGCGCTGCTGGCACTGGCCCAGCAGAAGGCGCCTGATGAGATAACCATTAAATCCGAGCTTTGGCCCACTCCGACCAAGGCAGCCGTGAAGTTCAGCCACAAGAAGCACGCGGAGGAGTACAAGGTTGCCTGCAACCAGTGCCATCATGTCTATAAAGATGGCAAGAATACATGGAAAGAAGGCGACGCGGTCCAGAAGTGCGACAAATGCCACACCGAAGCCACTGTCCAGGGCGAAATAAAACTTCCCCCGGATCAAAAGAAACTCAACCTCAAGTTCGCATTTCACTCCAATTGTACGCCCTGCCACAAGAAGCTGAAGTCTGAAAAGCCGGATTCCAAGGCCCCGACTACCTGCAACGGGTGCCATCCGGGCGAGAAGGAAGAGAAATAGTCCCTTGCCGGTTACTGACATGAGATAGGCCCACGCCGCGCGGCGCGGGCCTTTTTAAATACCTTTACACCAGCCGCGATGACACTGCCGGATAACGCGTTCGGCGACAGGGGCCAATTTAACAGAGCCGCACAACAACAAAAGCCGCTTGCTCTAAAGGAGTCAAGCGGCTTATTTTCAGGATGGGACCAAATTCTTTGCCAGGTGGAAACCAGCCTGACTATACTTCCTCGACGGTGATCGCGCCCTGTTCACACACTTCCACACAGCTTTCGCAGCCCAGGCACTCATCCTCGTTTACGGGTTCGGCCTTGCCATCGACCAGTTCGTATACATCGACGGGGCATACATCTACGCATTCAGCGTCGCCGGTGCACTTGTCCTTGTCAACTGTTACTTTAAAGCCCATTTTTACCTCCAGTTGAGTTTTGAGAAGTAGAGCACAATTGCATCAGGAATTATTCTTAATTCCATTGCTTCCAGTGCTTGCAGCACTGTTTCGTACCCTCATACAAAGTTAAAGTCAAGACGGAAATCACAAAATAAATTCAGGCTTGGTCGAGCAAAAAACACGCCTTATCAGGGTAGGGGCTCAGGGCTGATGCCCAGCAACGAACAGCCTTGCGTGAAATAAAACACAAAACATGTCCGCAATCCTTTTACACCGCTTTTGTCAGTGTGCAAAGAAAAAAAGAATGAACTCAAGCAGGTGAGTTGGTAAAAGCGCAGGTGTATTGGTTGGCGTGGCAGGAGCGAGGCAGAGCCTCGCCCCTGTGAGCAGGCGAATGGATAGAATCGGTGACCGATTTTACCCATTCACCTACTTAAACCGATTTCGCCGTATTGATCCCGAGTCTAAACGCAACCGGTCGGTTTGGGCAACCCGGCCATTTTGCATGCGCCTTTACCCGGTCCCGAGGGAAAAAGCTCATAGATGTACTTGAGCTTGTATCCGGTAACCTTGGTAAGGATGCGGACCATCGGAGCGATCCCGTGCTTTCGGTAGTAATCCTGGAGCACGTGAATAACCTGCCAATGCTCATCGGTGAGGTCGGTGATACCCTCGGAAGTCTTGACGTATTCAACCCACTCCGTGGACCACGTGTCGAAGCTGGCAATGAAGCCGTCCTCGTCTACCTCAAAAGTTTTTCCTTTGAATTCAATTTGGGACATTTAAATTTCTCCTTCAATAGAGCGTGGGAAAGTTCGGAGATTCCGGCCGAACCCGGTCCGACCCGGAATCTGTAGAAAAAGATGTTTTAAGGCTTCTATATGATCCCGCGGCGGCTATCATCGCATCGGCCCAGTTGCCGTTTCCGGCCGCATGCAGATGCGAGTAGCCCGCAAGGACGTTCTTATAACAAATGCCGTCCCAGCCAGGCACAATCCCGTGTCCCTTCTTCAACCTGAAGACAAAGGGGTAGGAGCCGGGGTCGAGCCGGTCGGCAATTCTCGAATAATGGAATTCATGTCCCCGAATAGTCGTACCTTTCGGGAAAAAGGGATTGTCGTTGACGCACTCCATAACCGTATAGCCGTGACCCTGCGGTTTGGTCCCAAGAATTATCTCGAAGGGAAATACACCCACCATCGGATGGAACTTTGCCCCATGAGTAATTCCACGGCACAAAAACATCAGGCCCCCGCATTCCGCATAGACAGGCAATCCGGCCTCCACGGCAGATTTGACAGAGTCTCGGAATACCTCGTTAGCGGCAAGCTTTTCGAGATGGGTCTCCGGAAATCCACCGCCAATGTAGAGCGCATCGACTTCGGGCAAAGGTGCGTTTTCCAGGCTGGAAATCCAGACAACAGATGCGCCTCTGTCTTCGAGAGCTTCAAAGTTCTCCGGGTAGTAAAACTGAAACGCGGAATCCCGGATTATACCGATTTTAACTGTACCACTACTCATCTCGGGGGCCGCAACCGGCAACGGGCAAGCCAATGCGGGGGCGGAAGCCGCCAATTCCCAGAGCCTATCGAGATCGAGGTATTCACTCATTTTAGCTGCCGCAATCGAAAGGGAACCTGAAATGTCTTCGGCTTCCTCTGGCGGAACCAGTCCGAGATGGCGCTCGGGGAAAAAGTTGCGGGTTTGCCTTGGGACCACACCCAGGACCGGAATCCCGCACCACTGTTCGATGGATTCCCTGAGTACCAGCTCATGACGCTTTCCGGCCACCTGGTTCAAAATGACACCGGCGATGTTTACCTCGGCATCGAGCCTCTGGCACCCCAGCACCATGGCGGCGGCCGTTCGCGTCACCTTTGTTGCGTCCAGAACGAGGACAACCGGGCACCTGAGAAGTTTGGCAAGCTCGGCGGTCGAATAACTGCCGTTTGCGTCAACGCCGTCGTATAGTCCCCGGTTTCCTTCGATCAGGCTTCCGTCTCCCTTTGCCGAGCGCATCACAAATGAGTGTACGATCTGCTCCGGGCTCATGAGAAACGGGTCCAGATTGTAGCAAGGGCCGCCCGAAGCCGCGCTTAACCAGCCCGCGTCAATATAATCGGGTCCCTTTTTGAAGGTGACGATACGCAGCCCAAGGTGGCGCTTCCATGCGGCGCAGAGTCCCACTGAGACAACCGTTTTTCCTGCACCCCCGCGCATGGCCGCCACAATCAGGCGGGCTCTGTTAAATTCCATACCACATCCAACCAAAAATAGGTAATAGGCCATATAGGTGCAATTGGACCTATATGGCCTATAATTTTCTAGAACTTGAACTGAGTAGTCGTTCTCCAGGTGGTCATGGCAAGACGGTAATCGTCAATGTGCTCATGGCCGAACTCAAGACCTGTCTGCGCAAAGAAACGCTCCCAGCCGATCCTTTTGATCCATTCGCCAATCCGCTCGTAGCGGCGGGCACCCCCGGCGTAAGCCTCGACGATCGTCTTGACCGTCTGAACCGTGGTGGGCCATCTGGGCGGTTCGTTGGGAATGAAGGGCACAGCCAGCTTGGAGAACATCGGCGGCGATTTCACGTTGGAGACCTTGCCGCCTACCCAAATGGCAATTCCGTCGCCCTCGCCGTCTGCCAGGGGCAGAGCGGGACACATGGTGTAGCAGTTACCGCAGAACATACAGCGGTTGTTGTTGATCTCGATACTTTTCAACTCGCCTACCTTTTTGGGCTTGATTGCAGCCGTCGGGCATGCGGCAACTACCAGAGGAATTTCACACACGTTCTGGACGCGATCATTCTCGACGAAGGGCGGCTTCCTGTGAACGCCCAGAATTGCAATATCCGAGCAGTGAACGGCGCCGCACATGTTAAGACAGCACGCCAGGGCGATGCGAATCTGCGCGGGCAGCTTGTGGCTGCCGAAATACTCGAACAACTCGTCCATGACAGACTTAACGACACCGGAGGCATCGATGGCCGGGGTGTGGCAGTGTGCCCAACCCTGGGTGTGGACGATATTGGTGATGCTGCTTCCGGTCCCGCCTACGGGGAACCAGTTGCCGCGGGCGCGTAGTGCTGCCAGAAGCGGCTGGAGCTGTGTCTTGTCGCTCACCAGGAACTCGACGTTGTTTCTGGTTGTCCAGCGCAGGTATCCGCCGCAGAACTTATCGGCCAGATCGCACAGCTCGAGGATATAATCGGTGCTGACCAGACGCGCCGAACCAATGCGAACCGAGTAGACTTCGGCTCCGGATTCAGACACGTGCACCAGGACGCCCGGCTCAAGAATTTCGTGGTATTTCCATTTACCGAAATTCTCTTTGATAACGGGCGGGAAGAACTTGTCATATCTTGGGGGACCAATGTCGGTAATACGGTCTTTCATGAGATTGTTCGGATCAAAAGCCATCTTTTGCACCTCCTAAGCTTGATGCCGTTGACGGAACGCAGCGCCATCATGCTCCCAGCCACCGGGAACAGTCGCCGGATCGTAGAAAATGTAGGGGTTGAACCGCGGGGTATTTACCATTCGCGGATCGGGTTCCAGCTCGACTGCCTTGAGAAGTTCGCGCATACTGAGGCGCTGAATCGTCTCGCCAAGGCGTTCGCGGTTCTTGCCTTCTTCCATCCACCAATCCCACAGTTTTTCGACGAATCCCTTGAACTCGGTGTAGGGAGACTCCATCTTCATAAACGGAATAACAACGCTCGACATCTGCGCACCGTCAAGAATCGGGGCCTTGGCGCCAAGCAGAATGGTTGCGCCCAAGTCAAGGCCAGGCCGCAGAGCGCGGGGCATTACGCGAATACAGTGCATGCAGCGAACGCAGTCCTCATTGTAAATCTTGAGCGCTTTGCCGTCATATTCCATGCACCCGGAAGGGCAAAGATCGACTACTTCGGCCTTGATGTCGAAATCCTTGCGTTTGCCGCCGCCTCCGGCGTGGGGAGCAAGCTCGCCGCCCACATAGGCTTTGACGGCAGCCTGATCTATGCGGACGTCGTCGCGCCAGGTCCCGATAATGGAGCAGTCAGAACGTGCGATGGCCGCAACGCAGTCCATCGGGCAGCCGGACGCCTTGAATTTGAACTTGTAGGGGAACATCGGCCGATGGAGAGCGTCCTGGAATTCCTGCGTAATGTCGTAAATAATGTCCTGGGTGTTGATGCAGGACCACTCGCAGCGGGACATACCCAGGCAGCTTTCCGGGGTTCTCATATTAGAGCCCGAGCCGCCGAGGTCCATTTCGAGCTCATGGGTCAGCTCGTAGAAAAGAGGCTCGAGCTGGTCGGTCGTGGTGCCGAGCAAAACTATGTCACCCGTTGAACCGTGCATGTTGGTCAGCCCACTGCCGCGCGCATCCCACAATTTGCAAATCTTGCGCAGGACTTCCGTGTTGTAGTACTTGCTCGCAGGCTGGTTTACGCGCACTGTGTGAAAGTGCGCAACATTGGGGAAAAGGTCGGGCCGGTCGCAGTAGCGGCCGATAACGCCCCCGCCGTATCCGAGGACGCCAACTATACCGCCGTGTTTCCAGTGGCCTTCCTTGTCCTTGAAAGACAGCTCCATCAGGCCAAGCCAGTCCTCGCACATGCGGTTGCCTTTGGCCGCCATTCTCTTTACGTCAGTTACGAAGCTCGGCCAGGGGCCCTTATCGAGCTCGTCAAGCATAGGGGTTGCGTGTTTCAGTGCCATTCGTTTACCTCCGTTAGTGTGTCTCTTTGACTTTTCACTCGTACACATTTTGACACGGAATTCGATCCGTTACCTTCTTTTCACCTCCCTCTCACAGAACATATTTGTGCTCAAGAAAAATGCCTCAAGTTTCGGTCTTCATTTCAAATTCACGTTTGGAAGACTCATCGGCGGGCCGGGGGAAGGCAGGGTCCTAATTCATTCCCTTTTCTTCTTTCGCTACATCGCCTTCGCTGGGGAGCATGTACATGGTCGTGCTGCCGCTCGACCAATACTTGAGCTTTCCTTCGCTCACCAGCTCGTTTATGATCTTCTTGGCTGCCATCATCTTGATTTCGGGGACGGCTTTGCAAAGGTCGTTGAAATAGAGTTTGGTTTTCTTCTGCTGTTTTACCCAATCGATAATTCTTTGCTTTTCATCTTCGCTCATTCGCTTGCTCTCCTGTTGGTCGCCTTTGTTTGAACAAAACGGGATAAAGCTCTCATCCTCGGTTAAGGTCGAAATTGCCCCGGGCGGAAAATGCGCCTGAAACTTCACGCTTAACTCTCCGGTAGCCACTTGTCAATAAAGGAAAACGATTTCTTCAAAAGAATCCGGTTTGCTGGCGAAAAAGTCAATGGTGCGAGTCCGAGTGCTTGAGCATGAGCTTTTCAACGAGGAAGCAGTGAGTTAGAATGTGTCGATTACCACGGCTCGCGGTGCGTGGACAACAGGTATCGGGATTGCACTCATCAGCGGAAAGCCCCAAGGGGACCGGAGATTTTCCGCCTCTCTTTACTCGAACCTAACTTGTATACTCCAAAGAAAGAAAAAATACAATGACAAATGCCAGCAAGGAAACAGACGCCAAACTCAACCTTTACATCAAATTCTTAAAAGAGAGGCTTTTCTTCGAACCATCCTCGGAAACCCTGCACTACAATCTCGGACTGGCCTACACCCATAAGGGTCTGATCGATGAAGCCATTTCGGAATTCAAGCAGTCCCTCGAATGCAATCCGAATCTGGCCCAGGCCTATGTGAACCTGGGAGGCCTCTATATGACTGCCGAGTCCGACCCCGCAAAAAGCATAGAGGCAAACCTCAAGGCCTTGGAACTTGACCCTGATCTTGGTCCCGCTCACAGCAACCTCGCCTTTAGCTATCTACGAGGCGGGCAGCCGGAAAAGGCAATCCTCCACGGCCAAAAAGCGCTCGAACTCATACCCGGCTCTCCACAGGCCTACCAGCTGCTTGCCACCGCTTATCTGCAGGCCGGCCAGGCGGAAGCCTCAGCCGAGCTTTCGATGAAAATGATCGAGGCGGACGGCTCGTTTGCAGCCGCGCATTTCAACCTTGCTACCGCTCTTCGAGCACTGGGCAAAGACCGGCAGGCCGATGAACATGCCAAAAGAGCCAAAGAACTGGGCTACGAAGCCACATAAACCTTTCTAAAAAATCTTCGACCTGTTATTGCCCCAACATCATTAGCCCAATTTTTGAGGAAACGATGCAAATAGCAAAAGATAGCTTTGTTGTCATAGAATACAGTCTGCGCCTGGATGACGGTTGGTTTGTCAAAGGCGAAAACGTCCCCGCGTCTATGAATTTCATCGTAGGGTACGGCCAAATTCTTCCAGCCCTGGAAAATGGGCTGATCGGCCTCGAGCAGGGGGTGCAGGCAGAGCTTAAAATCCCTGCCCGCGAGGCCTTCGGCGAGCGCGACGAGGACATGGTGCGGACCATGTCCCTTTCAGAATTCCCAGCCGGCCGCGATCTGGAGCCAGGCAGGTGGGCGACAGCAAAAAACGCGTCGACCGGGGCGCAGTACAGCTATCTTGTCTGTGAAAAAACGGATTCGACCATTACGGTGGACTACAACCATCCTCTGGCGGGGAAAAACCTTAATTACAGTCTCAGGGTGGTGCTGGTGAGGCCGGCGTTGGCTGAGGAATTGGAATTTGTACGCCCGTGCGAACACGGGCAGGCTGCCTCACAGGAAGATTAGAAGTTTTTCATACATCGCTCACCGTTCACGGCTTCATTCTTGCGTTTGGACGAAGATCTTTTAACGAAAGCAGCATTTATCAGTTAACCTATTTATATATCGCCGGTCAGGTGATACAAGGGACTTTCTTTTGGACGGGCCGCGATTTGGTCTTTTGGCATGACGGTCCTGTAACCTGACATGAGGATGAAAACTATGTGGAGAAGCGCCCTGATTGTCATGGCCGCCTGTTTGCTGTCGATGAGCGCATCCGGCGCGCGGGCGGATGTAACCGTTCGTGAGCAAGGGGTGACGGTCCCTGAAGAACAGCGGGTGACCGGCGGGCCCGAAGGGTGGAGGGCAACCCCCCATTACCGAGTCCATAAAGCAGCTCCCGCTGCCGGAGGTGTTCGACCGGAATTTATAAACGGGGGGGATGGGTATACGCCTTCCCAGATAATAGCTGCTTATGGGATAAGCGGCACCGGCGCTGGACAGACGGTCGCCATTGTCGATGCGTGCGGGAGTTCCACTATTGCCGCCGATCTGGCGGCGTTTAATTCAGCCTTCGGTTTGCCGCCCGCAACTTTGAATATTATCCCCGTTAGCGGGCAGTTTAATGATTGTCAAGGCGATAATGCCGTCGGCTGGGGCCTCGAAACGAGCGTAGATGTCCAATGGGTGCACGCGCTGGCGCCCGATGCAACGATCGATCTTGTGGTCGCGTCAAGCGACTACTTCTCGGATCTTTTCACCGCCGTCTATTATGCGGGGCATTCGCTGCATGCCCAGGTCGTCAGCCTGAGCTGGGGCGGCCCTGAGTTTTCCTTTGAAAGGTATTATGATTACACATTGGAAAGCCCCGGAACGGTATTCATTGCCGCGACCGGGGATTCGGGGTCCGGGACCGAGTACCCTGCCACCTCCCCGCACGTAGTGGCTGTGGGCGGCACGAGCCTATATCTTAACAATGGGACCGGAACGCTCAAGTGGCCTGAGGTTGCCTGGGAAGACTCCGGGGGCGGCCCCAGTCAATTTGAGGCCAAGCCCCGTTACCAGACCTCGTTTGGCATTCCGGGCTCCGCCAGACGCAGCATCCCTGATGTGGCTTTTGTTGGCGACCCATATACAGGCGTCCTGATATATGACAGCAATTACGATCCTTCTTCCGGGAACTTGTGGATAGCCGGAGGCACCAGCCTGTCGGCGGCATGCTGGGCGGCAATCATAGCCCTTGCCGATCAGGGCCGTCCCGCCGCCAATCTCGCACCTTTGACTGACGGCCACAATGCACTCTATGCCCTGGCCGGAACCAGGAAACGGTATAATCCCTACGGCTTATATCGGGACATTACCTGGGGATATAACGGAAATTATGCCGCGACGGGAGGCTACGACTTTGTTACCGGCCTTGGCTCTCCAATAGCCGGCGGTCTCGTCCCGAACTTGGCAGTAATCAACAAATAAAGCCGGTCCGGCGCCTGGGCGTCGAGAGCGGTTCAATACTTTGGAACGAAGGAGATAACGATGAGGTTGACAGCACTGATTGCTATGGTCAGCAGTCTGTTCCTGGTGAGCGCATCGGGCTTGTGTGCGGGAGATCTGCCGAGCGCCCCCGGGGGATGGGCGGCAACCCCGTCGCTGCACATCAAAGGCCATGGTTCTGCTAAGAATATCCAGCCGAATTTAATAACCGGTTACGGTTACAACCCTTCCCAGATTAAAGCTGCCTATGGGATACGCGGCACCGGCGCCGGACAGACGATCGCCATTGTCGATGCTTATGGAAGTCCGACTATATACGAGGACCTGTCGACCTTCTGCCGGACATACAGGTTGCCGCAGGCAAATTTGCAAGTTCACTATATGGGCGGCCAGGGGTATGACGCCGGCTGGGCACTGGAAACGAGCCTCGATACTGAATTGGCGCATGCGCTCGCCCCCGGCGCAGTAATTTTGCTTGTAGTAGCTCAATCCCCCAGCCTTCCCGATTTGTTTGCTGCTGTCCAGTATGCGGGGCAGAATGCCCAGGTCGTCAGCATGAGCTGGAGCGGCGATGAGCTTTCCAATGAAACCACCTACGACAGCGTTTTCCAGCATCCCGGAACGGTATTCGTTGCGGCGAGCGGGGACTCGGGGTCCGGGGCCCAGTACCCTGCCGCGTCCCCGAATGTGGTGGCTGCGGGGGGTACGACCCTTTACCTCAGGCCAAGGGCAGGAACGCTCAAGTTTCCTGAATCGGCATGGGAGGGGTCCGGCGGCGGCGTCAGCCAATACGAACTCATTCCCTATTACCAAGCCATGTTAGGCATCGGAGGCATCGGAGGCGGTTACCGCTGCATCCCGGATGTGGCTTTTGCCGCCGACCCCAATACCGGTGTGTGGGTTTATAACCAAGGCTGGTTAATTGTGGGCGGCACCAGTGTAGCGGCGCCCAGTTGGGCGGCGATAGTGGCCCTTGTCAATCAGGCGCGCGCCGTCAAACACCAGCCGCCTTTAACGGACGGGCACCAGGAACTATACGACCTGGCCGTATCCAGTTACGGGAATTGTTACCGCGACATCACAGCGGGATTTAATGGGGATTTTGCGGCGACGCCGGGCTATGACCTTATTACAGGCCTTGGGTCTCCACGGGCAAAAAAACTGATACCGGATTTAAGGTTCATTCCATAACGCCTGCTCGTGCCCTGAGTGTCAGCGCGCCGGCGCTTGTTTTCCTGCCGGCCAGGTCATTTGGGCATCTTCATTGCCGGGCAGGTCAAAGATCAGGCGAAGCTCATGCGGGCGATCTCGATTTGCGTTCTGCGTCAGTCAACCCTGCCGAGCAGCTTTTTCATGCGCAGAAGCAAGGACATGTCTCCTGTAGCCTTATACTTTCGCTTCATAAACAACCATTTCCCGTCGGATTTACCGGTTGTAACATCCATCCAGACCTCAAAGGGCGACTCGACAATCAAATCAGCCTTTTCCGGCGCCCCCTCTTTGGCCTCGACCTTTGCGTTTTCGATCCTGAAATGACAGCTCCCCGCGACTTCGCCGGATAAGGTGAACTGGATGACGGCCCTGGTCTGTGCGGCACGCTCTGGATTGAATCCCCTCAGCATTATGGGGCTGGAGTTAAGAGCGATCACTTTCATGGCGGTCTCCTAATGTAAGAATCCTATCCACCTTGGATTTGACCACCATTTTTATCAATCCCGGTGTGGTGATTTTCCCACGGGCTTTTCCCAGCTTAATTGAGGCATCGATAATATCTTTGGGCACTTCTTGTTGTTCGGATTGAGGTTTTCGAACCAAAGTAAGCGAATGGGCAGGGCAGGTGGAAACGCAGAGTCCGCAGCCGATACAGCGATCGACATCCAACCCCACTTCATCGGCTTCGAGCTTCAGAGCCTCCATCTGGCAGCGATCCACGCAGACGCCGCAAGCTTTACAGTTTTCAGAATTGTAGGCTGCAAAGAAAGGGCTGGACGCCATTGAAGCCGGCTTGGCCTGACGCTTGAAAGATTTCAGGACTTGACAACAGCAGCCGCAACAGAGACAAATCCACAGAGCATCTTTGGCGTTGGCGGGCTGAAGGACGAGGCCGGCCTTATCGGCCCATTTGAGAATATCCAGCGTCTCCTGGAGGTTAATCTCCCGGCCCACGCCACTGCGTTTCCGATAATCCACCGCCATGCCGAATCCTAAACAACTCTCCTCCGGTTTGTCACACCCTTTCCCCATCATGTTGTGCTCGCGGCGGCATATGCAGGGGCCAACTGAAAATTTCTTCTGGGCCCGGACCAGTTCCTCGGCCATCTCGTACGGCAGCACCTTAAGTTCCGGAGTCACACTGCGACCTACTGGAATGGTACGCATTTGAGGGATCTTCCATACCTGTTCGGAAAGGGCCGGCAAGTACTCGTTCATATCCCGTATCAGCTCTTTGTCCAGATCGTTGACGTGGTACTCCCAGATCCCAACAAGATACTGAGCCGCAAGGTATCTCATCGGACTCGTTCCCCTTTCCTCCCTCAAAATAAGCCCCTTTTTCGCCATCTGCTCCAGACGCTCGGCGGTCTCATCCCGAAGCATCCCGGCCCTGCGTGCAACGACCCGTGGTTCCTCGGGAAGCAGGGTAAGATAAAGGGCAAGTTTTGCCTCCTGCGGGGTAAAGAGCCTCTTCAGGATACGAAGTTCCACTCCACTCTCAGTGGGTGGAAAGCCGCCTGGAAGGTTGTCCAGATGCGTGGCCAGTTTTTTATAGATTTCCTCTTCCATGGCATGCTCCTTTACTAAAAGGTATGGAGGTGAAAAGTTGTTGAGCGCCGGCCGGTGTCCATCCTGTAAGGCGCCGGGCAGTTCGGCCATGGGGAGGCCTTTGCTGCAGGGGCAGATCGATTTAACCGTTCTCATCTTTCAGGGCCTCGGTCATCCTGGAGATATCGCCGGCCATGTTCTCAAAATAACGAACACCCATCTGAAAGCAGAGGTACTGGAAGCGGTCCGCGCGGGCTTCAATCTGCGGGCGGGCCGACTCAAGTTCTTTGCGCAGCCGTTCGACGGAATCGAGCTGTGCGATCGCAATCGCCTCCCGCTCTTCCGGGCAGAGATGCGCGAAAAAGAAAAGCCTCATCAAGAAAGTGCTCCTGGGTTGCTCGGGGACAAAAGGCGATCTCAGGGCGTCGAGGAAAACCTTCTTTCCAGCTTCAGTTATAGTGTAGATTTTACGGTTTGGCGCGCCGTCCTGGATCTCGACTTGTTTGGAGATCAACCCCCTGGACTCCATCTTCTTGAGGCTCGGGTAAATGGAGCCGTAGCTCAGCCCTGAGAAAAACGAGAACGACATTGAGAAAGCCTTCCTGAGATCGTAGCCCGTCATGCTCGAGCGCATGAGAAACCCGAGCAGAACCGATTGAACGTCCATAGCGTCTCCGTTTTAGGTTCACATGATATATATCGCTTCGATACATGTCAAGAAAAAATATATCCGCAAAAGCTGCAAAGTTTTATTGCGAACGCAACCACAAAAAAGAACCTCGCGGAACGCACAGACACAATAAACTCCAATTGCCTTTCTCTTGTGCGTCGTAGCTGAGAATCTTTCGGGTTCAGCCCTAAAGCTCACCCCCTCCAGTCCTTTTCTTCAGCCATGCGCAAAAATCCACGATGGTTTTTGCCCGGCTTTCACCCTGGAGAAGGCCTCGGCACAGATCGAATAAATCTTTGTTGACCGCAACCGATTCCTGCTTGTTCCCGGCCGCTTTGTAGTATTCATGGACAAGGGCGCCGGCCTTGACGCTTTCGGAGCTGAAGATCCTCTCCCTGGGGTCCTTGGGCTCCTCGAACGGGTCCCAGTTCTCGTATCCGATCTTGAGAATTCGCTCCCGGCCGCGCTTGGCCATTCCATCGAAAATAGCTTTTTTTCGGAATTCGTACTCTTCCCTATCACTCATTTCACACTCCGGGTGGTGGGACCGCTGCCGCCTACCAAAACAGTTTCAGCCTTATTTTCTTGTATTCCTTCACACTGAAAAGAATCCGGAAATTATCGAGCCCGGTTGCGTACGCCAGCCTGTTCGCAATGGAGTCGCATTCCTCGGGGCTGCGTCCATGGATCATGGCATAAAGATTATAGGGCCACTCAGGATAGGCGGGCCTGTTGTAGCAGTGGCTGACCTCGGGAAATGATGCCAGGATGTCTCCGGTCCTGTCGATTCGATCCAGGGGACAGTTCCATACGACCATCCCATTCGCGCTAAATCCCACTCGGCGATGGTTCAAGATGGCGGCGAACCGCCGAATCGTTCCGTGGCACATCCAGTCGGAAATGGTTGCGAGCAGTTCGGACTCTTGCATTTGCAAGGAATCGGCCCATACACCGAATGGTCTTTGAACAAGAGGCAGGTCCTCCTGGATGCATTTGACGATTTGTATATTTGCGGGGGTGGGCGTGAAGTTCGTGTCCGATTCGGTAGGCGGCAGCTCGAATTTTTCTTCCAGGTGGTCCCAGTCCCCCTCTTCCAAAACATCGAGAACTACGGCCAGCTTATATTTTTTGACAGCAGGCAGGACAAGTGCGGGCAAGGCGGCGGGGCCGACCCCGGCATATGCGGCTTTGGCGGAAAGCTCAGACACTACCGCCTCCAGGCTCTGTCCAGGAGGCACCGCGATAGTAAACCACATGTTGAAGTTGCCGGGACGCAGATAATTGTGGCTTACTCCCGGGTATGCGTTTATGATTTGGGCGGCGTGCTCCAGCGCCTCTTGCGGTACGGCCATCGCCACGAGGCTGCTCCGGTATCCGAGCGCCCCCGTATTGAAGATAGCGCTGATCTGCCGGATAGCCTTACTCTGTTTCAAAATTCCGATTCGTTCCCGTACTTCTTCCTCGGAGATTTCCATCCCTTCGGACAGGGCCCGATAGGGGTCCGGGACTATCGGAAATGAACGCTGGACCCTGTCAAGCAGGACCCGGCTCTTGGAATCCAAGGCAATGCTCCTTCGGTGACTAGTGAACAGTGAGCAGTGAACAGAAAAAGCCAAATCGAGCGGCGACGACCTGATATCGGAAAGCACGGACCTTCTGTTCACGGCTCGTAAACCTGGTGAATATATATCCTAGCCTCTTCCAGGACAAGCAATGCTTTTGCCGGTATCCCTTGGGAGGGAGAAGGCCGGCCCAGAGGATGCGCCCATGCCGAACAACCGTATGAAGCTGAAGAATCTGAACCTGGAAGGTTTCAAGTCTATCGACAGTGATGGGCAGTCGATAGACTTCGGAGATATTACGGTCTTTTTGGGCGCCAACGGCGCCGGGAAGAGTAACCTTGTTTCTTTCTTTAAGCTGTTGAACTACCTGACCACTGGGGGACTTCAAACTTTCATAGGGGAGCAGGGATTTGCCGACTCGCTGCTTTATTACGGATCTTCTACGACAACCCAGATTCAGGCTGAATTTAGTTTCGAGCTAGACGGATACGACAGGGCCACCTACAATTTCACACTTTCTCATGCCAGCAGCGATACGCTCATTTTTACGGAAGAATATGTGTCGTGGGAGAAGGCCGGAGACCAACAGCCGACAAAGATCCCCCTGGGTGCCGGTCACAAGGAAGCGAAACTCCTCGACGTTTTGACAGTCTGGGAGCTCGCCCTGTCAATACTGAACCTTCTCAGATCATGCCAGGTTTACCATTTTCACGATACATCCAGAACATCGAGAATTCGCAATCAAGGCTACATAGGTGACAACGATTACCTGCGAAACGATGCCGCCAACCTGGCTGCCTACCTTTTCGCGATGGCTAACAACGAGGAATGGAAAAAACATTACGAGCGCATTGTTCGCCATATTCGGTTAGTTTTGCCCCAGTTCGGTGATTTCGTATTGAGGCCTTCCCCATTGAACAAAGATTATATCCGCCTGGATTGGCGGGAAAAACGAAGGGATTACCTTTTCGGCCCTCATTTGCTCTCGGACGGGTCGCTCCGCTTTATGGCCTTGGCAACGCTTTTGTTGCAGCCTGCCGTCACTCTTCCCAAAGTCATAATTCTCGATGAGCCGGAGCTCGGGCTGCACCCCGCAGCAATATCCTCTTTGTCGGGCATGATTCGGACGGCATCGGTAAACTCCCAGGTTATTCTGGCAACTCAGTCGCCGCGGCTCGTGGACGAATTCAATATCGATGAAATCGTAATAGTTGAAAGAGATGAGCTAAAAGACCGGAGCTTGTTCAAACGGCTCGTTGCGAAAGATCTCTCCGAATGGTTGGAACGATACAGTCTTTCCGATCTCTGGGAAAAGAACGTTCTCGGAGGCCGGCCATGACCTTCATCCGGCTTCACGTCACAGCGGAAGGCCAGACAGAAGAAGCGTTCGTCAAAAGGATTCTTGCGCCACATCTTGGGGCTTTCAATGTATTCGCCGACGCCCGATCGGTACTGACGAGCAGGGACAAAAAGGCTCACAAGAATTATCGGGGAGGGCTTGTCAGCTATTCAAAAGCGAAAGCCGATATCGAAATCTGGATGAAAGAGGATGGGCGCACCGAGTGCAGGTTCACTACCATGTTCGATCTATACGCGCTTCCCGGCGATTTTCCAGGGTACACCGATGCAAGGGGAGAAAACGATCCATGCCGCAAAGTGAAAGCTCTGGAAAAAGCATTGAAAGAAGATATCGATGATCGCCGTTTCATCCCGTACATTCAACTGCACGAATTCGAGGCACTGATTCTTGCCGATGCCGGAAAACTGGATTGGGAATACCTCGATCACGATGCACCGATTCGACGCCTCGTTGACATGGTCGGAAACCAAAACCCGGAGCTTATCGACGACACGCCTGAAGGCGCCCCGTCCAAGAGGATTCTTCGCGAACTACCGGAATACGACAAGGCCAATTCAGGTGTGTTGGTTGCTGAAAAGATAGGACTGCAGACCATGAAAGCAAAATGTTCTCATTTTCGCACGTGGGTAGAGTTGCTGGAAGGATTGGGGAAAGCGCGATGAAGTCACCTTCGGGCATACGAGGAATATGAACAAAAAGAATCTGCACCGCACAATTCCATCGGTAGAATGTTTTATCCGCGCGGGATCGAAGTTGGTCCCGCTGGGCGCCGGATACGAAGGGGTCGTTTTACCCGGTCAGACATTACCCGACGAAAGATTATCGGGCCATCGGTCAGGCGGCCTCACGCCAGTAACGTACGGCCAATACCTGGGCTCGGTTGCCGGCTTCTTGAGCGCAAACTCTTACAGGGCCTTGAAGACTCTTCTCAAAAAACAGGTCCGGCCCACCTCAGGGCTCGATGCGGCATCGGGAATCGAACTCATCAGCGAAAAACACGGCGCTCTCTACAGTGTCTCGCGACTTCGGATACGTTTTGCGGATGATATCCGCTCTTTTGCAGTAAATTGTGCCTTTTCACCCGAACAGCAGGCTTTCCTGCAAGTTGAAGCAAAGCTGCTCGCACGCCTGCACACAAAGTTCGGGCTGCCCTGGGTCCCGTTTCCACTGGTTTCGGCAAAAACGCCCTTGCTGGGAGACGAGCCAGCATATTTCATGCTCTTTATTGCCGAGTGGTTCGAAAACCATCATGAATTCCACCTGTCCCTAGACACATCGGGCGCTCCTGCTATAAGTGTATGGAATGAGGGCGAAACCGCGCATTTTTTGAGCGTATCCACAACAAGAGAACTATACCGGCAGGCCTGCGGAATCCTTACTTCCTGTCTAGACACCCGGTCCTTTGCGCAAATCTATCCCTGGCACCATGCGGCGGGTGATTTCGTCGTGGACGAGAGCCAAAATCCCCTGAGCCTCAGGCTCATAACCGTTCGAGGCTACCGGCCGCTGCTTGCGCAAAAATCCGATTCAAGGGACAAGATGTTGGGTTCGCTGCATTTTTTTGTGAACCTGGGCATAAGGATGAGAATCGACAGGCTGGATGGTACCGGCGAGTTGGCCTGGGCGGGCCCCGAGTGTCTTGCCGGAGTTATTCGCGGGTTTGTGGATGCCTGGGAAGCCAAGGCGCTGGAGTATGAGGATTTGCCCAAAGCCGGCGAGATTTTTTCCCTGTTTCTGGATCTTTCACCTGATGAGAGGCTGGCTTTTGCCCGGATCGCAGCCAGAGACGGGCGGGTTGAAGCCGCCGAGAGCGATTTTGTGCTTGCGCGGCTTTCCGGACACGTAACGGAACTATCGAAAGCAATGGAAGAGTTTTTGGTTTTTAGTTCTTAGTTTTGAGTTTCAAGTGCTAAGGCCAAATGAAGGTTTCCGCAAAGGGGTAAAAAGAAAATGGTCGATCTGCCTCCTATTGATTATTCGGCACTGGACAGACCGGAGATTGCGCACCTCATTTTTCATCCCAGGTCTGAAACGCCATCGTTGACAAATACGCTGGCAAAGGACATCTACATTCCGGTAGGGGAGCAAATCTCCATAGGCGCCCGTTTCCACATTGCGGGCAAGGAGGCGCCCAATATCCTTTTTTTCCATGGAAACGGCGAAATCGTGTCCGATTATGACGACCTGGGACCCGTTTACAACCGCATTGGCATAAATTTTCTGCCCGTGGACTACCGCGGGTATGGCCGTTCGGGAGGAGAACCCACAGTTAGTTCGATGGTGCGTGACTGTCTCACGATCTACGATTTCACAAGGAAATGGCTGAGCGATAACGGCTGCACCGGACCGTTCATCGTCATGGGCAGGTCTCTTGGGAGCGCCTCGGCCCTGGAACTCGCCTCCATGCATGAAGATGACATAGACGGGTTGATAATCGAGAGCGGCTTCGCCTTAGCCGAACCGCTCCTGCGGCTGCTGGGAGTCGATCTGCGTAATTTGAATTTCGTCGAAAGCAAGAGTTTTCGAAATCTGGATAAAATAAAACAATTCCGAAAGCCCGTGTTAATCATTCATGCCGAGTTCGACCACATAATTCCCTATTCCGACGCACTGCAATTCTACAGTGCGTCTCCATCGGCCGACAAATCGCTCTTAAAGATTCCCGGCGCAAATCACAATGACATTTTTTACAGGGGGATGACGGAGTACATGTCGGCAATCAAATCCTTTGCCGGCCGTTTAAACTCTTAGGGGCCTTAATCTCGATATGAAAGTCGAAAAGCCGTAAAAAGTGGATAAGGCTTTAGGGTCGAAAAAGATTATGAATTCGCCAACTTAGCCTGGCTTGAAATAGTAAGTTAAAACCAGTGTCAAGAGGATGCGGTCGATTTGACCTTTACCGGCACTGCCTGCAGGAAAGTACATGCAAATGCGGCTGCACTCGGAATAGATCGCTCGGATCTGCGGGATTTAAGCCTGACAATTGAGGTGAGGATGGATCAGCAACGGAGTCAACATATTAAAATCATTTTCGTTATGCAGTCCGGCCACATCGGGATTTTCACCTTTGGCAAGATAAAGCAACTTTCCAAGGGGCTGGCATACGCTCAGTTCCAGGGTTTATTACGTACAGTGGCAGAGATTGTCGAAAAACCTTAAAACGAGTTCTCATGCACATGTAAGTAAGAATCGAGACATCCGGAGTTCCGTTCTGAAATACTTCAGCGCTCAAGCCTGTAATGGGTAACCAGTTACCAGTATCCCGATTGCTGATCGCACAGCCCCACCACCGTGGAACCCTGAGAGCCTATAAGATCACCACCTGCCTGGATTGTTGCCAAGCTCGAACCATCGATGATTGCGTCCGCACGGACTTGCGTCCGTGCGGACATCGTGTTCCTTAAACTAAGGAATAAAGGACTAAAAGGAAACATCGTGATCGCATTTGTGGCCGCAATCATCATGATCGCAATAGCCGAAATGTCCTGGCCTGCCCCACTCTCGGCACAGGGTTACCGTCTGGCTTATCGAAAAGTTATAATTCGTACCGACGGTGTCCTGCATTGTGCCACTCTCTGCAATGGTAAATCCGGTTACATTGTATGGCACGTTGAAGAATAACCTCACAGTGGTCGAAGCTCCTTTCTTGATATTTCCGATTTTCAGGGGCAATTTCCCCGAAAGGGCACTATTGTAGGTTACTGTTCCTTTGCCGCAAATCGCACGCAATTGCAATTGGCTGATTGTGACATTCACGGCGTCTCCTTTGCCAACATCGGTGAGCTGCAGGTCCACAAAGAGTGTCTCTGAAGGGCCCTTGCCTTTTGCGATAATTTGGCCGTAGATCTCAGGAGTTCCTGAGGATGCCGGACCGGTCGATACGACAATATTTACCGCAGAACCCAGCAAAACAAGGGTCCCGGAAGTCGGACTCTGCGATATGACAGACCCTGCCGGGACCGTCGAGGACGACGCGGTTGTCACCGTCCCTACCACGAGTCCCGGTCCTGTGATGGCGGTGGATGCCGCCGTCTGCGTGTCACCGACTACGTTTGGTACTGACACTGACACAGACGCGGTAATTGTAATGCTCGTCGAAATCGACGAAGCCTGATAGGTCCCATCACCGGTAAAGGAGGATGTCAATGTGCCCGAACCAGTCGGCTGGCTCACACTGGCAATGTTGCAACTGGC
>JBKQLC010000046.1:0-6994 GCA_052147195.1 Syntrophobacteraceae bacterium
ATCGCCGCATGGGAAAACGACCGAAACAACCGGCAAGCAAAGATTCAATGGCAGTTCTCGAATGCCAAGGCGCGGATAAAGCTGAGGCATCTTTATCCGCAACTTTAAGTGTTACGTGGTACTAGCAAGTTGATAGTTGTAGCGAAAATCGCGATAGCTTGCAATTTCATAGACTTTTTCAGAGCGCCGGTTAATAGAGCGTATGATCAGAACATACTGAGTGAGTGGAACTGAGTAGAAGAGTTTTGAGTTGTTAGTTGTTAGTTGTTAGTTGTTAGTTTTGAGTGCACAAAACTTAGAACTCACATCTAATCAAGTTGTTAAAGGAGGGACTTCAGGCGCCGCCCCGGGCTCGATCCGCAACAGCCTCATAAATCCGATCTCGGCGCTTCGCGACGCGGCAGCCCCCTGCCCTACCACCCCAGGCGCCGACGAAGGCGGTGCCCACATCGGCCGGCGGTCCCACCGCCCTAGATCAGTTCGCCCACCTCGGCTTCCACTGCCTTGAGCAGGGCTCCGCTCTTCATGAGCTTTACAATCGAATCGATGTCGCAGGAGAGGATGCGGTCTTTGTCCAGGTGCGGCACCGCATCGCGGATGACCCTGTAGGCAGCCAGGGTCCCCGCCCCGGGCTTGAGGTTTGTGAAAAGGTCCAGGGCCTGGGCGCCGCACAAAAGTTCGATTGCGATGACGCTTTGAGCATTCTTTACCGTCTCCCTGCACTTGCGGGCGGCCGAGGCACTCATGGACACATGGTCTTCCTTGTTTGCCGAGGTTGGAATGGAATCCACACTGGCGGGGTGAGCGAAGATCTTATTCTCCGATACGAGAGAAGCGGCCGTGTACTGGGCTATCATAAAGCCTGAATTGAGGCCCCCTTCACTTACCAGGAAGGCCGGAAGGCCGCTCAGTTGAGGATTTACCAGCCGCTCTATGCGCCTCTCGGATATATTGGCAAGGTTCGCTACGGCTATGGCAAGAAAGTCGAGCGCCTGCCCGACAGGCTGTCCGTGAAAGTTGCCTCCGGGAAGAATCTCTTCGGTATCGGCGAAAATAAGAGGATTATTCGTCGAAGAATTCATCTCGGTTTCAAGTGCCCTTACCGCATACGCAACCCCGTCTTTGGATGCTCCGTGAACCTGGGGAGAGCACCTCAGGGTGTAGGCGTCCTGAATCCGCCCGCAGTCTTTATGAGAGGATATGATCTCACTGTTTAGCGTCATGCGGCGCATGTTGTCCGCAGCCGCTGCCTGGCCGGGATGCGGGCGCACATGGTGGATTCTCGGGTCGAATTCGACCCTAGAGCCCAGGAGCACTTCAAGGGTCATCGACGCGGCGATATCGCCCAGCTTGCAAAGCTCTCGGGCGTCGTATGCCGCAAGCCCGCCGATCGCGGTTGTCATCTGGGTGCCGTTGACCAGGGCGAGCCCCTCGGCGGCTTCGAGTTCGAGCGGTTCCATGCCGCACTTCTCCAGGGCTTGGGCCCCCGTAATCCTCGCGCCCTCATAGAAGGCCTCGCCCAGGCCAATCAGGACGAGGGACATGTGCGCCAGCGGCGCCAGATCACCACTTGCGCCCACGGAGCCCTTTTCAGGCACTACCGGCACGACCCCGCGGTTGAGCAGTTCGATCAGCCTGTGGACCGTTACCAGCCGTATCCCGGAGTGCCCCCTTGCAAGGTCTTTGATCCGAAGCGCCATCATTGCCCGCACGGCATCGGCATTCAAACTGTCGCCCACTCCGGCTGAATGGCTAAGCAGGATATTTCGCTGCAAAGACCTCAAGTCGTGCGGAGCAATGGCCACATCGCTCAGAGCACCGAATCCGGTCGTTACTCCATAGATTACCCTGCCCTCGCGAAGCCATTTGTCGACAAGGACCCGGCATTTTACAATCCGCTGTTCCGACTCGCTTGCCAGGCGGACCCAAGCCCCTTCTGCAGCAATAGCCGCAAGGTCTTCGAGTGTCATTCCGTCTACGCCCAGCACGATTTGTCTCATCCCCTGTCAGTCCTCTCAAAGTCCCGGGTTTTGGACCTTCATAGCGCGCACCTGTTTTCCGGGCGAGAAATCGTTCGAACAACGAGCCACAAAAACAGAGCGGTCGTCACCAGTTTGGCGGCTGCAAAGGCGAGCAGGAATTGGTAGGGCATGGATAGCGAATCGCTCCCTGCGATGAAACCCATAGAAAAAGCAATCGAATACAGGATTTCGAGTTCGGCGTACAAAGCGAGCACAAACGCCAGCCATATCCATCTGTTGTCCCTGGTTAAACACCTGATGCCGTCTCCAATCGACCAATAGCCGAACAGCAGCAGCACGGCCCCGATCCATTGGTCGATTACGGGGAGATGGTCGACGATAAGGTGAGGATGGTTCGGCAGTTCAACAATGTGCGGAACTATCAGCAGCAGCAGAAAAATCAGTGCCCACCTGTCAAAACGCCGAATTTCCATGTACTCGTCTTTTGTCCTCAGGACATCGGCCTGGCGCCGAAGCGGAGCGCCCGCGAGCACCAGGAGCAGACCCTGAAAGTGGGACAAAAGCTCGTTTTGCGATGTTCCCGGCTCAGGCCCGTAGTAGGGAAGCAGCACGGCCCAGGCCATTGCGAAAATAGCAAGTGAAGAAAAGTGCCTGGGCGAACACTTGGCATACGCTATGGCGCAGTGAACCGACGCATAGGTGCAAACCAGGGGAGCGAACCAGGCAATGTCTTTTATTACCGGTAACCAGTCATCCAACTCGAATTTTCCATGGTCTGTGCGCCGAGGCGGTGGGGGGTTTGTTTTGCATAAAAAATCCACCGCAGAGACGCGCCCAATCATCAGTTAGCAGTGACCTTCTTTTCACGGTGATAACCTGCTGCCTCCGCGTTGACACCGCCAGAACATGCCCCTGATCCAGAGGGCGCCAAAGGTTATTGGATGTCGAAAAGTTTTGACAGCGAATTCTTTGACGTCAAATTCTTCGACGTCGAAAAATCCGGACGGAAACCTGTTATAACGAGCACTTGCCGTCAGAATATAAGTCGGCGTTTAAGCCGCATCAAGGGTGGGGCGGTTGGGGAGCGCTCACCCGGGGCGAGGCACCGGAGCCGGGGGGAAGAGCGCCTTGCCGGGGAGGAGTGGTTTGCGGAGGCGCCGTTATCGTAGGCTAATTTTGCTGTTGCTGGGCGGCGGCTACTGCGGCAAGGCAAAAGATACCAATAGCAGAAGCTGAATATTGAAATTAAAGCAGCTCTGGAGCTTCCCACCTGATCTTCCTCTTATTATCAACGAGAATTGAGGAATTGAGGGATTAAAAACGTATTCGAGGATTGAGGGATTGGGTCCCTAAATCCTCGACGTGCTTATGAGATGAAAATCATCGGCCTCACTCGCCGTTGAATACCGGCGCACGCTTGTCCACAAATGACTGAACACCTTCTTCATAATCATGGCTGTCGTAGACCTGTCTTCTTAAGCCCTGGATGCGTTCGAAGACGTCGGGAGCCAGGGGGTGTGCCCCCGCAAGAAGGTTGAATTGTTCTTTGATAACGGAAATGGCAAGCGCAGAGCGGCCTGCCATCCGCTTTGCCAGATTCGTCGTAAACTCCAGGAGCTTGCCGGACGGGACGAGATGGTTGAGTATGCCGACACGTTCCGCCCTCTCCGCCATGATGGGATCTGCCGAAAAAAACATTTCTTTTGCGATATTCAGCCCTACCCTGTTGATGAAATGCAAAATGCCGGAAGCATTGTAGGGCAGCGCAAGCTTCGCCGGAGTGATCGCAAATGACGACGATTCATCTCCAACGATGATATCGCAGGTCATGACGAGGTCGCAGGCGCCTCCCCAAACGCTTCCATGAACCATCGCAATGACCGGTCCGGGGTATTTCTGGACCGCCCGAAGCAGCTTCTCCAGGGAGTCGTCATAGCCGAGCGGGTCGCGCCGCACATGGGGCAATTCCTTGATGTCGTGACCGGCAGACCAAACAGAGCAACCGTCCGGGGCCCTCAGAATCACTACCGCGATCTTGCGTTCTTTAAAATCATGGAGCGTCTGAAGGATTTCCTGGACAAGTTCCAGGCTCAATGCGTTTTTCTTGCCTGGATTGTTGAAACAAATGAATCCGATATCGTCTGTTACCTCTACATCGATAAACGACATGGTCAAAACCTCCATAGACTAAAGAAATTGAAGAATTAAGGAATTAGGGAATTGAGGAATTAAAAACAAAGAGCGATTCCTTCCGCCTAAAGGCGGTAAAATGATAATGGAGACCTTTAGATACCATCTTGACGGGTTGCGCTTCGCTCCGCCCATCCTACGGATCTCTGTGCCTCTGGGGTTAACTATTACCAAAGTTGCACATCACGTCCGGCCTCCTGTTGCGCTTTTCGCAATTCGTTCCATTCCTCTAATCGGATCAGGGTCGTATTTCGGCGAGATAATTTTGGCAATTGGATTGCACTCAGGCAAAGAAAATTAGGCATACTATGTTCGTCGGATGAACTTTCAGAAGCCCCTTATGAAGTTCACGAACCGACCGGCGGTCGTATCGGACCGCAGCACCAGGAATTGCCGATGGCCCGGGAGCCAGGCATAAAACTCGGAGCAGCGTTTCTCGGCGACCGAATCGGCCGCCGGAAGCGATAGGTGAGAAAGACAGCGGAAAGGTATCAGCTTCGGTTCATGCCTGAGCCGAAGCCTATAGAAATCGGCCACTATCCCTGGACAATCTCCCAGTTTGTTTCAAAGGTATTGTCGAAGGCAGTATACAAGTAGCCGAACATCTGCCCCACCCCAGGGGGTGTTCCTTCCACAATTTTCCAGTATCCGATATAAATGGCTGGGACCAGGCGAGGATTGCCGGTCTGTGGGTCATCTCCAATGGGCGCCCATCTCTCACTCTTCGTCATAACACGCCAGAGAGTCCCATGTCGCCTGCTCCGAACAGTATCCCCCACTCGCGGCAAATTCTTTCGAAGTTCAATCTCTTCATGCGTAAGCATCTCGATTGCCTCCTTTCACACTGCGGTTTCCCGGGACTTCCATTACGCTTACACGTTGTTCGGCTACGATCCAACTATGAGCTGAGGAAGGGTAAAGATCAAAGAATCAACGGATAAGATTCCGACCACATTTTCCGATTGAAGGACTATAAAAATAAAAAACTTCTACTCAATACCGAAGTAGAAGTCATCATCCCTTGACAGGGCGGTTACGGGCGAACCTCATCACCCTCGGCCACTATGTCTTTAATATAGGAACAATCAATCCAAGTGTCAAGGTTAGTAGATGGCAGCTTCCGAGTTTGCGCAAAAGGCATATAATCGAATAGCCTTGGTGCAAATAGCAGTAACACACTGAAGCACCCATAATGTTAAAGTCATATTCACAACACATCTCTTTTATCCTTGAAAGAATGAAGTGTGGTAATGCGCAGGTTATTCAAAGCATATCCGGACCGGGATGTCTGGTTTCGGGAGGTAGTTCACATGCGAGTGATGTGGTCGGAGGGGAAAATTCTGATTTTTGTGTTTGCGCATAACCTGTAAGCATGTCTTGTGTGGCCCCTGCATACCCTGTTGGGATAAGATGCTGATGTTACACATTATATTAGCCGACTCAACTGGGCGGCAAGCTGCAACCGTAACCTGAAATACTTGTGAAGGTTACAAACATGATAGCCATGTTCGCCCTGACTCATATGTCGAATTTGAGAATCTCCCGGCTCAGCTACATGAATAACGGTACGTTTGATCTTCCGCCCCTCTGATCATGCGCAGTTTGATCTTACGCAGCGCCGCGGCCCGTCCCCTGTCCGCCTTCAGGGTCTTATAGAGACCGGTGCTCAAAGTCTTTTCAGGATTCCACGAACCACAGCGTGACAGATATGGCGGGAGTCCCGGCGCACATGAATGCGCGGGTGAGCCCCATAGCACGTAGATCATCCAAATAGAGCGGATTTAGTCACATCAGTGACAAACTTTGTCATTTTGACAGAGAAACTCTTACATCCCTGTGTCCCGGCTATCCCCTTCAATCAGGAATTTAAGGAATCTCGTGCAAAATATCGTGAAAAACCATTGAAAACAGAATATTAGAGCGCAGCTAAGTGTAAGACCCATTGAGGTATTCCAATAAAACCAATGAAGTCGGCCTGTTATGAGCACGTTTGCGGGTAGGCCTATGTAATCGCAGCGTAAATTATCAATAGATATTATCCAGTAGGGTCTAACATTTTCACTAAACTATCTATGCGAATGTATTCAGTATTTTGGTTTTGAGGGGCGCTATTCCTTAAACTCCTGTCAATGGAGCAAAATAACAAGGTTTTGGATCTCTATAGGAACAAATAGCCGTGTTGGTATATTCATTGCTTCTTCGCGACAACGGCGCGCTGCCTGATCGATCAAAAACAGGGGTGCGGATCTCTATCTACGTGGTTTTGCCAAGGATCAGTAACACCGGGTTCCAGAGTGCATTATTCACGCCGGAATGAAAGGTGCGAAAAAACGTGAGAATAGAAAAGGGATTCGTGCGCGGATTGGTTATCGGCATCGCGGTCTTCATCTGCACGGCGTTTTGGAACGCATGTTCTAAGAGGTTTCCTGCCATACTGCGGACTTTTACGCGATTGACTCTTGCAATTTCTTTCGCGGCGGGTGCGTTGGCCCTGGCGACTGCGGCGCAAGCGAGTTCATCCAGTCTGAGGGACCTGCCGCAAGAGATGCAGGGAGCTGTTTCCGGTGCGCTAGGGCTGGACGACCGGTCGTACCATGTGGAGCAGGCGGGCGAGAACTGCCGTGGAGTGAACGCTGAACAGCAGTTCGAGGCCAAGTGGAGCCAGGACGGCCTTGCCATTCAAGCTGGAAAACTGACCTGGGGGTTACGGCTGGAAGCCTGGGGCTACGGCGACGAACTGGCGCCTGCGGGACGTGCGCTCCCACAGGCGAACGAGCACCGCGTGGAATACCACCGGAGCGGTCTGACCGAGTGGTACGTAA
>JBKQLC010000047.1:0-4877 GCA_052147195.1 Syntrophobacteraceae bacterium
TCTTGCCCGCGCAATATGGTCTATCGCCCCCCAAACTCGCATCTGCTGCCTCGGGGGACCTCACATGCAAGCCGAAGGCGTTCCGGTCATCGTCGATAATCGAAGCCTTTCGGTTGTGGGCGCCACGGAAATCGTTGCTCATATCCGGGAAATCTATGGCGCCTGGGTAAAGATCCGTTCTCACCTTCTTGCAACCCGCCCCGAACTGGTCGTATTGATAGATTTTCCCGATTTCAATCTGTTTTTGGGCAAGTTTGCCAAAAAAATCGGCGCCAGGGTCTTATACTATATCAGCCCCCAGATTTGGGCCTGGCGGGAAGGCCGCGTAAATAAAATCAGAAGGCTTGCGGACAGGATAGCGGTTATCCTGCCCTTCGAAAAAGGTTTCTATGCCTCTCACGGTGTGGACGTCGATTACGTCGGCCACCCGCTGGTGGACATAATGGCCGATCTGCCGGATAAAACTCAGTGCGACCGGCTCTATCACAGTTTCAGCGGACCTCTTGTCGGATTGCTCCCCGGAAGCCGGCACAGCGAGACTAAGCTCCTTTTCGACATCTTGATGGAGGCCGGCCAAATCATCTCGCGGTCGTTCCCGGCCGCCAGGTTCATAGTTCCGGTGGCATCTTCGCTTGACACTCGGGATATGGAGGCCAGGGCCGCCCGTTGGTCGCTGCCGGTGCAGTTCGTGCCTAACGACACCTATAGCGCAATCAGGGCGTGCGATCTGATCTTGACCGCTTCCGGCACGGTGACCCTGGAAGCCGCGATTCTCGAAACCCCCATGATAGTAGCCTACAAAGTCTCCAGGCTCAGCAAGAAGATCGGTTTGCTGCTCATCCGGTCCAAATTCGCCGGGCTGCCCAATGTGATAGCAGGCAGGGAAATAGTCCCCGAATTTGTGCGGGAGGACCCTACCGGACAGCGATTGGCCGAATGCGCCATCGAGTTTTTAATGAATCCGGCTCTCCTTGACAAGCAACGCCTTGAGTTGAGGGGTATTCGCAATCAGCTTGGCGCCCCCGGCATATCCGCCCGGGTCGCCCGGCTCGCCCTGGATACGGCTGGAAGGGCGCGATGAGGTTTTTGCGGCTGGTCGCCTGGACTGCATACGAAGCAGCCCTGTGTTTGAGCTGGCCCGCGCTCTACTTTTATTACTTTTGCAGGTCCCGGACCGATGGCAAATACAGGGACAATTACCTGGGCCGGATGGGGCGAAAGCTCCCGGCGCCTTTAGGGCCCGGCCCCGGCCGCGCCTGGATTCATGCTCTCTCGGTGGGTGAGGCGCTCTCATCGGTTGCTTTGATAGCTGAATTGAAGAAGCTGAGTCCGGCACTCGGAATAATCTTTTCCACCTCCACCGAAACGGGGATGTCGCTTGCCACGGAGAGGCTCAAGGGTCTGGTGGACGAATTTTTTTTCATGCCGCACGATTTCCCGTGGACCGTTTACAGGCTGCTTAAGAGGGTAAGACCCTCGCTTTTCGTACTGATAGAGACCGATTTCTGGCTCAATCTCCTTTGGCGGCTAAACACCCGGGGCGTTCCCGCAGTGCTGGTCAACGGGAGAGTGTCGCCTCGTTCGTACCGCGGCTTTTACCGTCTGGGTCCACTCGCGGACCTCATTTTCAGCCGATTCGATCTCATCTTTGCGCAGACCGGACTGGACAGGGCGCGTTTCATTTCCATGGGTTGTCTTTCGCAAAGAGTGATGGCGGCGGGGAACCTCAAATTCGAGTCGTCCATGTCCAGGGTCTCGGAATCGGAGATTGCTTCGATCAGGGCCGGCATCGGCGTGGAAGCGGGCAGGCCCGTGTGGGTGGCGGGCAGCACTCATGAAGGTGAAGAGCAAATCCTGCTTCGCATCCAGGACCGCTTGAACGCTCGGTTTCCGAACCTGCTTCTTATAATCGCCCCGAGGAAAATTCAGCGCGGGACCGAAATTGCGGCTCTGGCGCATGACCTTGGTTTTGACTCCGGTCTCCGCTCGAAAGGGGAAACTGCAGCCGGAAAACGCGTGTATATTCTTGATACCCTCGGTGAGCTTGCAAGGATATACGCGATTTGCGACATTGCCTTTCTCGGCGGGAGTTTTGCCGAAATCGGAGGGCATAACCCCCTTGAAGCGGTTGCCCAGGGTAAGCCCGCATGTTGGGGACCACATTTTTTCAATTTCGGTGAAATCGAAAAGGAGCTTCTGGACGCCGGGTGCGCTATGAAGGTATCTTCTGAAAGCGAGTTGGAGGATTTCCTCGAAAAGGCCCTCACCGATGCCGCTAAGATCGCAGAAATGACACAAGCCGCTCAGCGTTTCACTTTCTCACAGAGGCATACCGCAAATCGCATAGCTTCCGTTTTGCTCGAAAAAATCGGATAGCGGCCAAACATCCCCATCAGCGCCAACTTAAGCCCCTCCTTTCGCGATGTATATGCACGGCGATATAAATAGATGCGCAATGAGTGTAGGGTGGGCGCGGCGCTTTATCGTGCCCACCAATTGTGACTTTCAAGGTTGCTGCTCCCCGCTCACTGTTCACTGCTCACTGCTTGGGACAAGGCCCGATTCACAAGTTGGCAAACCGTGTGGACCTTCGCTTAACCCTTTGCTGGTCGCTGTTTTAAGAAATTTGTTACGTACAGGGGCAGTTAATGATAAGCTTTAGAGAGTGAGTCGTCGACTGCGGGAATTGGAGAGCATGTCGGACTTCATTGTTTATCCATGAGCTGAACAGGCAGGGCAGTCTGAGCCCACAATATCATAGCACAAAACCTGATCCCGGAATTTGCACCGGTTTTAGTACGTTGGTCGTCCCACCCTCTGGAGACTGTAAAGGTGGAGTCCGGAACATGGGTGACGAATTCCTTTCCTTCATAGGTCGCTGCGTTGCCGGAGACGGTCCTTCTTGGGATGCCTTTTTCTCAAAATACGGCTCTATTGCCATCCAATTCCTCAACAAAAAATACCCCTATTTCTCCTCTGACGAAAATGACGATATCATCCAAAATATCTTCATCAAGCTGACCAAAGGTGGTCTCAGAAACTTCAAGGGCACGACCGTATACGAGTTTCTTGCCTATTTCAGGCAGATAGCTGCGAACGAAGCGATCTCCTGGCTCAGGTACAAGAAGCGACGTGAGCGGGAAATCTCCATCGATCAAGAAGCGGACAGCGAAGATGAAAACGCTCCATCAGCGCCCATCCTCGCTGACAATACCTTCAGACCCGACAGGGCCGCTGAGGTGAAGGACCTACTCACAAGGGCCTTAAAGGGCCTGTCAATTGAAGAGAAACGGATTCTTGTTTATAAGGCCGAAGGATACAAGGACCATGAAATTGCCGAACTGCTTGGAATCCCCATGGGTACTGTGGCATCACGCTATAATAGGATAAAAGCTGGCGCGAAGAGTATTCTCGTTGCCGTATTCCTGCTGATCATTCATTGAAGAAAATGACACCGAAGAGCGTCTTTATGAATATGGAACTGGAACGTAAAATCAAGGAAGCCCTGGAAGATATCGAAGCTTTAAGGACTGCTGACTGCCTCGACGCGACCATCCTTGGCCGCTATGCCGAAAAATCGCTAGGTGAGCGTGAGAGACTGGCAACTGAAGCGCATCTGCATAGCTGTCTTTTCTGCCTAAAGCAGCTCAATGACATGACTGAACTGCTCCATTACCAGAAGCAGAGGCTTCCGCTTTCTCCCGCTCTAGCCGAGCGGTTGCAGAGCCTGAAACCTGGGCAGGGGGAACAGCAAGAGGAGCGCTCTTCTGCCACCTTTGTGCAAAGTCTGAAAAGGTTCTTCACCTTCACCCCACGTCAGTGGCGATTTTCCGCTCTCACACTCGCAGGCGCCTGGGTCGTGTTCCTGCTCGGCCCCTTCGTGGTGCACCACGCGGGAGAACGTGCGGGAATACCCACTCTTGATGCCAATGCCTTCGTCAAAGTGAGGGCGTTAAATGACGCCGGAAGCATCCTGCGGGAGGACCAAGGGGTTGTCGTCGGCCGTAATGGTCTTATCGCCTCCAATCTCCTTCCCCTGGCCGGAGCAAGCAAACTGCAGATCGCCCTTAAAGACGGAAGAACCTTCCAGGCGGCCAAAATCTGGAAAGATGAAGATAAGAACCTTGCCGTAATGAAGATTGACACCGGTGATCTTTCGGCAATCCCGATCTCCGATGTTGAGCAGATCTCAGTGGGGCAAAAGATATTCGCCGTTGCCGACCCGTCGAAACCGAGAAGGGGCTTCCATGAGGCCATAGTCAGCGACTTCAAGGAGATACCCGGAAGACGGAAAGAGGGGGGCGTCCAGTATATCCAGATTGCGAGCCAAACTGCCACGACCACACGGGGTGCTCTGGTAGATGACCACGGCAGGCTTATCGGTTTTTTGATTACGGATGAAAAGTATATCAATATCGCCGCTCCTGCCGCCGATGTCACGCGACTGGCAAAGGAGGGGAAAGCCATTCCCCTGAGTGACCTGAAAGACGTTAACTTTTCCCCCGACGCCCTCAATGCCTATATGAAGGGGATTCTCGCCCGTGACGCCCTACGGTGGGATGAAGCCGAGAAGTACTTCAAGAAGGCGGTTCAGCTAAATCCCCGCCTGGAGGGGGCGCATCTCGAACTTGGTTACATCTATTACAAAAAACGCTTATACGATGAGGAGGCTTCCGAATATGAGGAGGCTCTAAAGCTCAACCCTGACGATCCTGAAGCCATCTTCAGTCTGGCCTCAAATCTGGAGACGAGGGGAAAGTATGAAGAGGCAATCCAAGGATATGAGCGGACGGTCGCCCTTGACCCGGACAACGCCGATGCGCTCTACTCTCTGGGGCTTGCGTATCTTGCGCAGGGCGACAAGGAAAAGGCGATGG
>JBKQLC010000048.1:0-7031 GCA_052147195.1 Syntrophobacteraceae bacterium
GTCCTTAAACTGCACCAAATGGTCTGATAAGCCTTTCCACTTGCGTGCCTTGATCGGCCGTTGCCATGATATTGTAAATATAGTAGATTTCGCGTTATTGGATGCATTTTTTACCCTTTCCCTACCACCTAAAACCCCCCTTGTGTTCTTGCACTAAGTAGGAAATAATCCGCGTCATGTCTCGCAAAGAAATGGTAGATTTTATCCAATGTTACCACTTGAAAATTCTGCTCGAAATATCGATTCGGGGCTTATATCAAGTACTCATTCATGAGAGGACGGTATGAGCAAAAATACTGATGGTTATAATGGCATCTCAATCTTACTGAAACAATATCAATCTATATTCAGAACTCAAGAAAATCTTGCCCACTATTCCAAAGAAGATTACGAGATTGCTGAGAGAAAGTTTCTGATCTGGTGCTTAGAAAACCGGCCGGCCATCCAGAAAAGCAGTTCAGAATAATTCATACCGGCTAGTGTCTGTTGTCAAAGTCGCCATCCTTCTTGCCTCAAATGAGAATTACTCGTATGTGTCGAGGCATTGCGGCATTAGGTCGCCCATTCCCTCAGATTTCCGCCCAGCGCCACGAAAAGCATCGACTGCCACGCTCAGCGACCCTCACGCCCAGGTAACTCTTGCTCACGAACAGGGGCACACCCAGGCCCATCGTGCGCATGCGCTCACAGCCGGCGAGCCGGGTTTCGAAGACGTCAAGGGGCAGGAGCACGCAAAGCGAGGCATGGAGGCCGCCGCAGCCGGATCGAATAACGTTCTAACGCTATAGGGTATTTCGACGCAGGAAAATCAAGGTTTCGGGCCAAGTTGCCGATTCCTGTTAAACATTTGTAGACTCAATTATGTGGTTGCACCTGCTGACTTACACGTCACGCAGCCGACACTGTATTGTCGACATCTGTTGAACGGGAGTTGAAACATGAAACGGCTCATAAAGATCGGCACGGTCCTGGCCGGTTATGTTGCAGCGTACCTCGCGGCCTCCCGGGCTTACGGTCTCGCCGTGCTTCGAGAGCAAAGCGACCCTTTGGCATATGCTTCGGGAGGAATGTACGCGTTTGGTGAGATTACTCTCTTCGCCGCCGTGTTTGGCTTCGTGGCGTTATTCCCAACAGGACTTGCACTTTACTTTCTGCGGTCCTGGAAAAGACTCTGGACCGTGCTGTCGATAGCATCATTGGCGCTCGCCGTTACCGTACCGATCTTTGTATCTGTCTCGTTCGCGCTGGCCTCCACTCCGCTGGTGCATCATTTCCTCTGGGGCACCGCGTTTTTCTGTGCGTTCTTCCTGATTCTACCGGGGGCCCCTTTGCTGGCCGTCGCCTTCTTCATATCAGCGTTCATCGCGCAAACCGGAGGCTCACGCCGGGCATTCCTAGGCGCCGCGGCGATCGAGTGCGCACTTTGCGCGTTCATGGTCTTTTGGGTGTTTCTAAAGCGGCGCTTCTACTAATATCGCGGCAATATATGCGAACTCGGCCCCAAGTTAACAAAAGGAGACTCTTTTGAGCATGTCAATTCGATGTTATTCCTCTACTTGTGTAAATGGTAGTGATGCCCTCTTCCACTTTGTTAATCTTGCAGCCGCTCGCATCAGGTGGATCATTCAAAAGAAAATGGGCCTCCTTTTCCTGGCCTGTCTTCTCGTATGCGCTGGGACCCATGCCTCATATGCCGAACAGGGCAAGACTCTAACACAGGTTTCGACGATCGATGCCCTGCTGGGCGGAGTGTATGACGGCAAAATGTCCATGGGGCAATTGAAACTCTACGGAGACACCGGCCTCGGGACTTTCGACGCGCTTGACGGCGAAATGGTCATGGCGGACGCAACGGCTTACCGGATTAGGTCCGACGGAACTGTTCAGATTGCCGGTCCGGCCGAAACGACGCCTTTTGCGGCAGTCACTTTCTTCAATGCAGACCTGGAAAAAACCTTGCCGGGCTGCACCGGTATGGAGGAACTGACCAGCCAAATCGACGCCGTTCTGCTCACCCCGAATCTCATTTATGTGCTGAGAATAGAAGGAACGTTCAAGGAAGTCATAACCCGGAGCGTGCCCAGGCAGGAAAAACCATACAAACCGCTCACCGAGATCGTCAAGAGCCAACCGACATTCAAATTTGAAAACGTGGAGGGGGTAGTTGTCGGAATTCGCTGCCCTGCCTACATGAAAGGAATCAACGTTCCCGGCTACCACCTGCATTTCCTGACAAAGGACAGGAAGGCCGGGGGGCACGTGTTGGATATTTCCGTAAGCCATGCAGTCGTGAAGGTGGACACGGCCAGCAATTTCTACATGGTTTTGCCCGAAGACCAGGATTTCTACAAAGTCGATATGGAGAAGGACTTATCTCGTGATGTTACGGCAGTCGAATCCATGAAGAAGTGAATCGGGAGATCAAAAATCCGTTAACACTGCTCAGGTCCGGGACACTGCTTCGTCCATTCCCGCAGATTTCCGCCCGGCGAGACGAAAAACATCGACTGCCGTGCTCAGCGACCCTCTCGCCCAAGGAACTCTTGCTCACGAACTGGGGCCCACCCAGGCCCATCGTGCGCATGTGTGCACAGCCGGCGAGCTGGATTTCGAAAGGGGCAGGAGCACGCAAAGCGAAGGCTGGAGGTCGCCGCAGCCGGACCGCACAAATGTGCTCATGATAGGTCCGCCCAGGTCCGGCAAGACCATGCTCGCCCAGCGCATATCAACTATTTTAACCTAACTGCCAACGCGTTTATCCTCTGCGGCAACCGTCTGCAAAACCTGATTTGCCAATGTCGACCACGCAAAAAAATAACATTTTTTTAGAACAGGCTCCTCTTCTGCGTATGCCGCCCTGACGCCACTCTAACCTTCGTTAAGCGCAGCGGGGAAGTAACCTTTGTGAAACCTTTTGCTGGTATAAGGGGTGCAACACTATTCAAAGGTCTCACGTCCCAATAGAGGTCATTTTACATCCATTGCTGCTGGACACTTCATTCGCTGATTTGTTTTGGGAATGGTATGGTTTTGCCAGCTTTGGAGTTGATCAAAGGTTTTTTAGGGCAAAATCCTAACCCCAAACTGCGGTTGGGATGCATAGTGCACAACTGATGCATTATTCCGGCTTAATTCGCCAGAATCGATTGGAGGGCAGGCTTTAGCGCCTAATTCCAGCTCATAAGCAAACTTTACGTTATAGGTTACTTGTGTCAATTAACCGCAATCAGTCAGAGGTTTGGCCAGTGTCCATGGTGGTAGCGAAAGAAAATGATTCACTGACAGGAGGCTTTTATGCCGTTCGGAGATGAAGGTGTAAAGCAAGGGATTGCGCTTGCCTGTTCGGGCGGCGGCTTTCGGGCAACACTTTTTCATCTTGGCAGTATTTGGCGATTGAATGAACTTGGAACACTGCGGAGCCTAAAACGTATATCAAGTGTATCCGGAGGATCGATAACTTGCGGGCTCCTCGGAGTGCGCTGGCATAGGCTGAATTTCCAGGGCGATGTCGCAACTAACTTCGACACCGAAATCGTCAAGCCACTTAGGGATTTCTGTGCGAAAGACATCGATGTCCCCGCGATTGCTGAGGGCGCTTTCATTCCATGGAAAAAAATAAGCGATATGATTTGTGAGGCATATGAAGAGCTCCTGTTCCAAAAAGACACTCTTCAGGTTCTTCCAGATGAACCAGCCCCCAGATTCGTATTCAACAGCACGAATTTTCAGACCGGAGTTGACTTCAGGTTCTCCAAACCATACGCTGGAGACTATCGCCTCGGCCTGCTCCGTAATCCTCAGTTCTCCATGGCCCTCGCAGTCGCTGCGTCGAGTGCCTTTCCTCCTTTTCTGTCGCCGGTCATTGTAGAGACCGACCCAAAACAGTTTCAGCCGGTGAAAGGAGCAGACCTCTGCGGGCTTGAGCAGTATTGCAATAAGCTTTATCTGACTGATGGTGGTGTGTACGACAATCTTGGCCTGGAAACGGTCCTGAAAAGATACGATACAATTCTGGCCAGCGATGCCGGGGCCCCCATAAAAGTTGATGAGGAGGTCGGAACAGCCTGGCATCAGCAGGCCTTGCGAGCGGCCGATATCGCTGTGAACCAGACAAGGTCTTTGCGCAAGAGAGCTCTTATCGATGATTTCAAGAATAGGCGTCGGAAGGGTACATACTGGGGCATTAAGACGGAAATTTCTGAATATGGATCTCCCAATACCTTGCCTTGCGATCCTGCGAAGGTGAAGAAACTGGCCCTTATCAGAACTCGCCTCAACTCCTTTTCTGAACAGGAGCAATGTGAATTGATCAACTGGGGTTATGCGCTTTGCGATGCTGCAATGAGGAGCTTCGTTCTCCCAGGCAATTCCAGTCCAAATCCGACTTGGCCTTATAGAAACTTCGCACTCGGATGATTATGCCAGCAATTCATGTCGCATCCGGGACGAAATTTCAGTGAGATGGGGTAAACATGGAGAATGAAAAAACCATCGAATAGGAGGCAACGATGAAAACCGAAGAGTATTGCCCTCCATTGGAGGAGGTAAGATCCCTCATCAATTATGCATCGCAAAATGGCCTCGACCCGGAAGGGGGTATTCTTGTCCCCCTAAATAAGGCGGTTTTTGACTATGCCCAAGCCAATGCAGAACCAGACAAGCGTTGTTCAACGGCAAATGACGTTATTAAGTACTATTCCAAGCTGACTAAACTGACTCAGCCTGTGAACGGCCACACACTCAGGGATACAGATAGAATCTGTAAGAATCTTATGGGACTTTTCGCCTATTCTGCCATTTTTCTTATCATCGCGTTGGGTAACGAGGCCCTCGGGCTCTGGTTCAACGACATGGTTCAACCAGAAGAAGGGAGCCTCCTGTGGATGATCAAATTCCAGCGCTACGTTCTCAACAATCTCAGTCCATTCTTCTGGGGTGGCTTGGGCGCCTGTGTTTACTTGATGAAAAGGCTCACCGATCTGGCAGGTGATCGGGCATTTGATAGAAAGCAAATGCAAGGCTGGCAGACTCGGATTCTTTTGGGAGCTATCCTCGGTGCAGTTATCCAGTACATATACAGTCCCACAAAAATTGCCGAAACCGGTGTCTCGATTGATCTGAAAGCACTGGCCTTTCTTACGGGTCTCGGAGTCAAAGTCGTTTACGGTGCCATAGAGAAGACTTTGGATGTCCTAGCTCAGAAAATGAATCTTTCAGCGATCCGTGCTGATGAAAAAAGCCTCCGGCCACACTAAAGGAGGAGGGTACAATCCCAGAATAAATCTGAGAAAGAGCCTGAAAAATACAAACCAGGTTATGTCAATGATGGGAAAGTTGGAGGTGGGATAAAATGGTTGGGCTTTTGAACTTGTGGTTAGCAAAAAGGAAGAAAATGGGCCGATCCTCGATCATCGGCATTTCGCTCGTGCTGCTGATCACGGTCCCAGTTTTTGGCGACTTTAAACCCTCTGGTCTCCTTGAAATTCATTACATAAACGTTGGCCAAGGAGGGGCTACGCTTATTATCGGACCCAATGGAACGAGAATCTCCTACGATTTTGGCAAAGTCTCTGGGAATCGGGATATCGTTCCCTATCTAAGAGATACGGTGAGATTGTCACCTAGTGATGGCATTCACTACACTATAGTTAGCCATGTGGACTATGACCACTACATGGGTTATCGTGATGTTGTTCAGGCGGGATATGATGTACTGATAGCAAATTACAGCTCAGGAAGTCCCAAACCGTTATCGACATCGATGACCGAAAATTGGCTCAAACCTGCAAAACGCACCTCTGCAGGTGAAGTGAAGCCCGTAACTGTCGGAATGCGTATTTCACTTGGAAATGGTGCCGAGGCCATCGTAATGGCAGCCAACGGCGTAATTTATGGTGTAAAAGAAAAGGTTTCGGTCACCGATGAAAATGACCGCTCCGTTGTGCTCTTCGTTCATTATGGGAATTTCCGTTACATTCTGGACGGTGACTTGGGAGCTGGACCGGAAGAATGCACTCACCATATAACATCCCAAAAGGATGTTGAGACACGCGTGGCACATGCTCTGATCGATCAGGGCTTGATGACTGAGCAAAGTGGTGTGGACATTCTTCACATTGCCCACCATGGCAGTCAAAGCAGCACCTCAGCGGCGTATTACAACCTCATGAAACCAAAAGTCGGCCTAATCAGTGTGGGGCAAGATCAAGGAGATTTCCGGCATCCCCGTGATAACGTGGTTGATTTGATCTTATTAGGCAACAGCCGTGCACCCTGCGTGAAGGCTCCCCCACTAGAGGCATTATTTCAAACAGAAGACGGCATCAAAGGCTGTTCCAAAACCGGGTGTACAAGTTTTTCTGGATGTCCGATAGGGGATATCAAAGTGACCACTGATGGCAAAAGCGAATTCACAATTACCGGAAACAATCGAATACACAAGTGGAGTAGGTTTGAGGCGTGTCCGCCTAATAAGGCGTGTCCGCCTTACAACACTTGGCATTTTGTTCTTAACCCAAATTGAGCGATTGTTCTCCCCGAATTGGTACCTGCACCCCATAGGGGTACGGGTAAACCATATTTCAAAGGAATGGGTAGCAGATATGAGATCCGACGCATATGCCCTAAAGGGCCGCATCATTGTGATAATGTTATGTGAAATTGCACTGGTCTTAAGTGGGATATAATAGTTATGCAATTCCCTGTTGATTCATATGATTTAAAAGCACGTTACGCGCCCGGGTTGTTACTGTCTCTCCCCGTTTTATTAACTTTTTGGACTTGCTTCAACACCGAAATCAAAGAGGTTTCAGGAGTGATCGGCACCCTACTGTCTGGCGTGCTGGTGTACGCACTCTCGGCAATCGTTCGGGGTTTTGGAAAGAGGTTGGAACCTAAATTGATAGTAAGCGTCCTGTGAACCCCACCTTGTATGTCAAGCCGCGCTCTGCCATGATCTTCTGAAAATGCAGCAGGAGGTCAGGCATGTCGAGCAATGTCAGTAGATCTGGGAAGCAGCAGCTTTGGGAAAA
>JBKQLC010000049.1:0-17708 GCA_052147195.1 Syntrophobacteraceae bacterium
AGTCGCGGCCTGGAAAAGCGCCGCAGAGGTGGCAAACGTAAGTATGAGGAGGCATCCCTATTGACTCGGCCTGAGACTCGTAAGGACGCGAAAGGACAGGTTATTCTCTTAAGTTAGCGGCATTAGGACCGACCCGTGGATGGTCCTCTATCAAACGCAAAATCTTCGCCGTTTTCGAATCATTCGTTTACCGAATCGTTGTAACTGGAGTCTTTCGTGATTGGCAAAGAAAGTTAAATTTATGTCGTTGAATTTGTTGAATTGAGCCAGGCAGGGATGTAATGTCAGGGTAAATCAAAACCGTTATTTTCTATTAGACTGCCTCCGCTGGTTCTTTTTGAGAAGGAGAAAGGAATTTCTGAGGTGCTTAAAAAGCCAAAGGCGGTCATTTTGACAGCCCTTCGTGTTGAATATATTGCAGTCCGTAGCCATCTCACTGGCTTGCATAGGGATGTACATAAATCCGGTACTGTTTATGAAAGGGGCGTATTTCGGGGTTACTTTCATGATTGGGAGGTCGGGATAGCTGAAATCGGTGCTGGAAACGAAGGTGCCTCTGCAGAGACAGAACGTGCAATCACATATTTTGAACCGGAGGTTGCGCTCTTCGTTGGAGTGGCCGGCGGTCTGAAGGATGTCGAAGTTGGGGATGTGGTAGCTTCAACCAAGATATACGGGTATGAATCCAGTGCTGCTAAGGAAATTCAGGAACCACGGCCTAGTGTTGGCGAAGCGTCTTACAAGATTGAGCAAACGGCAAAGGCCGAAGCAAGAGAGACAAAATGGTTAACCCGTCGAGGCGAAGGTGCCAGTAGCGGTACACCTCGGGTTTTTGTTGGTCCGATTGCCTCAGGTGAGAAGGTACTGAAATCCAATCGATCTGCGGTAAGGGAGTTGTTGCGAGCCAATTACGGGGATGCATTAGCAGTGGAGATGGAGGGGAGAGGATTCCTTAGGGCCGCACATGCAAGTTCTGTTGATGCCATGGTGATCCGCGGCATCTCAGATCTTATTGACGACAAGGAGGGGGCGGACGCTTCAGGCTCGCAAGAGCTGGCATCCCAGAATGCAGCTGCTTTTGCACTGGAAGTATTGGCAAATATTCAATTACCCGATCCTAACCCTTTGACCCTGGATCGCCAGCAAAAGAAACAACGTCTGTTTCCGAGCGATGCCGATTTAGCCCGTATCAAAGCCATGGCAACGGCCTTGCTCGAGGCTGGCAAGCGCAGTTGGAAAATGCCTAGATTTGTTGCGCCTCTCACCTTAGAAGCGCACGTGCGGAAGGATGATCACCAAACGTACCCAACCAATGCTTCTGATCTTTCCTCGATCATTGACGCCGGGGAGAGCGTGGTTCTGTTCGGCGAAGGCGGTATTGGCAAGACAACCTTCCTGTTGGACTTGTGCACGTCTTGCATGAACGGTGGGCGCCGCGTTCCCATGTACGTGGACGCGGCAGTTTGGGCACGGACTAACACGACCCTGTTTGAATACCTCGCCGGCCTGCCCGCAGCCCAGGTAAACGGCGTTACTTCCGTTGAGCTAATCAAGTCGGCTGAGGCTGGCCGCTTGGTCTTGATGCTCAACGGCTGGAACGAGATATCAGTTTCGTCGAAACTGGTCTGCCGTGATGGACTTATCCATCTGACGGCTGCAGCGGATGCGCTCAGCGTTGTTGTCGTATCTCGGAGTTCAGGTGACACACCCGGCCTTCCAAACGCGAGGCAGGTAGAGGTTCGAGGCCTCTCATGGCAGGGTCAATCCGCGGTGGTTCGCGCTGAGCTTGGCGATGACGGAGCTGCGCCACTGCTGGATCTCCTTACCAAGAACGCCGACCTGCGCCATGCGGCCAGAAGCCCGCTCATCCTTCGAGGACTCATTGCACAAGCCAGCAAAGGCGCTGTGGCGTATTCAAGCGTGTATGATCTTCTCGGTGCCGCGGTGCAGGCCTTAGAAGAAGATGAGCAGCGCAGTCTTTTGCTGTACGCTGCACCTGTAAACGGTCATCAGCGCGCATATCTTGAAGATGTAGCTTGCTTACTCACACAGCGGCTGGCTACCAACTGTTCTAGAGAAGAAGCTCTTCAAGCCGTCTACTCTTCCGCTACGCGTCTGGCCGAGCGCCGGCTCATTGGCGCACTCCCGGATTTGGCCTCGGTCTTGGATGTCCTCGTCAGCCATCATCTATTGCACCTCGATGATGGCGTGGTTCGTTTCGCCCATCAGCGCTTCCAAGAGTATTTCGCTGCTACTCGTCTGCTGCGCGAGTGCATTGAAGATGTCGCCCCACCAGTACTTCTGCGCATAGCGGTCAATCAGCCGGCCTGGAATGAATCTCTCGTTCTTGTCGCGGGGAAACTGAAAGGTGATGGAAGCCCGGCTGCCGCTAGAGTCCGGATGGTTAAGGCTGCCGCGGGAATAGACCTTGGGTTTGCCTGTGACTTGGCTCGAATCTGCGCCCTCAGAGACGTAGATGACTCTGAGCTTTATTACCACCTCGTGGCTCGCGTCAATAAGCTCGCCGCATCCCCCTTGGCGGAGGTTCGAGACCTTGGAGTCGCCTACCAGATTGCGTCTGGTTTTCCGGTCTTCGCTGAGCAGCTGTGGCCACTTCTCGAGAGTGATGACCAGCAGATCCGCTTTCATACATACCGATTGAACGGCTCTGCCATATCGCTAGCTCAACTCGGCTCTGGCGCTGAACAGCGTGTCGCCTCTTGGTCGCCAGAACGCAGAGCTGAGTTCGTGCACGAAATCGCCGACAACATGGAGAACTATGAATTCCTCATGGCTCTGGCTCGAAGTGAGCCTGCCCCGTCAGTCCGGGCTGCAGCGATTTCCGCCTTGTTCTGGCAGTTCCCGGCCTCAGATGCGCCATTACAGGCTTGGTTAGACGCTCCAATTGAGGTCCAAACAGAACACAACGTCGTGAACTGCATCGGATACGCTTTGGAGGAAGGGTATGCCGGTGACGCAGTGCAAGAGCGTTTGCAGACCATGGCTATCCAAGACTTGTCTGAAGAAGCGCAACTGCGGCTTGCTTTGGCTTTCTCAAACGAGGTGGGACCTCATGCGCTGGATGTGGTGTTCGGGCATTTACGCAGTAGAGAGCGTAAAGGAGACGACGCTCCTCTGGTTGCCATTGCGCGGGCCAATGCCCCCCAGCGCCTGTTGAACCTCGTCCAGGAACTCGCCTTGCAAGCCCGACTCCTGCCTTACTGGGTGGCTGAATACCTCCGCAAAGCCCCTGCAAACGTCAGAACCGACGTATTTGAACGAGCATGGATGACTCTGCAGGGTCAAGAGTTCGACAACCTCAGTAGCGAGATCCTAGGGCCTCTGGCCGACCGAAACCAAACCGAGCGCAGTGTCACCTCGTGGCTACAATATGCCGAAGCAGATAGCGGGATGCTGACCGACACTGACCATAAACGGTATAGGAAGCTTGGAGACCTACTCGCGCAAGCGCCTGAAGGCGACCTACTGAATATTGTCATGCAACGCGGTCAGGCAGCCTCTTACAATGAGGCAGCTAAGCTGTTAGAACTGGTGTGGGCGCGCATCGAGCGCAACGACCGAAGCGCCAGAACGGGCGAACAATGGCTACCCGCAGTTGATGAGGTCCGACAACTTGTAACCCTATTTGCCGACAAGGCAGAGACCGCGGAGGTGCCGCAGGACACTGTACGGGTGTATCTATGTTGGGTGGCTGGCCATGTCGCGCCGGTTGAGTTCGGGTCACTTATGTTGGAGGCCTGTCGCCGTCATCTCGACGCCTGGAGCACTTTCCGGGAGAAGATGAATCAATGGTCAAAGAGGGCAACATCGCTTCGGCCGCAGAATCCCCAGTCGGGCCACTACCTGGCATCGGCCTTGCTCAAGTGGGGGCCGGATGCCCTGCCGGGCCTATTGGAGCTGATTAATCACCCCAGCGCTATGGAATTCCTCGCGGACGTGATTGCTCGCATTGTCAGCTTGCCTTGGGCTAGCAGGCGGGAACGGCTGTCTAGAAACGTTAGCGCCGATATACAGGAAGGGGAAAATCGTCGGAGGCTAGGGCGCGAGCTTCGGCAACCGGACGATACCTACCAGCACTGGACAGACGAAGCAGCGAAAGCCCTTGGGCAGAAGCTGAGCCAACTTGTAAAGGCATGCGAGGAAAAGAAGTCCACTGATGAGAAGTGGAACGCACGGGACGCACAGTATAGCGTTGGGCACCTTGCGGGCGTCGTAGCGAGTATCCCCAGTGCCGGCGTTGTCGAGCCGGTGTATCGCGCGCTGGTAAGCGGCCTGATGGACATTTACGGGACGATCAGGGCGTTGCGAGGCCTCGTGTGCCAGGGCTTGCATATCTCTGACACGCCCGTTATCGGGCAAATCGACGCTCTGTTCGAACAAGCGGTCAATGCGAAATGGCATGACAACTCGTTACGCTATGCGATATCCGAGCTTAGCGAACTGCTGCTCTGCGTGGTTCCTGCCTCTTTCTTGAGCAAGCCGACCGGTCAATATCTTCAGCAATGGCGGCGATTCTCGTATCCCAACGAGATAATTCGTCATTTGAGGGGCATACACTCAGAAGCTGTTTGGCCCGCGCTCTTGGAGTTGGGCAGGGAGTTCGCCGAGAAAGGGCCACCGCAAGAGGAGATCGTTTCGGCACTGATGTCTTCTCTGACGCCACAGCATCTCAAGGAGTTCTTTGCGCTTGTGGCTGATGGAACACTGTTTGCTTGGTGCCGCAGTGAATGGACGTTGGAACGAGTCGCTCCAAGAGTTGCAGCCGTCCTGGCTGAAGAAGCAGGTCGGGTTGAAGCCTTCGTGGAAGCATGCCGGAAGGCCCAGTCGCCCTTGGCCGATGCATTTGCATCCGAGGTTCTTTCTAAAATTAAGGGAAGCGAGGAGGCGCGTCAATCTTATCTGCTGGAGGCCTTGGATGCAGGGAGAGTTGTTCATCCGAACATATCTGTATTCCGGATGCTGAGAGGAATGTTCAGGCAGAAAGCGCCAATCGACGACACCACCTACGAGGTCACACCGAAGGCAAGCAATGAGCTTCGGGCCAAGCTCTACGCTCGAGCAAAAGGATCAGAAACTATTGCCGACGGCTGCAAGCGGCTACTTGCTTCACTGGAACTCGATCGCCGTGAGGATGGCCGGCCCGACGATGAGCCGCGTCACCCAGTCCCAGAAGAAGGCTTTGCTTGGACTGACGTTCTGCTGTCCCGCAAGTAACTCACCGAACTGGCTGACCGCTTCCGTCGTGACTTACCGTCGCCTTTGGGCTGGCGAAACACATCTTATTCGGCTCATTCGGCTAGAAGACAGTAAAGTCCTGGCACCTCTCCTCGCCCATGAGAAATGAGGCGCCAAAATTTCCGGCGTTTTCGAATCCTTTTTTTACCGATTAATTGCAAACTGACTCTTCCGAGATAGGCAAGATACCTTGGCAATACTTCAACAGAACCTTGCATACCCGTGCGAGAGAGAGAGCGAAAGAGAGGCGAAAGAGAGGGGTCACACCTACACTCCTGACAATGGCGGGGCAGACAGACTGGTTCCAGAGGAGATGAAACAGAGCAAATTTGCTGGAATGCTTGAGAGGGAGCTTGGGGTGTGAAAAGTGTAGGTTTGACCCCTCTCTCTTCACAGTGTCGACCTCAAGAAGTTACTCGTGCCATCAAACCTATTCTGGATCAGTGGTTTTCGAGCTAATCTCCTTCGCAAATCAATTTCCTGATGAAAGATACCTTTGTGACCTTTACTGTCGAAACCGGCGCTCCAACACCCTGGAGCACAACTACACATCAATCAGCCTTTTTCCGGAGTTTCTGAAAGGCAACGGGATCACCTATGTAGAGGAGGCGGGCAGGAAAGATATTGCCGCATTCATTGAGTTCGAGCAAGACCGGGATCTCGCGAGCAGGAATTGGCAGTCATTTTGAAATTGTTTAGAGGGAACAAGGGGTCAGCCATTGAAAAAGGAAAACTATGATTTAGACTACCCTGGCCCCTTCGGCGGTGGCCCAAAATAACGAGAGCATATAGAAGAAATTCATCTTGGACAAAAAGTTACGAGGGTAGATAACAAAGTTGGAGCCGAGATATTCCTCTTTCAAGGGCTGGCCCATTAGTTTCACTGAAAAAGCAGCGTTAGTTTTTGATTCTCCTCCGTTTCTGTTGGTAAATAATATGGGAGACAAGAATGGTGAAATCAATCCTCAAAAGCAGCTTATTAAGTGAATGTGGTGGTCGAGTTGCCCCTGTAATTTGTTTCGAAGAGGTTTTTGAGAGAGTTCGCGTTGCTGCCCGTCAGAAAAACTTAAGCTGGAGGAAATTTCGGGCACTCTATTCGCGCGGTGACTCTTGGGATATTCGTGAGTATGCCGTTTATTATCAAGGCATAAGGGAACGCGTTAATCTCTACCCGGAACTCAAGAAATATATGAAAAGCCATCGCACTGACTTCAAATACAAAAAGACACCGGAAGGACGGCATCTATTTTTCAAATCCTTATCAAATGAAGTCGAATATGGAATTGCTTTTGAAACGATTTATCATTTGGGGCTTGGGAAGGCCTTTACTGCGTCTTTTCGAGTCGAGCATGTTGAAGGCCCCTATGCGGGATGTATTCATCTGGACAATGTCTTCAGGGTTTATGGCGAGTCTCCGGGATGGCCGCCCTGCTGGACTTACTCCACAAATGACGATCTCAAAGCTGTTTTTGCAAGTGTGAATGCCCTGTGGGATGAGATTATGCCAATTTTCGAATCTCATATCCGGCCATATTTCACCAAGCCTCTGATGACACTACCGGATGACATAGAATTGAGAGGCTACATTACAGCGAAAGAAGGGTTGCCTGAGGCAGAGAACGTAGCGCTATTGTGGGCAAACGACGCGGAGCTAAATGGGGTGTCTTCCAAATGCTATTTGGATATCCGAGACGAATTGGGGCCGGCGATTACGCCCAATGGCAAATTGAGACCCCACGCATCTTGGTATTATAGATTCTTTTCGCCTTCAAAAAAGCCTGAGACCATAATTGTCAAAGTTCCCTTCGCCGGTAGTTCATCGTTTTTCAATCATAGTTTCGATGGGTTTCCAGTTGACCAAATGGCGCATCATTTCGTACCTCTTGGCAAAACCTGGATTGACAGCGATAAAGCCATGACTATAGCTGAAGTCAATGGAGGAAAGTTGGCGCGCGAAAGTGCAATGAATAATTTTGACATCTTTCCAAAATTAGAGATCCCCCGAGCAAACCGATTATGGTTTCCTCGTTGGCATATTGAATACTTACTTGTGGATAATAGCCATCGTCGCGTTGATTTCACGCTTAATATTGATCCGAATACCGGCGAGCTAATCAAAGATGCACCATTTTAATATAAAGTTAGCCAACTGCGGACCCTTCAGACGTAGGTGGCCCTGTGGAGGGGCTTCGAGAAGGAAAGTGATTAAGCCGATCCGCATGACGTGCCGATATAAATGGCAAGGCTGATGGCGGGCCATTGAACGTATATGGTATCGTATATCTGCCAGGAAAATCGAAGGCGCCTCATGCGGACAGGAAAGCAAGTCTCCGCGTCTTATGCGGGTCAATCTAACTATTGTTCGCCATAGGAACAGAACATGGGACTCGATATCTACGTTGGTTCATTCACGCGATACCATGCGGGCGATTGGGAAACAATTATCCAACAGACAGCACGTCAGACCGGAATGAGAGTCCAGATTGTTAGGGCCAATCCCGACCCCCTTGACAGAGTCACCGATAAGAATATCATCAATCAAGCCGTATACTCTTGGATGCAGGGCATTTCCGCCGGACTCAAAGCGAACATCCATGAGGGGCTTTCTTGGAACGAAAGCCTGAACGCATCGTATTTTACGGACAAGCCCGATTGGATTGGATATGCAGGGCTTCTTCTTTTGGCTGCGCACAAGGAACATCCTCAGTTTCACACCCCGGAGAGGGCGTCGCAACACTGGGACCGAGATCCCGCTTGGCAGGCATCAACTGCGGAAGGTTTCAAATCCCGTTTCGCTCAAATACTCATCCCCGAGATGTGGCTGCCGGTCAATTTCACCTTCACGTTCAAGGCTTCAGATGTGACCGGGAACGAGGCGTGGTTTGGGTCATCAGTTACGCTTCTGGGGCAGTTGACTGTGCTGAACCAGGAGACATTCAAGGCAAGCGAATCGGACTTGGCACAATGGAGATTCGATGGTGCTGGAAGAGAAGACCCTTTTGAGAAGTCAGCGAGGCTTGGGCTTGCCATGTTCATGCACCACGCACGGCTCTCGGTTGAACACAAGTTGCCAATGAAACTGGATTACTGACAGGGTATGGGAACAAATACCGCTTAGTTCTCTATTAGAGCGCATGATGGCAGCTATTGCCAACCTCATCACCTTCCTTGTTATATTTGGGGCCTCTTGGCTCACGATTGGTCAGTTCGAGTCTGGCATTGGCCGCGCGGGGATCTACGCGTTTGCCATATCAGCCGTAGTCCTTGTCTCTGGCTTTTACCGAGATTTGACATCAACTTCCCTTAGAAGGATCGCGCAGTTATTAGGCGGTATGATCGTTCTGCTCATTCTATGGTTGTTGGCTGACTTTTTTGGCACCGGTGTGAACCCGTTTGAGCCTTCGCAATGGCACAACGTCACTCGTGCCCGCGGCTTCTTTGGATTCGGACTAACAGGAGTGGTGGCTGTGTTCTTACTGCCATTTCTGCTTGTTCTGCTTGCTGCGTTGGTGCGCGCGTCTGTTTTACGGATTTTATCCGTTCTAAGATCTCGTTCGAGCGGACTTGGCACCGCGCGGGACGCTAAACTCAAACAATCGGGCTAATTAATAGTCCCGCCAAAGTTCGACACATCTCTGAATATTGAATTTGCAAAGGCACGATCAACCTTCTTATTTCAGTCACATTTGAGGACCCTCATCGGTTGCCCGTCCTGATCGCACGCATCTGATTCATTTTATAATCCTCCGCCAATTTCTAACCGGGTGGGTCTAGAACCGGCCGTACCAGGTCCGGAGCAGGCGCTGCCCCGGGGGCGCTCAAACCCTCGGTGTTGCCTGCAGGTATTGGAGCGTGATTCGTGAAACGTAACGCGTCAGGAATACAGAATGATAGGTGGAAACAACGAAGATAACCCTGGAAACGCAAATCCCCCCGTGACCTTTAAGAAAGGACACGGGGGATTTACGTCTTTGTCTGAAGATCCGGAGAGTTTCCGGGTCGAAACCGGCTATTCTTTATGGTCGAGTACCTCGGTCACTGTGGACATTGCCGAAGAGCACTCGATCATGACACGCATCATCAGGACAAGTGCAATGGCGTTTGGCACTCCGCAGGCGACCCAGGCCTGAGCGGCGGCTGAAGCGGCCCCCATTGCGGCGAAGAAGAGCGTCATGACTATCCCGGCCGGGGTGCAGCGAGGCCAGCTCTTTACACGGATAAACTGGTTGCCGCCGCCGTGCTCTTCCACTGCCATCAGCACGCGAACCGAACCGAGCAGGCCTCCGCGCAGTCCGAGGTCCCAGCCGTCAAAGTCGCCGCCTCTTAGCACGACCGTCCTTAAAGCTCTTACCCCTTCTTCAACCGATTCGAGCCAGGCAATCGGTGAGCGCCACTGTTGGCTCCAGATTAGCAGCATTGTCAGCATTGGGCCCGACCCTAAACCATAAGTGATCTTGAGGAAAGGTTGGGGAGGCATTTGTCCGGCCGCCTCTGAAATCGCCGGACAATGTCTTCACCGTTAAGGTCCTTCTCGCACAAATTCGGTAGAGGGGAAAAGTCAGGAGGCATGGACAAATCCGAGAACGGCAAATACCTTATTTTAGTAAGTAGGTGAGGAGTCTTAATTGAACGGAGTTTCAGGAACTCAAAACATGAAGGTTAAATCAACTTTTCTTTTAGCGTGTCCGGCTCTTGCTTTAGTCATGCTCGTAGCACCAACGAGGGCCGAGGCGCAATGCTGTTGGGGCGACGCGATTGCCGCGCCTTTCGTGGCAGCGGGGGCGATAGTTGAGGGAGCGGTGGTGTTGTCGGCCGCTATCGTGACGGCCCCTTTCGCGGCACTCAGTTGTGGCAGTTGCGGCTGTAGCTTCTGCAATCCGTGCGGCTCTGCCCCTGTTTCATCTGTCCCCGGCAATTGCGGTCGCTACTGAATATGTCCCAGATAAGGAGAAAATCATGAAAGGGCGAAAAGTGATGTTCAGATATTTTTATCTATTTGCACTGTTGTCATTCGTATCAGCGCTGCTTTTGCCGGTTCTTGCCGGAGCTCAAGACTACCCGATCATGGACCGGGTTGCCGACAAAGTCATCCAGAAGTACCAGAATTCGACCTGCGAGCAGTTGTGGCAGAAAAAGGGCAAGCCAAAGTCGGCGATGGAGCAGAAAGCCGTCCGATTCCTGAAGGAGGACCCACAGATGCGCGTTGCGTTCATCGACAAAGTTGCGGCTCCCATCGCCAACAAAATGTTCGAATGCGGCATGATACCATGAATGTCGCAGGGCGGCCGCTTCGATTCGATAGCTGGTTGCCGGCGGATTGCATAAACATGAGAAGAGGAGAAAGTCATGAGCAAAAATAAGCTTCTCTGGCGTACCCTATTGCTCACGCTCGCATTGGGTGTCTTTGTTACCACGAGCGGGTATGCTCAGCAGACGAAGCAAGCGCCTAAGGCTTCGAAGCCCGCCAAGTCAACGGGCAAGGAAGCGCCGCCCCCTGTCAAGTTAGGGCTTGAGCCGAAGGCCATCGATATTCTCAAGGAGGCATGCAGCCGCCTGGCCGCTGCCCGCACGATGAGTTTCACGGCGGTGGTTACATACGAGAGCCCGAGCCGCCTCGGAACTCCCCTCGCCTACACGACAAAATCCGAGGTCACCCTGCAGCGGCCCGACAAGCTCCGGGTGGTCACACCAGGCGATGGTCCAGCCTCCGAGTTCTACTATAACGGCAAAACGATGACGGCCTTCTCACCGGCCGAGAACCTCGTAGCTGTTGCCGAAGCTCCGCCCACGATTGACGCCGCGCTGAAAGCAGCCTATGACACTGCCGCCATTTATTTCCCCTTTACCGACGTGATTGTCGCCGATCCTTACAAAGATATTGCCGATGGGTTGATCCTCGCCTTCTATATCGGCCAGTCCAAGGTGGTCGGCGGAACGACGACGGACATGGTGGCCTATGCGGATAACGAGGTGTTCGCACAGGTCTGGATCGGCGCCGAGGACAAACTGCCACGGATGGTCCGAGCGGTATACCGCACTGATACGGCTCATCTGCGCCACCAATTGGAACTCTCTAACTGGCAGCTCGACCCTGCGGTCCCTGCGGAGGCCTTCGCTTCAACGAGGACGGCCGGCGCCAAGCCCATCCCCTTCGCCCATCCGAATCCGAAACAGCCACAGGGCGGCAAGGCCCCAGCTAAGGGTAAGCCGTCCAAAGCTAACTGAGGAGGTAAACTCATATGAAAAAGATTTTCATAGGTTTTCTGAGTCTTTCGATTGTGGCGCTCTTTTCCGTGCTGGCCTGGGCCTGGTCGCATGGGAACCGCTATGGCGGCAGCACGTCGCACAGCTATGGGTCTACGAGCCACGAGAACGCCTGGGGCGGCGGTTCGTCACACACAGCCGGTGAGGGCACCTCTCATAGCAATGCATACGGCGGCAGCACGTCGCACGCTTATGGTGAGGGCACCTCTCATACCAACGCGTACGGAGGCAGCGCAACGCACTATGAGGGAGGGGGCTGGTCGAAGACCGGCGCCTACGGCGGCACGGCCTACGGCGATGCCCACTACGGCGGTGCATACTACCATCCCCCAGGTGCAGCCTACGCTGGGTACCATCCGCCTGCCGTCGTGAACTCCTACGGAGCCGGGTGCTATAACTGTGGAGGCTGGGCTACAGCCGGAGCAGCAGCTACAGGAGCTGCAGTCGGAATGATGGCCGGCGCGGCAGCGGCCTCGGCCAATAATGCCGCAGCAACGTCCAGTGCCTACAATGCCGGAGTCGCGGCGGGCGTGGCTGCCAGCCCCACCTACGTCATGGGCGCGATCTATGGTGCGCTGCCTTCCGGTTGCATGACACCCGACGTCCAGGGGGGAACCTACTACCTATGCGGCAATACATGGTTCCAACCTTCCTACGGTGCAAACGGAGTTTATTACGTTGTGGTGCCTACTCCCTGAAGGTAACCTGCGTTAGGCGTCATGAATAGAGAATGATGGATGGAAACAACGAAGATAACCCTGGAAACGTAAATCCCCCGTGCCCTTTATTTAAAGGGCACGGGGGATTTACGCCTTGGTCCGAAGCTCCGGAGAGTTTCCGGATGGAAACCGGCTATTCCTTATGGTCGAGCACCTCGGTCACTGTGGACATTGCCGAAGAACACTCGATCATGACACGCATCATCAGGATAAGTGCAATGGCGTTTAGCACTCCGCAGGCGACCCAGGCCTGTGCGGCGGCTGAAGCGGCCCCCATGGCGGCGAAGAACAGCGTCATGACTATACCGGCCGGGGTGCAGCGAGGCCAGCTCTTTACACGGATAAACTGGTTGCCGCCGCCGTGTTCTTCCACTGCCATCAGCACGCGAACCGAACCGAGAAGGCCTCCGCGCAGTTCCAGGTCCCAGCCGTCAAAGTCGCCGCCTCTGAGCACGACCGTTCTTAAGGCTCTTACCCCTTCTTCGACCGATTCGAGCCAGGCAATCGGTGAGCGCCACTGTTGGCTCCAGATCGTAAAAGTTTTCGGCCACGGCAGAGGATGCGCGATGCCGGATGCGACGCCGCATTTGCGCCATGGAGTCAAACCGAGTTTTATCCTTCCGATCAGGCGCGCCACCGGCTGCATAAGATGCAGACAGGCGGTAAGGGCCTTGAGCTTTCGCCGTTGCGATGCCGGGAACTGGAGGAAAGGCACCCTCGATGCGCACGATAGCGCATGTGCTATCGGCAGGATGGCGGCGATGAGGAAAAGAGGAAAAGAGAGCAGCAGGGGAGTCCACTCGATCCCAAGCAGCGAAAACAAGGCAAGGGCCGCCACTATCACATTCCATTCGGGCATGAGAGGCAGGGACCACATGAAGCTCGGGGACGGCTGATATATCGATTGAAACAGGGCGCTGCCCCACGTGCCCTGATAAATTCTGCCCCTGAACGGGCCGAAAAGCTGTTCGAAACCTTTGAAATAAAGCCTTCCGGCCCAGGGGATATGTCCGGCGGCATTGTATTTTTCAGGCCATTTGTGCTCCAGGTAACCTTCCGCCTTCCCGTAGTTCAACTGCTGTTTCCAGTAGGTTTTGACGGAATTGCGGCGATGATGCCACACCATCGCGGCAGGATTGAAACCAAGTGTCCAGCCCCGCTCTTGCAGCCGCCAGCAAAGATCGACGTCATCTCCGGCGATGCGGAACTGTGCGTCGAAACCGCCGATAGCCTCCAGAGCGGCTTTGCGGAACGCCATGTTGCAGCCGGGAATGTGCTCGGCCTGCTGATCGGTCAGAAGGACATGAATTGGTCCCCCCGGGGCGTTCGCAACGCACTCTGCTACGGGACCGTCATCGGCTGGTGGGATATTCGGGCCGCCGACCCCAACGTGATCGGTCGAAAGAAAAGTTGCCGCAAGATAGGTTAGCCACTGCGGGTCCGGAACAGCGTCGTCATCGATATAAGCGACTATTTCGCCCTTTGCGGCACGCATCGCGACATTGCGGGCGTTGCTGAGGCCGCCGTTCGGAATGGAAATCACCCTGAAGCCATATTCTTTGGCTATTAACTCGGTACCGTCTGTGGAACCATCGTTTACAACGATTACTTCGAAATTGGGATAATCGACCTTTCTGAGGCCTTCCAGGCAATCGCGGATAGTACGCTTTCCGTTGTAGGTGCAAACGAGAACCGAGATGCTCGGCCAGTTGAGATCGGCGGGGAAGGGGACTTGCGCAAAAGCCCTGCTTACGCTGGCCAGCGAAAGCTTGGGGCTGCGGTTCCGGTCGGTCAGGCCGAATCCCCAATCATCTATATCAAAGCCGCCCCTGTGCCATTCATCGGTCCAGGAAAAAACGAAAATACCTGCGCTCCCGGCCCCAAAAGTTGATCTGATCTGCCATTCGAGCGTCGAAGCCTGAACGTCCTGGCCGTTTCTCATGCTGTCCAGGCCAATTTCAGCCATAACCAGCGGCTTTTCACCCGCAAGGTTCTGGAGGCGCGCGAGGTATCCTTCCAGCTTCTCCCTGGTCTCCAGGTAGACGTTGAAAGAGACGAAATCGACGAAAGGAAGGTCCAGGTATTCGGTTGTGGGAAAGTTTACGTAAGTAACCAGGGCCTCAGGATCAACCTCTTTTACCACTTTGTAGAGGCGTTCGAGGAAAGACTCGATGCCCCGCCGCCCGTGCCATCTGACAATCGTTGAGGGGATCTCGTTGCCGATCGTGAAGCAGAGCACGGCGGCATGCCCGGCGCAGGCCTTTACGCCTTCCCGCACCCGGCGCTCGATGTCTTTTGCCAGTTTCTTATCGTCCAGGAAGGTTATGTGCTCTTCCCACGGCAGGCCTATCATGACTCGCAGGTTATGCCTCAGGGCTACATCGAGAAGCCACCTGGGCGGTACCGTATAGGTCCTGACAGCATTTATGCCGGAAGCGGCCATTTGCGCAAAATCGCGGTCGACTGTCTGCGGATCGTTGTATTCGCAACCCTGCTCGTCAGGCCTGAAGGGGCCGTAGGTTACCCCGCGGATGTAGAATTTCTCATCTCCGACGTAGATGAACTTCCCTTTTACCGAAGCCCGAAGTCCTTCCCGGACCGCGATATGTTTGGGAGGATTGAGGTAGAACTCGGCGATTCCGGTCGATTTGGATTTTTTGAAATCCGGCCGCAGAACAGGCTTTTCCTTCGGAAGCTTGAGGAAGTCCCTGGCACTTTTCTGTTTCTTTGAGTTTATTATGCCTTCCCGTTCAGGGACGGGCCGCAAAAACCTGCCAACCTGGTCCAACTCCGGGAGGGCTGAATCCGCGAACCCCATCAGGTTTGGCTGGATTTCGGTATCCTCGGCCGATACATCATGCACCGCATTGCTTATTCTGTTTTTCATATTTTCCCCCCACGCAAAATTCGGGCTCAGTGTAAGCTGTGAGCTACATTAACCATGGCAATAAGCGTACCATTACTTAACATATTAATATTGCTACGTAATCATGACGCACGGCAAAGTCTCCCGCTGAAAGTTACGATTTTTGCGCACATTGGTTACGTTTTGTGCACGGTCTGCTCTCCCTCATCCTGCGAAAGCCCGTTTTTGCGTTTGACCCGAATACTTGTTAAAGCGGCCGGCGATAAGTATACTTACCTTCACACTGCGCGGGGTGCGCAAGGCTCACCCCTGCTCAAAGTGAGCCCTCGACTTGATCCCGGGTCCAGTGCTGACTCTGTCGGGGCCATGAGAACATCGTTGTGGGGGGCGGAAGCGTCCTCATCAAAACTGATCCGGCAATGGAGATCGATGAATTCAGCTCTTCTCGAAGTTAAAGACTTGAAGACATATTTTCTAACCGAGGCCGGGATCTCACGGGCGGTAGATTCGGTCAGCTTTGAAATTTTCGAGAAACAGGTGCTCGGAATTGTCGGCGAGTCCGGATGCGGGAAGAGCGTGACTGCGCTTTCCATTCTGCGTCTTGTTCCTCCTCCGGGGTTAATGGCGGGTGGGCAGATCTCGTTCCGGGGGAAAGATTTGCTTTCGATCCCCGAGAATGAAATGGAATCAATGCGGGGAAACGAAATCTCGATGATTTTCCAGGAGCCCATGACTTCTCTCAACCCTGTTTTTCGAATCGGGGACCAGATTGCTGAAGTGCTGTTGCGGCACAAGCCGATTTCGAAAAAAGATGCCCATCTTGAGGTAATCCAGCTTCTTCACCGGGTAGGTATCCCCTCACCCGAAGTCCGGATGTTCGACTATCCGCATAAAATGAGCGGCGGCATGCGTCAGCGTGTAATGATTGCAATGGCGATAGCCTGCAATCCCAGCCTCATCATCGCGGACGAACCTACGACTGCTCTCGACGTGACCATCCAAGCGCAGATACTTTCGCTTCTTGACGATCTTCGCGAAACACAGGGTATGTCGATTTTACTCATTACCCATGATCTTGGGGTGATAGCCGAGATGGCGGATCAGGTCATTGTTATGTACACTGGCCGGGTTGTAGAGCATGCCGGTGTAAAAGAGCTTTTCGAAAAACCTCTCCATCCATATACTCAGGGGCTTATGCGGTCGATGCCCAGCCGCGTGGTCGGCGATGAAAGGGACAGGCTCAAACCGATCCCGGGAGTAGTTCCCAGTTTGCTGGCGCTGCCGCCCGGGTGCAAATTCAATACAAGGTGCCCATGGTCTTTTGACCGCTGCTTTCGGGAGGAACCAGGGCTCCTCGAGCCGGCTGGAGGCCACCCGGTGCGCTGCTGGCTTTATTAGGAGTTGTGCTTGCCGCAAGAATCGGAACTTCTACGAATTAGGGACGTCAAGAAATACTATCCCATAACCATGGGGCTTTTTCGCCGCGAAGTTGGAATTGTCAAGGCTGTGGATGGAGTCGATCTGGAGATCAGCCGGGGCGAAACCCTTGGCCTCGTGGGGGAGAGCGGATGCGGAAAATCCACCCTGGGCAGGGTGATTCTCGATCTTGAACCTCCAACCGAAGGCCGGGTCATATTTGACGGACAGGATCTTTCATCCCTGAACAGCGAAAAATTGCATCAGTTAAGAAGGCGCATGCAGATCATATTTCAGGACCCATACTCTTCGCTTAACCCGCGGCAAACCCTGGGGCGGATTATCGGTGAAGGTCTGGTCATACATAAGATCGGGACGCCTGCCGAGCGAAAGGAAAGGGTGCGCCAAATCATGGAGGTGGTCGGGCTTCGACCCGAGCACATCAACCGCTATCCACATGAGTTCAGCGGCGGGCAGCGCCAGAGGATTGGAATTGCGCGGGCTTTGGCTCTCCACCCTGAACTGGTCGTCTGCGACGAGCCGCTTTCGGCCCTCGACGTTTCCATTCAGGCCCAGGTGATCAATCTGCTTCAGGATCTGCAGAAGGAGTTCAACCTGACCTACCTTTTCATCTCGCATGATCTCTCGGTCGTGCGCCACATCAGCGACCGGGTCGCCGTTATGTACCTCGGGCAGGTCGTCGAACTCGCAGAAGCCGATGAACTGTTCAGCAACCCCAGCCATCCCTACACCCGGGCGTTGCTCGATGCCATCCCTCTGCCTGATCCGAACCAGGCAAAGAAACACTGGAAAGAGGCGAAGGAACCTACCGGGCAGGTGCTTCCGGAATCGTGTATTTTCCAGCCGCGCTGCCTTCAGACGGAGCCGGAGTGCGAAAAGAATCCACCCAAACTCCAGGAGATATCGACCGGCCACTGGGTTAAATGCCTGGCATATAATCGGGTCTCCGCCCGTGTGTGAGGCATTGAAGGAATGGGCTGGTAAATGTTGCCTGTCATCCCGGCGATCACCTGGCTCCCGGAACCTGGAACAGTACCTTAGGAAGTGTAACATAATAACATTTACATTAATGGGGGACTTGGATGTATCGCATAGTTCCATTCCCCATGGAATTGGTCGCGGATGATGCGGACCTGCCGCAACTCCTCATTCGTGACTTTGGTTCC
>JBKQLC010000050.1:0-23783 GCA_052147195.1 Syntrophobacteraceae bacterium
GTAGCCACACAGCAAAGAAAAAAATGAATTTACATGGGTACACATTGCAGGTTGTTTTAGAATAATATTCCAAAACGAATCAGTAACTTAATCCCATTTTGTAGTCGGATTTTCCGGGGAACTTCGGCTTAACTCCCTTTCCCAGGTCCTCCTGAAGATTACCTCGCCGGGTGTGCCCGATGTCTACCAGGGGACGGAGCTTTGGGACTTCAGCCTGGTTGACCCCGACAACCGCCGTGCGGTGGATTTCAGGAAACGAACCCAACTTCTCAAGGACCTCAAAAAGCGCGAGTCCAAAAGCCGCGACACCCTTATTCCTGAACTTCTTTTCAATTGGGAGGACGGCCGGATTAAACTCTATGTCACCTATAAGGCGCTTAATTTTCGAAGAGAAAATCGCGATCTTTTTCTGGAAGGGGAGTACCTGCCCTTGTTCAGTTCCGGGGCCAGGAGGAATAATGTAGTCGCTTTTTCGAGGAGCAGAGCAGATAAATGGGTACTTGTGGCGGTTCCCAGGCTGGTGGCGAAGGTGGCTGCTCCAGGACCTCTCGGAAAACGAGCATGGGGAGAAAGCGTTCTTAACATTCCTCCGGAAGCGCCCAGGTCATGGACAAATATTTTCACAGGGGAGATCCTGGAAGCGCCGCATACCTCTGAAACGGGGAGCTTGCCTCTTAACCGGGTTTTCTCTCGTTTCCCCGTCGCGCTTCTCTCAAGCAATTAAATCTTGAGGGGGTCAATTTCCGGGTGTCGGGTTTTCCCCGGATTAATCGGGCCAAATACCACGGGTCTATTGACAAAACCGGGGTGCTCTGTTAAACAGATCATCTCTTGTTCCCCGGTAGCTCAATGGCAGAGCGGGTGGCTGTTAACCACTAGGTTGATGGTTCGAGTCCGTCCCGGGGAGCCATGGCCATAAAAGGATTTGCGGATTTTTCCGTAAATCCTTTTTTGTTCTACGGGGTATGTCACATTGATTTTAGTCATGAATGCAGCAAGGAACTTGGACTTGTGCTATAAAGAAGGAAAGTTATGCCGGAAAGAAGCAAAATGAAAAGGCGACTTGGAAGAGCGATAAATTCTGGCTCGGCAAGATTCTGGAGTATCCCGAGATCATGACGCAGGGTGAAACGCTTAAGAGCTGAAGAGAGTATTAAGGACGCCCTCCTCCTGACCATGGACAGTGCCCCGGATGGCTGTGACTCCCAGGAATTCGCCATCTGAATGGTAGCTAATTATCCTCGAACTGCGTGCTGGGGGGTATTCTGCATGGCGACGATTCCAGGCACGATATTTATTCCAATCCAGTGACAGGCCAAAACAGCCAAACACAAGGCATACCGAAATTGATGACAGGCTTGCGGAACACATTATACGGTTTCTTGAGGGAAATGCTCAAGGCCATGCACTCAGGCGGTCCTGGATGGCCCGTTAAATACTGGCGATTTAGAGTCCCGGTAAACATCTTCGCCCTGATTGCTCTTGCCGGATGGACTCTTTTTACATTGCTCAAGGCTTCCTCTTTTCCCGGTCAACCGTTTGGCTACGATTATGGGATGAACGTCCATCTAAGTGTTAATGTGGTGGAGGGCCATAGATTTGCACCGGGCTTTCTCTATCCACTGCCTTCAGTTCTTCTTCGTTACTACCTGTTCAAAATATTCGGTAATTTTTCGGGGATTGTCTGGGTATGCGCGATGGCCTCTTCGATGTATATTATCATGAGCTTCCTTGTACATGAGTTCTACAGCGGAGAAAGAGAGTACAGGTATATCTATGCTATCTTAGGGTTTCTTCCCGTAGCCTATTATGTGCAGTGGGACTTGAGATCTCTTAACTCTAACCTTATAGTCCTATGCCTCGTATTGGTGTCCGCGTTCTATCTGAAAAAAGAATCCTTTTTTATATCTGCTTTTTTCCTTTCCCTTGCGGTCGCCCTGAAGTTATACCCTATCGTCATCCTTGCTTATCTTCTTGTCAGGAAACAGTTTCGCCTAGTCGCTTCAGCACTGTTCTGGACCGTCATATTTTTTGTACTCATTCCTATTACAGCCCTTGGCTGGCCTTCTTTCCTCGACCTGACGAGGAAGTGGGTCGACGTCGTCGCATTAACGGGCTCCCCAGATTTCCTAGTCCAGCTTTCCGCATACAAAACATCGCTGCATTTTGCACTACTTTCCCTGATATCACAGGGTGATGTGCTGGCACTTCCGGCGCGGAGCCTTCACGATATCCAGGTTATAGTATCCTGTTTGCGAATATTCTTCATTATCTCGGCCCTGATATATGTCATTTTCGACAATCGTTCGTCTGATCTCAAGGGAATTGACCACAACCTTTTCAACATGATCCTGATTCTAGTGGCTTCGCTGTTATTCTCGGAACAGCTTGAGCCTCATCACGGGGTATTTCTTCTCGCATCATCCCTGTTCATAATGAATTTTTCGCTATACTCCACCTTCAGCAGATCCGTTCGCTATTGGGTATTGGCCATATCCCTCCTGCCGTTTCTTCTGTTGAAAGCTTCTTCCGCCGGGATGGAAAAAGCCTTCGCGATGAATCTTCACATCATCGTGTACCTTCTTCTTCTTATATTCCTGCGGTTTTACATGTCACGCCACGAGCTTGTTAATTCCCCAAAGTCGCAACCATCACCGCTTTGATAGTGTGAACCCTGTTCTCGGCCTGATCGAAAACGGTCGAGGCAGCGGACTCGAAGACCTCATCGGTGACTTCCATGGCTTCAAGGCCGAACTTCTGATAAACCTGCTCTCCGATCGCGGTCTCCCGGTTGTGAAAGGACGGCAGGCAATGGAGGAACTTGACTTGAGGGTTGCCGGTCCTCTCCATCATTTCCCTGTTTACCTGGTACGGCCTGAGAAGTTTTATCCGTTCTTCCCAGACCGAGGCAGCTTCTCCCATCGAGACCCACACGTCGGTGCAGATGAAATCACAGCCTGCCACGCCCTCCCCGACATCCTCGGTCAGCAGAATCCGAGCGCCCGTTTCAGCGGCTATCTCTCCGGCAATTGCTACGAGATCGGCATTCTGTTGCAGGCTTTTTGGTGAAACGGCCCTTAAATCCATGCCCATTTTGGCCGCGGCTATCAGGTATGAATTTCCCATGTTATTCCTGTTGTCCCCGACATAGGCAAAACTGATCTTGTTCAAGGGTTTCGGACAGTGTTCGATCATGGTCATGAGATCGGCCAGAATCTGAGTCGGATGAAATTCATCGGTCAGGCCGTTCCAGACCGGAACCCCCGTATATCGGCCCAGGATTTCGACCGTCTCCTGGCTGAAGCCGCGATATTCGATTCCGTCGTACATCCTGCCAAGGACGCGTGCCGTATCCTTTATCGATTCCTTGGACCCTATCTGCGAACTGCCCGGATCGAGACATGTCACATGGGCGCCCTGGTCGTATGCGGCCGTCTCGAAGGCGCACCGGGTCCTGGTCGAACTCTTCTCGAAAATCAGTACGATCTTCTTGCCCTTCAAAAACTGCTCTTCCGTCCCTATGGTCCGTACCTTTTTCAGATGGATGGAAAGGTCCAGAAAGTAACATATCTCTCTGGGAGTAAAATCAAGCTCTTTGAGGAAACTCCTGCCTTTCAGCCCTGATTTGATCTTGGCCGATGCGAATACGAGCGGGTTTGGGGTATTTTCTGGCATTTCGATCGACTCCGTTGAATGCGACTCGCGCCTGGATTCTCATTGAGCGTTCTATCTTCGCGATTTCAAATTCCCGGCCTGCGGATACGCCAATGATGGACTCAATAATCTAAAATCTCCCGATGAACCCGGAAGATATAGGCGATCAGGGCGGCCCTGGTCCACATTCCGTTGCGTTCCTGCCGCCAGTACATCGCCCTTGGGTCCATGTCGATGGCGACATCGATCTCGTCTCTCCTGGGAAATGGATGCATAATGATGGCGTGGGGCTTTACCCTGTCCATGTCGGGTACTGCGAGCTTGAATTTCGAGGTGTCCACTCCGGCCGACTCATCGGCTTGACTGTCCCACTCATCCTGAATCCTCGTCATGTAGATGGCATCAGCTTCGGGGAGCACCTTGGCCAGGTCTGCCGTCTCTATTTTATAGGGTATCTTGTGCCGATCGAGGAAAGCGCAGACTTCCTGATCCATTTGAAAGGATTTCGGGGCAGCATAGATGATGCTCACCCCTGAAAAGTTTTTCAGCAGATAGCTAAGGGACCTCACGGTCCGTCCACGCCTCAGGTCGCCGCACATGAGAACGGTTTTACCATCGAGACCTCCGCGGGTTTCAAAAGACCTCTGAAGGGTGTAGATATCCAGCAGCGCCTGTGTGGGATGCTGGTCGCTCCCCGACCCTCCGTTGATAATCGGAACCGGGCGATTCGAGCGAGTATTCAGAAGCCATGCGGCGCGTTCGGACATGTCCTTCTGGCTATGCCGCATGATGATCAGGTCGGTGTACGAGGAGAATGTCCGCAAGCTGTCGTCGAATGTCTCGCCCTTTGCCTCCGATGAGACCCGAGGGTCGCGGGTCTCCGAGGTCCTCATTCCAAGGATATGGCAGGCGCTCATGAACGACAGAAAGGTCCTCGAAGACGGCTGAGTAAAGAAGAGCATCGCGCGCTTGTGCGGCAGGAGCCCCTGTATGAAAAGCGCGCCTGCGCGGCTTTTCGACTTGGCTCGAAGCTGTGTGGTTATGCTGTATATTTCGTCCAGGATTTCCCGGTTCAACTGTTGCGGGATGATCATATCAAAGAGGTGTCCGTTTCTTTTGAAACGAGTGATTTTTTCTTCGGTTGGCAGCTTCTGAAATTCCGCAAACTCTCGATCCAGGATGTTCATTTTCACTCTCCGTTGGGTTCACCGCTAACAAGCTGGGCCGATCAGGAGCGACAAACCCGGTGTCCATCGCGCCGGATCAAGAGGCTGCTCCAGCTTCTTTTAGTAGTTATAATTCAGTCCGGTTGTCTTGGGTTGAAATAATTTATGCTTTGGAGATTTCCTCGAACAAGAGTTCATCTTCAAGCTTTATGCAGCCGATAACACTTTGCGCCGCCGGACATCGGCTCAGATAAGATGCAAAAGCCTGCCGTGCAGCTTCCTTTTGGTCCGCCGTAACCTTCAGATGGTATTTCACGCGGATCGTCGTGATCTTTAGAACGCCTCCGGCGTTTTCAATGTCTCCTTCCACATCGGCCCAGTAAAGGTCCTCGAAAGTGTGGATTTTTTTTCCGGCCAGCGACGCGGCCAGTGTCCCCATCATTCAGCCGGCGGTCGCAGCGACGATATGGTCGAGTGTAGCCGCATGCTCCTTTTCCGGTTCGACCTTGTAGAAGTTCTTTATCCCGCCATGAACGCCGTAGTAGATCGGTTCACCGAAGCCCTCGATCATTGCTTTCCTGGTGGGGCCTTTTTCTCTGACGATCCTGATTCTGGATGTGTGGACCACTTCTGCCATGAGATTCTCCTTTCGTCTGACAAGTTTTCATCATTATCTCTCAGATGCGCAAAAACTTGAAACAAAAGACATGAAATAAACGCGCAGATTTGCGGCATGCTCCATTTATTGACTGGCTCATCTCGTCTGGTGTAAAATAGGTACATTCTGAAACGCTGCTTCGCTGATCCTAGGCTCCACCTCTTCCTATGCATGCTATCTTCTTATCTGCGCAAAGGCACTCCAGCCAGGAGGGTTTGCCATGCAGAACATAGTTAGAGCAGAAACATATTATGAGGTGTTTGAAGAGATTGTCGCTGTGGTGCATTCCAGCACCAATGTGCGGGAAGTTTTGGATATTATTGTATGGAAAGTGAGCGAAATCCTGCAGGCCAAGGGGGCGGTTCTCCGAATTTTGAACCCGGAGAAAAATGAGCTGGAGCTAGGGGCCGCTTACGGATTAAACGAGCAATATCTCAGCAAAGGCCCGGTCTCGAGTTCGAAAACGATCATGGAACTCTATGAAAAAGACCGGGTCTTCATCATTGACGATATCTGGAAAGACCCGCGCGTTCAGTACCCGCAGGAGGCATGGGACGAAGGTATCACGACGATACTGGACCTCCCTGTCACCATGCAGGAACATCTCATCGGAATCATTCGCATCTTCTTTTCTGAAGAAAAGAAATTCTCTCCGGAAGACCTGAACTTTCTTGTCGCCATAACCCGTCAGTGCGCGTGCGCTATCGACAGGGCCCGGGCGTTCGAGGAGCAGAAGAACAGGTACGATCAGTTGATCGTTCAAACCGAGAAGCTGTCCGCGCTGGGAAGAATGGCCGCTGGAATCGCCCATGAGATCAATAACCCTCTATCCGGCATTTTGCTCTACAGCTCGAACATGCGGAAGAAGGTGAAGGATGATGGGCCCCTGAGAGAAGGTCTCGATATTATAGTCCAGGAGACTATCCGATGCCGGGGCATCATCCAGGACCTGCTGGAATTCTCGAGAGAAAAAGAGCCCCATAGGGTCATGGCCCACATGAACGGGACCATAGAGAAGGTGTTGGCTCTTCTGGAGAATACGTTTTATTTTCATCATATAATTCTGGAAAAGGACCTGTGCCAGGATATTCCCGAATGCCTCATGGACCCGAACCAAATTCACCAGGTCTTTCTCAATCTGCTGCTCAACGCCGTGGAAGCCATCCGGGAAAACGGAATCATTACTGTCCGCACTCATGTCGATAGCGACAACAACAACATAGTCGCGACGGTGGAAGATACCGGCTGCGGGATTTCCCTGGAAGATCTGCCCAGGATATTCGAGCCCTTTTACTCGACCAAATCGAAAGGAACCGGCCTTGGCCTGGCTGTCACATACGGAATAATCAAGAACCACGAAGGAGAGTTAAAGGTATTCAGCAGGCAGGAGCAAGGCACGCAGTTTGTCGTGGAGATTCCCATTCTTCTCGAAAAAATCGCCTCTTAGGAAAGCGAGGGGTCACCTGCATGAAAACACGCAAAGTCCTGGTTGTCGATGATGAACAGGTAATATGCGATGGATGCTGCATGGTCCTTACGGAAAGAGGCCTGACGGCGGATGCGTGTCTGACCGGCAGGCAAGGACTGGAGGCGGCTTTACAGGGAAACTACGACGTGGTCCTTCTGGATATGAAGCTTAAGGATATGAATGGTATGGAAATCCTGGAGACTGTCAGAAGGCAGAGACCGGATATCCATCTGATAATCATAACCGGGTACTCAACCGTTCAAAGCGCCATTGCAGCTATGAAACTGGGGGCTTTTGATTATCTCGCCAAGCCATTTTCTGACGATGAACTCATACTGAGCGTGGAGCGGGCTATAGAGAAAAAACGCCTTGTTGAGGAAAACATGGCACTGCGAAAGGAACTTTGCGGCCGCTATGGTTTCTCCAACATTGTTGGAAAAAATCCAAAGATAATCGACGTATTTGAAAGAATAAGAAAAGTTGCCCCGACGAACTGTACAGTTCTCATAAACGGCGAAAATGGCACCGGTAAGGAACTAATAGCCAGGGCGATACATGTCCACAGTCAGCGGAACCCCAGGCAATTCGTGGCTGTCGACTGCAGTACGTTGTCGCCCGGTATCCTGGAAAGCGAACTTTTCGGCCATGTCAAAGGCGCTTTCACGGGAGCAGTGCAGGATAAACCAGGCATTTTTGAACTTGCCGACGGAGGGACACTTTTTCTGGACGATGTGGCCAACTTGAGCCTGGATACTCAGGCCAAACTCCTGCGCGTCCTGGAAACACGAGAATACAAGCCAGTGGGGGGCAGTTATTTCAAAACGACCGACATGAGGCTAATTTCGGCAACTAACTGCAATTTGGTAAACATGGTGAGCAGGGAAACCTTTCGCGAGGATCTTTACTATCGGCTGAATGTTTTCCCCATCTGCCTTCCACCGCTTCGCGAGAGAAAAGACGATATCCCCACGCTGGCTTATCACTTTCTGAAGCATTTTTGCACCAAGACCGGGAAGATAATTGACGGATTTACCGAAGACGCGGCGGAGGCCCTCGTCAACTATGAATGGCCTGGAAATGTTCGGCAGCTTAAAAATGCCATCGAGCATCTGGTCATTATGGCAGATGGCCGAATTCTGGATGTACCGGACCTGATGGACGATCTGCGTCTGAAACTGACTCCGATTGGAGGGGCTGTCCCGAGAACGAGACAAGAACTGATGGCTGTAAAAAAACGCATCCTGGAGCAGACCTACGGGCAGTGCGAAAAGCTCTTTCTTATCAGGGCATTCGACGAATGCAAAGGGAATATAACCCTGGCCTCCCGGAGCGTGGGAATGAAGAGGTCCAACTTCTCAGCTTTGCTGAAAAAGCATGGACTCTCTTTAAAGCCTTGCTCTCCAGCCCGGGACAAACTCCTGCCGGGAAGCGTATGATGTCACATTCCAGCGTATGAAATCCTATACATCTGTTTGCTCCCATTTTCACGTTGCTTACTTTGTAACTCGAGTGGTTCGTTAGTGTATATGGCAATATACGATTACTTATCCATTCCCAGTCCGAAGCCACTCCCCTCTTTGGCCCAACCAGATAATATCAATCGGTAAATTTTGAGATCCCGGTCACCATGCACCAGACAAATTCCTTTGGCATAAGGGTTGCTCCCTAAGGTCCCAGGAATATGTGAGCAACTCTCAACTCAGCTTTTCAGAAGGGAGTTCGATCATGGACACACCGCAAGAGGTATGCGGGTCGGAGGTTGGGTCACGGGCCAGGGTCCTGGTGATGGAAGATGAAGTAAATGTGGCAAGGGCGCTTGAGATGGTACTCAAAGAAGAGGGATATGAAGTAGATGTCGCGATGACCGGCGCGAGCGCCCTGGACCGGCTTAACTGGAAAGATTTCGACCTTTTGATTGCCGATCTTCGCCTGCCGGACATCAATGGCATGGATGTCATCAAAAAGGTCAGGCAGGAACAGCCAAGTACCGACGTGGTTGTTATCACTGGATATTCTACTGTCGCATCGGCAGTTGAGGCCATGAAGCTGGGTGCTGTGGACTACCTGGCCAAGCCCTTTACCGAAGATGAACTCAAGAACATCATAGCCTCGACTCTTAAGAAAAGGGAGGCAACTTCCACCGGGAAAGGCAGACCCGATCAGAAGGGAATGCAGGTGGGCGCGCTCATCCCCAGGCATGCGGTTCTCGGTGTTCTAAACCGAGCAACACAGGATGAGCAATCCTGGCGGAACATAATGGAGAATGGGACCGTAGCGCTCGAAGACTACCGGCTGCCACCGGAAGCAAAAGCGGCAATCATGTCGGGCGACCTGATTTGGGTGCGTGACATCACGGGAGAACTCACGCAGAACGGCGAATATGCTATTGGAGAAATTATAGCTGTGCTCAAAAGCGAGTGATATCACGGGAGATCTAACCCGGAACGGTGCATGGTCTCTGCAAACTCCGGGAACGCGAGGTCTGGAGGCTAAAGAGGGCTGCAAGGACAGGCTAATTACCCTGAAAGGTGACGAGCCGCTATGTTCAAAACAATGGTGCTATACTTCTCACTTGCAGTCTTTTCTATTGGTCTCGCGCATAAGATTTCAACGTGGTTTCGCTACTCTATTGGCGCCAACAGGTTCACGTCCTCGCAGAGGGTATATGCAGCGGCCAGGGGCATGGCGGCCACCTTGTTCAGCCCTCGAATATTGACCCTTGCAAAGGTATTCGTTTTGGATGTCATTCTCCAAATCAGAATCCTGCGGCATGATTTCGGCAGGTGGCTGACGCACTTCCTCATTTTCGGCGGCTTCACAATGCTCCTCCTGATGCACGCCCTCGATGTGTTCACGAGTGCTGTCGTTTTCAAAAACTACTACAGCACCATCAACCCGTTCTTGTTCCTGAGAGACTTTTTCGGCCTCCTTGTCATCATTGGAGTGGCGCTTGCAGTCCATCGGCGATTCATTCGCAAGGCGCCCAGGCCGGCAACGAGTCCGATGGACGTTTACACGATAGTGATTTTCGCGGCTATCCTGATGTCGGGCATTGTTTTGGAAGGCGCGAAAATAATGTCCCATTCTGTTTTCCAGGACATGGTAGAGGAGTATGCTGGCCTGCAGGAACAGAGTTCACTCAAAGCATTGGAAGCCTACTGGGTCCGGAACTTTGGACTCGTCTCACCGGAAACGACCAGTGTCCCGTTTGATTCGGCTCTCCTGGCGGAAGGCAAAACGATACATGAGATAAACTGCAAGCAGTGCCATTCTCAACCCCAATGGGCCTTCATGGGTTATGGAGCGTCCAGGGTGATGACGCCCACAGCCGCGTATCTCGACAGGACAAACGTGCTGACCACGCTCTACTATCTGCACTTTCTCATATGCCTTTTCGGCCTCGCGTATCTTCCATTCAGCAAAGTTATCCACATTGTCGTGAGTCCGTTGAGTCTTCTCGCAAACTCGGTTATGGACCGGAAAACGTCCGATCCGGCCAACATTGCGACCAGGCAGATAATGGAACTGGATGCCTGCACCCACTGCGGCGCCTGCACAAAAGAGTGCTCCCTTTCATTTATCCACCTGATAATTCCGAACACGAACATCATGCCTTCTGAAAAGATCGCTTCTATAAGAACTCTGGCCAAAGGCAAAGACCTTGGTATCCGGCAATTTATGCTGATTCAGGAGGGACTGAACCTTTGTACGAACTGCAACCGATGCACGTTGGTCTGCCCGGTAGGGATAAATTTGCAGGACTTGTGGTTTAGCGTGAGAGAAGGGCTCTTTCTCAAAGACATTCCTGAATTCATGCTTCTTTCGCCACTCTCCTTCCATAGGGGGATGATGAAAAAATCCATAGATTCGGCAACCTACGAAAAGCCGATTTACCGGGCCAGGGAGGCCATCTCAAATGAATTCGAAGTTGGAGATTACAACTACGCGATGAGGCATCCCGTTATACCCGAGGGCGAAAAACTTCTGGATGGAGCAAGCAAATTACTCGGGGAAAGTTCTTTTTCAAGTTGCTATAAGTGCATGACATGCACACTGGCGTGTCCGGTCGTGCGCCATTATCAAAATCCCGCCGTCGAACTTGGTCTTATGCCGCATCAGATGATGCATGCCGTTGGTTTGAGGCTTTGGAAGCTCGTCTTTGGTTCGAAGATGCTCTGGGATTGCCTGGGGTGCTATCAATGCCAGGAAAACTGCCCAATGATGGTTCCTGTCACCGAATTGATCTTTCTACTCAGGAATATGGCGATTTCCCGCACGTCGCAGAATTTCCCACAGAGGGAGGCAATATGAACCTGGCATTTTTCCCCTGCTGTATAAGCTCCGCCTTTTTGGAACAATACGAAACGGCTACAAGGGTAGTCATGGCGGAACTGGGAATTGAGGTCCGGAGCCGCAGGGATTTCAATTGCTGCGGATACCCGTTGAAAGGGTGCAACTACGGGGCTTACATCCATCTATCGGCTAAGAACCTTGCGCTTTCGGAAAAGCATGGATTTTATCTGTTGACACCATGCGGATGCTGCTATGGGAGCCTCAAGCACGTCGAGACTTTGCTGAAACAGAATAGTTGTCTAAGGGATGATGTTAACAGCGCACTTGCCAGGGAAGGACTGGAGTATGCGGGAACAACGGCAGTAAAACATGTTCTCGAGGTTCTGCTCGAAGAGGTGGGAATAGAGAAGCTGCAATCAAGGCTGGAGAAGAGGTACCAGGGTGTCAAAGTCGCCACGCATTACGGCTGTCACCTGCTGCGGCCCAGAAAGATAGTCAATTTCGACAATCCGTTCCGTCCGGTCAAATTCGACCAACTGGTTGAAGCTACCGGAGCGGAAAGCATTCCATGGTCCGAAAAACTCGAATGCTGTGGAGCGCCTTTGCTGGGTGTCAATGACCCTGTAGCGTTCAGTTTGACGGGAGCAAAGCTTGGAAGCGCCAAGCGGGCCAAAGCCGATTATATCTGCTCTGCCTGCCCCTGCTGCCATGCCCAATTCGAGAAAGCGCGGGAGGTCCTGCTTTCCGAACATGGAGTGGATTTCAAACTGCCTTCCATCACCTATATCCAGATGCTGGGAGTGTGTTTGGGGATTGAAGAAAGGTTGCTGGGGTTTTTCGATCCGGGTCCAGCCGCCCTGGGTATGCCGTGTGCGCTCCGGCACCAGAGCGTAAGCTTGGATGCGGTCCAGTAGTCGAAGCGCCATGAAGGCCGTCTCGGACCAGTATCCAGGCAAAGCGGCCACCGCACTGTCAACTTGATTCTTCCATGTTGCTGTCACCCCCATCCTCTCCCGCCAGGAGGGCGGAATGGGGCAGTGTACGGACAGAGATCAACCGGCCAGGTCTGCAATGAAAAAATTCTAACAGGAGGTCCATATGAGATGCAAAAGTGACGCGGTCAGAATGATTGAAAAGGCAAAGGACTTCTACAAGAATTCCGGGAAGAGGATTGCGTTCGCCGAATTCACGAACCCAAGCGGACCTTTTGTCGAGGACGAGATGTATGTCTATGTCCTAAACTGCAAAGGGACCATGCTCGCCCACGGGGTTAACGAAAAATTCGTGGGTGAGGAATTCATTGACCTTATGGACTCCGACGGCAACCTTTTCATCAAGGAAATCGTCGATACCGCCAATTCCAAGGGCAGCGGCTGGGTAGAATACAGGTGGTTCGAAGCAATGACCAGAAAGTGGCTTCCCAAAACAGTCTATTTCGAGAAGGTCGACGATGTGATCATCTGCAGCGGCTTCTATGACCACAGGGCGGAGGCAATAGCCAGGGCAGTCTAGACCCTTATCTAATGCAAGATCGGTGGAAGGGACACCTCAGTAACAGAGCGGGGAATCCCGCCATGGCCGTGTTCTCCGCTCCAACGCCGCGGTTGTGCCGATGCCGGGCGCCAAGCCTGCTGTCGCAGGTTACCTTAATGCCGTCTGCCTGAGTTGGCTTATCGGAAACAGTTTGCCGGGGCATTCGGTCTTTGCGCCCGGAACTTCGCGATGTCCGAGGGTGTTTGCGGGTGGTATATAATAATAGTTGCGAAGGACCGAAAGAAGGAAGGCGAGAGATTGCAACTGGTTCGGGGTTGGTTTTTCATAATTGAAGTTTCCGACCAGTGCGATTCCAATCGCTTTTTCGTTCATTCCGCCGGCTTTGCAGTGGGCGCCGCATTGCTGTCTGATCCATCGCGGGGACATTTCGATTTGCCCGTCGCCTTTCCCAAGAGTTCCGTTATCTATCAGGAAATGATACCCGAGGCCATTCCAGAAGCCGCGTGCGCCGTGCGAGACGTTTATCGTTCTGGCATTGCCTTTTCCCGTGGCGGTGTGGTGTACGATGATGTACTTCCATTGCGGGTTTCGATAGAGGTTTATAACGTGACGTATCATCCTTGCGTTCGGGATGATGAGTTTTTGTCCTATCAGCAAATGATCGCTGGGTGTCAGCCTGTTTGCCGAATAAATGGACTCCGGAGTAACGTCATACATCCGGGAGATACGCCAGACCGTTTCCATCGGCCCGATCTCATGATAAACGGTCCGGGGGCTGCCCAGATATCCCACGCTCTGTTCAACTACCTGGGCCGGTTGGACGGGCCTGGCCGGGGATGGAGAATATGCGGCCGGGGGAGGTCCCTGATAGGGCGGGGCCACAATTGCCTGTTCACAGCCTGATATCAGGGCAGCAAGCAGCAAAAGAAGCAAAGAAATCCTGCGTAAGATATTGAGGCGGAAGTATATCATAATAGCTGGTAATCATTGGATAAAGAATCTACATCGGCCAAGGACGCGGCTAGTATATTGCTATATTCTTCCCGTTTGCAAGCGTGTTCTGATTACCGGCCTGAAAGGGCTTCGGATATTTTAGCCGCCTTTTTGACTTCCATGAGGGCAAGAATCGCTGCGGCCTCATCGGGGGTCATCGTGGCGATTATACCCATGACGAGCTTATCATCGAGGTTTTCCATCAGCTTTGCAGCTTCTTTTGGCTTCATTGTCCCGTAAATTTTTGCAAGGCTCCGGACTTTGGTATTTTGGGTTTCCTGCTTCTCGGTGCGAACGGACTGAACTTCTTTTTGAAGCGCCAGCAAATCTTTGACCTTCTGCTCGATTTCCTTCTCCAGTCTGCTCAGGCGCTCTTCTTTCTCCTTGACTTGTTCCTCTCGTTTGCGGATTTCGATCTCTTTCTGCTGAAAGACGTTCAGGGAGTCGGGCGTCGACACCACGGGTCTGTTTTTGGCTGCTTTCTCGACTGGGGCAGCAGTTTCGGCTTCAGCCTTGGGCTTTTCGTCCTTGGCTATTGCTTCAGGAACCGCACTCGCGGTTTCCTGCTCAGAGTTGAGCACGCCCACGACGGTAACGGCCAGCTTTATAACAAGGAGCGTTATAAGGGCGCAAAGCGCAACTGAAAGCAACTTAGAACCCGGTTTGCCCACCTTCATGCCTTTTCTTCCCTCCCGGCCCGGTTCCGGTAATCGCTGAAGACGGCGATATCGTTCAGCTTCTTCTGTTCCTGTCGCGACTGAATCAATGCGTACAATTCCCTGTCCCTTGTCTGGATACTTTCTAGTACCTTGACCTCTTTATCGCATTCGATCATCGCCTGTTTGCGAATCTGGACCTCTTCGGAAGCCTTTTCCAGTTCTTTGTATGTCATAAGCAATTGCCGTTCCAGAAGACCCAGATGGCCCTTGAAATGAAGATACCTGGCCACCTCGATTCCTTTTTGCTGTTCTTGTTCGAACTGCTCGGCTTCCAGGCGAATGTCTTCACCCAGCCGCTCGATGGTGCACTGTATCCGCATCCTGAGGGCCTCAGCGGCGCCGAGCGCCGCTTGAGCCTGACGCAGAGTGAACTCCCGGTGTCTCAGAAGTGATTTGAGCCGAAATTTAAATGCCATTTTCAAGTTTTTAGTTAAGTTTTAAGCTCATTGTACATTCCGTCCTGGAGTTCACTGAAAAAGCTCCTCCAAGGCCGCGATGGACTTTTCTATGGAATAGTTTTCGGCAACCGGCTGCTTGAGAAATTCGTTCGCCTTTTCAATCATTTCGATCGCGTAATCAGTTTCCGGGTGAGAGCCACGGACGTAGGCGCCTATCCGGATCATGTCTTCGCTGTTCTTATAGTCGGCTAGTATGCGGATAAAGCGGGAAACGAGTTCCTTGTGCCCGTTGGAAAGGAGCCGGTCCGTCAAACGACTGACACTTCTCAGCACGTCTATTGCCGGAAAATGCCTCTTTTGAGCCAAGGTCCGGTCCAGTACGATGTGGCCGTCCAGAATGGAGCGCAGGGTGTCGGCGACGGGGTCTTCCATATCATCGCCCTCGACCAGGACAGTGTAAATGCCGGTTATGGATGCCCTGTCGAATCTGCCCGATCTTTCGAAAAGTCTCGGCAGCAGGCTGAATACGCTGGGAGTGTATCCCTTGGCGGTCGGGGGCTCACCTGCCGCCAGCCCTATCTCTCTTGCCGCCATGGCGAGCCGTGTGGCCGAATCCATCATGAAGAGCACGTCTTTGCCCAAATCCCTGAAGAATTCGGATATTGCACAGGCAAGATAGGCCCCACGAATGCGAACCGTCGCAGGCTGGTCCGAAGTGGCCACGATAACTACCGAGCGCTTGACCCCTTCAGGGCCGAGGTCGTTTTCCAGGAATTCGTTGACTTCTCTGCCGCGTTCTCCGATCAGGGCGATCACGTTGACGTCTGCGCCCGTGTATCTTGCCATCATGCCAAGCAGGGTACTCTTTCCGACTCCGGACCCTGCAAAGATGCCTATCCTCTGCCCTTTGCCTATGGGAAGAAGCGTGTTCATGCAGCGGACCCCCAAATCGAGCTGTTGCTCGATCAAAGGTCTTTCCAAAGGGTTGGAGACCTTTCCGGCGAGGGGATAGGGGATACCGGACGAGATCGGAGCACCAAAGTCCAGCGGCTGCCCGAGGCCATCGAGCACCCGTCCCAGCATAGCCTCCGACATCATGAAACTATTGGACGACTCTAGAACCTGCACCAGGCTCCCCGAGCGGACTCCGTTCATATGAGTCAGAGGACTTAGCTTGATCCTGCTGGATTCAAAGCCGACCACTTCAGCCAAGATCGGATGAGGCGAACCCGAATAGACAATTCTGCAGACATCTCCTTTCGCAGCTTCCAGACCTTCGGCTTCCAGCAGGTTTCCGGTGAGCTGAACGATCTTGCCGTACTTTTTGTGGAGTTCGCAGCCGCTCAAGTCGGCAAACCCGACGTCTCTCAGGTTCAGATAATCGCTACTCTCCATCTGCTCTGTCCGCTGCGCTTCGCGAGGCGCCATCGCTGAGAAGGTACTTTTCCAGATTTTCGAACTGGCTGGCCATTGTTGCATCCAGGAGCTGAAGCGAGCTTTCAACTCGGCAGCCGCCACGCTCCAGGTCCTTGTCGACTCTCAAAGCGAAGCGTTTTCTGTTAGCCCAGAGCGCCATCTCTGCCCTTTTCTCAATTAACTCAAGGTCACTGGGGTTGAGATAGACGGTAAGGGTGCTGTGCTCTTCGGCTTCTTCGAGAAGGGTCTTCACGGTATCGGCCACTATTTCAGGGGAGGTTTGGACCTCCCTTTTCACAATTTGCCTTGCTATCCCGATGCTGGTCCGGATCAGCCAATCCCTATAATCCTGAAGGACCTTTGAAGGCAGAGCTTCCATGTTTTCAACAATGCGCTCAAGCTGTGATTTGATCACCTGAACTGCTTTTTGCCCGTATTCAAAACCGTCCTTTTCGCCCTGCGAAAATCCTTTGCCGTAAGCTTCTTTTTCAATCTCCTGGTTCCGGCGCTCAAGTTCGAGCAGCTTTGTGCGGTAGAGTTGCTCGGAGTCCTGTTCAGGTTCCGATAATATTTCATCTACATCGGCCACAGCCATTTCTGAGCCGCCATGTCCATTTTCGATAAGCGGAAAACCAAACGCGGCTATACTCGGCTCCAGATTTTTTTTCAGCAGACTAGACAAATGCCTCTCCGCTATCTTTGCCGGCAAGAAGGAGTTTGCCTTCTTTCTCGAGCTTGCGCGCCACATTTAGAATAGCCTGTTGTGCAGTTTCCACTTCGCTCAGGCGCGCGGGTCCCATCATCGAGATATCTTCCTGCAGCATCTGGGCGGCACGTTGGGACAGGTTCTTGAATATCTTTCCTTTTAAGTCTTCGGAGGCCGTTTTGAGGGCCATGGTGAGTTCTTCGTTGCGGATTTCTTTGAGCAGTTCACGGATACCAGCATCGTTCACATGGAGCAGGTCTTCGAAGACAAACATCAGCTTTCTGACTTTTTCAGCCAGATCGGTGTCGGTTTCATCGAGGAACTGCAAAATGTTGTCTCCAGTTCGGCGATCGCTGTGGTTGAGGATTTCAGCGACGACCGAGATGCCCCCGATCTGCTCACCCCGTTTTCCGATTGAGGTCAGTTCTTTTTCGAGCACTTCGTCAACTTCCTGGATCAGGTCGGGGGGTACCGTCTCCAGGTTCGCAATTCTTGCTACGATTTCATACTGAAGCTGCTCAGGAAGAAACGCCAATACCTGGCTGGCCTTTTGATGTCCCAGATGGGAAACGATGATGGCAATAGTCTGCGGATGCTCACCCTTTATGAACCCGGCAAGCAGTTTGGGATCGATGTCTCTCAGGTGTTTGAAGGGAATTCTATGTTTTTCTTCATCCATTTGAGAAATGACTTCTAGCGCCTGGTCCACCTTCATGACACTAGGCAGCAGCTTGCGTATGAACTTGTCCCCGTCCTGACTTACTCCGCCTTCCGTCCTGAAACGCTCTGTGAATTCAGTAAGCAGTTCATCGGAGATTTCCTTCTTTACTCCTTCGATGGATGACATCTGGAGACTAAGTGCCCTGATCTCCTCGGTCGTGAGCTTTCTGAGAATTAGGGCTGTAGCCTCTTCACCGAGAGAGAGCAGGGTGATAGCCGCTTTTCTGGGACCGTTCAGCCTGGTCGAACTACTGCTTTTGGCCATGTTACTCTACCTCGTCCCTGAGCCACTGTCTTATTATTTCCGTTGCCTTATCGGTATCGTGCTTTACCAGGGCGGTCGACTTCCTGCGGACCGAGATTTGGTCCATCGGCTTATCTAAGAGCAGCGCAGATATTTGTTCCTCTATGGAGGGGCCGGTGGCCGGGGCCGGGAGCTTTCTGACTTCATCAGCCACCTGGCGGAATTTGCGCATGAACGGCCTTATCACGAAGATCAGCGCCAGTGCGACCAGGGCGATGTTTAGAAGCAGTTTTTGATAGCTTTTGAAAATCTGGAGATACTTATTCTCAGCACTAACCATTTCAGAGCCGGTCACATCGGAGACAAACGGAATATTGGAAACCGTTATCTGGTCACCTCGCCCATCATTAAACCCAACCGCCTTTTTGACCAGTTCATCCAAGGATTTCATCTCTTCGGCCGACCTTGGCACATATGTCTGCTTGGGTTTTCCATCGGCACCCGGCTTGGTTTCATATTTTCCGTCCACGATAACCGCTGCGGAAATTTTCTTGATATTGCCGGGCATCTGGACAATTTGTCTGCTGGTTTTGTTTATCTCGTAGTTTACAACTTCATGCTGGCGGTTTATCTGCTTGGCCGGTTTTGAGGCATCTGCCTGTGGAGAGTTTTGCAGGAGCTTTCCTTCGATGTTGATAGGGACGTCCGGGTTGCCTTTAGCGCCGCCCCCTTCCTTGCCTTCCGAGGACTCCGTGGTTCTCTGCTGACTTCTTACGACCGTGCTGTCCGGGTTGTATGTCTCCTCGGCGATCTGAACCTGGTTCGAATCCAGATCGAGCGAAACCCTGGCAAGCACCCGGTTGGGGCCAAGTACCTGCTCGAGCATGCTTTGGACCTTCTGGCGCATGTCGTCTTCCATGCGCTGTTTGCGTTCGAGTTGGGAGTTGCTCAGTTGAAAGGAATCGTCTTCCCGGCCTTTTTTATAGAGGACCTGTCCGTCGTTGCTCATGACAGTGATCCGATCCTCTTCGAGCCCCCTTACGGTGGCCGCGACCAGGTGCACTATACCCTGAAGCTCCTTTTCTCCCATCCTGGCGCCGGGACGCAGCTTCAGGACCACGGCGGCGCTGGGTGGCTTCTGGTCTTCCTTGAAGAGGCTGTCCTCGGGCATGACCAGGTGAACCCTGCTCTCGAGCACCTCGCTCATGCTATTCATGGTCCTGGCCAACTCTCCCTGGAGCGCTCGCTGATAGTTGATTTTTTGGACAAATTCGGTGCTGCCCAACTTTTGCTGATCGAAAATCTCAAACCCCATGCCCGATCCTTTGGGAATTCCGTCGGAGGCAAGGGAAAGCCTGGTGTCATAGATCTGCTCCCTTGCTACTTCGACACTTCCCTCAGAAACACGGTAGGGAATTTTCTTTGCTTTGAGGGACTGCGCGACCTCTGCCATGTCGCTTTGAGACATCCCGGAATAAAGCGGGACATAATCGGTCCGGTTGTTGAGATAGACCAGAAAAGCCAGCGCGCAGGCAAAAATAAGGGTGCCCCCGGCATAGGAAATCTTTTGAGGAAGTGTGAGGGTCTGGAAATAATCACGAAGTCTTTGGAGATATTGCAGAGCGATGTTCATGTCTACGAGCCTGTTTCAGTAAGCAAAGGGTTAGAAGGACATTCGCATCACTTCGTGATAGGCATCCAGGGCTTTGTTGCGGACTTTGGCCAACATGAGCAGTGACAAGTTCGCCTCTTCCATGTGGATCATGGTTTCATGGATATTTGAGGCACCCTTGACCGCGCCTTGTTCCATTTTGGCATCCGCCTGGTTTTGGAGCTGGTTTACCTCGCCGATCTTCGATTTCAACTGGTCGGCAAAGGAAGTGGAATCGGGCCCGCCGGGACTTTTGGGCATTGTTACCCCGGGGGCGCCCTCGCACAGATTCTTCATTATCGGATCGATACCCATAGACCTCTCCTGATTATTTTGCGCCAATGTCCATTGCCTTTAAGGCCAACTGCCTGGCGGTCTGAAGGGCGGCGAGGTTTGCTTCATACGATCTGCTGGCGTTTATGAGGTTCGCCATTTCCTCGACCGGGTTGATGTTCGGCATGAGCACGATCCCTTTTGCGTCAGCGTCCGGATGGCCAGGATCATAGACTTGCCTGAAATCCCGTTTGTCCGACACAATATCGGCTACCTCCACTTTGTCTGCCCCCCCCCCCATAGCCGCGTTCAACTCGCCGGCAAAACCCTCGGAGGGCGTGGCTTCGTAGATGACAGTCTTTCGCGTGTAAGGCACGCCCTCGGCCGTCTTTGTTGTGTTCACGTTCGCCAGATTTGAGGAGAGCACATTTATCCACGTGCGATTCGCCTTCAGGCCGGATGCGCTTATTTGTATCGCTGATTCAAGGTCCATTAGACACCTCCTTCCGTTATCGCCGTTTTGAGCAGCGAGAATTTCTTGTTCAGCATGCCGACCATATGGTTATATTCGATGGTGTTCTTGGTGAGGTTTACCATTTCGGTATCGAGATCCACCGGACCATTCTCGACTACCTCAGGGGTCTTCATTGCCTGGACCGGATCATCCGGAGCCATATGGCTGCCGTTCGAGCGAACCATATTAAGCACCTGTTCCTCAAGCGACTCCCGTAGGGTCCTCTCGAAGGAAACCTCCTTGGCCCTGTAACCCGGAGTGTTGATGTTGGCCAGATTGCCTGAAATCAGTTTCTGGTTCACGGAATTCAGGGTAAGCCGGTCTGAGATCATGTTTAAAGTCTTGTCGAAAACAATACTGCCGCTCATAAGCAAGCTCCTTTTCTGTTTGGCCCTATTGATGAGCAAATCTCGTACCAGTAGCAGGCTTCGTTCGGATTCTTCGACGTCAAAAAGGTCCTTTTCCAATCTTGCGCCGCAAATCTCAATCTCGACACCCCGCGGGGCGTCGAGTATTCGTAAGCCTCCGTACTACCCGAACGGAGGCCGGATATGGGATTTCTTCGCGCGCGTGGCTGGAAAATGCCGGGAGCTTAGGGTCCGGGCTGAATTTTTCCTAAAGGGGCAGGGGGGATGTCGAAAGCGTAAGTAACCGGTTTGGTCAAAAAGTACCCCAAGTCTCCATCTGGAAAAGGAGGACTTCAGGCGCTCGCCTGGCGGGCGGGCTGTCGAGGTCCAGGCTGCGGCGGCTCCATCGCGCGCCGCCGAAGGTTTGAGGGGATAACTTGGCCGGCGGGTCTCCGCCGTGGCGGCGAAAAGCTTTCTCAAGTCAAAGGATTGACGCGGAGCACGCCAACCGCGATATTATACTTGACAAACCCAAATAATGCTGTATATTGGCTTTAACAAAGGAGATTAAAGCCATGAGCCAGTCAGTTCTAACCATTCCCCGATTGCAAAATGAAGAAGCTGCTTACGAGTATGTAGAAGCCCGATTATGGCCGAAAGGTCCGGTTTGTCCTCACTGCGGATCTACAGAGCGTCTAAGCAAGATGAAGGGCACGGCTACTCGAATCGGTCTTTATAAGTGCTACGTTTGCCGAAAACAGTTTACCGTCAAGATCGGAACTATTTTCGAAGATAGCCATATTCCGTTAAGGCTCTGGCTTCAGGCAATTTATCTCCTTTGTTCCTCAAAGAAAGGAATCAGCTCGAACCAACTATCTCGGACCTTGGGTGTAACACTCAAAACCGCATGGTTCATGAGCCATAGAATCAGGGAAGCGATGAGAAGCGATAGTCTCAGGCCCTTCGGCTCTAGGGGTGGCGCGGTCGAATGCGACGAGACTTTCCTTTGGGACGATCCCGACAAAGCGGATAAGGTGTCGATCTGGAAGAAAAATAAAATTCTTTCGCTTGTTGATCGGAGAACTGGAAACGCAAGAAGCACCGTTTTGGATGAGCTTAACGCAAAAAGTATTATCCCGATCCTTGAGGAAAACATCGGAAGGGAAGCAAGGATCATAACCGATGATGCCCCGCTTTATAATAGTATTGACGGCCTCTTTGCCGAACACCATACAGTCAACCACAGCATCGGAGAATATGTCCGCTACGACAATCCGGCAATTCACACCAACACCGTCGAGGGCTTTTTCTCCATCTTCAAACGTGGCATGAAGGGCGTTTACCAACACTGTGCGAAGAAGCATATGCACCGTTATCTTGCTGAGTTCGATTTCCGCTACAGCACTCGGATTGCGAAAGGAATTGATGATTCTACCCGTGCCGATAGACTACTGAAGGGTGTAAGCGGCAAACGCCTTACCTACGCTACGACTCATAGCAAAACCTAAAAGAAAACCAAATAAACCGTTGACATGAGAAAGAAAATGCGCTATCCTCGGCTAGATTGGGGACAGTTGCCTCCATGCACTACACCTTGGCCATGGGTAGAGAGACGGGAGGGGACAATGATCGACTCAATTGATCTTTGCAAGCTTGTCCTGCGGAAAATCGGTCCTGCAAACCAATTAAAACTTCAGAAATTAGTTTATTACATCCAAGCTTTTCATCTGGTATTTTATGCAGGTCAACCTATCATCGAAGATGAATTCCAAGCTTGGGTTCATGGGCCGGTATCGATCAAAATTTGGCATCATTACAAGGATCAATCATATATCTACTCGGATATTCCACGCCCCAAAGGAAAGATAGACACCAGGGCTTTGTCCGTCGAACAGGACGCTTTTATCGATGAAGTGCTAAGGGTCTACTCTCCGCTCACTTCGTACCAGCTTGAAATGCTGACTCATTCTGAATTACCATGGATTGAAGCGCGGGGATCTTGTCGGTCCGATGAACGTTGTGAAAATACGATCCGGCGAGACACAATGAAAAAATTCTATCGTGAGTTGGTCGAATCCGGTGTCTGACGGGAAACGCATTAAGCCTACGGCACAGCAAGGCGTTGTTCCTCGGCCAAGTCTAAAAGGGTTGGCTCAACCGAGGATTCCCAGAGACGACGCAGAAAACCGGCACGTCGCGTTCTGTTTTAAAGACATTGACCCTAGTCAAGGTGCTTCGCTACGGGATTGGGAAGCCGAGAAGCTTCTCCCCAAAATGGTTCATAGAATTGCTGCGGTAAGCCAGCAGACTCTTGGCGAAGCGAAACTATCGTCTTCGATCAAAGCATATCATCAATTCCCAATCCGCTCACGATACCATCATCCCAGCTATGTGACCCAAGAGGCTGAATGGGCAGCAATACATATTCAAGGGGAAAAGGTCCTTGGTGGTCACCTTGAAAAGAATATTTTCCACGTAGTTTTTTTGGATTCGGGACACGGTTTCTGGGTTTCGAATTTTCGAGACCGAAACCCTCCTCGAAGAAGCGAGCGGTGAGCCTTTTATGGGGAAAAAGAAAAAGATCGAATCTGACGATCCCGAGCAGTTCGCAAGGTTCGTAGAAGTCGCCGAAGAAATAAAGGCAGACGATGCCGATGAGCGTTTTGAGGAAGCGTTCGGGAAGATAATACAGGCAAAGCCCAAGCCAAAGAAGCGAGGTTCAGAGAAGGAAAGTTCCTGATCTTCCTGTATAAATATAAATAATTGTTGACAAATTATAATAATATTGTCAATATTACTATCCTTGGGGGCGGTGGCAGTTAACTGCCTGGTCTAGTAAGTTGAGGGCCGGGTGGGACTCGAACCCACGGGGGAGACGATACGAAGCGTCCCTGGAATCCTACTCCACCGGCCCACATTTCGAATTCGGCCCCGCCTGCGCCAACAGGTTGGGGCCATTTCTATTACTACCGTACATTACTACCATATAAGTCATGGCATGTCAATCGCCGCCCTTTTTAGGGATGCGTGCCATAAGCTTTTCGAATCCATCGAACCACTTTGTTTGTA
>JBKQLC010000051.1:0-19703 GCA_052147195.1 Syntrophobacteraceae bacterium
CCCTGCTTTCTGTCGGAATGAAAGGTTCTATGCCTGGCCGCCTTGCCCGGAATGGGCGGCCGGAATGGATCGGAATGGGTGGCCGGCTTGCGTCGGAATCAGTGGCCGACTTCAAGCGGAATATGCATAAACAGTAACCAAGTCCCCTTTGTAATTAGAAGTAGTATCAATGAAATTATCCAATATTTTTTCCAGCCTGAAAGTCTTTTGAATAACGTATATTCGAGACACTGTGGACAAAATTTAGTAATCGTCCAACATAAATGCTTGAATCTTATATGATAAGTTTTTTTTCCTCCAAAAATGGCAACGATAGTAAAAAATATTAAAAGAACCAATATTGCAAATCCACCCCCGCCTGCACTTCCAGCATATCCGTACATTTTGATTTCCTTCTACAAAGTAAGCAAAAGGCACGTCATATCCAGAGAGAATTAGCCAATCATGCATTCAAAATTGAATTGGCCAAGTTCTGATTCAATTCAGGCAGCACATCTGCATAAAGGCTGGTCATGTTTAGAGAGGCATGACCGAGCTGTTTTTGAACAAAGCGTAAATTGTTGGTTTTTGCAAGAAGAATCGTAGCGTAGGTATGCCGGGCCGCGTGAATTGAAAAATGCATGGATAATTTCGCTCTCACAATGGCCTTTTTAAAAGAAATTTCCAGGGCAGTGGTCGTAAAGTGTTTGCCGCCTCTCCCCGAAAACAAAGGAGCATCCGGTTCAATAGATTCCTTCCAGCCTTTCTTTTTAATTTCGATGTACTTTTTAAGATGCTTAGCCAGTTCGGTATCAAAATAGATTTCTCTCTTTTTGCCCCTCTTCCCATTCCGCACTACGAGGTAATTCTCTTTTCCATTAAAATTCAAATCCTGAATTTTCAGGGCAGCAATCTCACTGACTCTTAAGCCACTCGAAAAAGCCAAATGAACAAGCATTGATCGGGTCACCCATGTGGCTCTTCCCTTCAATAAATCTAAATCCGAAAGTTCCTCACACGTTTTTAAAAGTTTCTTTGCCTGATCCGAAGAAAGAAATTTATCCCTGCTGATCGAATAAGACTGAACTGATTTCATTCTAATCTCCTTTCGGGCGATTATTATTTTTATGATTATATTATGTATTTTTATGAATATGTCAAGATAAAAGTGAATATATTTAAGAAAATTGCTATTTTCTTAAAAAAAGTAATTGCCCGACGGATTCACTCTTTCCCTTCAATCCTGCATCAAGTTCCAAACAGTGCCAAGCAAGTCATGAATTAAAGCTCAATATTCGGTCATATTGCCGACCGGTTAAATTTAAATTAGGCAAAAGGATCAGGCTAAAGGGAGAGAAAAAATTTTTTAGAATTTCGGATCAGGGACGTTCGATAGACTTAAACCATAAGTGATGAAACTTTTATTGGAGGACAATGGGCAAGAATCGCAGGGCATAAAGATTCAGACTTTGCGAAAATTTGTGTTTCCCGCCTGGTTCAGTTAGCTTGTCGGTATCCAGGAAATCCTTTGGCCGAAGGATAACGGGGATGGAGTCCAGGAACTCCATCCCCTTCTTGGAAGTAACCGTCCTGGAGGTGAAAATGAATAAGTTACTATTTGACCGTAAAAAGAAGAATATCCTCGATCAGATCGAATCATGGAATCCTTTAATTGATCGGATTGTTCTCTCAGGATTCCACAGTTACGCCCATTTAAGACGACAGCTTGGAAACCCAAAAATCAATAACGAGTACCTAAAAGTGAGCGATCACAATGGGAAAGTTAAAAATCGAAGCAGCTACAATACCTTTGGAAATGTTTGGTATTGCGGAAAGCTTATTTCGGTTTTGGTTAATCCTCCGGCCTCGTACTACCCATTTTGTATGCTCGAAGTGAATGAGCCAAGCCAAGAATGGCTAATAGGTTTGAATTCAAAATTACCGAATTTAAAGCTTTCTTCACTGGAATATGCCGTCGATATTTTTCCACGCGATCCCAAGTTTGTCGAAGATTTAACAAACTTTCTATCGAAATATCTCCATTGTAGACATAAGAGGTCATCCAAAATAGAGGAAAATTTGAGTACCCACGCGACAAATTCGGTAATTCATTACACAACAGAGAAAGGTACAGGAAAATTGTACTCACGTGGCCCTGATACTAAAAAAATAGGTGATGGATGGGCTATTGAAAATTGCGATAGATCACGAATCGAATTCAAGGCAACAATCGACTACTACTTGCCAAAATACGGAATAAAAACTCTTGAAGCTTTCATAAGAAATGCAAAGATGACTCAAATACTTGCACGTAAATTCAAGTTCCAAACATTTAAAAAGTCAGTATCGCTGGGAATTCCTAGTGAGCATGAACTCTATGATGAATGTGACGAAAATGGAATGCCTGTAACATTTCAGGCAAAACTCATATACCTAGCACGTAATGTGAGTAATATCTATCCATATATAATTAAACCGAAAGGGTTTGATAAGTTCATTGAGAGTTGGCACGAGTCAATCGCTGACTTCGATCTCAAGTGGCTGGAGCGTACCTACATGACGGCATAGTATATCCATAAATACTAAAGAAACAATGGACATTATTACGTTATGGAATAATGAGTCTGAAAGTATTTAGTGACAGTATTGATTGTCACTATTACCAATACGGCAATTGACTGTAAGCTGCTGCTACTTATTAAGAGTACTCTCAATATCAATATGGAAAATATAACCAATGAATTGGGGTTATTTCGCAGGCTATTTTTTAATGGCCAGAACACACGATGACCATTCCAGTCAGCATTGGATAGGGTATGAGTTGAAAAGTGGATTTATCAATAAACATCGTTGATTATCCTAATAGATGTGATTTAAAATCTCACTTAAACAAATGTATTTAGTTAAAGGAAGTCCATTTTCTAATAACAATACACGTCTCTATACCTAGCACAATGAAAGCAACACTTTTCAGAGAGTGTTTCAGTAAAGTTTAAACTTCACTTTCTATTGCAGCCATATCAACATAAATAATATATAAAAAATGTTGTAATTGAAAGGCAGATGGTTTAGGTAAGGATTTCTAACTCGCCTTGATCGAAATTATGCCTGAAATTGGGGGGAGAGCATGAGCGAGAAATTGTAATCCGGTTTCCTTGTAGATGGTAGCCGTTCAAAATCGAAATGAGATTAAAAACCATATCATTTTACGACAGGGGATCGGGGAAATTCATTTCGGATTTGGAAAAGGATTTTGAGAGCGGAACTGACACCTTAACCAAGTATATTTTCCCCGAACTCTACGATCCGATTCTTTACACCCTTTCATGATCGAATCGCCTGCCTTCTTAATAGGGTCATAATCGTGTTGACACTCTCGATGGTGAAAAAATAGTTTAACAGCGTTCTCAATGTATTGGTGGAAAATATTAATAAACCACTCTCCATCCTGATCTTGCTTTACAACTTCTCTATAAGACTCTTGTACTTCAGGAAGTTCAGCAGCGACAAATTCCTCCCAAATCCTGATGACTGACTTATCAACGAGAATCCGTGGAAAAACGGCTACATTTTTTTCTAATTCGACAGCCTTTACAAGAGCAGGACCGACCACCGCATCAAAATTCGACTCTCGACGATGAAAAATCTTGTCCACAACTATCGATCCACGACAAGAAACACCGATAGCTAAAAGGTTTAGACCAATGCTTCCTGTATATTTCAGAATGTGCCATAGAATATTGGGGGATAGATGATCCGGGTCAGAAGAAATGACAATGGAATCGGAAATAAAAGATACGTGCAGATAGAAAGGGTCATTGGATGTCTTAAAGCATATTTCTTCATCTAAAACAATATTCCTGACAAAGTTGACTATTTCTGAAATAGTATTCAATCTTTTGTTTTTAACATCTTCCGAATATTCTGAAACAAAGCAGTTTCTGATCAGTTTAGAGAAACCCAATATATCTATGTAAGCAACTATCGTCTCTCTATAGTCAACCGACAAATCGAGTGCTTTATAGTCATCTTGTACTTGATTACAATTAGTGCCTATGACCATTTTACTTTCTCCATTCAATCAAAGACTTAATAATTAAATATTATCAGAGAAATGATGGGTACGACTTTTAAAAAATGGAGAATTGATTGCAGTATATACATAATGGCATAAAAAACAAATTAAATGGCGTTGCTTATCAATTTATGCTATCTTAAAAGAAAAGAAAAACCCATTAAACCAAGTAAAGCAAAGACAACGATTGATAAGGTGCCGATCCTTTTCCATATCGCTACTTTCTTCTTTTCTCTCTCAAACGCTTTACGTATTTCCAGAACGGTATTCCCAGTAGCCGCAAAAAACTCGCCCGGATTGTATTCATGAACTATCGGCGAGTGAAGTACGTCTTCTGGTGGCCAGATTACACAAATCTTGCCGTCATTAACTCTGATCGGTATTGCATGGTCACGCCAGAGCTGCCTTGCATATCCGGCAATGGCTCGATTCCGAGCATATTTGTCGTTTCCAGCTTTCTCGAATACTTGCTGGATTATCTCAAACTGACCGAGTTGAACCATCTCAATCAACAGAGTTTCAATAATCTTGATTTCTTCATAGTATTGACTCGAAATTACCGAGATGTCTTTGGATACGCCGTAATCTTGGTCGTCCCACTCAACAATGTGCGGCGGTTCCAATAGGATTTTCATACTATCGGCAATCGGAGCAACTGACAGACGTTGTGTTCCCCCTTGAATGCGTGGTATAGCCACCCGAATGAGTGCCGCATGATCTTCATCAAGCCCCATCAAAGTCTTTCCCTCCCTTGGTGCGAATGGTATGCGGTCAGAATAAAGCTGCAAATACAATGGGTCTCGTTCCTTTTAACCTTCTAATTTACAATATGCTGTCCAATTACGGAATCAGAAAATAGGTCGAATAATTTGGGGGGATTGAAAGATTCAATTCCGATATACATTTGGATTTGCACATTAATCTTATTAAACGGGATGTTGCGGTGGGGGTATCAGCAATAGCTCCCCACTCCAATTCAAAGATAGCTATAATCACCCCATCTCTTTCATGTTTTTTCGCAGCATTCTTTTTTGCTCACTGCAATATTCCTGATCTATATGTCCTGATTCGACAAGGATGTCATTGCAGCGGTCGAATATTTTAAGAAGGGCCGGGCCGGGACCAACGGTACTCAGAACTCCCCTGTAAATATGGAAATGACCGCTTTCGAGATGATCACCTGCGATATTTGAAATTTGGGCAAAGACCCAATCCCGAGCAGTTCCCTGACCATCTTGCAGAATCCTTGAAAGTCCTTGAGGATTTTTAGTAAGTGCAGTTCTTATCGGTTTTGAAACAAGGTCAAACGCATCCGCTTCAAACAGGCCATCATGGACGAAGAGATTCTTTGCTTCATCAAGAGCCTCAAACGCCTCCGCCAACTCCGACTCCTTCCCCGTGCCAGTTAGCTTCGCAAAATGTCTCTTGAAGAATGTCATTTTCCCCCTCTCCCTTACTGCAATATCCAAATGTTAGGAATGCGACAACTTGCCTATCTGTGAACGCCGAACCGCATTTCCCTGTCGGATTCCATCTGAAAAAAGCCCCTGCAATACCGAACATGCATATATTAACACTATATTCCAATCGAAACCCGCAAGAAAAATGCCGATCAGGCCAATTGGGGTGATTCAAGAAGCTACCGACAGGGGATCGAAGAATTCAATTCGGATTCCGGAGTGCATTATTTTGAGCAGACCCGATGACGAAGAAGATTATCAGAATTCACAAAATTAATTGGAAGGGAGAGGAGGCCGGATTTCCAAAAGGCGGCTTTGAATTCCTGAGTAATTCGTCAATTTGTGATTCAGCATCAAGCGGGAAGAATCATAAATTTAATGAGAAGTGAACAATCTAATCCGTAAAGCTGCTCATACACTATTGGCAAACCACCGTTTTCGCTCCACCTCTCCTGATCACAAAATCGATAAAGTTAAAGGGAAGCTTTGCCGAATGAAGAAAAGTGGGCCAGATCGAATTCATGTCCATTCCAAGGAGCATTTCGTGAAACGATTCGCATTGCTTTCAGTCATTCTTTCGATTCTGATGGCGGGAGCCGCTTATGCGGGGTCCGGTAATCAGTTTTTCCAGCTTTTTCTGAGTCAAGCCGCCATTGCTCTTTCTGAATCCTTGGTTTCAAATCTCGCCCCTACTCCACAAATGCATTGGGTGAGAAACTATGATAACAGCCCATTCCTATTGCAATTGGATTCGAATAGATGCTGGAGATGGGCCAGTGCAGTTTCAAACGGCGGGAGGAAATCAAACAATTTTGGCAAACGTTTATTACAAGATGTAAACGAAAAAGCAAAAGAGAATAATGCATTTGGTTACTGTATGGAGCAGCAAGGTTACTATCTGGTTCCAATAAACCAGCCGCCTCAACCTCCTCAGGAATTGCCAGCGAGCAACATCCCCGTTAGGGACGCAGTACCGCAGGTTCAGCGACCACCTCCAATTCAAAACCAGATTCAAAATCCAGCAAATAAAGAAACGCCTCAAGTTCTGTCACAACCGGCAACTCAAGTTTATCCTACACATCCAATAAACAAAGAAAAGCTCCACAAACTTCAAGCGTTAGATTGTTCGCTCGGTTTGGGGGAGATTTCCACTGAAGAATTTGCAGCAAAGCGAGAACGAATTATAGCTGAGTATAGGGAAAAGGGCGAATAGGCCGTTTCAACGCCAGAGAGGCGAATTTCACAATCCCCGGTGTAATTTTCGTTCATGCAATAGCATTCTGAATCCGCAAAAATCTTTGGACATTGATTTTTTTGGGGCATAGGGAAAAGTCGTTTGAATGGCAGGATTCTATTTCTTTGCAGGGGATCGGGGAAAATTCAATTGGGATTCGGGAGAACATTTTTTGAGCAGGGCCGATTATGTGGAGAACATTTATCATATGTGAGAAATGTTGTTGTGGGATCAGTATGGGACTGAATTGGGCAGAAAGTTAAAGGGCTAGGTGTTTGCCACCTAACCCCTTGATTTTACTATACGCCTGACAGGATTCGAACCTGTGACCTACGGATTAGAAGTCCGTTGCTCTATCCAACTGAGCTACAGGCGCGCTGTCCTCTTAATAGTGATTTGTTGCCCGGGATGTCAATAAACTTTCCACAATTCAGGTTTTCGGCTAGGTAACATTTTGAAAGGGACGGATTGAAAGAAACGGGAAAAAACCGGATTCGTGACGGAGGCAGGTGATGCCCGCGACCCCTGGACCCATATCGCCGCCGCGATGAAGCCGTGCCCGCTTTACTCCGGGCATTGCCTTTTCCCCGATCTAACGCCCGCCATTTTATTTTGCGTTTTAAGCGAAAAATCGTTACCTGTAGTAAACGTTACCCGGCCATTTCGAGTCTAATACTCAAAATGGGCCGCCATATGGATTTTTCGGCTTAATGGAGGAGATAGTATTATGAGTCGACCGATGCAATGGCTGAGCTTGACAGGAGGCATCCTGGTCCTCGGATACGGGGTGTTCAAATTGTTTGCACCCCAGCCGGAATGGGTTCCCATGGTATTGGGCCTGTTGATAATAGCGTTTTCGGTTTCCCTGTTGACGAAAGGCAGGGCCGGGAAAGAGGATTCGGACCATAGGAATGAATGATCTTCATGGGCTGGAGGGCCGTTTCGGGTCTGGCCGGCTCGATGTCGAGAATCGATCGTGACGGTTGCGGGCCGTTTTAGCCAACAGCCTGCAAAGAAAGGCAAAAACATAACCCCCTTGACGTATCAGGCCAAATCATCTACGTTTCGAGTTTTCCAATCGGCGAGAGTCTCAGTGGACAGTGAACCGTGCACTGTAAAGAAAAGGACCCCACGCGCGCGGGCCCTGCCACGCAACGTCGATCAAGCCCGGGGCGTCTGTGATCCGGGGTGCTCCCGGTCCCATTATCGGCGGGGTCATTTATTTTTGGAAGGCGTTTGGTAAATGGAAGATTTGAACATCGTGGTGCGGGAGCGGCTGGAGAAGGCCGCTGAATTCGAGAAACAGAATATAGCGCTTTATCCCAACGGATATCCCGTTGCTAATAAGATAAAGGATGTGCTGGAACGCGCCGCCGGAAAGACGGCTGAAGAACTTGAATCCGATGCTGCGCCCTATACGATTGCCGGCCGGATCATGTCGGTGCGCTCATTCGGTAAATCGACTTTCATGCATATCGCAGACGCGGATGCGAGAATTCAGATATATGTTCAGCAAAACCAGGTCGGGCAAGAGAGCTACTCGCTGGCGAAAAAGCTCGACATCGGCGACATAATCCGTTTTTCCGGGCCCCTTTTCAGGACTAAAACAGGCGAAGTAACGCTTTTAGCGAAGGAATTCGTGCTGCTTGCCAAAAACCTGCGGCCCCTGCCCGAAAAGTATCATGGCCTCAAGGACATAGAGCTGCGTTACCGCCAGCGCTACGTGGACCTGATTGTAAACGAGGAGGTCCGGGAGACTTTTCGCAAGAGGGCCCGGATAATAGCGGTAATAAGGCGGTTTCTTTCCGAGCGGGGGTTCCTCGAAGTCGAGACGCCCATGATGCAGGCGATTCCCGGCGGGGCGGCCGCCAAGCCCTTCAAGACATATCACAATGCGCTGAGCATGGACTTCTATCTGAGGATAGCCCCTGAGCTTTACCTGAAAAGGCTGTTGGTCGGCGGATTCGAGCGGGTTTTCGAGCTGAACCGCAATTTCCGCAATGAGGGGGTTTCCACTCAGCACAATCCGGAATTTACCATGCTCGAGTTTTACCAGGCCTACGCAACTTATGAAGACCTGATGGAACTGAGCGAAGAACTTTTCCGCCTGATCGCCATGGAGGTAAACGAGGGCCGGATGGTCCTCGAATACCAGGGCGACGTTATCGACCTCTCGCCGCCATGGGCGCGCTACAGCTTCATGGAAGCGCTCACCCGCATTGGAGATGTCCCGCAGGGGGCGGTGGAGAACTTCGATGAGGCTGTCGCTTTTGCAAGGTCCGTGGGCATCGGGATCGAACGTTTCGAAGGTCATGGAAAGCTGCTGACCAAGATATTCGATCTTGTGGTGGAACCAAGGCTGATCCAGCCGACCTTTATTTACCGGTATCCGCTCGAAGTATCGCCTCTTTCGAGAAAAACAGAAGGTGCCCCCGAATTCGTCGACCGATTCGAACTGTTTATTGCGGCTCGGGAGATGGCCAACGCCTTCTCGGAATTAAACGATCCCAGAGATCAGCGCGAGAGGTTCTCCCGCCAGTTGGAGGCGTTTAAGGCAGGGGATGAGGAAGCCCACCAGATGGATGAGGACTATATCAGGGCGCTCGAATACGGTATGCCTCCTGCCGCCGGTGAGGGAATCGGAATCGACCGGCTGGTTATGCTTTTTACTGATTCACCCTCCATCAGGGATGTTATTCTTTTCCCTCATATGAGACCGGAAAAGAAAAGCCAATAGGAGATCATGAGCTTCGAATTTTTCATAAGCATACGGTACCTGCTGGCCAAGCGCAGACAGACATTTGTGTCCCTGATTACTTTCATTTCGATTGCCGGAGTGGGGGTCGGGGTAACCGCCCTGATCGTCGTTCTGGCGGTAATGAACGGGTTCCATGACGACCTTCGCGGCCGCATTCTCGGTATCACCTCTCATGTAAATATCACAAGCTTCGCCGGGATGATTTCGAACTACAGGGAAGTGATGGGCGAAGTCGAAAAGGAAAAGGGGGTTCTTGGGTCAACCCCGTTCATATATGCGCCGGTCATGATGACATCGGGCAGGAGCGCGGGGGCTGTTTTGCGCGGGATCGACCCCCTTTCTGCATCGAAGGTCCTGAAACTTCAGGAAAACCTCACCCGGGGAAACCTGGCTGATTTGGTGCAGCATTCAAACGAAGCCTCAGCCTCTTATCCCGGCATCATCCTCGGCATCGAACTGGCGAATAATCTCGGGACCAGGGTAGGGGAGTATTTGACGATCATCTCGCCGTCCGGCCGGCTGACTCCGATGGGTCAGGCGCCCAGGAGCAGGCTTTTCCAGGTGGTCGGGATCATACAGTCCGGGATGTACGAATACGATAATACACTTGCATATGTCGATCTACCCGTTGCCCAGCAGTTCCTGGGGATCGGCGACTCAGTTAGCGGAATTGAGGTCAGAGTCGATGATATCTACAAGGCGGGCGAAATCGCAGAAGCTTTGAAACAGCGCCTTGGGCCTCCTTTTTATGTCAGCGACTGGATCAAAATGAACAGCAACTTTTTTTCCGCGCTCAAGCTGGAAAAGGTGGTAATGTTCATAATTCTGACGCTGATAATACTGGTGGCGGCCTTCAATATAGTCAGCTCGCTGACAATGCTGGTCATGGAGAAAGGCCGTGATATTGCGATACTCAAGGCCATGGGGGCCACCACGGCCAGCATAAGGAAGATTTTCGTCCTGGAAGGGTTTCTAATAGGCATATGTGGAACGGGCCTGGGTATTCTGGGCGGCTACACTTTGTGCGGTCTGCTCGGGAGGTACCAATTTATCGATCTGCCCAGCGAGGTTTATCACATTTCGAAGCTCCCGGTTAAAATGGAAACTTTTGATCTGGTGGCTATTGCACTTGCGGCAATCTGCATAAGCCTGGTGGCGACCCTTTATCCGTCGCGCAAGGCTGCCAGGCTCGATCCGGCGGAAGCCCTAAGATATGAGTGAAGTCAAGCACATCCCGGTAGCGCCGTCTTCCACGGCGGCGCCGTTACCGGTGGAAGCCCTAAGATATGAGTGAAGTCAAGCACAGCATAGAAGTCCAGACACTTGGGCTTACCAAGACTTTCGGAAACGGGGTCCAGACAATCGAGCTTTTCAGGGACCTCGAGCTTGTCATCCGAAGGGGGGAGAGGATTGCCATCGTAGGAAGTTCGGGCGCCGGCAAATCGACTCTGTTGAATATACTGGGCACCCTGGAAAAACCGACCGGCGGGAAGGTGCTCTACGGTGGAGAGAATGTGTTTCTCTGGGGTGAGCGGGAGTTGGCCAATTTCCGGAACCGCAACATCGGATTTGTCTTTCAGTTTCACTACCTCCTCCCCGAGTTCAACGCGCTTGAAAATGTAATGATGCCCGGTTTGATCGCCGGTCTTCCCCGGGCGGAGGCAAAGTCGGGGGCCGAAGAGCTGCTGAACACGCTCGGTTTGTCTGCGAGGTTCAAGCACCGGATTGGAGAGTTGTCCGGCGGCGAGCAGCAAAGGGTTGCAGTGGCCAGGGCGCTTTCGCTTCGACCGAAATTATTCCTGGCCGATGAGCCGAGCGGTAATCTCGACAGCCGTACCGGGCGCACTCTTCACGAACTTTTGGTTTCGCTCAATGAAAAGCTGGGTTTGACAATGATAATCGTTACGCACAACCAGGAGCTGGCGTCCATGATGCACCGGGTTTTGCGTTTGAAAGATGCTCTTTTGAGAGAAGATCGGGATCTGTCTGCCGTATGCTCTACGGCCACAATATGAGAGCATGGCGCCGGGACGGGGCCGGTTTCCGTCCGGATTTTTTGTCGTCAAAGAATTTGACATAAAAGAATTCGACGTCGGGATTTTTCGAGGACAGTGGTGCTCTATATTGGATGCATGTCTCCGGATATTGGGCAAAATTCTACGGTTTCGAGGTTTAAACCGTCCAAAAAATTTTATTGGGCAGGCGTAAAGAAGGTGGTATTAGAGAGATCACGGGGCAGGCGGGGTCTGCCTGAAACTGAAGCTTAAAGAGCGCTGCGCGGCTTCTGGCAGCGATTTGGCGGAAATATCACGCAGAGCGGGCAGCGGGCGAGGGGGCTTTAGATCATGGTGGGCGTGAAAAAAGCGGGGGGACTTCTATGTTTTGTTTTTTTCTCTATTCTGGCAGTTCAGGCAGCGTGGTCTGAGGACCAGGTGCGCAAAGTAGCCGTCTTGCCTCTCGTGATGCATGGCCAACAGGATGTCGCAAAGACGCAAAAAGCAATCGATGAGGTTTTCGTTCGACTCGGTTCTCGAGAAGGCATGAAACTGATCGATCCCCAGGAGGTCCAGAAAGTGGCGGGCGCCGCTGTTAGCACCGAAGCGGAGGCGCGGTCCATCGGGAGCAGGCTTGGAGCTGCTTATGTCGTGTTCGGCAGCTTCAATCAGATTGGCAACGCGATCAGTATCGATGCCACGCTCGTGGATGTGTCCGGCCAGAAGAAGCCCATGACTCTTTTGGCAGAAGAGAAAGGGGCTGAAAACCTTGCTTCCGCAGTTGGGAAAATTGTGCAGCAGATGAGCGTCCAGGTGCTCTCGAAGGCATTGATAGCGGATGTGAAAGTCAAGGGAAACGATCGTATCGAAGCCGAGGCGATAAAGGGAAATATTAAAAGCAAGAAGGGTGAATTACTCAAGCCTGAGCAGGTGAGTGACGATATCCGGTCCATCTTCAAGATGGGGTATTTCGAGAAGGTGGATGCCGAAGTCGCCGACACCCCCGCCGGAAAGGTCCTCACGTTTATCGTGCAGGAAAACCCGACGGTGCAGGAAGTCAAGATTGTCGGCAATAAGAAGATAAAAGAAAAGGACATCCTGGCTGCAATCGTCACAAAGCCATATTCAATCCTGCAGCAAAGCGTGGTCAGCGATGATGTTCAGAAGATACTCAAGCTCTATCAGCAAAAGGGCTATTACAACGCTGAAGCGACCTCAAAAATAGATTATCCCAAAGATCCGCACAAAGCCGTAGTCACTTTCAACATCGATGAAAAGAAAAAAGTTTACATAAAAACGATAGAATTCGCCGGCAACAAGAATATTCCCGCGCGCAAACTGCGCGGAGCGATGCAGACAAAGGTGAAGAGCATACTTTCGCTCGTGACTGACAGGGGTATTCTCCAGAAAGAGATCCTTGAGACGGACCTCGATCGGTTAACCGCTTATTACCACGACGAAGGGTATATGGACGCAAAGGTCAGCTCGCCTAATATCGAACTCAAAGCCGATGGGTTCCACATCACCATCGGGGTTGAGGAAGGCGAGAGGTATAAGGTGACCGAAGTCAAAATGACGGGGGACCTGATCGAGGGCTACGAGCAAAAGATTATGAAAAAACTGGAGCTCAAGCCTAACGCTTATTTCAGCCGTGAAAAAGTCCGCCACGACATGGAGCTTATACAAAGAACTTACAAGGACGAGGGCTATGCGCGGGTCGATGTTGACCCTCGAATCAGGCGCAATGTCGAAGACCATACGACAGATATCGATTTCCATGTCGAAAAGAAAGAGATTGTGCGGATTGGTCAGATTTTCATTACGGGCAATACGAAAACGAGAGACTACGTGATTCGCCGCGAGTTAAAGATATATGAGGGCGATCTTTTCAGCGCGAAGAAAATAGAGACCAGCCTGAACAGACTCAAAAAGTTGGACTACTTCGAAAACGTCGAAATTGACCCGGTCGATACTGAAGTAAGGGACGTCATAAATCTGAACGTTAAAGTGAAGGAAAAGCAGACCGGCTCGATAAGCGTTGGAGGCGGTTACTCGTCGGAGGATGGTCTTTTTACGACCGGCCAGATACAGCAGAAAAACCTGTTTGGAACAGGCGACGTTGTATCCCTCAAGGCATACCTGGGCCAGTTGGCTTCTCGCTACATACTTAGTTATACGCATCCGTATGCTTTCGGAACTCCGCTGACGGTCGGGATCGACATCTATAACTGGGAAAGGGCCTATCAGGATTTTACAGAGGACTCCTATGGGGTCAAATTGCGTGCAGGGTACCCCATCGGCCAGTACAGCATGGTGACTGGATACTACGTATGGCAGGATGCGGAAATCGACAACCTGGATACGCTTGCGCAAAGGGACCCTACAGTCATCAAGAGCCTGACCGGTTTCGAGGTAAAAAGCGCGTTTGGCATCGCTTTCTCGCGAAATACGACAGATCATCCTTTCTTGCCCACCAAAGGCACTTACATCGGCGCAAATCTTGAGTACTCCGCTAAAGCGCTTGGCGGCGATTACAACCTTTTTAAGCAAGAGTACCATCTCGGCGCATATTATCCGCTTTTTTGGAAATTCATCGGGCATTTGCGTGGTGAAGTCGGATTTGAAAATCCGGGAGGCCTGGACAACTTTCCAATCTATGAGCGCTTTTTCCTCGGAGGTATAGATTCACTTCGCGGCTGGAAATTCGGCCAGGTTGGACCAACTGACAATCTCGGCCTGGTTTATGGCGGCGACAAGTATGCGGTTATCAATGCGGAACTTCTATTTCCGCTTGTTGAAAAGTATGGCGTACGGGGAGTGGTGTTTTTCGATACAGGTAACTCATTCGCTGAAGGTCAGTCACTCGATCCTTCCCAATTCAGGGAAGACGTTGGTTTGGGCGTCCGATGGAATTCACCATTTGGGCCGCTCAGAATTGAGGCGGGCTACGTCCTTGACAAGCATACGGGCGAAGCGCCCTATAACTGGCAGTTTTCTGCCGGAGCATTCTTTTAAGGAGTCGAAGAGCGATGAAAAGATTTTTGGGAAATGTACTGGTGGCGGCTGCCATTACCCTGGTTTTTTCTGTGAACGCGTTTGCAGCCGGGGGGGGGCTCAAGATCGGTTATTTTGATCTTCAGGCTGCGATAACTCAATCAACGACGGGTAAGAAGTTCCTCGATGAAATGAAAAAGGAGGAGGATAGGCTCGGCTCGGAGCTGCAGGACAAGGCGCGCGCATTTACGACCGCCAAGGATGAGTACGAAAAGAAGAGAGACGTAATGGATGAGAAAACCAGGGTCCGCAAGGAGAAAGAATTAACCGAAATGTACACGGAGGTGCAGAAGCTGCGCTCCGACTCAACTGCTAGATTCAACGAACAGGCAACTGCAGCCAGGGCGCCTATTCTCAAGAGAGTAAATGAGATAGCAACCAAGATCGGCAAAGACGATAAGTATGACTTTATTTTTGAAAAGAGCGCTCTGTATTACGCCGGCAATCTCAATGATGATCTGACCAAACGGATCTCTGCCGAGCTGGACAAAGCGCCCATTAGATGATCTGATCGTTATCGGGGCCAATTTCCTGTAGAGGGCGGGACCAGCTCCCGCCCTTTTAACGCCGGGGGTGGCCTCATCTTTTTCATCAGGTGTTTTGCGGCTTGTGCCATTCCAGCGATTTTTCAGTCATTTTTACCTGTAACTGGTCTTTTGCCAGATGGGAACCGGTGTGAACGATTATCCCGAGGGAAAAAGGTCCTTTTCGCTAGGCGAACTTTGCACTCTTCTGGATGCTGAGTTAAAGGGTGACCCCGATTTGCTTGTCAACGGCATAGGGGCCCTGGAAAGCGCAGCCCCCGGGCAGTTGAGCTTCCTGGTTGGTTCCCGCTATAGTCATCTGGTTTCCGGATGCCGGGCAGCAGCTTTGATCGTGTCGCCGGAATTCCGGGATCTCAGCTTCAATCTTCTCATCGTGAAGGACCCCTACCTGGCCTTTGCTAGAGTTGCCCGGTTGTTTCTGCCCGATTCTGACAATGATGCCGGAATACATCCATCCGCTTTTATCGGCGAGGGTGTATTGCTGGGGGAAGGTGTTTCAGCCGGTCCGTTCGCTCATGTTGGAAACAATTCGCAGATAGGCGCGGGGTCGAAGATAGGGTCTGGGGCCTACATAGGCAAAGATGTCCGTATCGGCGATATGAGTCTGATAGAACCGAGGGCTACCATCGTTGACAGGTGCATCATCGGGAACCGGGTCATTATCCATTCGGGAGCCGTAATCGGCACAGATGGTTACGGGTATGCACAGGACGAGCAGGGCAGGCATGTTAAAATCCCGCAGACCGGCATAGTGCAAATTGACGATGACGTTGAGATCGGTTCCAATACCACGATAGATCGGGCAACTTTTGGAAGGACCTGGATAAAGCGCGGCGTAAAGATCGATAATCTCGTTATGATTGCGCACAACGTCGTGGTTGGCGAAGACAGCCTGCTCGTCGCCCAGGTCGGCATTTCAGGCAGTTCCCGGATTGGAGACCATGTGGCCCTTGGGGGACAGGCCGGAATAGCGGGACATCTTCAGATTGGAGACAGGACCCAAATCGCTGCAAAAGCTGGAATTCATCATTCCATTCCGCCCGACCAGCTTATCGTTGGCTCTCCTGGTTTTCCCAAGGATGAGTTTCTCAGAAATTTAATTAACGTTCAGCGCCTGCCCAGGCTGAAGGAAGCCTTGAAGCGGCTGGGCGACAGGGTGCAGAAGATCGAGGAGGCATTGAAAAAGGATGATGGACATAATTCAGATTAAAGAGATTATTCCGCACCGCTATCCTTTCCTCTTCGTGGAAAGAATTGTCGAATACACCTCCAATTCGATAGTGGGCATCAAGAACGTCTCGGTCAACGAGCCCTTTTTTCAGGGACATTTTCCCACCAATCCGATTATGCCCGGCGTCCTTATCCTGGAAGCCATGGCCCAGACCGGCGGGATTCTTGCCCTCAGTGTATTCCCCCAGTATAAAGACAAGTACGCTGTTTATTTTGCCGGTTTGGACAAGGTCCGTTTCCGCAAACCCGTGCGGCCCGGAGACCAGCTCGTTATGAAGGTCAAACTTGAGAAACAGCGCGGCGGTTTTTTCAAACTGCTGGGCGAAGCTTTTGTCGATGATGTACTGGTGGCAGAAGCTACAATGATGATAAATGTGGATATAAACTCAGCGGAGACTAAAGGCGTCTAGAAAGGTTTGCGCCCGGCCGAAGATCCCGTTTCAAAAACAGTGGAGAAAAGATGCCGATTCACCCGACCGCAATAGTGTCCCCAACGGCTGAAATTGCCGAAAATGTTACCATAGAGGCGTACAGCATAATAGGCCCTCATGTTACCATCAACTCGGGGACCGTTGTGGGGCCGCATGTAGTTATAGACGGCAAAACCGCAATAGGCGAAAATAATCGCATTTATCCCTTTGTTTCGATAGGACTTCCTCCGCAGGACCTCACATACGCAGGCGAGGAAACTAGGGTAATCATTGGAAATAACAATGTAATACGCGAAAATGTTACGATTCACCGAGGCACTTCCAGAGGTGAGGGAACAACCCGGATCGGCAATGGGGTCTATCTTATGGCCTATGCGCATGTCGCTCATGATTGCCAGCTTGGAAACGGGGTATTGATGGCGAATGCGGCGACCCTGGGAGGTCACGTGACTGTGGGCGAGAACGCCGTGCTCGGTGGGATAGTTGCCGCTCATCAGTTCGTGCGAATAGGGGAATACAGTTGCATAGGAGGATTTACAGGGGTCCGTATGGACATTGCCCCCTATATGCTGGCCAAGGGCGCCGAACAGACCAAACTCTACGGCGTAAACGTCATCGGCCTCAAACGCAACGGCTTTTCCGAAGAAGCTATCCAGGCAATAAAGAAATGTTACAAGGTATTCTTCCGCTCAGGTCTCACGATCAAGGAAGCAGTTGAAAAAGCCCGCGAGAGTATAGAGCCGCTGCCGGAAGTAGAAAGACTTATAGAGTTTGTGTCGTTTAGTTCCAAAAGAGGGTTGGCCAGATAATGTCTTTGGCGAATACGCAGAGTCCGGAGGGCAGGGTCGAAGAAGTAGGACTTATTGCGGGCAGCGGTCAATTTCCGCTTCTTTTTGCTCACGCGGCGCGTAAGGCTTCGGTCCGGGTCCTCGCGGTCGGCTTCGACGGCGAAACCAATCCCGCCCTTTCAAAATACGTCGATGAATTCCACATGCTTAAGCTCGGCCAGCTCAACCGCCTGATAGCTACTTTCAAAAAGGCCGGCATAACCAAGGCGGCAATGGCCGGGGCAATAGACAGGACGCGCCTTTATACGAGAATCAGGCCGGACTGGAGGTTCGTGCGGTTTATAGGCAAGCTCAGAAATACCAAGGACGACTCCCTTCTCAGGGCGCTGGCAAGAGAACTTGAGTCCGAGGGGATACTCATCCAGCCTTCCACCATTTTCCTGCCCGAACTTCTTGCGCCCGAAGGAATACTCACACGTAGAAAGCCGAACCGCCGCGAGCAGGCGGACATCGCTTTCGGCTGGACTCTGGCCAAGGCGATCGGCAGACTCGATATCGGGCAGTGCCTCGTGGTGAAAAACCAGTCTGTGCTCGCCGTTGAAGGAATAGACGGTACCGATGCGACTATTATGCGCGGCGGCCGTCTTTGCGGCGAAGGCGCCGTGGTCGTCAAGGTTAGCAAGCCCATGCAGGACATGCGTTTCGATGTCCCGGCAGCCGGTTCGGACACCATAGAGACGATGAAAAGGGTCAATGCGCGTGTGCTGGTTCTCGAAGCAGGCAAAACTGTCATATTCGACCGGAACAAAATGATAGACCTTGCCGATTCTGCCGGGATTTCGATACTCGTCCAAAATGAGGTGCTTCGATCTCCGGAAAACCAGGACAAAGACGCGCTGGCGGTCTTGGAATCAAGTCTTTTGGACCAGAACGGGTCGCGGAGCCCGGTGTATTCGGAAGAGCAACCACCGCCCCCGGAAGCCATTCTGGTTCGCAGCCCCCGCCCCGGGGCCGTGCGGACGGCCGTGATCGGAGTTGGCTATCTCGGGCGCTTTCACGCTCAAAAATATGCGAGGCTGCCTGATGCCAATCTGGTTGCGCTGGTCGATATAGACAGCCAACGCGGGCGGCATGTGGCCGAAGAGGTTAAGACTGAGGCCTTGACCGATTACAGGGAACTTTTTGGAAAGGTCGATGCGGTCAGCATCGCTACGCCCACGCCCCAGCACTTCGCTATCGCCAGGGAATTTCTCACCGAGGGGATTCACGTTCTTCTCGAAAAACCGATGACAAAAAGCCTGGAGGAAGCCGACGAACTTATCGCAACGGCAAAAAAGAGCGGCGCAATTCTACAGGTCGGTCATCTGGAGAGGTTCAACTCCGCATTTACGGCTATTCGTCCGCGCCTGCGCGATCCAATGTTCATCGAAGCCCATCGGCTCGGTCTTTTTAATGAAAGAGGTCTGGAAGTAGACGTAATACTCGATCTGATGATTCACGACATCGATATCGTACTCAACATCGTCAATGCCCCTCTCAGGGACGTTCATGCTTCCGGCGTTTCCGCCCTCAGTCCGCTGCCGGACATTGCAAGCGTTCGAATGGAGTTTGCCAACGGGGCCGTAGCCAATCTCACCGCAAGCCGAATTTCTATAAAGAACATGAGGAAGCTGCGCATCTTCCAGGAGAATTGCTATTTTTCGGTCGACTATGCCAAGAAACGCGCCTATGCCGTTTACAGGGAAGCCGAATCGGATGAGGACGGCTATCCCCAGCTTTCTATGGAAGATTTTGAAATAATTGAGAGAGATTCCCTTGAGGAAGAGATCGGCTCTTTTCTGAACTCTGTCAGGTCCGGCGGTCATCCTGATGTGGATGGGGAGCAGGGGCGCAAGGCGCTTGGCGTTGCACTCGACATATCACGCCGGATTGAGGAACAAATGCGCACTAAACGCGTTTTTCCGGAGACCGGGAATTGGAAATCTTCATAAGCGCCGGAGAAGCTTCAGGGGACCTGCACGGTTCACGTCTTGCCCGCGCAATATGGTCTATCGCCCCCCAAACTCGCATCTGCTGCCTCGGGGGACCTCACATGCAAGCCGAAGGCGTTCCGGTCATCGTCGATAATCGAAGCCTTTCGGTTGTGGGCGCCACG
>JBKQLC010000052.1:0-16593 GCA_052147195.1 Syntrophobacteraceae bacterium
CCACTTTCAGCGCCTCGATGCAGGATGCTTTCCATGAATTTAAACACCGCGAAAGAATGAGGGATAAAGAATTTGAGCAGGCAAATTTGGAGAACCAGAAAACGGAACTCAAAAACCAGTTCCTCTATCACAAGATAAAAGAACAGGAAGGAAAGAACATCCTGCTCCAGATGGAAATCAAGCAGCAGGAGATCGACCTTCGGATGAAGGAGAGGGAATTCGATGGATCTACCGGCGATTAAAATCGGACTGGATAAGTTTCGACCAGTGCGTTGGGCGACCAGGTACACTCATTGTCTGCTGCCAGGAAAGAGCGGTGAGGGGAAATCAAAGTTTATCGCTCACTCGTGGAAGACAGATGAACTGTACGGAAATGCCAAGATTCTGGTTGAGCCCTCGGGAGAGCTATCGCGGGAGTGCTTCAGCATCAGTCGCGGACGGCCGGCCTACGTCTCGCTGGATACTCCCGCGAGTCTCAACCCGCTTCTGCTCCCATACGATGCCAATACCATCTGCGAAGTGACGGCCGAAGCACTGAACCAGGTGATTTCCATTCTCACGCCAAACGAAAGACTAACAGCCAAAATGCGGGTAATTTGGGACGAGGCGGTGAAATACTGCCTCTCCCATAACCGGCCTTCCCTGGAGCTGGTCAGAAATTACATCGAAAAAATGATCGGAGACGGAGTAACTCGAGACGGGATCTTGGCCCGGCTAAATTTCGTTTTGGGCAACGAACGGATGAAACCCATTCTTTGCGGAAACGATTCCATCAAATGGGGCGAACTGATTCAGAACCAAAAGTCATTTATCTTTGACGCTTCGGGCATGACCCAGGCCCAGATGGTCTTTGTCGGAACTCTGGTAACCCAGGGTCTGCGCAATACCTTCCGCTTCGAACGCCCCAAGAAATATAAGCCGGTCTCGGTCTATCTGGACGAGGCTCAAAATTTCATCAACAATTCTTTCATAACAGAGATTCTCCGTGAAGGACGCAAGTATAGATTATCGCTTATGATCGCCACCCAGCAGTTTGCCGGGATGGATGATTCACTGGTAAGAACGCTGCTCAATGCCGGGACTATAATTTCTTTCTTGTTAGGAGCCGGCGACGCCAGTCGGATCGCCCGGGAAATGAACTGCGAAACCTATACTCTCCAGAACCTGCCCCGGTTTCACGTGGCCTATCTGACCCGAAACAGGGAAGGAGTAAAGCGGGGAATATGCAAAGTTCCTTCCCCGCCCTATGTACAAAAAATAGAACCGAAAAAAGCGGAGCCTCGGATGGCCAATCTCAATCGAAGATCCAAGGACAGATGGTTTCCGCTGGAACCCTATGACGCCCGGTAATTGGGAGGAGCCAGAATGCCGAAAATGCCTAATGACTCCTTCCCTGAATATCTCACCCTAAAAGAGCTGTCGAGTTACAGCGGTCTCTCGATTAGCACCTTGCGAAATTGGAAACGATCAGGTATGCCTTATTTTAAACTTGGTCGTTCTATCAGGGTAAAACGAAGTGATTTCGACATTTGGGCCGAAAAATTCCGTGTTTCGAGCAGCGCCGATAGAAAGATCCGTGTCCAGAGTGCCTGGGACATGGTCTTTAGCGGAGCCTAACCTATGGATTATGCAGTTAGCGAAGGGAAACACGGCCCCATTTATCAGATTGCCGAGGGAATTCGTGTCGGCCGGAATGAATGGGGGAAATGGGAAGTGCTTATGAAGCGCGATGGCCTAAGAAAGAAAAGAGCCATCGGGGAAGGAGTGGATGGACTAAAAGAAGCTATAGCACAGGCGGAGCATTTGGCGGCCCAGTTAGGGATTCTCCAGCTACCGACAACCGACAAGAGCTTCAAAAAGATTGCCGAGGAATGGATCGAGACTAACCTCACTCGCTGGACTCCTACGACGGTCGAAAGATACCGGGGGATTGTCCGGGACTTCATTAACCCTCAGATCGGGAATCTGCCCCTTAATATGATTGATAGGATGAGAGTCAAACGGATTCTCGTTGAGGTCGGCCAGATCCGGTCGCCAAAGTCAGTGGAGTTGGTGCACGCCGTAATCAGCGGGATATTCAGCGAGGCCATTGACTTGGGCTACACTTTGGAAAATCCTGCCCGTGGGCTGCTCAAAAAGATTTTGCCTCCGAAGCATAAGCGCAACCAGAGTTTTCCGGACCCCTTGAGCCGTGAGGATTTAGAGAAACTATTGGCATCGGCATGGAAGCATCTCAAAGAGCCGTTGCCCTTAGTTTTGGAAACACTGGCCAATTCCGGCATGCGTCTCGGGGAATCATTGGCCATGCGGTGGAACCAACTCGATATCGTGAACAGGCAGTACATGGTTTCCGAAACAGTGAGACGTGGTCATTTTGGACTCCCCAAGACGGGGAAGCGCCTGATTGATTTACCGGAGCCCCTGGTCAAGAAGCTGGAACAGCATATCCGGTCACTCAGGAAAAAGGCGCTCTCAGAAGGAACGGCGGTCGAATTCCTGTTTACCGGAATCAGTCAGCGAGAGGTTCAGGTCGCCATGAAGCAAGCTTGCATCTCGGCCAAATTGAGGCGGCGCACTCCGCACGATCTCAGGCACACCTATGCTACCTTGCTTCTCATGGGCCACATGAGTCCCGTCTACGTCCAGAAGCAGCTCGGGCATCACTCGATCACTATGACCGTGGATACTTATGGCCATTGGATACCTGGGCAGGGCAGGGATACTCTGGAAAAAGTGCTGCCGTGTTCGGAGCCACCCAAACACGGCATGCGGATTGTAGAGCGCGAATAAGTATGGTCAGACCAATTAAGTCGTGCCCGATAGGCACGGGGGCACTGGTTGGGGAATATATAGAGGAAAAGGGTTTGAGGAAAATCAGAACCTCTTACCCGTGCCCGTACCGGTGCCCCAAAGTCATTTTTGGTCTATTTCTCTAATAATTTCAATGGCGAGTGCCGAAGGCCGGACTCGAACCGGCACGGGTCTCCCCACCACCCCCTCAAGATGGCGTGTCTACCAAGTTCCACCACTTCGGCAGCGTCAAACATTATAGAGAAGGATCATGGCTTTGGCAACATCCTTGTTGAAGTGACCGGATTTTTAGCCACGAAAACCTGGGGGCTCGAGTGGCGAGTGGTTGCGCAGTGCGGAGCCTGAACGGCGCAATGATTTTCTTCCCCACGGCTTTTCAAACGGATTACGGCCGCATCCTGCGGGCCCGCTTATGTTTAGTTGCTATTATGCTGCTTTAGCTCTATATTTTATTGGTATAGTAAGGTGGTAAAGTAAATGAGAGGAGAAATATAGATCGCCGGATGTCTAATTTCGATTACTATGAAACGCTGAGCGTCTCAGCAAACGCATCTGCCGAAGAAATCAAGAAGGCATACCGCAAACTTGCCCTGGAGACTCACCCGGACAGAAATCCCGGTGATCCCGGAGCCGAGGAGCGCTTCAAGAGAATCAATGAAGCATACGGTGTGCTTTCCGATTCGGGCAAGCGAGCCCAGTATGACCAGTACCGCAGGTTGGGATATCACCCCGGAAGGACTCAGGGGAGCGGGTTCGGGTATTCGCAGGATGAAATATTCAGAGATTTTTTCACCGGCGGGCATGCCCGGGACACCTTTCAGGAAATGGAAAAAGAGTTTGCCCGCATGGGGATGAGGTTCGATCCGGCATTTATCAACAACCTCTTTTTCGGCGGAAAGAACATTTTCTTCGAGGGCTTTGTTTTTGGCCCCGGGCGGATTCGAGTGGTCCGCTACGGCAAACCGTTCATGCAGCAGCAGCGTGACAGCCGCCCTGCGGCTGAGCCTGCCACGGAGGACTTAAGACCTGGCAAGTTGCTCCAGTCGGGATTTTCTTTGCTCGGAAGAGCAGGCAAATATCTCCTGAAGAAAGTTTTCGGCGTCCAGCCCGAATACCGGCAGTCAGAAAGGCTGGCGGGGAAAGCTTTTGAGCTGGATTTGACATACAATCTTCAAGTTACGCAAGAACAGGCGCAGCTTGGCGATGTCGTGCAAATTAACCTTCCCCATTTGGGAAACGGGAATTTGATTTCAGTGCGAATCCCGCGGGGGGTAAAAACGGGGACCCGGCTGCGGCTCAAGGAAATGGGAAACCTTCCTCCCGGCGGTCAGGTTCGTAGAGGTGACGTGTACATCATTTTGCGAGTCACCTGATGTCTTGTGATTTCCCTTTTTCCCTGCCGATTTGCAGATCCCGCTGCTCGCTGAAGGCGGGTTTTTTTATGGTCCATTGATTGGATGGACAACCGGGAGCAGCCATTCGTGATTCTGCTCTTTTCCAGGAGTGAACTTTTCGAAGGGGTAAAGCATGAAAATAAAAATCAAAGGAATGTCGTGCCAGCATTGCGTCAAGACAGTGAAGAAGGTCCTGGAGGAAATTGACGGAATCGCTAACGTCGCCGTGGATCTTGCAACCGGGGAAGCTACTTTCGAGGAAGCGCATCCCGTGGATAAAGACCTTGTGAGGGAAAAGATTAAGAAAGCCGGTTATGAGCTTGGCTAAGCGAACCGTCTATGTCGAGGGGATGAGTTGCGCGGCATGTGTGAGGAGAGTTGAAGAAGGGTTAAAGTCCCTCCATGGGGTTTCGAGTGCCTCCGTCAATTTCGCAACCTCGAAGGCGCTTGTCGAATATGACCCGGCGGCTTTGGATGAGGGAGCGATCCGAAGCAGGATTGAAGAGCTCGGCTACGGCGCGCAAATTGAGGCTCCCGCCGAAAAGGCCCGAAGGACGACGACAATTCTTGTGGGAGGAATGACCTGCGCGGCGTGCGTCCGGCGAGTGGAAAATGCCCTCAACTCGGTCCCTGGTGTCGAAAACGCGGCGGTAAATCTTGCCACCTCCAGGGCGACGATAGCCTATTCTTCCCGGCTTGCGGACTGGTCGGCGCTAAGGGCCGCAATCGAGCAGGCCGGCTATGAATATCTCGGGGTCTATCGGGAGGAGGCAGACGACCCGGTCGAGACCGCACGACGAAGAGAAATCGCCGATCTGAAACGCAAAGTGGCGGCCGGCGCAGTGCTTAGCGTCTTGATAATGGCCGGGACGATGCGGCATTCTTTTGCGATTCTGCATGTTATTCCCCACCAGGCAATGCTTTTCGTACTGCTTGTCCTCACCACGCCTGCCGTATTCTGGGTAGGGGACCGTTTTCTTAGAGGAGCGCTCAAAGCAACCCGCCAGAAGACGGCCGACATGAACACCCTGGTCGCCATCGGTTCTCTTTCCGCGTACGTCTATTCCGCGCTCGCGACGATTTTACCTCATTTTTTTTCTGTTTCCGGCAGCGAGCCACCCGTCTATTTCGATGGGGCGGCCATGATCGTAACTCTAGTGCTGCTCGGCAGGCTTCTCGAGCTCAAGGCCAGGGGCAGGACTTCGGAAGCGATAAAAAAGCTGGTTAAGCTCACGCCGAAAACGGCGCGCGTAATCCGGGGCGACTCGGAGATGGACATTGCCGTGGAAGAAGTTCTTCCGGGCGATAATATCCTGGTTCGGCCCGGCGGTCGAATACCCACCGACGGAACTATTGTGTCGGGGGAATCTTCCGTCAATGAATCCATGCTCACAGGCGAGAGTATGCCGGTTTTCAAAAAACCCGGCGATGAAGCGTTTGCCGGCACCATCAACCAGAGCGGAAGTTTCATTTTCAAAGCCACAAGGGTTGGCGCTGAAACCGCTCTTGCCCGGATAATCCGCCTGGTCGAGGAAGCTCAGGGGTCCAAAGCCCCCATACAGCGTTTCGCTGACAAAGTGGCCTCCATCTTTGCGCCGGCGGTTATCGCGATAGCCATAGTTACTTTCATCATCTGGTATTTCGCAGTTCCGGGGCACATCCTTAGCCGTGCCATTCTGAATTTCGTGTCGGTGTTGATCATTTCCTGCCCATGCGCAATGGGTCTTGCCACGCCCACGGCCGTGATGGTAGGTACCGGCGTTGGGGCGGAAAGCGGAATTCTAATTAAGGGTGGTGAAAGCCTGGAGCGCGCACACCACCTGGACACGATAGTGTTCGACAAAACCGGCACCATAACAAGGGGGGAACCGGACGTAACTGATATCATCGCAGCTCCCGGGTTCTCCGAGGCGGATGTTTTGAGCCTGGCCGCCTCCGTCGAGAGCCTGTCAGAGCATCCCCTGGCAAAGGCGATAGTGAAGAGGGCGCTCGACAAGGAAGCCTTGAGGACAAGCATGGACACCGTCCTCGACTTTGAATCCTTTTCCGGGCTCGGATCTCGCGGCAGGGTAGGCGAAAGCAAAATCATTATCGGCAGCCGGAAATTTATCGAATCTGAGGGGGTAAACGCTGACACCCTGGACGAAAGAGCCGCAGTTCCGGAAAAATCCGGCAAAACATGCGTATTTGTGGCAAAAGATGGAAAGCCGGCCGGAATCATCGCGCTTGCCGATACGATCAGGCCGTCCGCGCCAAAGGCCGTAACACTGCTCAAGAACATGGGCCTGGAAGTCGTGATGCTCACCGGCGACAGGCGGGAGACGGCGGAGACAATCGCCCGCCAGGCCGGAATTGAACGGGTCCTCGCCGAGGTTCTGCCGGGGGACAAGGCCGGCGAGGTCCGGCGGCTTCAGGCGGAGGGAAGGATCGCAGCCATGGTGGGCGACGGCATAAACGACGCTCCAGCCCTTGCCGCGGCCGATGTCGGAATTGCAATCGGTGCAGGTGCGGACATAGCAATCGAGGCAAGCGATATTACCCTCATACGGGACGATCTTCTCCTGGTCGCTTCGGCCATAGAGCTTTCTTCGCTGACCATGCGCACTATCAAGCAGAATCTTTTCTGGGCCTTTTTCTACAACATAGTCGGCATTCCGGTTGCCGCTGGAGCGCTCTATCCTTCCTTCGGCATTTTGCTGAATCCGATGTTTGCTGCCGCGGCAATGGCTCTGAGCTCCGTTTCGGTCGTGTCCAACGCCCTGCGCCTGAGGCACATATGGAGGAGGCGCTCTTCGAATCGTGCGTGAATATCCTGGTGGACGAATTCCATAAGAAAAATCCAGGATTCCATCCGGTCCGAACAATGTGCTTTCGTCTTCCGGTTGCATTCCTGAATAATGACTTTTATATTAGCACCCTGCTTGTTTTTCATTAATGACAAATACCCACACTTATGAGGAGGAGAGATGGATCGATACGTGTGTACGGTCTGCGGCTATGTTTATGACCCGGCGACAGGTGATCCGGACAATGGAATACCTGCGGGAACTAAATTCGAAGATTTACCCGACGACTGGGTTTGCCCGGTCTGCGGCGCGCCCAAGGAAGATTTCGAAAAGGAAAAATAAGCGGGTAGCTCAAGCTGAATTGAGTAGAAAGGTGAATTTCCAAATGAGTTATGGTTTCAATGCGGGAGAGGTTTTCAAAGTTGCCATTCAGATCGAGGAAAATGGAAGGAAGTTCTACGAGGAAAGCCAAAAGATAATAGAGGGCGCTCAGGTCAAGGCGCTCTTTGCCGAGCTTGCGCAGCAGGAGATCGAGCACAAAAAGAAATTCGAAGCCCTTCAGGCGGAGCTTCCTCCCGAATCGACGGCCCCCACGGTGTGGGACCCGGAAGGCGAAATGGATCAGTACATCAAGATGATGGCCGAGGATCATGTTTTCGTATCCAGCGCCGGTGTCAAGAGCCAGGTCGACCAAATCAGGGACGCAGCAGACGCACTCAAGCTGGCCATAGAATTCGAGAAGGACTCGATACTTTTCTTCCTTAGCCTCGAGGACGCCGTGACAGGCAAAAAGGACCAGGAACTCATAAAAAGTCTCGTAAAGGAGGAGCAGGAACACCTGAGGCGGCTTACATTAGAATTGAGGAAAACTTCCAAGAAGTAATCGAGAAACAAAAATTTAATATGCCGGTCTGAGGTGAGATGCGCCGATATGGGTGGATCGTCGCCGATGACCGGCGGTGGAGTTGTCGGTATGGCCGGCAGGATCAAAATCTACTCGACTCCCGGATGCATTCTGTGCGATCGGGCAAAAAGGTATTTGTCCGAGAAGGGAGTCGATTTCGAGCTGGTGGACGTGACCACGGACAGCGAAGCATTGCTGGAGATGAAAAAACTGTCCGGAGGCGCACGGACCGCCCCGGTTATCTCGGTCGGCGACAAAGTGCTGGTTGGGTTTGAGAGGTTGCAGCTTGATGAGGCTTTGAGCTGCCTTTGATCTCCGCGTCCCGCGAGGCAAAAAGACGTTGCAAAGTTAAGTCAGGGAATAAGGTAGTGAGAGATCGGTGGATTCACGGATCAACTCCTCTACATTTCCTGATTTCTCACCCATGCTTATCATTTGCATTTGACCCGGTTTCCATTGTCTGATAAATTCTTTTCGCCTTGGTGAAATTAATACCCATAATGCACTGTAGAACTGCGGAGGCGAGTCCATGTTAGGAGCTGGTGGGTTTTTATGTGAAGGCCTGAAGCGGAGTTTAAGCAGTATGCTGCCATGGGATATACCGTGGTATGATCCGAGTCACTTCGTATTTTTTGCCGCCCTGTACGGCGCGTTGTCAGTAATCGGGATTGGTGTCGTTGCCGCTATTATTCTGACCTTAAAGCGTCTGAAAGCAGTGGAAGGCGGCTCGCACCATTAACGTGTTGCCGGGTGTTCTCATCTTGATTTCTTCAAGCGAGGGTCTTTGCGGATTAAGTATCCGGGTCGCTCTCCATTTTTCTGTTGTAAATTCAATTGCTTGTTTCCCCGGGTCTCCCACTTTCCCCAAGCTTTCTCCAAACAGCAAAGGAAAATGGAGGTCCTCCTATTCCGGTAATCCTGCAAAATCCCTCCCCAAATAGTCCAGAATCTTTCCCGAGTGCTTCTCTAACCCTTCCACGTACTTTCCATAAACTTCGTAGATCACTTGCAGTTCTTTAATCAGGCCTTTAAGAGCCAGTTCTTTAGAGTGCTGGCGGCATCAGGATTAGTCAGGATCAGATCCTTTTCATCCGTATGACGTATCTGCCACATTGAGCGCCCATACTCGCTGCTCAGCAGGGATTTCAGGTGCCGGAGAGGGTAAAGAAGTTTGGCGCTTTTAGGAACCGGCCGGTTCTTGTCTGAACTTTCGGAGGGACAAAATAATACTTCCGACAGAATTCGGACTTTGTCGCGGAGACTCCGGGTTCTGTGCATTTCAGCCATACGTTCCGAGACGGCCTTCGTATCCGCAAACATTTGGACTCTTGCAAATTCCTGAAAGTCTTGAGCGAAGTCCGCAGGTCTAATACGCTCTAGAAACCCGATGGGCACGGCCGTGCCCAGAAGATCGACGCTGAGCAGAAGCATGAGAAAAAGGGCTTTTCCTGCGCCCCAGCGGTGGGCGCGAGCTTCCAGTTCTTTCCAGTTGATTTGACTATGGCTGGACCTGATTATTTCGTGAACATCGTAGATGCTGCTTAGTTTTGAATCGAAATTATGCTGAGATGCGTGCAATGAAAGATGAAGGAGCAAGTCTTCTACGGACAGCACCAGGGCTTTCCCAGATCCCAACTTTGCCGGCACCGCTCTTTCCCACAATCCGACGATATCGGCCCTTCCAGGTACTCTAACGCGGTGAAGGCCCCAGTGAATCTCGACGGGTACTGCTCCGCTCTTGACAAGGCGTGGAAGGTGATGATCCGCCGGCTCGGCGACAGTTTTATCCCAGGGGGCATAGCCTATCTGCATCAGCAACGAAGCTGCTCTCGATACATCCGTTTCTCTGACCAGTATGTCGAGATCCGTCAATATTCGCAAAGCTGGATCAGAGTAAACTCCCTCTGCTAAATGGGCGCCTTTGAGGGCGATAAAGGGAAGGTCGTTTTCATGTAATACGGTGAATACATGCGAGAATTCCGTGAAGATGACCATATTTGTCATGGCGCTGTTCAGGTATTCTCTCTCCAATCTCTTGAAAAAACGACCCGGAATGTCTTGAGCAGGAAAGGTCTTCAACTGCGCGTAGAGGAGAGGGGCCATACGCTGTCGGATAGCCAGTTGGACAACCTCGCTCCAATCGGATTCAGCCAAGTTGGTTAATGGCTGGACCTCCTGTTGCGCCCTAAAAAACCTTAGAAGAAATTCTATGTGTTTTCTTGTGTACATTTGAAAGCCTTTATCGGGGTATCACCCCTCACATGTAGGCTTTTGCCTGGGTTTCAAACAGGAGCGCATAATTGCCGCCATTACGGACCAGTTCATCATGGGTACCGGTTTCGACAATTTTTCCGTCTTGCATCAGGTAAATGCGGTCGGCTATCCTAAGATTCGAGAGACGGTGACTGATGAGAATGACAGTCCGCCCCTGAGTCATTTCTCGAAATCTCTTAAATACTTCGTATTCGGCTTTGGCATCCATCGCGCTGGTCGGTTCGTCCAGAATCATAATTTGCGCGTCCCGCACGAAGGTACGGGCCAAAGCAAGCTTTTGTGCCTGTCCTATGCTGAGTTCTTCACCATTTTCCAGCCACTTTCCAAACATGGTGTCATATCCTGAGGCGAAACTCGAGATGGTTGAATCGATTCCGGAATCCCTGGCGGCTTGAACGATCCTTTCATCATCAGGCTGGATATCCAGATTTCCGAACCATATATTCTCACGCATTGTCGTGAAATAACGTCTATAGTCCTGAAAGACGACGCTCAGATGGCGTCGCCATTCGAGAATTGACAAATCTCCTAGAGGTGTCCCGTCAACTGTGATTACGCCTGATGTCGGGTCATAGAGTCGGCACAATAGCTTTATCAGAGACGTCTTACCGGAACCGTTTTCCCCCACCAGGCCAACCACCTCGCCAGGCTTGATGCTCAGCGTTATATCCTCAAGCACCCTTTGGCTGCTGTTGGGATAAGTGAAGCTCACGTGGTTAAAAGCAACACCTTCCTGCATAGGGCTCGGGATTGGCTTGGGGCTCTCTATTTCGATGACCTTTTGCTTCATGCTTAGAAAATCATTCAAGCTTGTAAGGAAAAGACTGTCCTCATAAAGGCCGACACTTGCCCCCAGCAGGTCCTGAAGAAAGGTCTGCCCGCGTTGAAATGCGCCAAAATACATGACCAGGTCGCCCAGCGTGAGCAAACCGTTGACGGTCTGATAGGCGATAAACGCATAGGAGCCGAAGACAACAACAGTGCCGCCCGCAAGTGTTAACAGTTCTGCTAAGGATTGCCTGATGTTGATTTTAAATCTTTCTTCCCGCAACCGTTTGCGCGTTTCAGTAAATCGTGTCTTAAAAAGGTGCCCCAGGTTGAACAGACGAAGTTCCTTGGCGTACACCTCATCTAGAAGTAACTGGTGGAAATACCCTGCTCGGCGTTCCAGCGCTGTGGTCTGGATTTGCCATGCATGCATTTTGCGGCCGTAACGCACCCTGGCCGCGGTACCTGGGAGGGTTGCAATAACCAGGGCCAGCGGAATGGCCCAATAAAAGGAGAAGAGTAGACCGGCCATAGCCAGGAGTGAAATGGCGCTCTGGCCGATCATCACCAGACCGTTCACGATCCGGACAGGCCGAAAAGGAGCTTCGCGCATCGTTCGATGAAGCGTGTCGTAATATTCCGAGTTTTCATAGTACTCCAGATCGAGCTGGATGCTTCTGGTATGGAGCACGTCATGGACGTGGTCGCTCGCAATCTGGCTTTGGGCCTGTCTCACAAGATTCGCAAGAGAACCGCACAGGGCGCCAAGTAGCATTACAATCGCGGCGAGCACGACATAGAGTGTCATCTGCCTCAGGGCCGCTGCTTTATCCGGTGAGGTTATGCCGGCGGAGACTGCATCGACGATCAGCTTCGTGAGATAAAGCCCGCCCAGCGGAATTATGCCCTGTAAAACCAGCAGCAGGGCACTTGCAAGAGTCAAGCGCCGGGAGCTTTGCCATACGAGGAGCAGTGCCCGCTTTACTTGCGACAGGCGCTCTATCTCCAGTAGTTTGGGTCTGGGCTCATTCATGGCAAGCTGCAGCTCAGTTTGAATCCTTCAGAAGCGCTTTAATACGAAGAGCGGCGAGGCACTCTTCAACATCGGCTTGGATTTGCTCCTTTGAGACTTTGTAGACAGATTCAGCTTCGCTTATTATATCCTGGACCGCGTGATCGCCGTCACAACGCTCCCACACGAAAAGTGCCGTTTCATTGAGCAGGTGCACCGCGCGCCCCGTTGCATCATAGAGCATATGATCCTTCCCTACTCGGCGCTCCATTACATCCTCCCGACGAGTCGGATTTACGGCCATCGGTCCCCTCCTATTGTGGTGTGGAATTCTTTGCACAAGATTGCCGGAACAATTGCCCGCAGCGCCAGCTCAAGTAACGAATGCGTGAAAATAAGCGGGCTGCTTGCGGACATCTTTGATTATCCAATCGTGATAAAAGGGCGGCGAATATAGAGAAAGGCCTTGTCCAGTGCCACGGTTTCCGAATTATTCCCCCATCGTTGATGCCGATAACCAGGCCTAGGATGTCATTGCAACTCACCTGCGCATCCGCCGCAGCGCAGTTGTCTCCCTTGGTGATATACGCCCGCCCGCCAGGCATAGTCAGGATGATGCGGTGCGCAATAAATGTGTTCCGCGTTTTTAGCAACACTACGTCACCCAAGCGGGGCCGGTGGACAAGGGGCCTCACGGCAATTTCTCGGGATGGCCCCAGGGTATAGCCCATACTCCAGCCCTGGACCCGAAGCGTCACATACCTGCCGCTCTGGAAATACAACTGCAGCAGCTCTTCGGCGATCTCTGTTGGAGAAAATTTACAAGTTGGCTCGTTGCTAAGCATTCATGCCTGCTCCAAAAATGATCGCAGTAACTGGGCTGTCGCCATCGGGCTACCGACCTTGAGATCAAGACAGGTAACACCATCCGCAAGACCTGCCCATTGCCACATAAGATCAAGCGCCTGGTTCCCGTGATCAAAGATATCGGCCTTCATACAGTCCACAGCAATTGAGGCAGGGTTTGCCGGAGAAATCTCCGGACGATCTGAAAAAGAGTTCAATCTGATGATATGAGAGATCCGGACCGAGCCACCCAAGGCGTCTGGACGGATGTTTTCAGGATGCATATAGAATCGCGTTTCGCCCCTTACGTCCACGGTGGTTCCAACGGACATCGAGGCGAATTCCGGAATCAGATGACAACTGGCCTTGCGTAAACGCAGAGCGCGCGGAAATGGATGAACGAGGCCCCGCTCAATGTCGATTGTGGAAAAATCGTCAGATAAAAATTGCATACCCACGAGTACGCCCGCCAGACTGAGGGTGCTTTTGCCGCCATTGGTAGCGCCGAGTAGCAGTACACCGCGTCCATTGTGTGCAATCGATGCGGTGTGAATAAGACGCATGGAAGGTTCCAAAGAGAGTAACTTTTCCAAAAATCGATGTTGGAATTGGGACGCGAAAAGCTCCAGCGTGGTATCCACGCAGTCCGCGAACCTCTCATTAGCGCTGAAAGTCCCTACCCCTTTGACGGTGCTGGGCGTCCAGAGAAACCGTTCGAATGTGAGGGGTTTCTCCCCTGTGGCGCGGCAGACAAATATGGCGCCGGCGCAGTCCATCGCCAAGTCCCAGCCGGCGGAACATCGAGTGCTGCAGTAGAAGCGGAGTTCAGGCTTGGCCCCACTGGTAGCAAAATACCGGCTGGCGAAAACATCGGTAAGAATCTCGGCAATGTGGGAATTGTCCAATAGGAGGAGAATTTCGTGGCCCAATGCCCTCAAACGGAGTTGATGCGCGCAGCCTTCACGCGAAAAGGGCATCATAGCGACCTTTTTAAATTGCAAGTGGGCGGCGCCAGGCCCAGCTCACAAATCGGCTTCTCGTCAAACTACACCGATGACTCGGCCCGTCCACCGCGTCTTACCGTCTTCGAACAACTTAAAAGCATAAAAGTCTAATCTATGCAAGTCTAATTGATTGGGCTGGGCAGTATCCAACCGGTCCAGCCCCTCGGTACTACCCCCTATGATCGTAAGGGCCATAACCGCTCGGAGAATTGTTGTTCTGCCCGCTAAACGCCTTAACCTGGAGTTCCTTCACGAGCTCTTCTTCACTGTAAGATATGATTTGGGGTTTTTGCCATTCCATCGCTAACCTCCTTTTTACATGTGAATTCCACCCTTTTTTTGGTTAGGCATTAAAATGCCTCTCATGAACAGGAAGATAGATCGATTTTCGGAATAAGCAAGGGGTAATTTGCGGAGGGGAAATAGGGTAAATAACCTACCCAATATTAGAAAAAGACTTGTACTGTCTTGCCTATAGCCTTGTACTTGCGTGTACTCTTGCGTGTACTGATTAGGATATTTATGTTTTGCGGAGTTTGAGCGTTCCAAGAGCATTTTTCACTTACTTAATACAAAAGGACTCCCAATGCTCAAAAAAGCTCAAAAAACCCGTTGAAATCTTATCAGATCGTCCAGACCAAGTCTTTGACGGTCAGGTTAGCACATTATTCAGGTCCCGACTAACGAACGCTAAAGGAGCCCTAAATGAATCGATTCAGAATAAGCAGTCTAGTTGCCGTTTTGCTGGGACTGTCCGCGGCCATGGTTCTTTCCTTCTTCGTGCAGTTGCCGGCCCACGGGCAGGGACAGCCGCTACCGACGCGGCACGTGCGTGAAGCGGTTTCAAGCGGGCAGGCAGCGCGGGTGGGCCGGCTTCCCGCAACGCAGTCCTTGAAGCTGAGCATCGCTCTGCCTCTGCGCAACGAGTCGCAGCTCAACCAAGTGTTGCAGCAACTTTACGATCCACGAAGCCCTTCTTACCACCAGTTCCTCAGCGTGAAAGAGTTCACCGAGCGGTTCGGACCGACGCAGGATGATTACGATGCGGTGATTAGTTTCGCGCAATCGAACGGCTTGACCGTGAAGGGAACTGCTGCAAATCGAAGGATCGTGGATGTCACGGGGCCGGTGGCCCATATCGAGGCAGCGTTCCACGTAAACATGGGCGTGTATCAGCACCCGACGGAAAATCGCACGTTCTACGCTCCGGACCGGGAGCCAACGGCGGACCTGCCGGTTGCGTTATGGCATATCTCGGGCCTCAACAACTTCTCGATCCCGCGTCCGGCCAGCCTCAGGAGAGCTCCGGAAGCGGTGCGCGCGGGCTCGGGCTCGGCACCCGACCTGTCTGGGGCTTATATCGGCAGCGACATGCGGGCGGCCTACTACGGCTCTGGAACCCTTACCGGCATCGGCCATACGGTCGGGGTGCTGGCATTTGGAACTTGGCTCGGCGGCTTAACAGGTACCGTCACATACAATCTCGACATGACTAGTGTCAAAAATGACGTCGCCTACTATTTCAGCCAGGTGGGGCAAACGTCCACTGTCCCCATCTATGGCGTGTCAACGGATGGGTCCAGCTTGAGCTGCACGAATAGCCCCTCGGTGAACTGCGGCGACGTCGAACAGGCATCGGACATCGAAGAGGCGATATCGATGGCGCCGGGCTTGAGCCAGGTCCTCATGTACGTAGCCCAGAGCAGCGACGCCGACATCTTCAACAGGATGGCTTCGGATAATATTGCCAAGATATTGAACTGTTCGTGGTATTGGTATCCGGATGACCCGACAGAGGACGACCCGTATTTCGAGGAGTTTGCAGCGCAGGGTCAGAGTCTGTTTGTGGCCTCAGGCGACTTCGGATCGTTCCCCAACACCACTGACCCATATTATTATCCGGCGGAAGATGCGTATGTCACGACGGTGGGTGGCACGGTCTTGACCACCAACGGCGCAGGAGGCCCCTGGGAATCGGAAACCGCATGGTCCGGCAGTGGCGGCGGGATTTCTCCGGACAACATTCCGATCCCCACCTGGCAGCAGACGCCGGGGGTTATCACCGGTGCCAACGGAGGATCGACGATCTACCGCAATATCCCGGACGTTGCCATAGAAGCGGCCTACGACAATTACGTCTGCTACAGCGGCAATGAGGGCGGCGACGGCTTAGGACAACACTGCGATAACAACTGGGGCGGAACGAGTTTCGCGGCGCCCCGATGGGCCGGCTACATGGCGCTGGTGAATCAGCAATCCGTGACGAGTAGGGGAAGTCCGGTTGGCTTCATCAACACGGCCATCTACACGATTGGGTTGGGGTCGAGCTATGGCGCCGACTTCCACGACATCACCAGCAGCAACAACGGCGCGTACTCAGCGGTAGAAGGTTACGACCTGGTGACCGGGTGGGGCAGCCCGGTGACTGGGACCCGCCTGATCAGCGACCTGATCAACCTCAGTCCACGGAGCTCCCTGACAGTCACGATAAGCCCGGCTGGCGCGATGCGCGACGGTGCGATATGGAACGTGGACGGGGGAAGCTGGCAGGCAAGCGGATCGACGGTATCCAACCTGAGCGCGGGATCGCACACGGTCGCCTTTAGCGGCCTGCAGGGTTGGACTGCGCCTTCCAGCCAGACGGTAACCATCCCGGCTTGGCAAAACGCTTCCGCAATCGGTACATATACACCTTTCTTTACTGCAAGTCCTACAAGTGGCAAAGCAGCCTTGAAAGTACATTTTAGCAACAGATCTATTGGAATCTTCAAAAAATCGCTCTGGCGCTTTGGAG
>JBKQLC010000053.1:0-4295 GCA_052147195.1 Syntrophobacteraceae bacterium
AACGAGAATCCCAACCACAACCAGCACAAACAGCATCCAAATTTTCATAACTACCTCCTTATTTTTTTACAAAGCAAAAATTGTATTGTTTAAGAGTTGTTTGGAAGAAAAACAGTAGCTCTCAACAAACTGCCGATTGCTTTGTAAAAAAATAAGGAGGTAGTTATGAAAATTTGGATGCTGTTTGTGCTGGTTGTGGTTGGGATTATCGTTGTGAACGTTTGGGCGGGAGGATATGCGGTTCAATACGTGCTTCAATTTTGGGGAACCTATTTACAGCACAAGCCAGTAACGGTGCCAATTTTCCCCTGTATGGTTGCCGGTTGTTTCCTCGGAGAGATTTCGATACCAGCGGCCATTTGCACTTGGGTTTTGCATTTTATTCTCTAGTCGCTACTTGAAGGCCGAATTATGTTTGCGAAAGGTTTAAAATGGAAGCTTTAAGGGATTTTGGACTAGCCGTTTGTGAGTGTGGGCATATTCGTGAGCATCACGTGGATTGCGGTTTGCCGACAGGCCTTTCGATGTGTCATGGCAATCTAAATGACGACGAACCGAAGTGCTTTTGTCCAATATTCAAGGAAACTTCGGAGCCGGTCAAAGGACATGATTGTATGGCTTTAAAATGCAAAACAACGGGGCATAAATAGCCGAATTGTGAAGAAAGGTGGGGTTATGGGGGATCACAGAGCAGATGTTAAAATTGAAATGGAGTTTCACGGGGTTAAAGATAAATGCGACATGTGGATTAACTATATGGGCGATTCGTCTTTCGCTGAATGCGAGGGCGTAGATGATCGCATCGTTAAATTTATCCGAAACATCTATGAAAAAGGGATGACAAAATATAGGCAACAAATGGAAGAGTATTACGAAAAAGAACATGCCGAAGATATCCGAAAAGGCGAAGAACGAGAATTTGAAAGACTGAAAAAGAAGCTTGGAAAAGACTAGTTTCTCAAGGTGAGGTTATGAAGGAAAAGGAACAGATCCGGAGGGCCGCGGGGCGGATAATCGTACTTGTTTGATGTAAGCTGAAATTCCCGGAAAACGCCACGAGGTGTTCCCTGATTTCGCCACGGGAAATTCCCGGAAAAAATCAGGGGCAGTTGAGACGCTGCTCCCTTAGGATCCACAATCCCCGGTCGAAGGGCTAACAACGACAGGGGAGGATAAAGAGAGGTGCTCAACATGCCCCAGATCAACAGTATCAAGGAGATGGCCCGAGATGGGCAATCGGTGGCGGGAATAGCTCGAGAGCTGTCCGTCGATGAAAAGACGGTCAGGAAATACCTCGTGCAGGAAGATTTCTCGCCGCGACCGCCCAACGAGGCGGCTCGGGCATCGAAGCTCGACCCGCATAAGAAGCTGATCGACACCTGGCTCGAGGAGGACCAAGGACGATGGCACAAGCAGCGCCATACGGCGAAGAGGATCCACGATCGGCTCAAAACCGAATCGCCGGGCTACGACTGCGCGTACAACGCGGTCCAGCGCTACGTGAAGGACACTCTCCGCGCACAGCGGGCCCTGCGGGCGAGCCAGGAGCTGGTCTGGCACCCCGGCGAGTCACAGTGCGACTTTGGCGAGGCGGATTTCCGCGAGCGGGGGGAGTTGGTGCGCAAAAAGTACCTGACGCTCTCCTTCCCGCACAGCAACAACAGCCTCACGCAGGTTTTCGGCGGTGAGACCGCCGAGTGCGTATGCCAAGGACTCAAGGATATCTTCGACTACCTGGGCGGGGTGACGCCGATCATCGTGTTCGACAACGCCACAGGGGTCGGGCGCAGGGTGGGCGAGGTCATCCACGAGGCAAAGCTGTTCCAGCGAATGAGGGCGCATTACGGCTTCTCCGTCCGCTTCTGCAACCCGGAATCGGGCTACGAGAAGGGGAACGTGGAAAGCAAGATTGGCTACACCCGCCGGAACCTGTTCGTGCCGGAGCCGGAGTTCGACGATATCGAGGCATACAACCGCCAACTCTTGGACCTGCACGCGGCCAAGGCGGAGGAGGCGCATTACAAGAAGCTCCTGCCCATCAGGCAGTTGTTCGAGGCCGACAGCGCTGCCCTGATGCCTCTGCCGCGGATGGTCTTCGATGCCGTCCGGTACGAGTACATCAAGTCAGACGGCTACGGGAAGGTGCGGATCGACGCCAAGCACCACTACTCGACGTGCCCTGAGTACGCAGGGCAGGAAGTGCTGGTGGCGATCCGTGCCCACACCATCGACATCCTGGGCAAGGACAAACAGCTGCTGGTCAAGCACATCCGGCATTACGGGGCACAGCGGAGCGACACCTGCGACTACCGGACCTCCCTCGCCGTTCTCATGAACAACGCAGGGGCGTGGCAGAACAGCGGGATCAGGGAACTGGTCCCAGCGGCGCTTAAGGACACCATGGACAGTCAGCCGAGGGACGAGCTGCGGGCCACCCTGCGGACAATGCACCACTTGACGGTCACCTACAGTTTCGAGACAGCCCTGCAGGCCCTTGAGGAAGGACTGCGGATCAATCGGACGGCATTCTGCGACGCGGCGGCCCTCGCCGCGCGCATCAGCGGCTACGGGCTGGACGTAGCGCCGGGGCGAGGGCAGGATTTACACGTCTACGACGAGCTCCTGCTGGGGATCGGGCAGTCATGATACGGCCTGGATCCGAACGCGAAGAGCAGCGCCGGGAGATCATGGACTACAGCCGGAGGTTGATGCTCTCGGGCAGGGTAGCCGAACTCTGCGAGACGGAGGCGACACCGCGGCAAGAGGAGTTCCTCCATCGCGTGCTGAGCGAGGAGATAGTCAGACGCGAGCGCGGCAAAAAGAGCAGGCTTCTGAACAGGGCCGGATTCCCGGTCGTCAAAAGCTTCGAGGGCTACGACTTTTCGGACATTCGCCTGCCCCCGGCCTTCGACCGGGATGAGCTCCTGAGCTGCCAATTCGTCCAGGAGAAGAAGAACCTCGTCCTTTACGGCGGGGTTGGAACGGGCAAAACCCACATGTCGATCGCGCTGGGAATCAGCGCTTGCGAGAAGGGCAGCGCGGTCCGGTTCTTTACGGTCACGGAACTCGTACTCAAGCTGTCCGATGCGTATCGGAACGGCACGCTGGAGCGTCTTGTCCGTGATCTCAAGCAGCTTGATCTCCTGATCCTGGATGAATGGGGCTATGTACCCGTGGACCGAGAGGGATCGCAGCTTCTGTTTCGGATCATCGCCGACAGCTACGAGAGCAAGAGCCTGATCCTGACGACCAACCTCGAGTTCTCCAAGTGGGGCGGCATATTCACCGACGAGCAGATGGCGGCAGCAATGATCGACCGGCTCGTCCACCATGGGCACCTGATCATGTTCGAGGCCAAGAGCTATCGCATGACGCACGCCCTGATGCGGCACGGAACGCAACCTAAAGCGTTTACGCGAAAGGAAAGCTGATGACACTGACAAGAATTATGATAGAGAGGCTCCGCTTCCCCGGACGGATGGACATCAACCGTGAGCTTGAGGACCGGTTACTCCGAGAATTCGAAACTGAACCCCTTCCCTATGAGTATTCCGAGCAGGACTTGCATGAGCAGGTAAGGAAATACGTCATGAACTACAACCGGGAGAGGGAAACAGATTCGCAGGACTTTTGACGGGAATATTATGAGCCGCCCGCCACGTCAGGGAAAATGAGACGTGGCGGTGGCGAAATGGCGGCGTTGGGAAGGAGGCCGACGCCGCCAGACGGGTGATCACCGGGAGAAAACCCGATGGTGAAAGCCGGGAATTTCCCGTGGCGTTTTCCGGGAAGTACAAATGGCGAATTCCGGGAATTTTGCTTGACATAAAACATCGTACTCCAGCTCTCTCGCTCTCGCCGATATCACCTAGGAGGTCCGGTCGGTATCGTACAGTTCGAAACCGCCGAGTAGCATATGCCTTTCTTGCTGGCATAGTACCGGGAACTCCCATCGGAGGGCCTCTGCCCGATGATTGGGCATTCGTCGACCACATATTCAGAGGTACCTGTTGACGATGGACTCGAGGTACTCCTGCTTGCCGGATCCCAGGCCGAAGTCGCTCACATCGGCTGCGGGCGCGTCGAGCATGGCCGCCTCGAGGCTCTTGAAGCTCTCCTTGCCGCCCCGAATGGAGGCGCCGATGCCTTCCCGCCAGCCGGCGTAGCGCTCCTCGAGCAGTTTGTCGAGAGCCTTATCGGCTATCATGCGCGCGGCGGCGTCAGCGCCCCGGGCGAAGGAGTCCATGCCCGCGACGTGCGCTACCGCGATGTCCTCGACCTTGAAGGAGCCCCTT
>JBKQLC010000054.1:0-8870 GCA_052147195.1 Syntrophobacteraceae bacterium
CCTGCCCTAGGTTAAACGGTGGGTTGAGGCTGAATACACCTCCTTTTTCAGCAAAACCCCCCCGGGCCGCGCGGCACGGGGGTCTTGATATCCCGCTTCAAAAACATCCAAACATCTCAGGCTTCAAATGTGTAGCCGACCTCACCATGCTGAGTCAGATCGAGACCGGTCGATTCATCTTCTTCGTTAACCCTCAGGCCCATAGTTGCATCGAGGACTTTGAGAATGATGAAGGTGATCATGAAAGAGTAAACCCAGGCAGATACAACTGACAGCGCCTGAATTCCAACCTGGGCGGCGTTTCCAAAGAAGAGACCGTCTCCGCCGGCGGCATTGATAAGCTTTGAAGCAAAGAACCCGGTAAACAATGCGCCCAGAGTCCCACCAACCCCGTGAACTCCGATCACGTCCAGTGCGTCATCATACCCGAACTTCGGTTTGAGGCTCACCGCTCCGTAGCAGACCGCACCGGCAAAAATCCCGAGAAGGAGCGCCGGGAGCGGACCAATAAAGCCCGATGCCGGTGTAATGGCAACAAGCCCTGCAACCGCACCGGAGGCAGCGCCTAGAGCGGTCGGTTTGCCTCTGTGGATCCATTCCGTGACCATCCAGGACATGGCCGCGGTACCGGTTGCAATGTGTGTGACCACAAAAGCCGAAGTCGCAAGCGCACCCGAAGCTACTGCACTGCCTGCGTTGAACCCGAACCACCCAAACCACAGGATGCATGCCCCGAGTATTGTCAGGGTAAGGTTGTGGGGGGCCATAATTTCAACCTGGTAGCCTTTTCTTTTGCCCAGGACCAGTACGCAAGCCAGCGCAGAAACACCGGAACTGATATGAACCACAAGGCCTCCGGCAAAATCGAGGGCTCCCATCTCTTTCAACCAGCCCCCCGCTCCCCATACCCAGTGAGCGAGCGGATCATATACAAGGAATGCCCAGACGGTGATGAACACGCAATAAGTGCTGAACTTGATCCTTTCGGCGATGGCCCCTGAAATAAGAGCTGGAGTTATTATGGCAAACATCATTTGAAATATCATATATGCCTGATGGGGTACGGTAGGGCCATAGTCGGCGTTTGGCTCGAATCCGACGCTCTTCAGACCCACCCAGTCAAGATTGCCGATAAAGTGCCCGATGTCCGGACCAAACGATAGACTGTAGCCGAAAAGCACCCATTGAATCGTTATGATGCCCATTGCGACAAAACTGTGCATAATTGTTCCAAGGACGTTCTTACGCCGAACCATGCCTCCGTAGAACAGGGCAAGACCAGGGGTCATAAACAGAACGAGGGCCGAAGAAGTAAGGACCCAGGCCGTGTCCCCGGTATCGATTTTCGCAGCGGGAGCTTCCGCCGGAGCTGGAGCAGTCTGGGTCGCTTGTGCCAGTTGTATCGGCGTACCCTTTTCTTCAGCAAAAGTAGCGCCGGCAAGTATAAGTAATGGAAAAAAGACAAGAACTAAAGCCGCCAACAGTTTCAGTTTCTTCATATCATCGCCCTCCGTATCTCTAATCGATTTGAGAGAAAAGTCGCTTTGCCCGTGAGTCTTTAAAACGCTACAGCGCTTCAGGACCGGTTTCCTTGGTCCTGATGCGCATTACATCCGATACAGGCGATATAAAGATCTTCCCATCCCCGATCTTCCCGGTATAGGCTGCCTTTTGTATTGCCTCCATGGCCTTGCCGACCAACTCATCCGGAACCACGGTCAGGATCAGCAGCTTCGGGACGAAATTAACCGTATATTCTGCACCCCTGTAGAGTTCCACATGCCCCTTTTGCCGTCCGAAGCCCTTCACTTCGTTGACCGTCATTCCCTGGATACCGAGCGCTATTAGCGCTTCCTGCACCTCGGTAAGCCGGAAAGGTTTAATTATTGCTTCAATTTTGGTCATCTCCCTACCTCCGTCTTTTTTTGGATTTAGATTGGTGTCTGTCCCTCAATCGCTTTCAGCCCTCCAGCATTTCAGGGGTATTGAACTCGCCGAACCATTAAACTTAGTCCAAAGCACATGCCAAAACATCGCTACGATATTGAATGTATTTACTAAGTTGCTGAAATTAAAGGATTACAATCTTGCGGACCGAGCTTGGATCGACTGTTTTGGGGGCACAGAGCAATACACAATTGTATCGAAACCAATCGACGGCACAATTTTGAAACGTTTTTGTGAAATCTGTTGGAAAACAGGTGAAAAAGTTTCGCTTCAAAATGTATTGGAGGATAGTTAGGACAAATGAGAATACATGATTCATGATTTGGGCGGTCCAGGGAACAATTCTGTACAAAACTAAGAGGCACGTTTTGTGGAGACCGGAGGTAATACAGCAGAAAAGCGATCGCGCATTGCGCACTCATGGCAGCGCCGGCCGCAAAGGAGGGAACTTTTGCCCCAAAAATGTATCGGGGAGGCTCTCAGAACAAATTGGGTCTTCCCGCAAACGCGTACATGGACGGTTTGCACGCGAAGCCGCGAAGTCGCGAACAAGAAAAAGAACAAGAACAACGAAAAAATACATTCCGGACCGCGTATTTGCAGATTCTCAGGCAAACACGCACCTGTGCCGTTTGGACACGGAGCTTCCAGCTTAGCGTTTACGCTGAACGACGTGAAGATCCAGTAGTGGAATGCGCCGATTACGCAAGGATTCGAAGAAGAGGAGGCAGGTTAAATCCGTCAAAGTTGCGAAGGCAGCAACGGGAGGTCGCTTCGCTCCAAATGTGAAAGGTGAGGTTAGATTTGAGAGTTTCTTTAAACTCCAGGAGACCGCCGGCAAGTACCGCGGGCATACTCAGAAACAAAAACCGCGCCGCGCGCGTGTCAGGCCGAGAAAAAGTCCCCCGGCAATTGTCGACCCGCAGCGGCATTCGCCGGGGCGCCCCGGCGAATGCCGCTCGAGACTCGTGGAAATACCGGGTAACTTATGAGATGCCACACCAGATCAGAGAGCCTCGCTCCCGGTTTCTTTCGTACGAATCCGTATAGCCTCGTCGACTTTTGAAATAAATATCTTTCCGTCTCCGATTTTGCCGGTAAAAGCCGCTTTTTGTATCGCATCTACCGCTTTTTCGACCAGATCGTCCGGAACAACAGCCATGATGAAGAGTTTGGGAACGAATTTTACAATATACTCAGCTCCCCTGTAGAGTTCCACATGGCCCTTTTGCCGTCCGAAGCCTTTGACCTCGCTGACCGTCATTCCCTGAATACCCAGAGCGGTAAGAGCCTCCTGAACCTCGGTAAGCCGGAAAGGTTTTATGATTGCTTCGATTTTTGTCATCTACCTCCGCCCTCCCTTTGGGATTAAGATTTAAGTCCTTATACTAAGTAACTGTAGTTACATGATAAATACTTATCGCCAGGAATTCAGGCGGCGGTCTCTGAATCCCAACGCGATACATAATTGGACCATCGTCATATTTGTCAGGCCATATAGATTCATATTTGTAGCTATTTACGAGCCCACGATACCATAAAGCTGCCAATGCCGCCACTTTTGTTTTCCTCAGGAGCAAACCTGTGGTACAAATAGTCACCCTCGGGCCATCGCCGCCTCACAAGGTGCAGATATTGAAGGACAATATGGTACACACATGTCTCTACGTGACACTTTCTCTTAAATAAAGATACACAATTGTCGCATAATTTAGACTACACTCAGGACCTGGATATGAAATTGTCTTTAACATCAACCACTTGGTTTGGAGCCACTCCCTGGAATGCAGCTTGCTCCTGAATGCAAGCTTATAACCCGTTCTGATTGCTGGAAATTTCAACACAACCAGGAAAGGTTTGGTGCGCAATGGCTTTAAAGTTAGGGAAGACTTCAGGTTTGCTGACATTGATTATGACAATAACCCTTTTGCTGTTGTGGGTAGGCAGAAGCCCGGCATTGGCAGCCGAGCCGGCCGTGATGAATCCGGCAGACACTGCCTGGGTACTCACATCAGCGGCCCTCGTCATGGTGATGCTGCCGGGCCTTGCCCTTTTTTACGGGGGTATGGTTCAGCGCAAGAATGTACTCAGCTCTCTCATGCACTCTTTCGTTGCGCTCGGTATTCTTGAACTACAGTGGATTGTAATAGGGTATTCACTTTCATTTACCACCGGGAACTGGTTTATCGGTGACCTCAGCCAGTTCATGCTCATGGGGACAAACGTCAATTCGCTCAAGGACACAATCCCTACATACGCATTCGTCATGTTTCAGGGAATGTTTGCCATAATCACTCCAGCACTGATAAGCGGCGCAATAGCCGAGCGAATGACCTTCAAATCCTACCTTACTTTTCTCATACTCTGGTCGCTTATTGTCTACTATCCCCTGGCTCACTGGGTATGGGGAGGGGGCTGGTTTCAGTCGATGGGAGGCCTTGATTTTGCCGGCGGACTGGTCGTGCATCTCTCAGCCGGGATTTCGGCGCTTTCAATTGCCGTTGTAATCGGAAAACGCAGCGGATATCCAGGCGAGATGTTTGTCCCGCATAATCTTACAATGACACTGCTGGGTGTCGGCCTCCTCTGGTTCGGCTGGTTCGGCTTCAACGCCGGCAGCGCCCTTGCGGCAAACGCAACGGCGGCTCTCGCTTTTACCGCTACGATGACAGCCGCCGCAGCCGGGTCGTGCGCATGGATGGCCATGGAATGGGTGACCGTAAAAAGACCCAGCGCCCTCGGATTTGCTTCAGGAATCGTGGCCGGCCTTGGTGCGGTGACCCCGGCTTCCGGGTTTGTAACCCCGGGATGGGCCATGATCATCGGACTTGTCTCCGGGGTGATCTGCTATTACGGTGTCCGGATGAAATTCAGCCTCGATTACGATGACTCTCTTGACGTAGTTGGGGTCCACGGGGTCGGCGGCATGTGGGGAACTCTGGCAACCGGCCTTTTCGCCACGGCAGGCGCAACCGGCTTGATAGGGGGCAACCTCAAGCAGTTGGGAATACAGGCAATCGGAGTTATTTCAGTGGCTCTTTACTGCTTGATAGCGACCTACCTGATCGCCCAGTTGCTCGATAAGACAATCGGTTTAAGAGTAGGCGCAGAAGAAGAATTATCGGGTCTCGACAAAGAAATTCACGGGGAGGTCGGGTACAGCATCTAAACTATTTTGGCTTTCGATTTAACCAGAAGACGCCGGACTTTTCCTGCCGGCGTCTTCGCGTTCCTTCAGCAATTAAATTTCCAGGAGAACTTCCTGCTAACACATTGATCCTGGGCCGATATCATCTACTTTGGGGATGCAGGATACTCATTTCCTACCACTAAGAATCCCCCTTGCAATACCCTTAGACCTTGTGATATCAGCAAATCACCAGGTAGCAATGTCATAAATCCTGGTTTGAAGGCGCTACTGCTCCAAAGGCAGGCGCCTTTTTTTATCGGGCATCCACAGATTGCAGAAAACCTGAAAACCCTTTCCGGTTCGGAAATGGGCAGGGTCTCATCGAGGTATTTTCCCTAAGGCCGCTATCCTAAGCCACACCTGCGGCGCTTTCTTTTGTACTCAACGAGCTAAGCAAATACGCCTCTATGAAATCATCGAGTTCGCCGTCGAGAACGCTTTCGACGTTTCCCTTTTCGACGTTGGTGCGGTGGTCCTTCACCAGTCTGTAGGGCTGCATGACATAGGACCTGATCTGGTTGCCCCATGCGATTTCATCCAGGTTGTCGTGAGTTTCCTGCATTTTGACCTGCTGAGCGCGTCTTTCGCGTTCATAGAGTCTAGCCTTGAGGATTTTAAGGGCTATATCCCGGTTTCTGTGCTGTGATTTCTCATTCTGGCACTGCACTACGATGCCTGTAGGCATGTGGGTTATGCGCACGGCGGAACTCGTCTTGTTTACATGCTGCCCCCCTGCCCCACTGGCTCGGTACGTATCAACGCGCAGGTCGGATTGCTTGATTTCGACCTCTATTTTGTCGTCGATCTCGGGAAAGACCAGTACTGCTGCAAAGGATGTGTGCCTGCGGCCGCTGGCATCGAAAGGAGAGATTCTTACCAGCCTGTGCACGCCGGATTCGGCCTTCAACATCCCGTTGGCGTAAGGACCGGAAGCAGTAAAGGTGACGCTTTTTATGCCTGCTTCCTCCCCCTCCTGCAGGTCGATCATTTCGACCTTGAAGTTCTTCCTCTCGCACCAGCGCAGGTACATCCTGAGAAGCATTTCAGTCCAGTCCTGGGCTTCAGTGCCTCCCGCCCCCGCGTTTATACTGACGATGGCATTCTTGTCATCGTTTTCATCACTGAGCATCTGCCGCAATTCAAGCTCTCTGTATTTTTTCTGAAGCTCACTCAGCTTGCGTTTGACTTCCTGAAGATTATGCTCGTCCTGCTCCTCGACGGCCATTTCGAACAGCAGGTCATTATCCTCGAGGTCAGCAGCAAGATTGCGCCAGGTCAGTATCATTTCATTCAGCTCGGAGCGCTCTTTCAAAATATCGCGGCTGGCCTCCTGGTTTTCCCAGAAGTCTTGTTTTGACATCAGCCTTTCTAACTCAGCCGAACGTCTCTCTTTGCCGGCGACGTCAAAGATATCCTCCAAGGGTCTGAATTTTTTGAGACAGGTCTTTGAGCGAATTTTTCAGCTCGGAAATATCCATATTCATCGGGGCATCCTCTTAGAAATTCTCGAATAAATAACACTATATAACAAAGCGCAAAACGCCGCAAAAACACAAAGCCAGGCAAATAGATCACCATATTTAGCATAGAATGAAAGATAAGGCATCGGGTGAACGCTGCACGTCAGGAAACCACCCGTGTTCAAAGCAAGCCTTCCGCACTCCTTCCCGGTAGCATCGAATGCTGCGCTTACTCCAGTGTTTGCTGCCCGCACCAGTGGAACCCGAAACTCGATTGCGCGCCAGCGTGAGATTTCCAGGTGCTGATACGGACCACCCGTATCACCGTACCAGGCGTCATTGGTGATGTTCATCAGGATCTGAGCGCCCCGCCTGACGGTTTCACGCGCGATCTGCGGGAAAATCGCCTCGTAGCATATCAAGATCCCAAGTGGGGTATTTCCAAAAACGAGAGGCGCCGGATCTCTCCCGGGAATAAAATCCATGGAGCCTCCCGCAGCCGCAATGTTATGGACGAAAAACAACAGATCGGAAAAGGGTATATATTCTCCGAATGGAACCAGATGCTGCTTGGCATAAGCCCCCTGAAGCCCGGCGTGTTCATCGAGAAGATAAGCCCTGTTCAGCAAATGCGGCTTGCCTTCCATCAGGCCCACACCGATGCTCCCGAAAAGCAGTGGTTTTCCCGCCTGCCTCACAATACGGTCAACCTCGGGGCTCAGATTCTCGTCCAGGCCGTAGAAGAAAGGCATAGCTGATTCCGGCCACACGAGAATGTCGGGGACCGGGGCCTTTTTGACCGAATCCATACTGAAGAGACCGTACCTGCCGATCGTTTCAGACTCGAATGCCGGATCCCACTTTTGATTCTGGGCAATATTTCCCTGAATAATCCCTACATTCAGCAAAGGGGCCTGGTCTTGCAAAGTGCTGATCATTTCGGTACGCCAAAAACCGTACAGCAGAGCGGAAACGATGCAGACGGCAAGGACCGCGACTCCCGATCTGCGGAAAAAGTTCCGGATAAATCCGGCAATGACCGTATTGCCGAGTACGACGAGCCAGCTCAGTCCGTAGACTCCTGTTATGTCGGCGATCTGGATGAGCCGGTTTAGAGGTGTCTGTGTATACCCCAGATTTGCCCACGGAAATCCTGAAATTACATAAGCCCGGACCCATTCGAGGCAAACCCATGCGAACGGCAGCCCAAAAACGTAGAGTATGGGGATCTTTTCCCATCTTTGCGCCAACAGAGCGAACACAGCGGGATAGATTGCCATGACGCAGCAAAGCAGCAGAAGAATGAGAAAGGAAATAACAGTGGAAAAACCACCATAGTGATAAATAGCATAACATATCCAGAAAAGGCAGGTCACACTGTGCACCAGCCCACAGATATAACCCAGCGCGAAAGCCTGCTTTCCGTTTTTGCTCCTGATCGCATAAAGCAGCGGAACGAAAGCCACCCATGACAAATAGAACATCGCGGGTTTGGGAAACCCTGCCGTAAGCAATAATCCACTCAGGATCGACAGCAATATCGCGCCCATAGAATTCAATCAGCTCGAAATTAGAGTACAGGGGGATAAAGGAGGAAAATCAGCGGTGACGTATATGGTCCCTTCCTCTACGCTCAGAGAAGTTATCTGCCCGGCTCTTCTCCGGAAGGATACTCCGGGACTTCCTTGCCCAGCTTACGGATGCGTACCCGATCTATCTTCCTGCTCGTTGCGGCTTCGATCAATATCTCGATATCGTTATAGAGGATTTTTTCGTTAACTTCGGGCACTTTTCCGATAAGGCTTATAATAAAGCCGCCAACGGATTCGAAGTCACCTTCCGGCAGCTCAATCTGAAGAAAATCCTCGAGTTTATCGACGTCAAGGCGCGCATTGACAATAATGGAACCGTCTTCATGCTCGATGATAAGTTTCTGTTCGTCATCGTATTCATCCATTATTTCGCCGATAATCTCCTCGATTATATCCTCCAGTGTGAGAATGCCGGCCGTCCCGCCATATTCGTCAATAACGATGGCCATGTGAGACTTATTGTCTCTCAAATCTTTGAGGACTTCGCTGATTTTCTTGGTCTCGGGTATGAAATATGGAGAGCGCATTATCTCACGGATCGCGATATCCTCTGTACCCCAGAACGGAAGCAGGTCTTTAGCATGAAGCGTCCCGACGATGTTGTCGATATTATCCTGGTAGATCGGAATTCTGGAGTGTCCGCTCTCTATTATGATCCTGATTATTTCGGTGAGTTTGGTC
>JBKQLC010000055.1:0-33043 GCA_052147195.1 Syntrophobacteraceae bacterium
TTATTCAAGATCCCTTTGACGTGATCTGCTCGGACCTTTGCTCTTTCCCCGTGGCCCGCGCATGTGCCGCCTCCTCTGCAGTACCGGTTTTACTGAGCCCCGTTACTTTGCGGAACTACGCCGGCCATTGTAAGCTCTTAGCCTGGAGCTCCGTGTCCAAACAACACAGTCCATGTTTGCCTGAAGCCCTACAAAACCCGCATTCCAGGCCGTATCCTGCTATTATTCTTCGCGGCTTCGCGGGTTCGCGTGCAAACTGTCCAGGTACGCGTTCGCAGGAAGACCCCATTTTTGCCCCCGCATGTTCAGCTCAAGTCGTTATTGGCAAACCTCCCGGAAGCGCCATACTGCCGGGCCATAGCCTCGTAATTGAGGGCATGGCGGAAATGGTCCGGTCCCAATCGCACATAGACGTAGCGCTTCGAGCCGGTCTCCGCGTCCTCTTCCAGTTTCTTGGCCGTGTTGGCGCAATGCTCGGCAAATTCCCGGACGATGTCGCATTCGCGTGGCAGCGCCACCCTTGCGAACTGAATTTCAACGTGTGAGGCGTCCAGCGACTCTGTCCGGTTGCTGTGGACGGTCCAGTCGCCATCGTTCCATTTGTAGCCGCTCTTCTGGTGCTCGGAGTAATAGGAGAGAAAAACCTTCCCCTTATGCTTCCCGGCAAAGGCCCTGGCGTTCCGGGTCTCGGGCAGAGCGTCCACCACACAGCGGCTCACGTTGAAAACCTTCATAAGCCGGTCGAGTTCTTCCCATGCCTGGTACTCACCCACATGGACGATCTTTCCGGCCCTGCCCCATTCGCGCTTCCCGATTACAACATGAAGGAGCTTGCCCTGGTCGACTCCCATGCTGCAGGGCCCCGGATCGGACGAAGCGAGGCCCTCATTGCCGCAAAGCGCCAGGACCTCTTGAACGCTCAGCCGGTTCGTGGCTTCCACATAGGCCATGCCGAGCTTAAGGTTATAGAAATCGGTCAGGTTATTCGTGGTCCTGAACTGGTGGAGGATTTCGGCAGGGTCCACATAATGGCTGAAAAGCTGTGAGTAATGATAGCCCCGCTTCCCGGTCACGCCCGGATGCTTGGCAACCCATTCCCCGACCGAGGGGTCAAGCACGGCCTTACACTTCCGGCAGGCCCGGATGGCCCTCCCGCCAATTTCAAGAAGGCAGTCCGGAAAAGTTTCCTCGAGGCAGGTATATTCGCCGCACTTCAGGCACTTCACATGCCAGAAACGCTGGTCGGTTTCCTGGAAGGCTTTATCGATGCCGTAGTCGGGCAGCGTGGGGTTGCTGAGCTTCAGGACTTCACGAAACTCACTGTGGCTCATGCGTTCCATGGCCATATCGACCGCTGCCGGGCTTGCTTCGTCCATTTCATCGAAGACAAGAAAGTCTACGGGAATGGACTTGAGGCCCACACGCGATTTCATGCCCCTGAGGTACAGGAAGCAATTCCAAATCTGTTTGATGTTGGCGGAATCGGTTTCCTGCAGCCATCGCCCCAGAGTATCAGGGTTATCCTCGATCAAGGGGTCAATCCGGCCCTTGGCGAATTCGGTCACATCGGTCCTCGACGGAAAAAGATAGAGAATGCCCCGGAAGTTCCGGTATCTGGCCGCGTACATCGCCCTGAGAATAGCCTTCGTGCTGAGCCCCATCTGTGCCGCTTTGATCTCGACCATGTGCGGGTGATCGTCGGCGTAGGGCGCGATAAGGTATTCGTGCTTATGAAAGCTGAACGGCCGGCCGTCGAGGATAACAGGCGTCTTTTCGGCCCACTGGCCCAGCGAAGCCGGCGTGCTGTCATACACATGACCGAACTCCATATCAAACTCTTCAAGGAAGTTCCGGAACGAATAGTTTCTTCTCACTTTTCCCGATATTCCCATGGTTACATAATGCCAATGTCGAGGTCGCTTCGAATCGCGTGTATTTCTCTCAGCTTTTGCCTTATGGAGGTTATTACTTCAGGCGCACATTCTCCAATGGCTTCAAGCACTGCCTGCCGGAAGGCCTTTGCCTCTTCATAGCTGGAGTAGACATGATAGACGTCCAGCATGATGCTTACTTGCTTGCGAATTTCAGCAACGTGTTTAATTCTTTGCGCCTGGAATTTTTCCCGATCCGCGCCAGTGAGACCACTTGCCCCTTCTTCTATCCGGTCGAGTTCCGCATTTACAGAATCGTTTATCTTCCGGAGCTGGGCCATGGCGTCCATGCCCCGGTCCACAAGTTTGGCCGCCGAACGGAGCGTCACGTCCCTGGTGACTCCAATCTTTAGCGCTTTCAGTCGCTTGGAGACCGCCGCCCGACCTACTCCAAGCCGGCGCGCCGCCTCGGCCGGGCTGTTTCCATCCCGGATCAATTGTATGAGTGTGTCATCATTAATCTTTTTCTTTGCCATGGAAACATCCTGGAAACATCATGGGAATTTTTTGTTAACTGCCCTCATAGGCCGTTTGAGCCTGATGATTACGAGCCGCGAAACGGTCTCGGGAAGCCGGGCCGGCAGTCGGGGAAGGAGGGCGAAAGCAGAAGAAAGCGGCTTGCCATCACAATTAGCTGTCCCCTGCCGATGCCCTCAATCCTTTTCTCTGCATTGAAACACATGGAAACTCCCTGGAAACGTCATGGAAACATATGGAAACTTTTGGGCGACTGTTTCCATTCGCCCGGTTAAATTTTCAACAGCACTTCCCGATCTCACAGGCTTTAGCGCCCTGAAACACGGCACTGGAATCGATGGTCCCGCCACGACCGCATTGGAACATGGAGTCGGGGTCGGATACACTTCCAGGGCCGTTCTTTTGAATTTACGTTATCATTATACTTCATTATGCGCAGTGACTTCAAGAATAATATGACGCATGATTTCACTTTGTGAAGCATAAAGGGTTCAGTATTGGAAGTATTGTCAAACACAAAAGGAAGTGCTAAGGACAGTGAACAGTGAGCAGTGAGCAGTGAGAGGCCAAATTCCAAAGAGCCGGGCGGCGGACCACAACCAAAAGGCGAAGGTCATCTCACGCGGAGGCGCGGAGGCGCGGAGAGACGGCGACACGGAAATACAAAGAATACGTTATTGCTTCACGTCTCGACGGTGGTGATGCATCATTTTGTGAAGCAAAGCTGGGAATGGGTGAGTGGGTGATGGGGCAAGCGTGAAGCTGAAGAAAACCGGAAAGCGGCACAATTGACAGCGAGAAAAAACAGCGGGCAAAACTGGACAGTTTGTTGTTTGTCTCATGTTGGAAAGTGCCCCCGGGCGGGGCAACGCTTTGCGGGGCCTCCTGACCCCGAAACACTAGACAAAATGATAAAAGCAGGAAAAAGGGCTTGCAAAGTGGTGACAAATATGTCAACATTGAGCACATGAGAAATACTAGACCAATCTCATGGATCAAAGCAGCACGGAGGGATTTCGAAGAGTTTCCCGAAGGCGTGCAAGGCGATATGCTCGGTGCGCTTACGATAGCTGCGGAAGGCAGCAAATCGGACAAGGCCAAGCCGTTCAAGGGCGTTGACGGCGGGGTGTTCGAAATCGCGCTGCGGCATCGAGGGGATGCTTTCCGCGTCATCTATGCGGTTAAAATCGCCGCTGATATTTGGGTTATCCACGCCTTTCAGAAGAAATCCAAGACCGGAATTAAGACGCCTCAGATGGACGTTGCCCTTATTCGTGACCGCCTGAAACGACTGGAGGAGGCTTTACAATGAAAGACGATTTTGAACTCATTCGCGGCAGCGGCAACGTGTTTCGTGACTTTGGCCGCAGAAACGCCAGCGTTGAACAGGCTCGCGCCATTCTTGCAGCCAAAATCATACGCACGCTTGACGAACGAGAGTTATCGACACGCGAAGCCGAAAAACTAACAGGCGTATCGCATTCCGAGTTTTCGCGGATTCGCAATGCGAAGCTTGAGCGCTTTACGCTTGATCGAATGATTACGATCCTTGGAAAGCTCGATGAGGATGTTGAAGTGACTGTTACTTTTCAACCCCGTAATCATTCTTTGCAAGACGGATTGCAGGCCTGAAAGGTAAACGGACGTGAATGACCGAAAACACCTTGTTGCCGCTCCCATTCAGCAAGGAACCGCTAAGGCCCTGTAAAGCGTGCGGCGCGAAACTTTGAGCGATTTTGCTACATGCCCCGGGCTTTCCCCCTGCTCTATCAGCTTAGGGGCGTGGACGACCTGTTGCGCGGACAGCAGGCGCTTGCGGCCCATACGCACCCCACGAGCCACAGCCGCCGCCCTGCCCGCCTTTGTCCGTTCTTGGATCAACGACCGCTCAAGCTCTGCCAGTATCCCCACCATTTGCCACATGGCGCGGCTCGTGGGCGTTTCCGTGTCGATAGCTTCCTTCAGCGACCGGAGGGCCACCCCCTGCGCTTTCAGATCCTCCAGCAGGGCTATAAGGTCACGCAACGCTTTGACGGGCAGGTCGCAGGGCATACCGGCGCTCCGTCTCCTCCGTATACCGGTTGCACACCGCAATGGTGATAGTCGGGTTCAAGTTTTTGAAATGACGTGAGATTTTTCGAGGCTGGAAGTTCAAATCCTCTGCCGCCGATTTAGCCGTGTCCCTTTCTTGTCCCGCTCGCCTGCAAACACTTACAGCGTCTATATGTCGAAGGGTTCGATTCGCATGCGATTCCGCACCAGGAAAACCGGAAAGCCGCACTATTGCCAGCGAGCAAAAAAAGCCAGTAAAAACAGCGGGCAAAACTGGACAGTGTTGTAAATTGTCCCTATTCTGAAAACGCCCCCGCATCGCGCCTAGCTTTGCGGGCTGACCGACACCCCGGAAACGGGACAAAACGTCAGGCAATAGGAAAAAGAAAGCCGTCAGTGGCTTAAATTGGGCCATTGGCGGCTTTGGGTGGTCTAGGGGTACGGGGCCCCACCCTTTTCTAGGGGGGTGTGGCCGACTGCCTCGCAGCAGCGAGCACGCGACGAAAGACAGGCGCTCCGAACAAGGGAAGTTCGCATAGCTTGTCTATTTTCTCGGCAACCTCCCCGTAGGGATCGGCCCGAATGATGTCAATCAAGGGTACCCAATCGGGCGCTTGGCCTCTGGCAAGAATGTCCTCGATTGCCGCGACCGTAAATTCTTCATGGATCAAGTGGCGGTGTTTCATGTGTCAAACCCCGGTAACTTGGCGGGCGGCAGTGTTTGCCCCGCCGCGCGGGCATCGCGCCATGCGTCAACATTCGTTTTCGCCTGTTGAGCCGCCGGTGAGGGATCAACATGAAACGCTTTCTCACAGGCATTCAGCAGCCAGTCGGACAACTTGCCGCATACATCGGCGACATGTTCCCAACGATCAAACGGAGGATGGACGCCTTTATATTCAGCAAGGGCAACTCTATCGAGGTCATAGGGCGGCGGCGCGGCTAATTGCATCATCAGTTGCGTGCGGACAGCCCATCCGCCGCCGCTCTTTTGCGGGTAGAGTTCATCCATGCACCACAGCGCTTCACCGGCGGCATCGATCCCCATGTGCGCCGCAAGAGCGGCCAAATCAAGATAATCTCGCGTGGCGTTGCGTTCAAGGCAGAGAAACGCCTTGATGCGCAGCACTTCCGGCAACGTAGGCAAAACCACGTCATGGTTGCCAACACGCATGACCGTGGTTTCCAAAGGCCGTGCGCGGCGCAATTGGCGCACGCCGGTCTCGACCCCATCCAATGATCCAAGAATCAAAACCGGTCGTTTGACACGAGCCGTCTCCCATCCGGCGACAGACTCAAGTTCTGTCAAAACGGCGTCGAAGCGCTCACGAAGATCGGGGAGAACATGATCATGATCGAACGAGAAACGATGTCCCGCGTAAAGCGCCGAAGCTGTCCCGCCGACAACCACAGCTTCCGGCAACACGCTTTGCAATCGGCAAAGCGACGCCAGCACAGCTTCCCATGCTTCGCCTTCCGCGACAGACTGTTTGTCATCTTTGCTCATAGCCGTTTTATATCACAAAAGGCTTACAATGGACAATTTCCCAATCATCGAGCGGCCAAAGCCCTGTAAAGCGTTGGCCGCGAGACGTTGAGCGATTGAGCCACATTGTCAGGGCCTTCCCCCTGCTCTACCTCATATTACCGTCCCATTCCGATTTCGCAAGAAATTTTTTCAAGAGTGGATTCAGGTGCACGGCGTTCACATGGGTTCAGGTATGGGTTCAACGGAGATCATCCATTTTGGGGCGTTCTGTAGGGGGGCGAGCGGAATCCGGCCCAATGCCTGCAAATGTATGAGCCGGATCATTGCCGGAAGGTCTTTAAAAACCGAATAGTGGTAAATCCGTCTGTAATAACTTGGAGATCCCCAGTGAATCGATTGCCTGTGAAGCAAACAAAAGGCATATCCAGCCCCCGGAGGGAAAAATAATTACTTCTCATGGGCACCACCAAAGAAAGCGCGAGGGACATTTGAGCACGGTCACTCAACCTCTTTTCGTTATTCGTTTTTTTTGCTTACTTCCTTCGTCTTCTCGCTTTGTTCGCCCTTGTTCTTGCCGTTGCCCCTCTTCCTGTTTCTTGTGGTCCTGCACTTTGCTCGCCTGGTTTCTATCGGAGAATCATTGACACAATATGTCATAAGCCCTGTTGATTTGCTTTTGAGTACCTTCATGAGCTCTTCCTCCCCATAGGAATTGATTTGGGGCTTTTGCCATTCCATATCTAATCTCCTTTTAGATGAGACTTCCACTTTCCCCTTTTATAGGCATTAACATGCCAGTTGCTTCTCAGCTTTTCCCCGAAGGCGTGTGTTTTCTTCACACTTGTGTGGATGCCACACTTTGGCTAAGTTTCTGTAGGCTTGCTTGATTTCATGAAGCGATGCGCCTAGGGAAATGCCGAGTATTCTGTAGCATTCTTCTATGTTTATGCGCGAGTCCTTCAGTTTCGCTTTTCCACCAGGGAATCCGGATTGCATTTCTTTAACTTCTTTAAGCCTGGAATAAATGCGCTCCTGGTTTCGTTTAACCATAATATGCACATTCTGTATTTCATTTCTTTGCCGAATCGGTTTCTCTGTGCTTGGGGAGTCGTAGAACTTTTGTCCCCGCAAGCATCCGATTTTTATAATGGATCTGGAGATTGGCCAACAGGATTCATTTCTCACCGGACGCCGGTTCTTCAGGAAACCATTGAGCTGCAAATCAGACGATCCATCTGATGACAAGCCATAAACTCCTCCTCCAAAATATTGCGGTGAAATAAAGCTGGGTTATGAGGGAGGGTAGTAATCCTTAGCCCGCTCCTGCGAGATCGATCAGCTCTTCTATTCTCGTTTTCAAGCTGTCAATTCTTTTTTCCTGGAGCAGGCAATTCAATCCGCCATGCTGGTTATCGTAGAAATGATAGTGGCCGGTTATCAAATTCCTTCGGATAGTGCCAACAGCTGATGAACCGTTATTGACCACGATTTTCGAAAATGGCGATTCCGCATGGCGTTCATAAATCATTTTCACGTCCTTTCGGTAACTATAGGGCAAGCCGGTCTATCCACGTCGAGGAAGACAGGGATCGTTCTTTTGTGGTCGAAGATACGCTGACTTTCGAAACTCACAAGGGTGATTTACGTGGGTATGAATAAGGTATAAGCCATACCTAATATTAGAAAAAAGATGAGTTCTATAATGCATATGTTGCAATCAATATTATCCTGAATGATTTTTCAAAGTGAAAGTCGATGGTAGGGCATCCTGACGTTTCTTAAGTGCTTTTCGGAGTGCCGATAACCCGAATCCGCCGGGTGATGAGCTGGGGCTAGACAAAAAAAGGCAGAGCCACTTAAACTGAACCCTGCCTCAATAAATGCGGTGCTTAATCCGGCTATGCTTTTTTGAACGTCTTCCTATGTGCCACCAACCCTGGCAGACCCAATCCGTAGATGAAAAAGGTGACGAGTTAATAAACCGGCGTCATCAGGAAGGCGTGGGTTTGCCCATTGATAACCCCACTCCCAATGATCTGCCCCAAATCATTGATTCCATTACCACGATTTAGGACCCATCCTAATGAGGAGTCGATAAGGGTATTCAGATCAGTCATCTTCCCTGCACTATAAAGGAAAGCGCAGGAATTGCCTTCGGTATCCCAGGCGTATCCAGTGATCTGTCCGAAGATGTTGAAACCAAAAACTTTCATTCAGGAAAAGGCCGGTACTGTGCCATTTGAAGTCCTTAAGAGCATTCTGGTGGAAATGAGCAAGTCGGCTGCAGTGTCTCTTCTACCTAAACCTTGAACAAGTTTGTGGCAAAGATTTTTATTTATAACACAAGCCGCAGCCAGGAAAAGCTTTGACGCTCAGGTCGCAGGGCATACCCGCGCTCCGTCTCCTCCGTATGCCGGTTGCACATCGCTATGGTGATAGTCGAGTTTAAGTGTTTGAAATGACGAGAGATTTTTCGGGGTCGGAGGTTCAAATCCTCTGCCGCCGATTTAGCCGTGTCCCTTTCTTGTCCCGCTCGCCTGCAAACACTTACAGGGTCTATATGTCGAAGGGTTCGATTCCCATGCGCTTCCCCACCGGGAAAACCGGAAAGCCGCACAATTGCCAGCGAGCAAAAAAAGCCAGTAAAAACAGCGGGCAAAACTCGGCAGTGTTGTACTGTCCAGTTAGTCAAAATTGATTAAGCCTTCTGGCCGTCATTTCAGGAGCTTGTGGCGAGCAATCTTGAACAAAACGTACGCCAAGATAAGTGATGTCGAAATACCCTATTTCAACCCCCTGCCTTGGCCCCTTTATTCTTTGAATGTTTACAAGTCGTTCTCGTTCAAGGATTTCGAGCGACCTAAAGCCTGAAGACCCAGGACTGCCAAATTCGCTATAAAAATTGTATGTTCCAAGATGTTTATAGTTTTCACCGCTAAAAAGACTGACCCCGGCATACATGATGCCTCCATACACTAGCGGATAAGCTTTAACAACATCGTCATAACATTGTTTGGCCTGCTGTTGCAGTCTTTGGCTCATTTGTTCCTGGTTGTTCAAATTCAGAGCCAACAAAAGTATGTTATGTTCTAGCTTTACTCGGTTGGATTCAAAGTGGCCGCCAGGATAGCTAGTATCTGGAAACGACTTATATGAAAAACAAACTTCTTCTAGAAATTTGAGTTCTCTAGAACTCATTCGGCTCAAAATATCGATAAATGTTAAATGCGTAGCTTGATATTCTTTCGATGCCGAAAGCAACAAGGCTGCCCATCGATCTTGCATTTCGTTATCTGTGTCTTCCAGCGATGCCTTTTCAAAAAAAGGCACCAACAACTTTATCGGCACCGGGTGCAACTGAATTTGTTCAATTTCCGCTCTATCTCGCGCTTTTTTTGCTATCTTTAATGCAATGTCTTCTCGCTGCAAACGGATTTGATCTGCCTTAAGGCCCTGCCTCTCCGTAAATGGTCTTATGATGTCCGTAAGGGCATCTACAAGACGCCCTGTTGTTTCCGGAGGAATTTCAGCCTTAACCTCAAGGCTCGCCTTAACTCCAAGATCGACGGAAATGGGTGTTTTCTTTATGTTTTCTATGTCATCGCCCATTTTTATACCTTTTCGCTGATCGTTGTTGAATGCGGTCTGACATTAATAACTTTTGATCCAAAATATTACCCGGATTCTAAAAAGTAAAAAGTTTCTGACCCATAGTCGATATGTTGCGAGGAAAAACTGGATAAAATGAGCCATATTCCAAAAACAACCTTTTGGACTGGCGCGGCTTTGCGCCTGTTCAAAACCCGCGAAACTGGACAAAATGCCAAACGATTGGTGTAATTGATTCAAGCAAGCGATCAAGCGAGTTCAATTTTCGCCTTAGATTCGAGGCTTGGGAGGTGGCTCTCTGCCCGCATCACCTGCTCGTAGGGCTTTTATCAAACGTTCTATTTGATTTTCAAGAACACATTCGTCAGTTTCCCAGCCGGTAAAATCGGCAGCCAGGCGGGACTGTACTGCAGTTTTTTTCCCATCCTCCCATTGGTCGGTAAACATATACCCGTCAAGATTGAGCGGGATGAGGACGAGCGCCTTCGTTCCCCTCTCCTTCATCAGCCTTTGCTCTTTACGAAACGCTTTTTCAATCTCGCTGTCAACCCACCAGCTCGTGAGAGAGTTCTCGGAGCAACAAAGCAGAACCTTGTCCCAAAGGCGAATGCCGCGATCCACCTGTTCGTGAATATCGTCGCCTGGAAGCAACTGATGCTCATCCAGCCAGCACCGTATTCCCTCACTCTGAAGTCTATCGTGGAGTTTTCTCGCAAACACTTTGTCATCATGGCTGTAGCTTATGAAGCAGGAGTAGAACTGAATTGGATGATCTGCGGTGCGGGCCGGAAAGATCTCGTAAAGCAGATCGTTTATTTGCGCAGCGGCTAAATCAGGCTGATAAAGTTTGGCGAATTTAATTTCCCAATCACTTAAACCGCACCCGCGAAGAAACTCCTCTGGGATTTTCCCCTCCGACAAACGCAATGTGTCCACTCCAATCGTAGACGGCCCCTTATGTATCACTTTGTCAAGTCCCAGGGCTCCGCCAAGATCCATGTCCGCGAAAGTGGTCCATCCCACTTCAGAATGCTCTAAGTTGGCTTCGATGAGATTGGCCGTGCTGAGATTGGCCCCGGCGAGATTGGCCCCGGCGAGATCGGCTCCGCTGAGATCGGCCCTGTTGAGATCGGCTCTGTCGAGATCGGCTCCGGTGAGATCGGCTCCGCTGACATCGGCTCCACTGAGATTGGCTCCGGGGAGATAGGCCCCACCGAGATTGGCTCCGATGAGATAGGCTCTGCTGAGATCGGCTCGGGAGAGATCGGCTCCAGAGAGATCGGCCCGTTCACCCCCCTCCTCCTCAAGCCAAAGCCTATGTCTCTTTAGAATTCCTTGAAGTTCTTCTGGAGTCATGAGTCACAATCCCCAGTCAATATTTGAGTATATAGTCGAAAGGGTGGACTGTTATCGTACATGAACGGGAGCGTCTTGAAAACTTATTAAAAACGTTCGGCGGCTACCCTGAAGCTGGCTGGGCACTTTTCAGTGTGGAGTTTTTGGCAATGCAGGGAATCACCCCATTACTGAATACAATCGCTGACGGCCGATTCCGCTCTACACTATTGGTGCAAGTTTGGTGCAGGTTCAAAACGGCCCTTGCACCGCCTATGTTTGCGGGCGAAGTCGGCGGTTCAAATCCTCTCGCCCCGATTGAGTTAAGGCGATTTGAGTTTTTGGCGGTGTGTGGGCCCGGTGTGGGTTTGGATTTTTCGCGGTTGCAGCGCGGGAGAAAAGGCTACGGTGCAGGGCCGAGGCATCACGGAAGAAGGTTTTAAGATCGGATTATGCTTTTTTAAAGCCCTCTTTTGATGGCGGCGGACGGAGCGTGGGGTGGAACTGCTCAGCTAAGGCGATTAGCATGCCGGTTAGGTATTTTACTCAGGCTCGTATGCGGAAATGTCAGTTATTTCTATACTATCAGGAATAAACTCGCTTTGATTCCCGTCAAACAGAATATCGATATGAATGGTCAAGCTAACATTCGTCGTGGTACTCAACACATATTGGGCGTGTTCATAGTCTTGGACATCAAACTTCCATCTGTCTTGCATGGAATCAAAGTCATGTTCATCAATAATGGCCTCAACGAACACATCTGCCTCCACGTCTCCGAATACTAGCCACTGGTTATCATTCATTTCATATTCACTTGATATACCACTCGATGTGACGTACACCTCATGAACATATAACTCGCGAAAGTCACCCCTCATTGCCCATTGGATATTCTTAGCAGAAGGGTTATTGAGGAGATTTAGAAGAATCCCATCCTCGGTTATGAACTCTTTGAACTTGTCCTCTCTAACCACAAGTCCCTTCTCAATGTGGGTCTTCGCAAAACTCTTCAAGTCTGGAAGTACCTTGAAAGATGCAGGTCTAGCTGATTTGACATCTCTCTCTAATTCGGGGTGAAGAACGAGTCTCTCCTCCTCGGAGGATCTATGTGCAAAATCTTGATCTTTGGATATGAACAGGTAATTGTTTTCCTCGATATCTTTGTCTCGCTTCAGGAGCTCCTTAATGGATTCCCAAATCAGGGTGTCCTTATATCCTCCCGAATCAGCCTTTTTATCTTTGAACGGTCGAGTTCCGGTGACATATCTCTCAATTATGGATTTGTGATCAACTTCGGGATAATTCAGAAAAGTGGCACCAAGTTCGCTCAATTTGTTTTCAAGGTATGATCTATACCAACTCATTATTTCAGAAACACCATTATATTTTCCATCGGTAATGTAATGTATAAGCTTACGAAAAAATGGACCTTTAAACTCTAGGCTGAAGTTCCTGACTGTTTCCTCTATAACTACTTGAGGGACGAAAAATTTGGAGTCAGGATGTTTTGCAAAATATCTGACAAGCAGCAGAAATACATTGGAATCTAGAAAATAGCCTTCTTCTCTGACTTGGTTTGCGTCAATTATAATGTTTAGCATTCTCGCCTCCGGTCGAGTCTACAATGGCATGTTTCTAATTGGTATGAGTCAGGTTAGGCCTGAATAATGCACCCATTTCGCTCTTTGCGAACGGCGAACGCATTTCGAGGGCGGCTCACGCCCGAAAAACTCCTTGGACAACCCGATAGAGCACAAAATCATACGATTTACCAATCAAATACGCAAGTAATAGGTCAATGAGACTGGTCTTTGCCGTTTTAAGGACGCACGACCTCCCTGCTGTTGGTGGTGCCACATGGCGCGCCCGGTGGGCGTTTCCGTGTCGATTGCTTCCGTGAGCGACCGGAAGGCCACGCCCGTGGCTTTCAGATCATCCAGCAGGGCTATAAGGTCACGCAACGCTTTGACGGGCAGGTCGCAGGGCATGCCGGCGCTCCATCTCCTCCGTATACCGGTTGCATACCACTATGGTGATAGTCGGATTTAATTATTGGAAATGACGTGAGATTTTTCGGGGCCGGAAGTTCAAATCCTCTGCCGACGATTTAGCCGTATCCCTTTCTTGTCCCGCTCGCCTGCAAACACTTACAGGGTCCATATGTCGAAGGGTTCCATTCGCATGCGCTTCCGCACCAGGAAAACCGGAAAGCCGCACTCTTGCCAGCGAGAAAAAAAAGCCTGTAAAAACAACGGGCAAAACTGTACAGTGTTGTAAATTGTCCAGTTATGAAACTGAAATCCTCGGGGGGTGGGCAATAATAGCCATTTCGTCAAAAGCAGAATTACGAGGGGGCTACCATGGCAGAAGGAATAGCTTTTTTTGCGGTCATTATTTCACTGTACGCTGCGTACATTAATGAACAAAAACTTAGGCTTGATTTATACAATAGAAGATTTGAAGTGTATAGTAGAACTATAGACTTTTATCAAGCATTGCAGAAGTGGGAGAGATCGAAAGACAATGAACTGGTAGAATTGAAATTTATCAAAGCTTTTTTAGAATCGCGATTTTTATTTAAGGCAGATGTGTTCCAAATGTTAAAAGAAATGCGGATGAAAGCCGCTATTATAACAACATTTGATGGGCCTACTTTTGGAGCGCTGGCTCGCCAGTCAGAAGACCCTAAGATGCTGACGGAACCATACGGTAAGATGACTCAAGCATTAGAATATTGGGGCCAAAAGATTAATCCTGAGTCTGGCGACGTAACCAAGTTAATGTTTAAGTATCTTGATTTTCAGGAATTATCGCCTTTTAGGGCCATTAAAAGTTGGCTTTGTAAAAAATGCAAAAGACACTTAGACAATTGAGCGTCAATTGTCCCTATACCCCGGAAACAGGACAAAATGACAATGAAATCAAAAAGGAGAATTAATGGGATTCTTCGACAAGCTGAATCAATTTATGGCTTCGATTAAGCTTGGTGAAAGTAATCTTAGCAACCCGACAAAGGGTAAGCCGAAGATTCGAAAAAAGAAAAGTGAAAGTTCTAACTTGAAATTAAAGCAAGGTGTCGCTTCATTGGGAGTAGACATTGGTCCAGTGCTTAATGATCCCAGAATAAAACGTATTCTTGTGGCTCATGCGAAGAAAACATGTAGCGAAATCACAACTATTCCGCAACAATATAGAGGTAAAGTCGCTAAGGCTGTTTTAGATAGTTTTTATGGCACACTTCCAGAAGGCCGAAGCCCAATTGAACATCTTCAGTCAATTTGCCCAATGTCACACCAAGAAGCATCATTAATTTCAAGAGATCAAACTAGCAAACTAACAAGCAGATTGAATCAGGCGAGGCAAGAAGCCATTGGTATCGAGGAATATATTTGGCGTGCAGTGATTCCAAGGTGCAATCATTCCGAACGAAATGGCAAAAAATATAGATGGGATAGTCCACCTTCTGGCGGTCATCCCGGCCAATCGTATTTATGTTCATGCATTGCAATGGCAGTAACTGATACAAAAAAAATAATAGCCCATGCCAAAAGAAAGTAATAATGGCATTTTGCCCAATTAGAAAAGACTCGGAGCCGCTAAAGCTCTGTAAAGCGTTCTCCGCGAGACATTGAGCGATTGCGCCACATTGTCAGGGCCTTCCCCCCGCTCTATCAGCTTGCGGGCATGGGCGACCTGTTGCGCGGATAGAAGGCGCTTGCGGCCCATCCGCACCCCACGAGCCACAGCGGCCGCGCGGCCCGGCTTTGTCCGTTCTTGGATCAACGACCTTTCAAGCTCTGCCAACATCCCGACCATTTGCGACATGGCGCGGCCGGTGGGCGTTTCCGTGTCGATTGCTTCAGTCAGCGACCAGGAAGGCCACGCCCCGCGCTTTCAGACCATCCAGCAGGGCGATAAGGTCACGCAGTGACCGGCCCACCCGGTCGAGCTTCCAGACCGTCAGCACGTCACCGGCCTTGAGAGCCTTAAGGCATTTTTCCAGCGCTGGCCGTTTGACGTTCGCGCCCGTGGCCTTGTCGGTGAATATCTTGCCGCACCCTGGCCGCTTCAGAGCCGTCAATTGCAAGTCTGGGTTTTGGTCTTCGGTTGAGACGCGAGCGTAGCCTATTTTCATACCCTGTTTTGTCCCTGATTTATGACATTGGTAAGCTGTCGATATCACATCGGCGGACATTGTGTCAAAAATCCAGATTGTTGACACAAGAATCCAACTTTTTGAGAGCAATTCTTCGTTCGCATTGCATTATTTCATCCAAATGCATAGGTTGCTTCTCAAGAAGGGAAAGAACCTGTAGTGGTGTTGAAAGCGGTTCACATACAAGCCTCGCGCGAGTCAGGTCAAAGAGACTGATCCCCGTGAATCATATACAGACGAAAACATAAGGAGGACAATATGGCTAAAATCGAAGGAGTGAGCGTAGTTCTAGTTCATGGTGGCTTTGTTGATGGCTCAGGTTGGGAGGGGGTTTATAAAATCCTACGGAGGGAAGGGTTCCTTGTTAGTATCGTTCAGAATCCGACTATATCCTTGCCCGATGATGTTGCCATAACGAAACGCGCTTTTGCGGCACAAAGCGGGCGCGTAATTCTCGTCGGCCACTCGTATGGCGGTGTTGTGATCACGGAAGCCGGTAACGACCCAAAGGTGGCAGCGCTTGTTTATATCGCCGCTTTTGCTCCCGATAGCGGCGAATCTGTGTCCTTGCTGATTAAAGACCCGCCAGCTGGCGCGCCCGTCCCGCCGATATTACCCCCAGTTGACGGATACCTATTTCTCGACAAAGATAAGTTTGCGGCATCATTTGCGGCTGACGTCGCACCAGATAGGGCTGCTTTCATGGCTGATTCGCAGGTCCCATGGGGCGTTGAGGCTTTAGATGGAACCATCAGCCAGGCCGCTTGGAAGTCGAAACCTAGTTGGTACTTAGTGTCTACAGATGACAAGATGATCCCACCACCAGCACAGCGTTTAATGGCCAAACGTGCAGGTTCTACAGTAGTAGAGGTTGCTGGGAGTCATGCCATTTACGAATCGCAGCCACAGGCTGTGGCCAAACTCATTGAACAAGCCGCAACGTCTATTGGTTGAGTGTATTCTACGTAAGGTTTCCAAAATCTATTTCGATGCCGAACAACAGCATGCAGCCGACGGCGCTTCGCGCCACGGCTGATGCTGGGCGTGTGTGCCGGGCATGGCACAGAGCTTGTGAGGTGTAAGCCCTAATACCAGGTTTTCCGTGCGCGGGCATTCACGAGATCACCGAGCCGCCGCCGGACGGGAAGGGCCACACGGGGAAAAAGGATGCAGAGAGGCCGGAGGCCGCGCGCGTGTCGCTGCGCCAGCTTCAGATGTTTAGGGCGGGGTAACTTCGGCTCTGTGCCATAAATCTTGATTTATGACACAAGCCGCAGCGCGGAAAAGCTTTTACGGGCAGGTCGCAGGGCATGCCGGCGCTCCGTCTCCTCCGTATACCAGTTGCACACCGCTATGGTGATAGTCGGGTTTAAGTTTTTGAAATGAAGTGAGATTTTTCGGGGTCGGAGGTTCAAATCCTCTGCCGCCGATTTAGCCGTGTCCTTTTCTTGTCCCGCTCGGGCAAAATAACTCTAGTGTCTATTGTTTCACCCGCTTTGCCCGCTACCCTTCCGTCGCCGTCCATTGAAACGGGGCCGCAATCCGGCACGGTTCGAGATGCTTTGGCGGTAGAGGAGGGTTTTTATCTATCAGGCTATGGCGTCCAAGCCCTTTTTTTGTACCAGGGACAACAGCTTAAGAGAAGGCCCGCGCGGCTGTTTTTCTCCCCGCTCCCACTGGCTCACTAACCCGACTGTCACGTTAAGGTAGTGTGCAAATACCGCCTGGCTGACCCCCGCCTTTTTTCTGACTTCCGCAATCTCTTTTGCCGAAAGCTTTTCCACGGTCGTAAGGCACGATGCATCAAAATCGCGCATCGTCTTGGTGTCTATCAATCCAATGCGATGCAGACCTTGTGTCGTTTCGTGCAGAGCCTCCAAGGCGTCGCTTTTATATTTTTTTGCCATTTTAAATTACCTCCTTCAGCTCACCCTCATTCGGGGCTTTCGTGATACCAGCCTCGGTGAGGCTCAAATAAATCTGTGCCACCTTCTGATATTGATGCAATTCAAAGGCGGTAAGGTTGGCTTTTGTACTCTTGGGGAAGCCATACACGAACACTGCACGAGTTCCCTCACGGTAAACGATTATTGTTCTGTAGCCGCCCCTTTTGCCTTCGCCTGTCCGTGCCACGCGTTTTTTAATAAGGCCCCCGCCCAAGTCACCGTCGTTCAGGCCCTTTTCTGCCTCCCGCACAGCGTCAGCTAATTTTTCGGGTTCATCCGGCAAACGAGTACCTCCAATATTTTTCACGCGAAGACGCGAAGACGCGAAGAAAGAGAAGGCGGAGAACAGGGATAGCGAGCGAGGAGACGGCTTTCTTTGTGCTTCGGCCCCTCGGTTCCCGCTACTGCTTACGCAAATTCTGGTAAGTCATCTATCCAGTTTCCTCTTCATTCCACCTAAGCGTAATCCGTTCATTCCCTTTACCAGGCCTTCACGCCGTTTATCGTAAGCGCTATGCCTAAAGCTCCTTGTCCAAGCAACACTGGTTGATGTTTGACCGAAGTTCTTTTGCGCCGCCGTGGAAGACGGCGCTACCGCATCTTCGCGTTCTTCGACGTCAAAAAACGAGGCTTCGCGTGCAAACCGTCCAGGTACGCGTTTGCCGGAAGACCCATTTTTCGTCGCTGATACCCTCTTTCCGCGCAAAACGCGTGAACCACTTTGTTTTGAATATCCGCACCGAGTCCCCCTCACGCATTATATTATAACACTTAGTGTTGTATTACAAGTGGCAGTTGACTGCCACTTTCTGAAGAAGTGGGTGCCAGTGACATACAGGAGGGACCAATTAACGCATCGATAAAGCACGAAAACACGAAAGCCCCCTACCCTTTCCAACCCCAAGTGTGCCTAGGGGATATGATAGCGTGCCGGGAATTGATAAATTAAATCGGGCATTCTGTTTTTCGTTCTTGTATAGTCGCTGCCCGAAAGCACCAAATCGGGCGATCTTCTTATAAAGAAAACACGAAAGCACGAAAGAACGAAAATATGAAAGCTATCGTTTTCGCCAGCCAAAAAGGCGGAGCGGGCAAGAATGCCGGTCCCACGGAGGCCCCCAAATCAAGGGGCAAGCGAAATGTATTACTTCTTTTCCCCCGTGACGTCATAAACCCAGCTCAAAGCTGCGGAGGTGGTTGGAAACCCGATGGTGCTCGTAAGCAGCATTATCGTGTGGAAGATCTCTTCGGGCGTTGCCCCGGCCTTTACCGCCCTCCTGGCATGGCTGTGGACCGAACCCTCGGAGCGAATCGCCGCTGCGGCCGCCAACTGGATCAATTGAGATGTCTTCTCGTCCAACGGCCCCTGTTTCCTGACGGTTTCGCCGAGCTGTTCGAGCGCCACGATGTATTCCCTGTGCGCTTCTTTTGTCTGGTTGTACCACTTTGGATAACCTTTTTCAGTCATGACATGACCTCCTGATCTTTTGGACCATCACTTCGGCTTTGCTAACTTTCACCCAAAAATCCCATGCATCATGGTTAAGGACTGAATACGGTAGAGTCAAATCGAGATGACATAGCCCTTGAAAGTTACCCGCTTCTACTTTTGAAACGCGAACCAATCTTTGAGCCTCAACAGATAGCAAATATCTCTTCTCGCCCTGAGAAGTGGGGCGCCAAAATCTTCGCCATTTTCGAATCATTTGTTTACCGAATCCCCGTAAACTGGACTCTTTCCAAATTGGCAAGAAAGGTTTGCTTTCATTAGGGCTGAGCTGATGGCGTACAGCAGCAAGAAATGTGAGCCTTTGGTTCGCACCTATTTTGCCAAGGGATACTCGGTGGTTGAGACCATGGAATACGGGTCAGATGGGTGATCGGCCAGGAAGCACACCAGCTTTGTTCACGGCATATTCCATGACTTGCGATCATGTGGGAGGGGTCAGGGCTGGGTGTGGATCAGGAAGATCATGTGACTTTCCCGTAGGCTCTTCTAAGACTTGCGATCATGTGGGGCAGGTCACAGGATGGGTCTCACTCAATACCCTTTAGCCCGAAAGCATGGTAAAGTATCGATGTGGACATGGCTTGTGGCTCCTCCGTAGTGTTCGATTGCCGTCAAACAACACGGACGCACCTTGCCATGTCCATTTTTTATTTTCAAAGACTACTCAGGTACGCATTTGCCGGAAGACCCCCAAAAAAGTGCTTGCTTCTGTCACCCATATCAGCAGCGTGGAGCAAACTGATTTATTAAGGTATTTTAGAAAGGACGTTTCATTTAACATATCAATCAGGGATTTAACTTTAGTGTACTTTGATAATGAAATGCTTTTGTTTTAGGAATACCATTAACAGTAGCTGAAATTCTCCCAGAGTACTTCACTACTATATTTTTTATATACCCTGTTCTTTTTTGAATCGACGCTTTGGATACTGATAATTTACAATTTGGAGCAAAAATTATATCGGAAATGCTAACGCCACTATTAATAGCACTTCTCTCAAGCCACGCTGCTATAGAATCTTGGAGCTCTGAAGTCACGTCGGCATCAGGATTGAATAATACCTGAGTATTCTTATGTATAATAGTGAACGTTCCATTGAAATATCTATCCGTTCCATCATCATCATCATATAAGTTGAAGCTAATGTCAGTATTAAGTGTCAATGTTCCATAGTTTAAGCCTGGTGTAAATCTATATCCAGGTATTGTAAGCGATGAGTGATAAGTCACCATATACTCTCCAGAGTATAAAGCATAAGCCTTAACAGAAAGGAATGACAAAATAAATACCAGGAATAGTGTAATTAAATAATGCTTCTTCATTGCTTTCCTCCTTCGTTGGCTTTTCTCTCTTAGTCGGAATAATGCATCAACTTCTGCGCGGTACATCCAAGCTGCATGTTGAGATCAGGTTTTGCCCTAAAAACTTCCGCTACGACCCCAAAACTCGTAAAAACCATACGATTTTCTGATCGGACATGCAAGCCTTAATAATTCCTCAGCTTACTCGCATATGTCCTTGCCTACAAGTCTATATCCGGAATAATGCATCAACTTTTGCGTTCCGCATCCAAATTGAATGTCGGAATCGAATCTTTGCCGGAAAAACCTCTCGTGTATTCCGGAACCCCCAACAGCGTACAATTTTTCCAATACAATCCGCAACTCAGACGTGCGTGGGAACGATTTTTGCGTTTTTCCGACACACCTCCTCCCACAGTTGGTTATAAGTTATCCCCGTCACGCCAGGTTGCAGGCACAGGAGCATAGAATGCCGTAATACCTGCCTAATGGGAAAGCCGACGCAATATGAGCGCACCATGTACCTGAGCAGTCTAAGGTGGACCCCATTGTCAAGACCATAAATTGGTCTGGTTAAGGTGATTGGTTTTAAATTGCAGTGCCTTCTTTGATAGCCCTGCAAGGAAGGCTACGGGAGTTCACCGACGAAGTGAGGAGTCGTAAGGCTCCCCCGGCTCTTGCTCATAAAGCCGGACAGCACGTTAGACAAACCGCATCAGGGTCTCCTTGGCTGCAGTTGGGCAAATCCCGATTCATACATCTCCAACTTGGGTATTTTTCTCCATTATCTTGCGCTGTACGTAACAAATCCTCTATACAGCCGCCAGTCCAGGCTCGGCGGAAGTTCACGCATCTCTCCTGAATGTTGATCTCCGGCTTGAGATCAAAAAGTTCAAGTTTCGCAATCATATATTTTGAGCAGAAGGATTTCCAACCTCCGCATGCACATGAAGAAGGGGTATCCAGAGTTGTCCCGATATCCCTTTTCCACTCGCGTATTCCAACTGTGTTCCACTGCGTATCCGCACAGTTGCCAGCAGTCCAGTTTGCGAATCCGAGGGCAGTAAATTTTTCGAAGCTTTAGGACATTGTGGTCCTTTCCCTTTCCTTCATTGCCAGAGCTTCCGTTTCCGTGGATTCATCCGGCAACGGGAACAGGCGAAGCTCAGTTTTGGGCTTCATATTCTTAGTCGTGTTCCATGACTTTCGATAATCGTCATGGTGAGCTTGAGCCAAGGAAGTCGAGCCTTTTTTCGCTCTTTCGACATTGTTCAATGATGAACGACAGGAAACACTTGGTTTCCGGCGAGGTCGATAAGCTGATTTCTGCCACCAAAGGCGGCAGAAATGAGGCCCGGGACCGTTGCCTTTTGCTTTCGATGTTCCGGCACGGTTTGCGCGTGTCGGAGGCTTGCGCCTTGCAGCTCGACCAGGTGGACATTGAAAGCCGCGTGATGCATGTCGCGCGGCTGAAAAAAGGGCTGTCCACCACGCACCCGCTACGCGCCGACGAGCTGCGCATTATCAAGGCATGGCTCATTGAATGTGCCAAGATGAAGCCGACCGGCAAGGCGTCTTTTGTAAGCGAACGCCGGACGGCTCTTAGCCGCAAGAGGGTCTGGGCTGTGATCGGCCGTTATGGGGAACTGGCCGGGTTACCCGTGCCCGCTCACCCGCACATGCTTCGTCATGCTTGCGGCTTCGTCCTGTCTGACCAGGGCGCGGATACAAGTCTTATTCAGGATTATTTGGGACACCGGAACATTCAGCACACCGTCATTTACACGGCGGCAAATCCGGCAAGGTTTGAAAGGCTTTAGCGGTAACTCCCCTACGGTATAAATCATTGAGTTTGTTCAGTTTAAACAGCATTTGCACGTAAATCTGCCATGCCTCTTGTAGTATGTATACTACAAGAGGCATACCGACAAACTGGCAATTAATTGCCTCCAGAGCCTCATGGATAGCCCCAATAAGTGACACTTTCCCACTTGAATTTAGCTATCCTAAGAAGTATATATACTTCTTAGGATGCTCTAAAATCCCAAATCCAGGGGGAGCCGCAACGAGGCCCGCGACCGTTGCTTGCTCCTGATGATGTTCCGCCACGGCTTGCGCGTGTCGGAGGTCTGCGGACTCGGTCTTTCCCGCGTCGACATCGACAGCCGCGTCCTGCACGTCGCGCGGCTTAAAAAGGGACTTTCCACCATGCACCCCCTACGCCCCGACGAGATCAAACTTGTCAAGGCATGGCTGGCGATCCGCGCGAAGATGAAGCCGCAGACAGACGCTTTCTTTGTCAGCGAGCGGAGCAGCGCTTTGAGCCGCAAGACCGCATGGCTTGAGATCAGCAATTACGGCAAGCTGGCCGATCAGGGCGCGGACACGAGGCTCATTCATGACCATCTCGGACACCGCGACATCCGGCACACCGTCATTTACACGGCGACCAATCCGGCGCGGTTTGAAAGGCTTTGGCGGTAACTCCCCTACGGTATAAATCATTGAGTTTGTACAGTTTAAACAGCATTTGCACGTAAATCTGCCGTGCTTCTTGTAGTATGTATACTACAAGAAGCACACCAACAAACTGGCAATTAATTGCCTCCGGAGCCTCATGGATAGCCCCAATAGGTGACATTTTCCCACTTGATTTTAGCTATCCTAAAAAGTATATATACTTTTTATGATGCTCTAAAATCCCAAATCCAAGTGGGGAGCCGCCATGCAAAGAACCAGAATAGAAATAGCCAAACCAGACATAGTGAAGCTTTTTGAAGATCACCAGAACCATGTTTTCAAGCGTTCGCAAATTGAAGAAATTTTGCAAAAAAACAGGGAATTTTGGCGGCTAACCCAATCTATGACAGCCAATGAGTTTTTAGATTTTTTGTTGAATAGAACTAAAATGAAGGCCATAAAGCTTGATTTTCCATCCCGCGCAGAAACCAGATATGTCTGGGGCGACGTTTCCGTCTACCAACTGGCACTTTCTTTGAAACCAAACTCCTATCTAACCCACTATGCGGCCATGTTTTTACACGACCTGACGGAGCAAATTCCCAAAACCATTTACCTGAATTTTGAGCAGCCAGTTAAGTATAATTCCGGGACAGACCTGGAGCAGAAAAATATTGATTGGGCCTTCCGACAAAAAGCAAGAGTTTCAAATAATATCGCTTCCTATGTTGAGCAACGAATTTGTATTTTGAATGGCAGAGAGACCGGCCATCTTGGCGTGATTAATCAATACGATGAGTATGGAAAAGAAATTAAGGTTACAAGTGTAGAGCGCACCTTAATCGATATTACGGTACGACCTTTTTATGCTGGCGGTATTTTTGAAGTAGTTAATGCTTACCGACTAGCTAAAGGAAAGTTCTCAATTAATAAAATGCTGGCCATGTTGAAAAAACTTAATTATATTTATCCATACCATCAAGCCATAGGCTTCTATATGGCTAAGTCTGGGGTTTATAAAGATTCGTTTATTAGATATTTTAATAAATTCGAAATGAAATATGATTTCTATCTTACTTATCAGATGAAAGATTTCGAGTATTCAAAAGAGTGGCGATTATATTTCCCAAAGGGATTTTAGGGAAATACATTTGTCTACTATGTAGTCATAGTAAAAATCAAAATCTTTCAAGTCTACGTCTGTCTTTACAGTGTCTTTAACCGAGGCAAAATCAGGTCGGTGAAATTCCCTATAGTTTGGTATCAAACTAATTAATTGCAACGGTACCCGCTTGGCGTCAAAAATGCAATTGATTAATTGCATATTTTCTTGAGCCGTGAAATCAACTTCAAAATGTTGAAGGATGGTATAAATATCAAAAAAATCTCTGGCCCTGGCTGATTTTCCATGATTTTGAACTACTAACCCATACTCTTCCATTTGTTGGCAAATCGCCCTTATCTTTTCGAAAACTATCATCTCCGGCGTATAGACGTATATAGTAAAGCCTTCGTCCAATTCAACTTCTCGCTTCGAAACACAATATTCAAATTTGCTGATGTCAATCGAAAACTTTTTCCCCTGATTTTTGCCCAAAACAGCAGCTTGCCTTCGTAAGGATTGTAAGTCGTCTTGTAGTTCCTCATATCTTTTTGTCTCGATAGCTTTAAACTCGACGCGGTATCCTCCCCAAAACTCAGGCATGCCAGGCGGGGCTCGCTTTGGCCGTTCCATGAAATTTATATCGAAAACGGTAAATCCCTCTGTTTGGAATGTCCCGGTCAGTGCCCTGCGGATTTTTGCTTCCATGATGCCAAGTTCTTCTTTTTTGAATTCTCCTGCAAGAGAAAAATCTACGTCCGCAGATGCGCGAGATGCAATATTATAAATTGCATCAAGTAGGTTCCCCCCCTTCAAAACCAGCATTTCCATCAAATCGTCATCGGAAAACATTGCGATTATAGCAAGGCGTTTAAGCCGGTCGAGCAGCTCTATCCCCATGAATTATTATCCCATCCTTGTAGTTTAATAGTCCGTTGATCTGTTACATTACAATAAACTGTCCCGGTTTTCATTTGCTTTCCCGCTGTTCTTCCGTCGCTGGCAATGTGCCGGTCTTTGTGTGCCAAAAATCTTAATTTTTGTCACAGGACAGGGATTCGTCAGGTTGATCTCCGGACTCAGAAGGCCCCTGAAGCAACTCCAGCGACCTACTTTTTCGCTGCAACTTCGGTGCAGGTTCAAGACGTCCCTTATCCCGTCTATGTTTGCGGGCGAAGTCGGAGGTTCAAGTCCTCTCGCCCCCATATTTTATACAGCAATTCGGATAGTCAGCGAGGTAAAAACTCGAAAGGGTTCACCGAGGTACACGGATTACTCAGACGCAGAAGTCCCGAAGGACCGCTTCGGGTTGCAAATGTAATAATCATCAAAGCTAAGCCTCAAAAAATGCCGGTCCCGCAGAGGCCCCCGAATCGAGAGGCAAGCGAAATGTCTTTTACTTTTTTTCGCCCGTGACGTCATAAACCCAGCTCAAAGCCGCGGAGGTGGTTGGAAACCCGATGGTGCTTGTAAGCAGCATTATCGTGTGGAAGATCTCTTCGGGAGTTGCTCCGGCCTTTATCGCCCTCCTGGCATGGCTGTGGACCGAACCCTCGGAGCGAATCGCCGCTGCAGCCGCCAACTGGATCAATTGAGAAGTCTTCTCGTCCAGCGGCCCCTGTTTCCTGACGGTTTCGCCGAGTTGTTCTAGCGCCACGATGTATTCCCTGTGCGCTTCTTTTGTTTGGTTGTACCACTTTGGATAACCTTTTTCGGTCATGGAATGCCCTCCCGATCTTTTAGACCGTTGCTCCGGCCTTGCTAACTCTCACCCACTCACCCATTCACCCGCCCTTAATTCACTCATTCCTCAATTCCTCAATACCTCAATCACGGGTCTTCCGGCAAATGAGTACCTGTGGTCGGTTTTTTGCCCCGAGAGGGGGCTGCATATAATAGCCCAGGGTCAGAGGAGCGCCACCCTGGGGTTGTGACGCCAACAAGAACCAGTTCTTACCCTGTAGGGGTTACATAGCCGATCCTTTGATGTTCGAGCACCCTGTGATTTAATCCTGAATACCCTTTTTATGTAACGCTTTCAGGGTATTACCACTAAATTGCGGCCCTGTTCTCCCCAGGGTGGCGCGGTACTGACCCTGGGCTACCCTATGCAGCCCTTTCAGGGCAAGAAACTCAAAATCCTCCACAGGGCGAGTTCACAGCAGACAGATGCTGCCCTTTCTCGTCTGCAGGTACTCGGTTGCCGGATGAACCAAAGATTTTCTATTGTGTGATCGCATCGGCATCAATCTTATTGCTGGGTTCTTCTTTTGCGCATGCTGGTTCGCCTGTTTCTCCTAATGTCGCAATTGCTGTTCCTGAACCGGGTACGTTGATCCTCCTGGGAGCAGGGGCTGCAGGGCTGGCGGTATATCGTGGCATCAAAAACCGCAAAAAATAGAGTCCCGCACCGTCACAGAAAGGCTGAACGACTTTCGAGTGAATACGAGAAGCTCTTGGTGAACCCTTGCGCTCAGATGTTTGAGGAAAAAAGAAAATTCAAAAGGTTCAAGGGCAAAGAAGGGGCATTTGCTGCTTTTATAAGACCCAGTGGGGGTATGACCATGGGGCAAATCCTGGATATCAGCATGGGCGGGTTGTGCGTCCGATATTTTTCTATAGAGGGGGATAAGGAAGTGCGCTCCGAAATAAAAATATTCGGCAGCAAAAACCGTTTCATTCACGTGAACAAGGTTCAATGCAGAATTGTATATGATCAGGAAGTTCCTGAATATTCTTGGGGACGCTGCGGAGTTGAGTTCAAAAACCTGTCTGTCGATGACTTGGCCATGCTTCAGGATTTCATCGATCATTTTGCTTTCGATACAACCCTATCCGGTAATACAAAGGGCTGATTACCTCGCAATCCACATTGTGCTTTTTTTCAACCAGAGGCCTGCGGTCTTTTTTTTATTCCACGGTATCGTGCTCATGGTTTTGCCCTATTGCCGGGTTCCGGCAAATTTGAAACCACGCACTAAATGCCATCCTTTCCTGGCATCAACTCTATGATAGCCATCTCTTTGGCTGAATAAGATTTGAACATCCTGTTGAGTTTTAATGAATACGCTACCGGGCTTCCGATGTCGGTCGCCAATCATTAGCTCAAAGACCAGGATGCGTGTCGACCAGGAAGTTTTCTCCCCCGGTGTTGGCTGGAATCGAGGCCGAATCCCTGATGATACTCGAAATCTGAGAATAAAGTTGCCCCGCTTCCCGCAAATGCCAGAGTGCTTCCGATTGCGTGCTTGAGTCTGTTGAGAACCTCCTGTATTCGGTTAAGTGCTGTTGGACCCTTTCGTGAATGTGAATCACTCGTTTGATCTGATGGTAAGTCATAAAATCCTCCTCCTTTAAGAAAGGCCCATAGTCGAGTCACCCCCGACAAAGCATGGGCAAACCGTGGTGGCCCCAACTTGGAACCACAACTTCATGTGTACCATAAAGAGGATCGCCAATATGCAATCCTATTTGCGTGATTTGGACTTTGATATCGAACTGGGCGATCCCTCACTTTTGTGAGGTCCTGAGAGTGGTGAAAATTTAGCCCCTGGAAATGAACGCCCGATCCATGGAACAGGCGAAATCTGCAGCGCCACTTCCATAATGATGAATACGGGCAAAATCGTATTGACTCATAGAAAGCAGAGATGCGGGAGAAATGAAATCAGGTTGATACAGTAAATCCCTGGCGGGGTTGGCCGTATTTCCAGGTAGGGATTGGTAGTATAAAGGTAATACATTATTTTATTTGCAGGGAGTCCATGTCATGCATTCATCACCTCCATGATCAATCGAGAGACCGGGCACCTTCTGCCTTGATCCTCTGGGGAACAGGCCCTGCACAGCCTCTGTCGCCATTAGACCCCTCCAGGATGTTCCATGATTGACGGTCTCCGCTCAACCCATACCCGAAACTCATGTCGAATGTCATTCGGGATAAGACGGGATCGGTTTCTCATTTCTTCAAAAATCGGTTCGGGCTTGGGTAGTTCATCGTCAATCCCATAAGCGTGGCGACCCGGCAAACTGTTTCCCATCGGGACGCAGGCTTCTCGCGCTGCCTGGTCTTGGGTATGTATTTCGTCAGGATTTTAAAATTTTTCTCAACCGGAAAAAAAGGTTGTCATATCGATACTGATGGCTTATTAATCCAGATTGCCAATTTCGTGATTGTTTCCCTTTTGTTAATCCCCGTTGGGCTGTTTTTTTCGGTCTCGCATTCCGAGCTGTTTCTCTTGGCATCGATGGCGATCTTCAAAAACTGAAGTCCGGCTTCGCGGCTCACACTGCAGAGCCGCCCCGCCGCACATAACCCGCGCCAGTTCGCACCGGATCGCGTTTTCAGACGTGGCGGGCTGTCTGCTAAAGGCTTGGAGGCTTGGTCCCATGCTGTCTGAGTATTTACCCATTCTCTATATTATAATTCTTGCATTGCTTTTTGGCGCCGGGACCGTGTTTCTTTCACATATTCTCGGTCCCAGGCGGCCTTTTAAAGTTAAGGACGAAGCCTATGAATGCGGTCTTCCCAGCGAGGGTGCGCAGTATGCAAAAACTCCCATCAAGTTTTACATCATTGCGCTCCTTTTTCTTGTCTTTGACCTTGAATGCGTATTTCTTTACCCATGGGCGGTTTACTTTCAAAAGCTGGGCATGTTCGGGTTTGTCGAAATGATGATTTTTCTGCTGATACTTCTGATCTGTTATGTGTACGTATGGAAAAAGGGAGCATTGGAATGGGACTAGAGAATCAACTGGTTGGCGACAACGTACTGGTTACCAGCCTGACTAAGCTTGTGAACTGGAGCAGGAGCAATTCAGTATGGCCGTGTACCTTCGGCCTTGCCTGCTGCGCCCTTGAAATGATTGCCAGTACACTGGCCGACTTTGACATCTCCCGCTTCGGCTCCGAGGTTTTCCGCCCGTCCCCCAGGCAGTCCGACCTGATCATCATTGCCGGTACCCTAACCAAGAAAATGTCTGTGATGGTCAAGAGGATATATGACCAGATGGCGGACCCCAAATGGGTGATTGCAATGGGCGCGTGCTCCTCGTGCGGAGGGATATTCAAGAGCTATTCCGTGGTCCAGGGTGTTGACCAGATTATACCGGTCGATGTCTACATCCCTGGATGCCCGCCCCGCCCCGAAGCCGTACTGGCCGGCCTGATGAAAGTCCAGGAAAAAATCAGAACCGAAAAATTAGACCAGCGCCCCGACTTCAAACGCGGCCTGCTGCGATAGTGGACAGGAAAACACTGATGGAGCTTACCACGATAGCTAATACGATCTGTGAAAAATGTCCGGGTTCAGTCCTAAAAGAGACGGACCATAAAGATATTCACGAAATCACGGTCGCCGCGCAATCTTTCTATGAAGTGATGAAAACCCTGCATGGTGACGAGGAATTCGGATTTGATATGTTAACCGATGTTGTGGGCATAGACCGCACGCCGAGAACGCCGCGTTTTGATTTGCTCTACCTGCTGTTATCCTCGAAGAATTTTACCCGGCTGGTCGTCAGAGTGGAAACTGACGAGGGGCAGGATGTCCCCTCTGTGAGCGATATTTGGCATTCAGCCAATTGGGCGGAAAGGGAAGTGTTCGATCTTTTGGGGATAAGTTTTTCAAATCACCCGGACCTCCGGCGGATTCTCACGTGGGAAAACTTCGAGGGACACCCGTTGAGAAAGGATTTCCCGCTTGAGGGCAAAGATTTCGACAAGCCCTTTGATACGAAAACAGTTAAAGATTACTGCTGATTGGAATGGAACAACAAAATAGCCGGGCACAGGAAATCATGACTGAACGCAAAACCGTTACCCTGAACATGGGACCCCATCATCCGGCCACCCACGGTGTGCTGCGGGTGATACTGGAACTTGACGGGGAAACCATTGTAAACGCCACACCCGTTATCGGATATCTCCACAGAGGGATTGAAAAAATCTGCGAGAGCCGGAACTACCAGCAGATTATTCCTCTTACCGACAGGCTCGACTACTCGGCCGCTTCGGCAAACAATATCGGATACTGTTTGGCCGTCGAAAAACTTATGGGCATCGATGTTCCGAAAAGAGCGCAGTACCTGAGAGTAATCATGGCCGAACTTGCCCGGATCATGGGTCACCATCTCTGGCTGGGCACCCATGCCCTGGACATCGGCGCCATGACCGTCATATTCTACGCTTTTCGGGACCGCGAAATGATCATGGCGATCAACGAAGAGGTCGCCGGATATAGGCTCACACCCTCTTTTATTCGTATCGGAGGCGTGGCCCATGATGCGACCGATGACTTTATCAAAAAAGTGCGTGATTTCGTCAAGTGGTTTCCGAAAGCGCTGGAAGGCTATCACACGCTTCTGACGGAAAATAAGATATGGACCACCCGGACCCAGAACATCGGGGCTATTTCAGCCGAAGAAGCTATTAACTACGGATTGACCGGCCCCTGTCTCAGGGGATCAGGCGTGGCCTATGATGTGCGCAAGACGTTTCCTTACTCCAGCTACGACGACTTTGACTTTCAGATCCCGGTCGGGCAATACGGCGATATTTATGACCGTTACCTCGTGCGGATGGAAGAGTTCAAGCAGTCGATAAACATCGTCGGCCAGGCGATTGAAAACCTTCCGGCCGGACCGGTTCAAACGGATAACCCCTGGGTCTCGAACCCTACCTTGCCGGAGGTCCAGAATGACATCAGCGCGCTTATTCGCCGATTCTTGATCCACGCTAAAGGCGTATCTGTACCCTCCGGAGAGGTGTATGCGGCCGTCGAAGGGGCCAAAGGGGAACTAGGATTCTATCTTGTCGGTAATGGGAGTGAGCATCCGTACCGGCTCAAAATACGTTCTTCATGTTTTTACCTGGCAAGCGCTCTCCCACGTCTGCTGGTGGGCCATATGGTCGCCGACGCCGTTGCCATTATCGGCAGCCTGGATGTGGTGCTGGGCGAAATCGACCGGTAGGGCGTATTTATTGATGAATGTTTTAATACCTTATAAGGAAAGATGTAAGTATGGTCCGTTTAAAGATTGATGGACGCGAGATGTCTGTTCCGGCAGGGACGACGATCATGGAAGCTGCCCGGAGCGTCGGGATTGATATTCCGAGTCTTTGTTACCACAAGCGCCTTTTGCCCATCGGCTCATGCAGCATGTGTATTGTTAATATAGAGGGGCGGCCGGAGCCGGTTACCTCGTGCAGCACCCCTGTCGAGGAAGGGTTGGAAGTCACCACCGAATCAGAGGCCCTTAACGAGCACAGGGTTGTCAATCTGAAAAAGATTCTGCGGCATCATGCCCTTGATTGCCCCGTCTGCGACGCGGCGGGGGAATGCGATCTTCAGAATATCGTCTACCGGCTCGGCATTACCGATGTGTCGTTCGAACCCCGTGAGCAGAAACGGGATGACAGCTATGCTACCTCCCTGATGCGATACTGGCCTGAGCGGTGCATCATGTGCCGCCGTTGCGTCACCGCATGCCAGGAGATAAAGAGGATCGGCGCTATAGATATCCTCGGAGAAAATGAAGAGTCGAGATTGGTTCCGGTAGCCGCCGACAAGTGCAAATCCTGCGGTGAATGCATGTTCGTTTGTCCGACCGGCGCATTGACCGAAAACCTGAGCCGGTACAAGGGGCGGCCGTGGCTTGGCCAAAGAGTAAAAACGACCTGCGCCTACTGCGGCTGCGGGTGTCAGCTTGAACTCGGCGTGCTCGAAAACCGTGTCATCGGTGTGTACACGAAGACCGATGACGGGGTAAATCGGGGGAGTCTCTGTGTAAAAGGCCGATTCGGCTATGAATTCATTGCGGACGACAAGCGGCTGAAAACCCCTCTCATCAAGGAAAACGGCGAGTTCCGGGAAGCAACCTGGGATGAAGCTTTAGACCTCACAGCCAAACGGTTTTCCGCAATAAAGGATGAATTCGGACCGGACAGCCTGGCCGGCCTGTCGTCTGCCAGGTGCACCAATGAGGAAAACTACCTGTTTCAAAAGTTCATGCGCGCGGTGATCGGCACAAATAATGTGGATCACTGCGCCCGGCTCTGACACTCCTCGACGGTGGCAGGACTTGCCGCCTCATTCGGAAGTGGAGCCATGACAAACCCCATCAGCGATGTTTTGAAAGCGGAAGTGATCCTTGCAACCGGTACCAATACGGATGAAAACCATCCCATCATCGCCAATTACGTCAAGGAAGCGGTGATGAGAAATGGCGTGAAGCTTCTGGTGATCGATCCCAGGCGAATCTCCCTGGTCGATAACGCCGTCATGTGGCTTCGGCCCAAACCGGGAACCGATGTCGCCTGGATCAACGGCCTAATGCACATCATCATCAAAGAAGGTTGGCATGCCAAAGAATACGTCGATGAGCGGACGGAAGGTTTTGAAGAATTAAAGGCCCACCTGGAATCATATACGCCCGAGCATGTATCCGCGATAACCGGTATTTCCGCTGATGACCTCTACGAAGCCGCGCGCCTGTTTGGGAACGCCAGACCGGGCTCCATCCTGTATGCCATGGGCATTACTCAGCATACCACGGGAACGGACAATGTAAAATCCCTGGCCAATCTGGCCATGCTCTGCGGCAATATCGGGGTTGACGGAGGCGGGGTAAACCCGCTGCGCGGACAGAACAATGTGCAAGGGGCCTGCGATATGGGCTGTCTGCCCAATGTTTTTTCCGGATATCAGCCGGTGACGGATGAAAACAACATCAAGAAATTCGCCGCCGCCTGGGGAGAATTAAAGATAGCTCCCAAGCCGGGCCTCACCCTCACAGAGATGTTCGACGGAGCCGAATCCGGTAAGATAAAAGCGATCTATGTCATGGGTGAAAACCCGGTGCTCAGCGACCCGGACCAGCAACATCTCGAGCACTGCATCGGTTGTCTTGATTTTTTTGTAGTCCAGGACATCTTTCTGACCGAAACAGCCATGTTGGCCGACGTGGTTTTTCCCTCCACTTGCTTTGCGGAGAAGGAGGGCACTTTCACCAATACGGAACGTCTTGTCCAACGGGTGAGAAAAGCGGTCGAACCGCCCGGCGAGGCAAAAGAGGATGCGTGGATAATCAGCGAAATTTCAAAAAGAATGGGCCATGCAATGCCGTCGGCGGCCGATGAGATTATGAAGCAGATCAACTCGACGACGCCGAGTTACGGGGGGATAACATACGCGAGACTCGAACAGGCAGGACTTGTCTGGCCGTGTCCGGATACGAATCATCCCGGGACCCCCGTTCTTCACAGGGGCAAATTCAGCAGGGGAAAAGGGCAGTTCTTTGCAATCCCGTTTAAACCTCCGGTTGAATCAGCCGACAGCGAGTATCCATTCATCCTGAGCACCGGCAGGGTCTTGGAGCATTATCATACGGGGACCATGACAAGGCGCGGCACCGCCCTGAATCGCCTCTATCCGGAGCTTTTGGCCGAGATAAATCCCATCGATGCGGAGAAACTTGGAATTTCGGAAGGGGACTATATTACAATTTCATCCAAACGGGGCAGTATCAGGGTAAAAGCCAAACTCAGCGTGCGCTCGCAGCGGGGGATGGTTTTTGTGCCGTTCCATTTTCACGAGGCTGCGGTCAACCTCCTGACCCATGCCGCGGTTGATCCGGTGTCGAAAATTCCTGAGTATAAAGTGAGCGCCGTC
>JBKQLC010000056.1:0-9477 GCA_052147195.1 Syntrophobacteraceae bacterium
AGATAAATTTTACGTCCGTGCTCAAAGTATCGGTGCCGTCAATAATCGCCATCGGTTCAAGGCGGTTTATGAGAGCGATTCGCTGGCGATAAAAGTCAAAGTTGTGGTCGAAGTATGGCACGAAACGGCAGAAGTAGCTGAGTGACTGCCCCGGCGGCAGAAATATCTTCAGACAGGGCACGCCATCCACTTCGACGATTTTTTTGTCGGTTCGAAATTTAAGAAGCTCGGAATAAAGCTTGCGGTCAATAGACGCAGTGCCTGCAGTCGCAACTGGGGAGAAAAAACCAGTATCGCCCAGACTGCCCAGAATAGAAGCCCTCTGTTTAAAACATATGTCATGGTTTCCGACCCCATTACAATACCCATTAAGCCGAATCTCTAAATAATTCCAAAACTATGCAGCCCGCAGAAGTGTGAGATTCCCATTCCAGCCTACACGATGTTCACTCATAATTCGGGCTTATTCAATTTAATAATCTCTCCTGGTCGTTGGAATGCATATTCCAGAGTGAAAAGGGCCGGACCAAGACAATTACTCAATACTACTGAGATACTTCCGATGACCGGAATGGTAAGTGGTTGAAATTACTAGACCATCGGCAAAAAAGTTGCGGAAAGGTAACGAAAGAGTCCCTATCCAGAATCAGGCGAAAGACACCCCGAGACTCTAAGCGGGCATCTTCGGCTGCCAGAGCGCAAAGGCCGCGCCGGTCGGATCTACGAACATGCTGAAACTTCCCATGCCGGGAATTTCGGTGACATCGGCAAGCACCTTGGCGCCAAGCGATTTGGCCTTCTCGGTAGAGGCTGCAATGTCGTCCACGAGGACGTACGGCACCCATTGAGGCAGCGCATCCTGCATGGGGCTCCTCCCCGTTCATACCTTTTCCAGGGCTGTTTGCGCCTGTTCCACCTCCGCCTCCATCTGTACCGGAATGGCTTTTTAAATATGAAGTCTGGAAAGTACAAGTAAGGGCGGGTTCACCCAGAAAGAACCGGTCGGATTTCGCGGGATTTGAGCCTGACAATCGAGGTGTGGATGGATCAGCAACGCTGAGTTAACATATTAAAATCATTTTCGTTATGCACTCCGCCCACATCGGGATTTCTAACATTGGCAAGTTCTTTTGAGACAAAGAGGACAAACTGACACGAACCCTCTATGCCGTACGCTATCTAGCACCTAGGTATTTTGGGCCGTAACGACCTTATATGCCGCGTTCTCAACATGCGGGCCCTTCAGACGTCAATGGCCCCGTGGAGTGGCTTTGAGAAAGAAAATTATTAAGCCGATCAGCATGCCATGCCGATATAGAATGGCAAGGCTGATGGCGAGGCGTTGAATGTATATGGTATCGTGCATCTGCCAGAAAGACCGAAGGCGACTTATGCGGGCAGGAGAGCCAGTCGTCGCATCTTACGCTCATCAATCGAAACACGGTTAACCAAGGAGGAAATGCATGAAAAAACTACTATTAACACTGTTGCTGTTGTTCCTAACTCCATTTGCCACGTGTTTCGCTGAACAATTTTCTGCGGAAGGGATCTCGCTTGAGGTGCCAAAAGGATTTAGTGGGCCTATCTCTCAAACTATGGATAATGCCATGGTTTATGGGTTCACTAAACCTTCCTCCGCTGCTGGCATGAAAACACTATTGCAACTTTCGGCGTACGAAATGGGCAAACCGGTTCCGAAACTTTCTAAAGAAGAGATGTGGGCTGGTTCAGACAAATATCTTCTGGATTTTCTTAAAGGTGTTGAGCGTCGAAGAATACTCTTTAGTCAGGGCGAGATAGTCCATATTTCGTTGGGCGGTATTCCAGCTTCAAAAATTTCCTGGAGCGGCATCCTTGATGGTCTGCAAGCCAATGGAGTGATGTACTGCGTCATAGTTGGAAGCAAAATAATATCGATACACACTCAGGACATTGACAACGAAATTACGCCGAATATGTCGCAAGTTATAAAAGCTATCGAGTCTTTGACCATAGCACAAAAAAATTAAAGGCGAGAGGCCAAGTCTCCGTTTGACCTATTCTACCGATTAGTGATTATCTTGATGCACGGGTAGACCATTACGGTGTTTCCCGGTTCTCGGTAGCACGGAATGTAGGGGCTGAGGTCACAGTCTGAGGCTTAAGGTTTATGGTCAAACGGAGACTTGATCCCTTTTTGTTTATTTTGTTTAACTCTTATGTTTCCGGACGCCAACGCGCGAAGCCCCCCGGAACATCCATACGATTAAATCGCTTTTTATAACCTTTGTCTTTTTCAAACTTGTGCACAATATGACCCTTCATAGCTTTGCGGTCCGGTACTGGACAAGATCAGCCGCTGCGTGCCTTCAGCCAGGCCGCGAAAGATAATAAACCAGGGTGCTGTTGCCTCAGCGTGCTGATATTCGCCTCGAAGCCGTGTACCTCCATCCACTGAAACATCGTCGCGATATCTTTGGGCATCATCAATCCGGGAAGAAAACGAGGAATGGGAGCTACCCAAGGCGTGTGCCCGGTTACATTTTTGTATGTCTTGATGATTTCGGCGACACTCAATTCGTCACCGGCGAGCGGGATGATGCGTGCTGCGAAGCTAGCGGGGTCTTCCAATGCTCGCGCCGCGAACCAACCAATGTCGGAAGTTGCGACCAGTTGAACACGTTTCGAGGTTCCGAGAGTGGCTCTGAACAAGCCTAAGGCCATCGCGCGCCCAAATGATGATGCTGCGAAATTGTCCATGAAAGCGACAGGGCGAAGAATTGTCGCGGGGATTCCGAGTTCACGAATGTGTTGCTCAACCTGCCACTTGCTCTCGAAGTGAGGAATGCCGCTCTGACGTTCAGCCCCCTCAACCGAAGAATAGACGAGATGCGGCGCGCCGGCCGCTTTTGTGGCATCCGCAAAGTCCTTTCCGCGCCGCTCCTCCGCCGCGACACCGCCCTTGTCCATGAATCCTTGGACCGAAAACGCAGCCGAGACGCCTGAAAGCGCGGCTTTTACGGCACCCGCATCGTCCAAGTCCCCGCCTATAAGCTCGACGCCCTGTGATGCGAGGCGCCTTGCCCTGGAGGAGTCCGGATTCCGTGTGAGCACCCGGATCCGAACTCGTTTAGCCATCAGCAGATGAGTGACCGTGGCTCCTCCTTGGTTGCCGGTTCCACCGGTAACCAATACCAATCGCTCAGATGACTTTGACATAGGAACTCCCTTGCGTGTTTACCGGCCAAACTGTGATGGGCGTGAAATTAGGCGCGTTGAAGATGCCGACGGTGCGATGAGGTCGTTTAGCGTATTTCTCATGACCGGAAGAAAAAGAAGGTGACCGGCGGTAGCATGATCGCGGTGTTAAGCGGCAGAGCAGGAGACATGAAGAGATATTGGGCGCGCCGGGACGCGAAAAGAATAAAGGACTCCCGCGAAGGCGGATTGTAGTCCGGACATGGAGAGTCGCGAAATGAACGAGCAAAATGCCCCCTGGATTAAATACTTTCATGACGGGCTTCCCGCTATGACGATCATGTCCGGCCAATCTTTACGATAGCTTTATTAGTCGACACACTAAGTATTTGGTTCGCCATGGTGACCTAGTTCGACTCTCACTTCATAGTCTTTGCTCCCGCTAATCTTTTCCACGGAAAAGCCATGACTGCGGGCAAAGGCCAGCATCCCCTTGTTCTCCGGCATAACTGTGCCAAAAATAGACTCCAGACCACGTTCCCTGGCAATATGGATTGCGCGTTCAAGCAAAGCAGCACCCACGCCCTTCTTGTGCCATAGATCACCAACTGCTATGGCAAATTCGGCACTGGTGACATCAGGGTCGCCCATAAGTCGGGCCACTCCCAGGATTTTCTCCCCGCTTGAGAGCTGTTTGCTCGCCACCACGACGATATCCCGATCATAATCGACCTGAGTAAGCCCTGTGAGCATGCTTAGGGGCAATTCTGGCAACGGGCAAAAGAACCGGAAATATACGCTGGTCGGAGACAGTGAATGAAAGAATTCCACCAGGAGCGGAGCATCTTCAGGCTTGATGGGACGCAGGGAAATATCGATTCCTCCCTCCGTGACAACTTCCGTCTCGTAATGGCTGGGGTACGAGCTGATGACAAGATGCTGCGGAGAGGCAACTCCGGCCGGTTGGACCGCCGCACTGGCGCTCATTGCATCGGCGGCATTCACACTCAAGACCAACGGATTTATCTCAAGCTCAATCACTTCTGGAAAGTCGGTGACCAGTTGCGATAGCCGGATGAGAATTTCCTCAAGCAGCAGCAGGAGTTCGGGTAACTGCTCCGGGTTGCCCTTAAGAAGCTGGTATGCCCCGCTCGCCTCAATAAGCTGCCGGGCGAGAACACGGTTCAAAGGGGGAAGAGCCAGAGCGCAGCCGCTGAAGATTTCCCCTACCATGCCCCCGGCGCCGCACAGAAGAACCGGCCCAAATCCGGGGTCTCTTCTGGCGCCCAGCATCAGCTCGTAACCATCCGTTACGCCAGCGGCTCTGCCTGCCGGAATCCCGTATGCGCTTAACAGGAATTTGGAATCCTCGTCACCGAGCAACCGCTGCCCGCCCTCAATGGCTCTCTGAATGATCGTTCGGGCCGCGCCGGTATCGAATTCCAGGCCGCGTGGAAGTTTTTCCGGGATCTCCTGGAGCATTTTCAAATTGTGCGCATAGGAGCCCATGTGCAGGAAGGCCTTGATGGCTCGTTCGGGGGTGTCGAAAGTTGGAAGGCCCGACCGGTTCAGAATCTGGCGCCCCTGCTCGGCCTCCGTCGCCCCCAGCCATAGCGTGTATACCGGTATCCTCCTGCCGTACAAAACCTCGACCAGGGATTCCGCAACGGTTGCGGCGCCGGCGCCGGCGCCAGGAACAAAAATAATCAAGAGAGCTTCGATTTCAGGTGCAGCAAGGCAGATTTCCACCACCCTGGCATATTTTTGTGGCGATGCGTCCGTACCCAAATCCACCGGATTTCCTCCTGTCCAGGAAGGGGACATGACGCAACTCAGACTGTTTACAACATCCGGTTGGAGCGATGTTAGCCCCACTCCGTGATCGGCAAGTGCATCAGCAGCCATCATTGCCGGCCCTCTGCCGTTGGTGATGATCACCAGTCTGGAGGCGGAAGGCCGCGGCTGTTTGGCCAACAGTTCAGCGCAATCGAAAAGCTCAGCAAAGGTGTTCACGCGTTCAATGCCCGCACGCTTGAAAGCGGCGCCATAAATGTCATCTTGACCGATGGTGGGAATTCTACGCTTGGGTTCAAAGGGTTCGCCTGGGCGAGCCCTTCCGTATTTCAAAGCGATGATCGGTTTGATGCGCGAAACCGCGCGGGCGGCGCTCATGAACTTGCGGAAACTGGTCACCTCCTCCAGGCACAAGGCAATGCTGCCTACATGGTCGTCATTGCCGAAAAAGTTGATGAGATCGGCGAAATCCACATCTTGCATTCCGCCAATGCTTATGAACGTGCTGAATCCGATCTGCTCCTTTATTGACAGGTCGAGAATGGCGTGAAAAATAGTCCTGCTCTGAGAAATAAAGGCCAGTCTGCCGGGCAGAGGCAGACTGGCGGCCTGGATGGCGTTGAGTTTCGTAGTGCTGAACGAAATACCTGAAGAACCCGGCCCTATGATCCTCACCGAACCTCGATGAGCGGCCTCTTTAATTTGACGGATCAGTTCGACTCTGGCCCCGGCAGATAGTTCTTCGCCGTCTGCGAAGATCACCGCGCAGGTTGCACCGGACTCAGAACATCGATCGAGTGCGGCGGGTACGGCTTGAAGAGGTGAGGCGATCAAGGCCAGGTCTACCGGATCTCGGACGAGATCCAGCGCCGGAAATGCGGGAATGCCCCAAAATTCCTTCTGATGTGCAGTCACGGGAAATATCTTTCCCGCAAAACCTCCTTTCCTGAGGTTGCCAATGAGGGTATCGATCGTGCTGTCGCTGCGTGAACATCCTCCAATAGCTGCGATGGCTGCGGGCTCGAACATTTTTTTCAGATTATGGATGCTCATTTTCACCAAACCGCCAAAAGGAGAACCGCTTCATTAAGTTGTCGCATTATTTGACTCTGACTAGAGCATTTTAATCCTCAATCAAAAGCATGCCCCATCGTCAGGATTAGCCCGGCACACAGAAGTTGCTTGCTTCTGACGCACAGCAATTGATAGAATGCGTCAACCCCTCGTTTCACCCTCATTTTGTAACAAGTCGAAACTCATTTTACAAGCAAGGAGGAGTACCATGCTGAATCAGCTTCAGAATTTAGGAGATATTCCCCCTTATGCTGCAGAGCGGTACGGCCACAAGACCGCACTGATTTTCCAGGATAAAGCCTTCACCTTTCGCGACCTGGAAAATCTAACCAACCGGCTCGCTCAATCCTTGCGCAAGCTGGGAATCAACCCGGGAGAGCGGGTTTCGATTTACTCCAATAACTCCTGGGAATGGGTTGTATCCTATTATGCCATTGCGAAGCTGGGAGGAGTGATCAACCCGATCAACGTCATGCTGAAACCGGAGGAGGTCTGCTTCGTTGTTCAGGATTGCGGGGCGAAGGCGATCATTCTTTCGGCTGACAAAGCCGGGCCGACTCGAGAGGCTACCAAAGGCGTTCCCGGACTGGAGCATATCATCAGCTACGAAAATGCCGGAGAGGGTATTCTTTTCTTCCAGGATCTTTTGGATAAAGGGTCACCGGAGCCGATGAGGTCAAGCGCCGGCCACGGTGACATTTCAACTATCGGGTACACTTCCGGGACTACGGGGCACCCGAAGGGAGCTAGCCTGACGCATCGAGCCGTGCTGGTGAACGCCTGCATGACGGCGAACATGCATATGAAAACCAGTCAGGACCGCGTGGTCACTGCACTGCCCTGCGCTCATGTGTATGGAAACGTGGTGATGCATGGAGAGCTTGCTCTCGGGGGAACACTTATTTTGCTGCCCCGTTTCAGCGAACTCGATGCGCTGCAAGCCATCCAGAAATACCGGGCCACCATGTTTGAGGGTGTGCCGACGATGTATATGTACCTGCTCAGCTATCCGGACCTTCACAAATTCGATCTCAGTTCTCTCACTCGCTGCACGGTCGGTGGCCAGACCATGTCCGTGGACAAGATGGTGGAGGTGGAAAAGCGGTTCGGCTGTCCGCTGCTGGAACTTTGGGGAATGACCGAACTGGCTGGACTGGGAACCACTCATCCCTATTACGGCAAAAACAAGCTTGGCTCCATAGGTGTTCCTCTCCCCTACACGGAAGCCAAAATAGTTGATGCCGAAGATGCTGCCAAGACGCTGAAAGCCGGCGAGATCGGCGAATTGATGTTCCGGGGGCCGATCGTTATGGAGGAGTACTGGGGCAATGAGGAGGCGACCAGGGAGACGATTGAGGAAGACGGTTGGCTGCACACCGGAGATATTTGCTATATGGACGAAGACGGCTACATTTTTGTTGTGGACCGCAAGAAAGACATGATCATTACCGCGGGCTATAATATTTATCCTGCGGAACTCGAGCGCGTAATCCTGAAGCTTGAGAAGGTGGCGATATGTGCCGTGGGCAAGGAACCCGACGAGCTTAAAGGTGAGCTGGCCAAGGCATTTGTAGTCCTAAAACCCGGAGAGCGGGCAACTGAAGACGAAATCCTGTCCTTCTGCCGGGAACATCTGGCCAACTATAAAGTCCCGAGAGGTGTGTATTTTGTGGACGATGTGCCCAAAACGAGTACGGGCAAGATCATGCGCAGAAAACTGGCAGATCTTGTGAAACCGGCCTGAGATGCGAAAGTGTCAAATACTACCCGGAGGAGTCGATGAATGATTCCGGGTCGGACCACGTCAAAACCTTGCTGGGCAAAGAGAGAGTGGTCATAATTGGCCATTCTACGGTCTTAGAATACCGTTTTTGACCTGGAAATGGCCCCTTTAACGGCGACCGTCCGCTTCTTCGGGGCGCTCATGCGTCGGGGGTCCATCTCATGACTCGAACTCGCTCCCTGGATAACCGCCTCCCGGAACTGCCGGGCTGGGCCGGCTTCCCCTCTCTTACTATCAGGTTAGATGAACGATTTCGAGATTTCCTCATTTCTCCTTCAGGTACTCGGCGAGGCGGCGGCGGCGGCAATGATCGGGTGTCTCCTCGCTGCACACTCGATATGCAGGCCTTACTAGAATAGACCATGGAGGGGTCGAAAAGAGTCCCCATCGAGAATCGGGCGAAAGATGCCCCGAGACTCTATGCGGGCATTTTCGGCTGCCAGAGCGCAAAGGCCGCGCCGGTCGGATCTACGAGCATGCTGAAACTCCCCATGCCGGGAATTTCGGTGACATCGGCAAGCACCTTGGCGCCAAGCGATTTGGCCTTCCCGGTAGAGGCTGCAATGTCGTCCACCAGGACGTACGGCACCCATTGAGGCAGCGCATCCGGCATGGGGCTCTTCATCGTTCATGCCCCCTCGGTTCCACCTTCGATCCATCTGAAAAAACCTTTCCCATAATAGATCACTCCAGTCCAGGCAACGATTTTATGCACCGCCGATGTCATCTCAGATTTGGAACGACTTAGACGGGCCAGCGTTTTGTGAACACAAACGTCCCCGTTTAGGGTACGAAAATGGCAATAATGGACTGGTAGAGATATGGTTTAAATTGTTAAGTTTCTAGATCTTGCCAGAGTTTAAGAGGAGAGATATCGTAAAACATTTAGCTTTGTGTTGTTTGCATAATCAAGATTGGTGCCGCCCACATTTTGTTCTTTTCTTCCTCGTAGTACATTTTGAGTCGCGTTTTGAGAAAAGCTTTTTCAAGCGACCTCTTCTCAAAGAGATGCGTATAGAAGATCTTGGTAAATGCACAAGCCAGATCATCCGAAATGTTCCACCTGAAACCAACGATTGCGGGAACCTTGTGTTCTGCCATCTTAAAAACGAATCCACTGTCAGCACTATTACAACTGCTAAGGTAGACGAGTCCGGTCGCTTTGCGCAAATGCATACACAAATCCCCGATACTCTTTACGGTTACACCATCCGGGTTGGGAAAAAAGAGGTAACTTCCCTCTATGCCCTCATATACGCCAGAAGCAGAATGGCCGGCATAATGAACCAGGTGCCACTTTCCTTTCTCAAGTTCAGCTATAACAGCCCTATAAATATCTCCTGATTTTTCGTCTATTTTCATAATATCGTTAACTATACCTTGTTTTTTGAGCTCTAGGAACAAATCGTTCTCAAGCCAATTGCATTCACTTTCTAAATGCGAAAGAGGGTCAAGAATAAGATTTCTTCCATTAACTTTCATATTATCGACAAACCCTTCTGCATTGGCTTGGATGATAAGACAGTTCAATGGCGATCTATCATCGCCTTCGAATAGAGGGTTAGCACATTTAAAGTCCGAATCCACATAGCAGGCTCGATAAATGGGAGCACGAAGCATCCAAAACAGAGGTTCCTCTTCTTCATGAA
>JBKQLC010000057.1:0-3755 GCA_052147195.1 Syntrophobacteraceae bacterium
CTCTTTTAACCTCTGGCTCAGGAATGAGATGGAAACCCCAGAAAGGAAAGAGCAACTGATTTTTTAACCAAGGTGGGCTTCCTTTGCTTGTCCGTTAGTGGGACTCTATTGCTTTTCCGCTCACAGATTTGAGAGATTTCTGATCTAATCTCAGATAATCATTTGCAGGTGACCTCGGCCCGGCGGAACTGCTGAGGTCACCGAATCTGCCGGCACAAAAATTATTGTTCGGCAATCAGCAAAAAATTGAAAGAAGTTTCTCTCCAGACCGGTAACACCTTCGAGGTATTATATGCAGACGTCCGATGAACTTGGCCAGCTCGCTAAATCCTTCGATGAAAAGGCCTCCCTCCTTGAGGAAGAAAATAGTGAGTGTATAGAAGCTGGGCAGGAACTCCCGCTGTGTCGCGGCGAGATGAAAATAATCGCGAAGGAGAGTACTGCCGAGCTGGCGAGAGCAAATGAGATCCTCAAAATGGAAATCACTAAACGCAAGTGCGCAGAAGAGGCACTTCGGGAAAGTGAGCTGATTCTGGGAACCATCTTAAGCCTATCTCCCTTCGGAATTAGCATTAGAAACACCAATGGAAACTATTTGCATGTTAACGATGAATACTGTCGTATCTTTGACTTCGAGAAAGAAGAACTGATAGGGCGCAATTTTTCGGTAATATTGCCGCTGGATGAAGTAGGCACTGCCAAGGAAACTTATACACGTCTCCTTAACAAAAACCTCACCAGGCCACGAGAATGTAAACGACGGCGAAAGGATGGAGCTGCCGTCTATATCCAGGCGGCAGATACCATGCTGCATCAAGAAAACGGCCAGAACGCACTCATAACCGTGGTTAGAGATATCACCGAGCACAAACAAACCGAGGAGTCCCTGCTTCTCACCGAGGATAGGTACAGGAGACTGTTTGAAGACGCCGTGTTGGGCATCTTCCGATCTACCCCTGAAGGAAAGCTCATCCATGTGAATCCGGCTTATGCCAGGATGTTTGGTTTTAATTCGCCGGAGGAGGCGAAGAGGCAAGTAAACGATGTGGTCGTTGACCTCTACGCCGATCCTTCACGCCGAAATGAAATCCTGCGTATAATTTTAGATGCCGATGGGCCAGTCCATGCCGAGAATCGTTACAGACGGAAAGACGGGAACATCTTCACGGGTAACCTTCATGTTTGGGCGGTACGTGACAGAGAGGGAAAGCTTTTGTATCTCGAAGGTTTTGTTGAGGACATCACTGAGCAGAAGCGTGCAGAGGAATCACTACGGGAAAGCCAGCAGAGGTTCCGCGAGTTAGCCGAGTTGCTGCCAGAAACGATTTTTGAAATGGACATTAGTGGGGATCTTACTTTTGCCAATCTGAATGCTTTTGATCATTTTGGGTATTCGCAGGAGGACTTGGAACGGGGCATGAATGGTTTTGAGATGATATCTCCCGAAGACCGCCCCAGAGCTATGGAGAATGCAAAAAAAATCATTAGTGGGAAGAAGACCGGGGGCAATGAGTACAAAGCATTAAGAAAAGACGGGAGCACCTTTCCCGCTATCATTCGCTCTGCAGCAAAGGTCCGCGATGGAAAGCCGGTAGGGATCAGGGGCATTGTCATCGACATCACTGAAACCAAGACGCTGGAAGCGCAGCTTTTCCAAGCTCAGAAACTGGAATCGATCGGAACACTTGCAGGGGGAATAGCCCATGATTTCAACAACATTCTGGTCCCTATCATCGGTTATACGGAGTTGGCTCTCAGCGACATGCCGCAGTCCACTCAGATGAGGTATGGACTGGAACAGATACTGAATGCTGCAACGAGAGCAAGAGATCTCGTCAAACAGATTCTGGCATTCGGCCGAGCAGGTAAAGAGCAGCAGCAAATGCCGGTAGAGATTGGCTCGATAGTCAAAGAAGCTCTGAAGTTATTGAGTGCTTCGCTGCCAAGTTCGATCGAAATCAGGCAGGACATTGCAAAAGGTGTGGCGTTGGCTGATCCAACCCGAATACACCAAATATTGCTGAATCTTTGCACAAACGCTGCCCATGCAATGGGAGACAAGGGCGTTCTGGAAGTCAGGCTGTCCCGCGTGGATTTGAACAAAAGTGATTTGGACGGTCAGTTGATTGTTGATCTCAAGCCTGGACAGTACCTGAAATTGTCCATTTCAGATACGGGCTGTGGGATGGATGCACGCACCTTGGAGCGCATTTTCGACCCCTATTTCACAACCAAGGAAGTAGGAAAAGGAAGCGGGCTCGGGCTGGCTGTTGTTCATGGGATAGTCAAACGCCAAGGGGGGGCTATCACCGTCCAGAGCGAACCGGGGAAAGGTACTTTATTTTGCATTTACATCCCGGCAATGGAAGCAATGGTCGATCCAATCGTTGAGACCAGACAGGTGCTGCCGACCGGCACAGAGAGGATTTTGCTCATAGATGATGAACAGAGCATTGTTGAAATGGAAACCGCAGTTTTCGAAGAACTGGGCTATGACGTTACCCCGGAGACAGATAGTCTGCGTGCCCTCGAGATCTTTCGTTCCAGGCCCGGCGAGTTCGACCTGATCATTACGGATTACACGATGCCGAACCTGACTGGAATAGATCTTTCCAAAGAAATCCGCCGGATTGAGCCTGATATACCAATTATCCTCTGTACGGGATTCAGTGAGAAGGTTACGGAGAAAGGCGCCATGGACCTTGGTGTGGAATTGGCAATGAAGCCGTTCAGCATGAAACAAATAGCCGAGTTGGTTCGAAAGGTCCTCCCGGCGCGAGACGCTTGATTCGGCAGCTACATATCATAATTAATTTGTAATCCACTCCTGAGTGGCGAAGCGAACAATCTATCTTCTTCATGGTCCGAGAATTATCAAAATTTAGCAGGGCTCTTCTACTCGTTAAACAATCCGCAGTTCAAGATGTGGAAATCATACTGCCTGTGCCGGGCATTGCGAAGAGCTTGTGAGGTGCAAGTCCTCACACCATGTTTACGCAGTGCCATCGGTCGGAAAAAGGACAAGGGCGTTATCGTGAGGTGGGTCCGAAGGAAGTCTTTCGATGTAACAGGACAGCAGTGGTTTTCAATACAAAAAAATGCTTAATAATATTCTGTAGCTACTGGGGCTATTGAACCACCCAGACCGTACAGTTCTTAGCAGTTCTGACGATTTTTCCTGAAATGCTTCCGAATAAGAATTCTTCTTTATGAGTGAGTCCTCTCCTTCCTACGACTAAGGTACTATACTCCATATTATCTCTTTCTGCAAGAATACATTCTGCCATTGAAGGGCAATATCGGATAGTTGAATGGGTTGATACATCTTCAGGATTAAATCCTGCATCAATTAAAATATTGCGATACTTCTCAAGTATCTGATCAACCCGTTGGCGATATTCATTATACCATTGATCTTTATCAGCGTCTTTTGGGAAATAATCTTCTTCAGGCTCGCGAATAACATGCAAAACTGTAACTTTAAACCCTTTAATTCCTCCTAATAGTTTCCCAACATAAATTACTGCGCGCTGCGCATTTTGAGATTCATCCACAGCGATTAAAATATTTCGATTTATTTCGAAGCTCATTTTTCCACTTCCTTTTATAAAATACTATTTAAAAGGATATACTTGCTTATTCATATTACATGTTAATATAACATGCATTACTTCATAAGAACAATCAAGTGCTTATTCTTATGATAGTTTTGGAAATGCTGATTGAACCTCGCGGAGATCATCAATTAATTGAGT
>JBKQLC010000058.1:0-13945 GCA_052147195.1 Syntrophobacteraceae bacterium
ATCCCTGCTGCAAATGATTCGTACAGGATCGCGGCAATGGAATTCTTCGGAATCTACGATCAGTATTACCAAAGGGTTAGAAATTTCATTCTTGCCACGGTCCGGGACGAGTGGGCTGCAGATGATCTTACCCAGGAAACATTCATTCGAGTCCAAAAAAACCTCAATACGCTGAAAGATTCGTCCAAACTGGTTTCATGGATTTTTCGCATTGCGCACAACCTCTGCCGGGATCATTTTCGCAACCTGAAAAGAACCTCATCGCATGAATGCGAGCTTGACGAAGCAAGACATGTATTCAAAGAGGCCATGGTTCAGAAAAGACTCGAACAGGACGAAATGAGTTCGTGCGTTCAGGACGTAGTGAGGCTTCTGCCCGAATCTTTTCGAAGTGTTATCACACTATTCGACATGGCGGAACTCAGCCACTGTGAGATCGCAGATATACTGGACACGACCGTCGAGAACGTAAAGGTGAGACTGCACCGTGCCAGGAAGGAATTGCGGGCGTTGCTCGAAAAAAAGTGTAGGTTCGAAGTGGATGAGAGAAATGTGCTTACCTGTGAACCGGAGGACGGGAGCAACCGATGAACCCCGTACATTTCTAAGCAATCCTACAGATTAGAGGAGGAATGAAATGATAGGCTGCTTCCCTTTTTGGTTTGGCCTCGGATGGTGGTGGATATTTCCGATTGTCATGATGGCTCTCTGCCTTTTCATGATGCGAAGGTGCATGTGTGGAATGAAGGATCGTTCCTCTTGCTTTCGCGGTGCGGACAGCAGGTCCGTGGTGCCGCTTGATGCCCCCGAACGAGTCGTGGAGAAAAAGCAATAATCGCAATACCAGAGTCCAGCCCCGGATCCTCGATATGAATGTCTCATGGCCCCAATTGGGGCCATGCCCATTTTTCCTCAAATGCTCGCGATCTGTAACCTTCCTCTCCATCATTTCGTCTTAATTGCAAATCAAAGCGTCCAAGTGTCCGGTAGGACGTTGTGTCTGAGAGAAATAAGGAGAGGAGGTGATTTCAATGGCAGATCAAAATACCGAGCGACGCAAAATGCCTTCCGGTTGCTTTGCCGGGATGCCGGAGACGATGCGGAACATGATGTCTAAAAAAGGCGGTTCCTGCTGTACCTGCGCGGAAATGATGATTGAGATGATTCAGCAGTGCCGCCCGGATCAGACTGAAAAACGAAGGCCTACCGAAGAACAAGGCCAGAATGCCCCGAAATGACTGATACGCATCTGAGCCTGACAGGCTTATCTAAGAGGAGAAGCACAATGGCTAAGACAATCCAGATTGAGCTGGCAGAACGTTCGTGCGCTGCAGGCCTTCGGTATGCGCAGAAACAGTTGTCCACTCCGCCCAAAGATGCGGTGATCTGCTGTGAGGGTATGTGCCTCAAAGGCGAAACTGCAAGAAGGGCGGCGAATCTGATCGCTCACAAGCTGGTCCCTGATAAAGCAGTGCGTATTTGCCACGGTGGTTTGCTGGAAGAAGCCGGAGGCATGCGCGATTTGGTGCAAAGGGCAAACAGGGTGCTGATTTTAGATGGGTGCGGAATGGCGTGCGCCACACGCCTGACCAAAGGGGCCTTTCCTGACCTGGAACCCGAAGGGGTATTCACCGATAAGCTTTTTGAATACGACCAGGACCTTTTCGGAGTGGATGAAATGTCGGATTCTCAGATCAGTGCCAACGCCAGGAACGTCGCAGAGCAGGTTGCCGAAAAATATTTTTAGCAGGAGCGCACCGACATTCTGCCCCTTGGCATCGGGGCAGGATGCCGCATTTCATCAAATGCGATGCCACCAAACATTTCCCCTTCGGAAATCCCTTGCAGGTAATTGTCCGGGCGCTGTTTAATTGGTTTTTTGGCTTCATTGCACATTTTTGACTTGACAAACGGACTGATTGTACTGATAAGTCAGTTATCTCTATATTGTCAGTATAATCAGTTAAAATTGATAAATTCAGGAGGATAGCATATGGCAAAGAAGAACAAGGGCGAATCCTGTTGTGCTTCAGACACTAAAGAAACCTGCTGCACAGTCGAATCGCTCATTACCGTCGATGAACGGGGACAGATGGTGCTGCCCAAGGAGTTTCGCGAAAGGGCCAAAATCCGCGCAGGAGACAAGCTGGCCCTTATCAGTTGGCACAAGGACGGAGAGGTTTGCTGCTTTACGCTCATTAAGGCGGATGCTCTGGCTGAACGCGTAAAGGAATTTCTCGGCCCCGTACTGAAGAGCATCAGCTTGGAATGAACAGTGGGGCAATCCTGCGATATTCACCAAGAAGGAGAAGACCATGATTCCAAAGCAGGTGAATCAAAGTTTTGCCGATTTTCGCAATACAGTCGTCAACAATGGAATCATAGATCCCAAGACAACTTTCATGATCCAAATGGGAGCGGCGATGGCCGTCGGGTGCTATCCCTGAATGGAGATGCTCTCTGGGGTTGCCAGGGAAAAGGGAGTATCGGATGAGGAGCTTGGAGCGATTCAGTCCATAGTCATGCTGGTTTCCGCAGGAAGAGTTTTTGCACAGTATCGGGAGGTCATGGGAGAATGACAGATGAAAGCTGAAAAAATCAAAGAGATCGTTAGATCACGTTATGCCAAAGTCGCTCTCCAAAACGCACCGTGCTGCGGGACGAGGAAGTCTTGCTGCGGTGGCAGTGCAGAGGACATGAGTAAAAAAGTAGGTTACGGCGACAGGGACTTGAATTCAGTACCCGAAGGGGCAAATCTGGGACTTGGCTGTGGGAATCCAGTGGCACTTGCTTCGCTGAAGGAAGGCGATGTCGTGCTCGATCTTGGCTCCGGAGCAGGGTTCGATGCTTTCCTGGCTGCATCCAGAGTTGGAACAGCGGGAAAAGTCATCGGGGTCGATATGACACCTGAGATGGTCGAGAAAGCGAAAGCAAACGAGGAGAAGGGCGGCTTTCAAAACGTCGAGTTCAGGTTGGGTGAGGTTGAGAACCTGCCCGTTTCTGATAATGAGGTGGGTGTCATCATTTCAAACTGCGTTATCAATCTATCACCTGAAAAAGGAAAGGTATTCAAAGAAGCCTTTCGAGTGTTGAAACCAGGCGGCCGGCTGATGGTTTCCGATCTCGTTTTGCTGAAACCCTTGCCCGAAATCGTCAGGCAGTCTGTCGAAGCATATGTCGGCTGTATTGCCGGAGCCGTGATGAAAGATGAATATCTTGCAGCCATAACAGATGCAGGTTTCCGTGATTTAAAAGTGGTCGGTGAAGATGTTTACCCTGTTGAACAGGCCGTAAACGATCCGGTAGCCAAGGCAATCTACTCTGATGCCGGCATCATCTCAGATCATGCAAAAGAGATATCCGGATCGGTTGCCAGCATTAAGGTGAGCGCGGTGAAGCCGAGTTGACCTGTTAGTAGGAACGGAAAACCGAGAAAAGTGGGAGATCGCCTGCTTCAGGCCTGTTTGGGAGAGTACGGAATGGCAGGGTGGAATCGAGAGGCTTTTGCGCAAAAGTGATGCAAAATCATCATGACCGTTTCTATAGGGCGGGGCAGCACCAGGAAACCGCGTATCAAGGGAACTCTCGAGGACAAGAAATTCAGTTGACGTTTGGCATTGAATTTTGCTATTCTGCCAAAAAGGAAAAGATATGGACAGTGACGCTTATTACCTTGAACTGCGCGCCAAAATTTTTAAGGCTCTCGGGCATCCGAGCAGACTCAAAATGGTCGAAGGCCTTTTTGATGGTGAACGGTGTGTATGTGAACTTCAGGCGATGGTTGGATCTGACATTTCAACGATTTCCAAGCACTTGAACATACTGAAGGAAGCTGGAATCCTACAGGATGAGCGGAGAGGTACTAACATCTACTACTCTTTACGTATGAAGTGTGTTGCGAACTTCCTCAGTTGCGTCGAGGATTTCGTCGGTAAGAGATTGGAAGAGCAGATCAAGATGCTCAGCCAATCGAAGGTAGTCTCTTCGAGGTAGGTTAAGTTTTTTTTGGCTGTAACTTGCTTATTTGACCAAATGTGCAAATCTTCTCCACGCAGAATTTCAGGGAGAGGTTGGAATATCTTCAGCCTTGAGGATGGGACATGGCGGAAAAAGATATCACGCAGATCAAAATTGGAAAATTTGGGGTCAGTATTATCGGCATTAAGCAGCTCATGGAAGAAATGGCCAGGACTCATGCAGACAAGACCGATGATGAGCTTTGTTCTTTCATGCTCGATCGGCTGGGACGGGGTAACTACATCCCGAGCACCGCAAAAGAGGACTATGGCGAAGCTTTTGTGCGGGAGTTTCGGAAGTTCCTTGGGCAGCCCTACACGGAAGATATTTCCGAGGGGCTCGATATCAAGATCCTGGGCACAGGGTGTAATCAGTGCCACTCCTTGACGCGAATGATCATGGAAGTCCTTACGGAGATCAATCTCCCTGCAGGGGTCGATCATGTGACAGATATCAAGGAGATCGCCCGATACGGCATTATGGGCTCCCCGGCGCTTCTTATAAACGGTAAGGCGGTCTCCGTGGGAAGCGTTCCTCCGAGGGACAGAATCAGGAAATGGTTGATAGAAGCCAACCAATCTTTGGGAAGAAAATCATAACAACAGTAGTTCAATCCGAACCGGCGTAACGTTAAGCATGATGGGACCAAAGCAAGGGAATAGGTGATGAAAACGATCCAGGAAAAGACCATTGCCTGTGATGGTGGCTGCAACATGGGTGCACCCGTGATGGTGAAGAAGGATGCCCTATCGAGGAACACGATGATAACTGCCAGATATATCCTGCTTGGGATCCCTATGCTGGTGACCTGGTGGTTTATCTATAAAAGCCTGGAGCCATTTGCGGGCTGGTTGGCTCGTTACATTGTACAATTTCTGTCCATCCACAATTTGTCTATCGGGAACACTGAACATCTCCGAAGCTCTATAGAGTTTTTCTTTTACGACACGCCCAAAGTGTTCATGCTTTTAGTTCTGGTGGTCTTCGGGGTGGGAATCATTCGCTCCTATTTCACCCCGGAACGCACACGCAAGATCCTCGCCGGAAAGCGCGAATCGGTAGGAAATGTGCTGGCTGCCATGCTTGGAATCGTGACCCCTTTTTGCTCCTGCTCGGCGGTTCCCCTTTTCATTGGCTTCCTCACTGCTTCCGTACCCCTCGGGGTGACCTTTTCATTTCTCATTTCCGCCCCGATGGTCAATGAAATAGCGCTGGTGTTGCTTTACGGGCTCTTCGGCTGGAAAATTGCTGCGATTTATATGGGCACGGGACTCATAATTGCGATGCTTGCCGGTTGGACGATTGGCCGTCTTAAGATGGAGCGCCATCTCGAGGACTGGGTTTACAAAATCCAGGTAGGTGAGAGCGGCGTATATGACGAGGGGCGGAAGAGTTTCGGAGATCGCATCCAATTTGGTCTCGAAGCCGTGCGCGACATTGTCGGCAAGGTGTGGATATACGTCATATTGGGGATTGCTGTCGGGGCTGGCATTCATGGCTATGTTCCGGAGGGATATCTGGCCTCTGTCATGGGTAAAGGGGCATGGTGGTCTGTGCCGGCAGCGGTGCTGATCGGCATCCCCATTTACTCTAATGCAGCAGGAATAATACCCGTAGTCTCCGCCCTCATAGAGAAGGGTGCGGCGATGGGAACAGTGCTCGCATTCATGATGTCGGTGGTGGCAATCTCTTTTCCTGAGACGGTCATTTTGCGCAAAGTCCTCAAGCCGAGGCTCATTCTGGTTTTTACGGGTGTAGTCGCCGTAGGTATCATCATTGTCGGATACCTGTTTAATGTGCTGATTTAATACTCGGCGTCTGTCGCAGAGCCGGCGAAAGCAAGGAGACAAAGATGAACATTAAGGTACTTGGTCCCGGATGTAAGAAATGTCACGAGACTGAGAAACTGGTCAAAGAGGTTATCGCTGAAACAGGTTCCGATGCTGTAGTGGAGTACGTCACGGATATAGCGGAGATTGCAAAACTGGGTATTTTCAGTACTCCCGCCGTCGTTGTTGACGGCCGGGTAAAGCTGACAGGCAAAGTCCCTACAAAACCTGAAGTGAAAAGCTGGCTGGGAATGTAACGTTAGATACAGTAGGAGGAATCCATGGCTAATGACTGTTGCGCATCTGGAAGCAATGTGATGATCCTGGCTTGCTCGGGCGGCTCCAATGTTGGGCAATTATCCAATCAGGCCGCTGTCGAGCTGACTCGGGAAGGATTTGGTAAAATGTTTTGCCTGGCAGGAATTGGCGGCGAGCTTAGCGGATTTGTCCAGTCGGCGCGTGATATCCCGCAAATGATCGCAATCGACGGCTGTTCCATCGGGTGCGCCAAGGCATGCCTTGAGAAGGCGCACGTCCCGCTTAAGTCCTACCTGGTCCTGACAGACCTGGGCCTAGAAAAGAACAAGGACCTGGACCTTAAACCGGAAGAAGTCTCTATGGTGAAAGAAGCCGTCAAAAAGGCCCAGTTGCCGGGATGAAAGCCTTTGTTCGACAGTCTTGCGATTAAGGAGGTGTCCCGATGCTACTCAATAGTTACACCAAGGAATTTGTCCGCCCCGAGTGTAGACCAGAGGCCCAGTCGGTACACCTGGTAGCCCATCTCGATCAGGACATAAGTGAAGTGATTCCATATCTGAATGCCGTCCTTGGGGGTTTCCAGTACATCAATGACCCTCCCTGCGTTTCTTTCAAGCTGCATGGGAAACTCATCGCGATTCATTCGAGGAAAATCTGCGTAAATGCCCTCAGTGACAAATCGGAGGGGGAGAAAATCGTCGAATGGCTCCGGCAGGAAATCAACGATATCTGGGAGCGACGGGGAGAAATTCAGCCCCGTTTCGAAAGTGCTCCAAAGCCAAAGGTACTCGAAATCCTGAGACTGCTGCCCAAGACCAACTGTGGCGAGTGCGGTCAGCCAACCTGTATGGTATTTGCCGCGCAGGTTGCTGAGGGAGGCAAAGACGCCGAGGATTGCCCTATGCTTATAGCCGAGCACAGACGAAAACTTGAGGATTACATCGAGCAGTTCAATTTCGAATGATAGTTGGGCGATAGAATCAGTGCATACGGCATGGAGGTCATGGAAACGCGTCCGGAGTGACCTGTATGGAGAACTTGAATATATGCATGCGGAGTTGAGAATTCTGTTCTCGTGCACAGGAAATTCTTGCCGCAGCCATATGGGCCGAAGGATGGACCAGGCACTGAAAAAACCAGGCCATCGATCCCATGAATATTAAGGAGTGACGCTATGATAGTGCAACAAGAAATGGCAGAAATCTATCCGCCGGACGCCGAAGAACTTTCAGAACTTTTACCGGCGACAGATTGCGGCAGGTGTGGATTTGCGAGTTGTATTGAGTTTGCGGAGGTTCTTATCGAAAGGCGAGCAAGGGCATCCATCTGTCCCGATCTGGGCAGTGAATTTGCCGAAATTCTCGGCGCTATTCTAAAAATCAACAAGGACCCCATTCCTTACAATATTATGATGGAGCAGGAACCTTGTACTCTCATCGAAATAAACAACCCTGATAAGGGTTCGCCAGTTCTGGTCACCAGCAATTTCCGAGAAACAGTGCGTATCATGAAGGAAATACTTGAAATCACCGGAACGAGCACCTTTTTGCTTCCGACTTTTACCCATGGATATTCCGTTGATAATGCCGTCCATGAGCGGATGTTCAAAGCCACAGAGATATGGAAGACGCTGAAAGAAAATGCCATTGAACAAAGGGTCGGCAGAACTGTTATGGTCATTCCGGGTCTAGCCGATAAGGAGAAAAATCCTATCCGACAATTGACGGGTTGGGATGTGCTGCTCGGACCCGTATCGGGATTTCTGGCCCCACTTTTTATTTTGAACAATAGGGATGCTTTTGGATCTCGCTAATTCGCTCCGCTGCAACATGAACGATCCTTGTGAAGTGGCAGATTTCACCGTAAATGCCTTTGCGGCGCCGACCTGGCTGTTGGAGAAAGTGCGCAAAGCCGGGACAGGTCAAGAAAGACGGCTCCTTGGGGAGACAGACGGCCCCCTGGTCCTGTCGGGGCTGTCAACAGTGTGCGACAGCGCCCGTGCCCGATTCAAAACCGGAATTGAGGAATTGACGATCTGCTCCTTAAAAGAGCGATCTTTCCCTATGTTTCATAAGCTCACGCGAACTGAAGAAGAAGCGATGGCGCTTTACAGACGTGTGCGCGATGCAATTAGGAAGTTTGTGTAATCACTCCCGGGTTCTTTAAGAGGAGCAGGCCGTGGAGAAAGAGCGCGTACTATTTTTGTGTACTGGTAATACCGCTCGAAGCCAGATGGCGGAGGCTTTCCTGCGAAAGTATGCCGGGAGGCATTTGGAAGCTTATAGTGCGGGACTTCAGCCCAGCGCTGTAAATCCTTATACCGAACGCGCGATGCGAGAGATCGGCATCGATCTTTCAGGCCAACGCTCAAAAAGCGTTAAAGAGTTTCTCGGCAAGATGAGTTTCACCTATTTGATCACGGTTTGCGCTGAAGCGGAAGCAAACTGCCCCACCACGTTTCCCGGAATCAGCCACCGGTTGTCGTGGGCTTTTGATGATCCGGCGGCAACCGGAGGATCAGAGGAAGAAAAGTTGCAGAAATTCCGTGAAGTGCGGGATCAAATTGAGAAGCGCATCAAGCTTTGGATCGAAGAAAAGGGAATCTCTCAAGAATAATTTTCTCAGAAATGGAGGCTATCATGACGGAATCAATTACCAGGCGGCTTTCCTTCCTGGATCGCTTTCTGACGCTCTGGATATTTCTTGCCATGTTTGTTGGAGTGGGTGGAGGCTATCTTTTCCCAAATATCAGGAACGTGATCAACTATTTCCAGGTGGGGACAACCAATATTCCGATCGCGATCGGCCTGATTCTCATGATGTATCCCCCTCTTGCAAAGGTGAAGTACGAGCAGTTGGGCCAGGTATTCCGAAATTTCAAGGTCCTCACTCTTTCGCTGGTCCAGAACTGGGTAATCGGCCCCATCCTGATGTTCTTCCTTGCCGTCACATTTCTTTCCGGCTATCACGAATACATGGTTGGCCTCATTCTCATAGGCCTTGCACGCTGCATTGCAATGGTAATCGTGTGGAATGACCTCGCGGCGGGTGACCGCGAGTATTGCGCAGGTTTGGTGGCGTTTAATTCAATTTTTCAGGTCCTCTTTTTTTCCGTATATGCCTATATCTTCATCACCCTGGCCCCTCGGCTGCTCGGAATGACTGGCGCGATAGTTGACATCTCGATCAAACAAATCGCGGAAAGCGTCTTCATCTATCTTGGCATTCCCTTTATTGGCGGCATGATATCCAGGTTCGTGGGACTCAAAACAAAGGGCTTGCGGTGGTATGAGGAGAAGTTCATCCCCCGGATAAGTCCCATCACACTCGTAGCCCTGCTTTTTACCATCCTGGTCATGTTTTCCCTCAAAGGAGAGTACATCGTCCAGTTGCCCTTCGATGTCATTCGGATTGCTATCCCGCTCTGCGTTTACTTCATCATCATGTTTTTTGTTTCGTTCTTTCTTTCTATGAAAGTCGGGGCTACTTACGAGCAATCCACGACCTTGAGCTTTACCGCTGCCTCCAACAACTTCGAACTTGCGATTGCAGTGGCCGTGGCGGTCTTTGGAATCAATTCGGGGCAGGCTTTCGCGGCAGTCATAGGACCTCTTGTGGAGGTGCCTGTTTTAATTGCCCTGGTCAATGTGGCCTTGTGGTTTAAGCGGAAATACTTTCCATATGCCATTGAGACACCAACCGGTGTTTGCCATGTGACGTGCAAAATCTGAAGAAGAGGTTTAGATGCGATAACCGCTGGTTGTGCGTCAAAGGAGAGTTTTATGCCCCACATCCTCATCATCGGAGGCAGCGATGCAGGGATTAGCGCCGCCCTTCGAGCTAGAGAACTCGATCCTGCGAGCGAAGTGACCATTGTGGTTGCTGACCGGTATCCGAATTTCAGTATTTGCGGCCTGCCATTCTATCTGAGCGGTGAAGTTGATGACTGGCATACGCTTGCCCACAGGACTGTTTCGGATATCGAAAATGCGGGTGTCCGCCTGCTCCTTGAACATTCAGTTTCATCCATCGATCCGATTGCCAAGCTGCTGTCCCTAAGCAACCGTGAAGGAACCACGCAGAACCTGATGTATGATCGGCTAATTATCGGGACCGGCGCCGAATCGATTCGACCTCCGGTTGACGGGATCAATTTACCGGGGGTTTTCCTGCTGCGCTGGATGGATGAAGCTTTTGCTATGCAGCAGTACATTAATGAGCGGCAGCCACGCTCCGCGATCATCGTTGGAGGCGGATATATCGGAATGGAAATGGCCGATGCACTCACCTATCGGGGGATTGACGTAACGGTAGTAGAATTTTTCGATACAGTTTTGACCACGGTCGATCCGGAATTCGGCGGGAAAGTCCGGACAGAACTTGAAGCTCACGGAGTGAGGATTGCTACCGGGATTGCAGTCACGGGGGTCGTGCAGTCAGAGGGTAAACTAATCATCTCAGGTTCCAACAATTATTCCGCTGTTGGGGATATGGTTCTTGTGGCCGTCGGTACCCGACCGAACAGCAAACTTGCCCGTTCTGCGGGCGTTGAAATCGGACTCAAGGGGGCTATCAAGGTAGATCATTTCATGCGGACCAACGTGCCCGATATCTTTGCCGCCGGAGATTGCGTGGAAACCTGGCATAGATTGCTGAACTCATACACCTATATGCCGCTCGGTACAACGGCCCACAAGCAGGGCCGAGTGGCGGGGGAAAATGCGGTGGGAGGAAATCGCAAGTTTCAAGGATCTCTTGGGACCCAGGCGGTAAAGATATTTGATCTGGTTGCCGCACGGACAGGGCTGCGCGACTCAGAAGCGGTTGCTGCCGGGTTTGACCCGTTTACGGTCGAGTTTGAGACCTGGGACCATAAAGCATACTATCCGGGCGCCGAGAAGCTATACATTCGCCTCACCGGTAATCGTACCGGTAAAGAGTTGTTGGGAGCCCAGATGCTGGGACACAAGCGCTCAGAGGTATCAAAGCGAATCGACGTCTTTGCATCGGCCATATATAACCGCATGCGCATCGATGAGCTAAATGACCTTGATTTGAGCTACACGCCACCATTGAGCAGTCCCTGGGACCCAATTCAAATGAGTGCTCAGGCATGGAGCAGAAACCTTTCTGATTAATTCGGCATTGAACAGGCCCAGCGCTAGTTATGAAAACACTGGAGCATCTGGTTTCAGCTCCACTACCTGCGAAAATCCTATGGATTCTTCCAGATAACGTCCGGTATGGACCCATTGTCATTTCTCGAGGGTAAAAATATGGTTCCCATATATGAAATACGCCGGTTACACTGGGGAGTGATAACTACGTTCGCACCAGCTAGGCATTCAGCACGACACCTCGTGTCACCGGTTAACAGATCCCGACGCTTCGGCCTGTGTCCAGCGGACCTCCGCCAGGAAATGGGAGAGCTATGAAGATTCTGCTCATCTATCCGTACTTTCTCGAGGAGCGTAACGAAGAGGAGAACATCAGCGCTGTCCCGATAGGGCTTTACTACCTTGCCGCACTTCTGCTCCACGAGGGTTACGACGCTGAAATATTGAATTTTTACCGTAGCGGCAGCAACCCTCAAGGAATAAGGGAGATACTGGCACAGAAGAACGCCGACATTGTTGGACTTTCGGTATTCAATGCCAATCGCTGGGGTGGCATCGAGACAGCGCGAATCGTGAAGGAAGTAAACCCGGACGCAAAGATCGTTTTCGGCGGAGTGGGCGCGACGTTCCTTTGGGACCATTTTCTGCGGAACTTCCGGGAGATTGACTATGTCGTGCTGGGAGAGGGAGAATATAGTTTCCTGCAGTTGGTCAGACTCCTCGACAATGGCTCCCGGGGCGATCTCGCCGCCATCAGGGGGATCGCTTTCAGAAATGGGTCCCAAATCGTTCGAACAGCGCCTGCCGATCCCATTCAAGATTTGGACAAACTGCCCAACCCTGCCAGGTACTTCACTTACAATCACCTGTCTTTGACCAGGGGCTGTCCCGGGAATTGCACTTACTGCGGATCGCCTCGATTCTGGGGACATAAGGTGAGGTTCCATTCCGTTTCGTATTTCGTGGATCAATTGGAGCTTCTCTATCGGAAGGGGATTAGCTTTTTCTACATCTCGGACGACATCTTCACGATGAAAAAAGACCTGGCGATAGCTGTCTGCAAAGAAATCTTGAGCCGTGGCCTCTCCATATCATGGTACGCCATTTCCCACGTCAACAACGTGGATGAAGAAATACTCTACTGGATGCGAAAGGCAGGATGCATTCAGATCAGTTACGGGGTTGAAAGCGGATCTGAAAAGATACGAAAGAAGCTTAACAAAAGGATTAGAAACGAGCAGGTCGAGAGGGCTTTTTCCCTGACGACGCGCTTTGGCATCCTGGCCCGCGCCTACATCATCTATGCGTGCCCGGGTGAGTCGCAGGCAACGATAAGCGAAACCGAGAAACTCATTCGTGAGATTAAGCCTCTGAGCGTTCTTTTCTATGTCTTGCGGGTTTTCCCTGGTACGGCCCTGTACGACGACGTAAAAGAAAGAATGCAGATCACGGATGAGGTTTGGCTCAATCCCATAGAGGATATACTTTACCTCGAAACGGATCCGGGCCTGGCGAACGAGGAGGTTCTGGCATTCAGGGACCGGTTGAGGAAGGCCTTCTATGAAGGCCTTCCATCTTTTATAGATGCAATAGAACTCGAAGATATCGGGGAATTCCACCCTTTGCACGCCGATTTCCTCTCAAGACTTGGAATGACTTTCAGTCATGGGGATTATGCCGCGATCGAAGCCATACCGGATAAGGAAGCGATTGCTGTCAGGCTTTTCAAGAGAGCCTTGTGCTATTCCCCTGACGCCAGGGCCTACCTGGGACTGGCAATGATCAAGCAGAGGAATCGGGAGTACAGGGAATCGATTGAGTTGCTTACGGAAGGCATCCGACTTTTCCCGGGGAGTGAACCGCTGCATATCTGCCTGGGTGTGAGCTACATGAACCTTGGAAAGTTCAGCGATGCACTCTCGATCCTGATGAAATTCCAGCACTCACCAAATGCCCTTCAACAGATCGCAGCCTGCCACAGGGCCCTGGGGCAGCGAGAAAAAGAGCAGTTCTTCCTGAATAGATTGAGAGTATTAGCCACGAGCGCCACGAATTGAATCGAGGGCTGTGATGGTCGGAAATGGGGGGCGGACGCGACCCCATTTTCCCAAATCGCGGCTGACCCTTTCCACATGATCGCAAGTCATAGGATAGCCCTCAGAAACCCCACCTGATCTTCCTGATCCAAACCCAGTCTGATCCCTTCCCGGTGGTCTCAATAATGGAATATCTCTCGGCAGAATAGGTGCCAACTGGAGGCTCATAATTCTCACTGCTGTACGTCATAAATCTTTCAAAATCACCATCAGCGGAGGCTTAGTGAAAGTTAACCCTTCTTGCCACTGTTGATTTCCGCAGAGCCGGAATTTCTGTCATATATGAAATAGACGATTGTACGAGTCGCGAAGCGCATTCGTGTAATCGATATCATGAACTAAGGCCAGGGAATAAGTGGCGTCATCGTGCTTTGGCTATGGGGATTCAAAGGATAGCGCAGGAGGATATATGGCAGTGATTGGGTGAAAGGAGAGGATAATTGAGGCAAGCGAGCGGAGAAGTCGGGATGGGAAGAAAGAGCTGGGTGGGGTATCGTCAGCGAAAGGAAAGTGACTGGATTTCGAGACACAGGTGTTTCTGTGGCTCTTTGTGGAGCTGCTTGGAGGGGAGTTTTAGGGTTCAATGTGATGCTACAGCAGATCATGATGAATCCCATATTGGAGGTGA
>JBKQLC010000059.1:0-54405 GCA_052147195.1 Syntrophobacteraceae bacterium
AATATCTGTGCAAAATCGCTGTCGAAGTCTGCGACGGCGTTTTCATTCACTCCCTGGTCGGCAACCTGAAACCCGGCGATATTCCAGCCGAAGTCCGCGTAAAATGTATCGATGCTTTAGTTAAGAATTACTTCGTGGAGGACAAGGTTCTTCAGGGCGGGTATCCGCTGGATATGCGCTATGCCGGTCCCCGTGAAGCCCTTCTTCATGCCACCTTCCGCCAGAACTATGGGTGCTCCCGCATGATCATCGGCCGCGACCATGCCGGCGTGGGCGATTTCTACGGCATGTTCGAAGCCCAGACCATTTTTGACAAGATCCCCAAGCCGGCGGGCGGAAAAGCACTTATGTGCACGCCGCTCAAAATCGACTGGACCTTCTACTGCCATAAATGCGACGGCATGGCATCCCTCAGGACCTGCCCCCACGGCAAGGCAGACCGCGTTCTTTTGAGCGGAACCGCACTGCGAAAAGGTCTTTCCGAAGGAACTCCGATTCCGGATCATTTCGGACGGGAAGAAGTGCTTGTCATTCTTCGTGAGTACTATGCAGGCCTTGACGAAAAGGTTGAGATCAAGCTGCACGGCGCTGCAACGGGCCAATAACCAAATCCCTGTCGCCTGATTCAAGAAAAGGAGATGCACTGAAAAGTGCGTCTCCTTTTTTTGCATGATCTCCAACCTGCCTCAACTGAAGTAATTTTTCCGAAATCGAGTCAATCAGACGAAAAGAGTGTTGCCGCGAACCTGCTCGAAAGAGAGCTTATATTTACGCTATGAAAAAGATTCTTGTCGCCTATGATGGTTCAAAGCAATCGGAGAAAGCATTTGATCTCGCCCTGGATATGGCTTCCAAATACTCTGCCCGAATGATAGTCTTGTCAGTCGCGCGACTTCCTGAACCGCCTGTCGCCGTTGAGGTCGGGGATATCCTTCACAACGCAGAGGAATACTACGAAGGCCGTTTTCGAGCTATGAAGGACAAAGCCTCAGACGCAGGCATCAATACCAGGTTTCTTGTAAGGGTTGGTCACCCGGCCGAACAGATCGTGCTTCTGTCCAATGAAGAAGCAGTTGACGCTATAGTGATAGGGCATCGCGGAGAGAGTTTCCTGCAAAGGTGGTTACTGGGATCTATCGCCAAAAGGGTTTTGAGCTACGCCAACTGCACCGTTGTTGTGGTGAGATAAAAGAACGTATAAGAAGCAGGATTAATGGACAAGTATTCGTGCTTTGAGGAGCTGAGCGTTCATGAGGCGATAGGTTTCGGCTACGAAGTCCGCCGGCGGCACTGCATGTCCGGCATTGCAATACTGAGCATTCATGGCGGGCTTATAGAGCCTGGGACTTCCGAGATTGCGGATGCTATTGCGGGAACTGACCACTCATTCTATACCTTTAGAGGGATAAAGAAGTCAGGAAACGCGGACCTCCATATTACAAGCACCGCCTTCGATGAGCCTTCCGCTCTTGAAATCGCTTGCCGCTCGGAAACCATCATCTCGATACACGGTAGTAGCGGGCAAGAAGAAGTTGTCCATGTCGGCGGACTCGATTCCGAATTGATACGATGCATCGAAGCAAAACTGCGGCTTGCCGGATTCGAAGCACCTCCCGGGTCGTGGAGTTTTTCTCCGCAATCCGGAGACGGTTATCCTATAGCCGGTGCTACAGGCACGGCGGAAAAACCTGAAAATCCTTTTCGGATGGAGGCGCGATTAAGGGGTCTGGACAAGCGCAACATTTGCAACCGGTGCAGGCGTGCCAGGGGCGTGCAACTGGAGATCAGCGAAGGCTTGCGAGCCAGGCTGCTCAGAAGCCGTTCAAAGGGAAGCACCGGTCCCCGATCTTTTCAATGGTTCGTTCAGGCGGTGCGCGAGGCGATCGAGTCTTTCAAAATCCAATCGAAGCCGATACCCATTAATGATTAGGCACTGGATGAAACAAAAAGCCTGCTGTCAATCCACTATTTTCGGCTAAAAGCATTGTTTCCGGTCCTTCGTTGATGTTTCCAGGCTCGATACGGGCTATTTACCCTTGAAAAAGACTGTGTTCCGAGGTTAATATTACAGGCTTTCCCAGTAAGAGCAGATCGACAGAATACCTACGCGGAACTATTGAATCCGATCAACGTTACGCTAATTTACTCTCTTTTTCCGGATCTCTTCAGTTTTCCGCTTCTTTCAGAATCAGGTAATTTCCCAAAAGTCGGCTTTTTCGGAGAACCGAACCGAACAACTGGAGGAATCGTATGGCTGATGCTCAAAATGGCAACCGGACTATTCTTGTCGCAGGCGGCGGCATAGCCGGGTTGAGCGCCGCGGTGGAGGCTGCCGAAGCTGGTTTACAGGTAATCCTTGTCGAACGCGAACCTTCACTAGGCGGCCGGGTCGCGCGCACGAACAAGTACTTCCCTAAGCTATGTCCACCCCAGTGCGGACTGGAAATAAACTTCCGCCGTATACGCAATAGCCCGCTCATCCGGGTCATGACCATGTCAGAGGTGGAAAAAATCGATGGAGAACCGGGCAATTTCACGGTCGCAATCCGGATCAATCCCCGGTACGTGAACGAAAAATGCACGGCCTGCGGAAAATGCTCGCAAGCAGCCAAAACGGAAGTCCCAAATCCCTTCAATTACGGCTTGAGCGCCGTAAAAGCGGCCTACCTCCCTCATGACTTCGCATATCCGATGCGCTACGTGATCGCCCCGGAGATTATCGGCACACCCGAGGCTGAGACCGTAAAGGCTGCATGCGAATATGGGGCCGTGGAGCTCGATATGGCCCCTCGCGTTGTAGAGGTCAAGGCTGGTGCAATAATATGGGCCACCGGTTGGACGCCTTTCGACGCGTCCGCTATTTCCTACTACGGGGCCGGGAAGCACCGCAATGTAATCTCCAATGTCGTCATGGAACGGCTTGCATCAGCAAACGGTCCGACCGGAGGCGTCATATCGAGACCCTCCGACGCGAGACCCGTGAAGAAGATTGCATTCGTTCAGTGCGCCGGATCAAGAGACGAAAATTACCTGCCCTACTGCTCCGGTGTCTGCTGCCTCGCCTCCCTCAAGCAGGCGACCTACCTGCTCGAACAGGATCAGGAGGCGAGCGTTTCGATTTTTTATATAGACATCCGAGCCCTCGGCAGGTACGAGGCCTTTTTCAACACCGTTAAGGAAGATGAGCGCGTTGCACTGGTAAAGGGCAAAGCCGGAGAGATCACCGAAAATCCCGAAACCGGAATGGTTACCGTACAGGTTGAAGACCAGGCGACGGGCAAGATACTCAGGGATGAATTCGATCTCGTCGTTCTAGCTGCCGGCATGGTCCCGAGTACGGCCAAAGACAAAATCCCGGCCGAGGCCGCCTATGACGAATATGGGTTCATTTTGGCAAATGGGACTGCGCCCGGCATAATCGGCGCCGGATGCGTAAAAAGCCCCGCCGACGTGGCATCGAGCGTTCAGGACGCCACCGCCGCTGTTCTTCGGGCTATCCAGGCTTGCAGGAGATAGAGGATGGAAAACAAAATCGGCGTATATATATGTTCGGGTTGCGGGATTGGCGCGAGCATGGACCTTGACGCTCTGGCTGCGACAGCCTCTGAATACAAGATCGCAATCTGCCGCCAGGACCCGTTTTTGTGCGGACCTGAAGGAGTCTCACTCATCGGGGCTGATATGGACCGGGAAGGCATCAACGGCGCAGTGATCGCAGCCTGCTCACAGCGGGTGATGACCGACGCCTTTGCTTTCCCGCAGGATAAGGTAATTGAAAGGGTGAACCTTCGTGAGCAGGTCGCATGGACCCAGCCGGCAGGGGAAGAAGACACCCTCATGATGGCTCAGGACGCTCTCAGGATGGGTATTGTCCGGGTACGGGAGTCGGAGCCGCCCGGACCTTTCATCGCGGAAAACCTCAGTAAGAGAATTCTGGTCGTCGGCGGCGGGCTCACCGGCATGACAGCCGCAAAGGAGGCCGCGAACGCCGGATATGAAATCGTCCTGGTAGAAAAAGAAGAAAAGCTCGGCGGCTATCTAAACGTCGTACACCGCCTCCCTCCGAGCGAGCCTCCCTATGAAAACCTCCAGGAATTCGATTTGGAGGAGATTGCAGCCTCACTGGCAGCCCAACCTGGCATAGCGGTTTATACCGGTGCCAGGGTGGCCTCTATTTCCGGCGGTCCATGCACGTTCGATGTCGAGATTCAGCAGAACGGATCGGTTAACTCCGAGCGGGTAGGGTCGATAATCCTGGCCACCGGGTCTGTGCCCTATGACGCCACAAAGCTGGCGCACCTTTCCTACGGGGCATCCGCAGACGTTATCACGGCCATGGACCTGGAAGCTATGTTCAAGAGCTCTGAGGTAAAAAAACCATCCAACGGCCAGCCCGTCAAATCCGTCGCCTTCATTCTTTGCGCCGGCTCACGCGACCCGGACCACCTGCCCTACTGTTCGTCCGCGTGCTGCGTTGAATCCCTGAAGCAAGCCAAATACTTCAAGGAAGCCGATCCGGATACGCAGGTCTATATTTTTTATAAAGATATACGTTCGACCGGAAATTACGAACTGCTGTATAAGCAACTCCAGAAACATGGCTTGATTTTCGTGAGGGGCGCCGTTACGGGCATAGATGATGACGGCTCAGGCGGCTTGGTGATAACTTCAGACGACGTGCTCACCCGGTCCCCGGTCATGTCGGAAAGCGTCGACCTGGTTGTGCTGGCGACAGGCATGGTCCCGACCAGTGCCCTGGGCGAGCCTTTCAAGGCGAAGGCCCCGCAGGAAGGAGAAGAGGAGCAACCGCTGGTCCCGGACGACAGCGTTATCGTTTCAAACCTTCTCAATCTCCAATACAGGCAGGGGCCGGAGTTGCCCGCCCTCGATTACGGATTTCCCGATTCCCACTTTATCTGCTTTCCTTATGAATCGCGCCGCACAGGCATCTATCCGGCAGGCTCTGTTCGCGCACCGATGGATTACGAACGGGCGAAGACCGATGCAATGGGAGCGGCCCTGAAGGCTATTCAGTGCGTCGAAATGACCTCACAGGGAAAGGCCGTCCACCCCAGGGCCGGGGATCAGAGCTATCCGGAATTTTTCATGCAGCGTTGTACTCAGTGCAAGCGCTGCACCGAGGAATGCCCCTTCGGTGCGATAAACGAAGATGAAAAGGCCAATCCTCTACCCAATCCTACCCGCTGCCGCAGGTGCGGCGTCTGCATGGGGGCCTGTCCGGAAAGGATCATCTCATTTAAGAATTACTCTGTCGGCATGATTGGAAGCATGATTAAGAGCATCAATGTGCCCGACGAGTATGATGAAAAACCGAGAATCCTGGTCCTTGCATGCGAGAACGACGCTTATCCTGCCCTGGATATGGCGGGTATCGGGCGCCTCCCCTATAATCCATGGGTAAGATTCCTGTCCGTGCGCTGTCTGGGTTCGATGAACCTGGTCTCGATCGCTGACGCCCTCTCCAAGGGAATCGACGGCATCCTGCTCCTGGGATGCAAGCATGGAAACGACTACCAGTGTCATTTCATCAAAGGGAGCGAACTTGCCAGCGTCCGCATGAGCAAGATTCAGGAAACCCTGACCAGGCTCGTCCTCGAGTCAGATCGTGTACGGCTTGAGCAGGTTTCGATTACCGATTACAACCGGATTCCGGAGATTCTGGATAGCTTTGCCGAAAGATTGCAGGCTATCGGACCCAATCCCTACAAAGGGTATTGATTCGGTCTGAATCCGCATGGCGCCAGTTAATCAGACTGCAAGGAGCACGCGATAATGGAACCGAAAAACATCCTGCTGGAGATGAAGGATTATATAGTTGAAATGGGGGCTGAGACCATCAACTGGTGCATGCAGTGCGGTCTTTGCACAAATCTGTGCCCCTGGAGGCTGGTGCCCGGCCAAACCAGCGAAGAGTTTAACATACGGTACATGCAGCGGCTCGGCCAGATGGGGATCGAGGGTTTCGAGGATGAAAACATGCTCTTCGCCTGCTCGACCTGCGGAATGTGCCAGAACAACTGCCCCCGAGGAGTAAAAATCATAGATAACGTCAGGGCGATGCGGGCAAGCATCGTTGGCGGAGGAATGCCACCCGCCGGACTTCGCCCGATCCTCGGCAGTTCACACGCGAACGGAAACCCGTGGTCCGGCCCTCGCGAGAAAAGAACTCAATGGATGGAGGGCTTGGACGTCCCCATGTTTGGACCGGACACGGAGTATTTCCTCTTCGTCTGCTGCCATTCATGCTACGACACGCGAAGCATGAAGATCGCGCAAAGCATTGCGCAGCTTCTGCTCCGGGGCGGGGTGAGCTTTGGAATAATAGGGGTCGAAGAAAGCTGCTGCGGCGAGAGCATGCGCAAGATGGGCGACGAGGAACTCTTCCAGAAGCTTGCGGAAGCAAACATGAAGCTTTACGCTGCAAACGGGGTCAAGAAGATTATTACTACATCTCCGCATTGCCTGTGGAGCTTTAAGAACGATTATGCCCAGTTCGGGGCCGAGTGGGAAGTCTTTCATTATACCGAAGTTGTCTCCCGGCTGGTTGCGGAAGGCAAGATCAGTCTGGGCGCGAAATCCGGCAAAAAGACAGCTTTCCACGATCCCTGCTATCTTGGAAGGCACAGCGGCATTTATGATGCGCCGAGGGAACTGCTGGCCTCAATTCCCGGTACTGAAATAAAGGAACTCCAACGCTCGCGCGAATCGAGCCTTTGCTGCGCCGGAGGAGGCGGGCGCATTTGGGCCGAAGTCCCGATGGGCGAACGCTTCGGCGAGCTTCGGGTACTCGACGCCATAAACGCCGGAGCAGAAGTGCTCGCCACTTCATGTCCCTATTGCGTTAACATGATTACCGATGCCTGCAACAGCCTCGAGAAACAGTACTCCCTCGAGATCAAGGAGCTGTCGGAGTTGCTGGCTGAGAGTCTGTAGCAGTTACAACTTAATTCAGGGTTTCGGGGATTGTGGGATTGATCCCCTCAATCCTCAATTCCCGATTCAATTGTGAGGAGAGTTCAATGGCAATCACCCCGGATGATTTAAGATCGCGGGCCATCGACTATCTGCTTGCCACCACCGAGGATGGGCAGCTCGTACTCGAGCCGTTCTGTTCCTGCGGGTCCAGTCTGGATGAGGACTACCACTGCGCGAAATGCGGAAAGGTCTGCGAGTGCAAATTCGTGGCATGCTCAGGCGCGCAGGCGCTCGGCATTGTCGAAAAACTGATTTCCGGAAATCCCACCTTCCGGAATTTCGAAGCAGCATTGCTCGTAAGATAGAGGAATTTCAGAATGCAATCAGCTCCAGCGGAACCAAATCTGACAGAAACCAGTCTCTTTCATTTTGCCTGCCATGACGCTTTGCCGTGTTTTACCCAGTGTTGCAAAGATGTAAACATCTATCTCACCCCCTATGACGTGCTGCGGCTCAGGCAAACTCTTGGGATCGGGTCCTCGGAGTTTTTGTCAAAATACACCCGGAGTTTTCTTGCGAGGGTCGCAAATATTCCTGTCGTGCAGCTCCTTATGGACCCTCAGTCTCTGTGCTGCCCCTTTGTCACCGAAGAAGGCTGCAATGTCTATGAAAACCGGCCCTGGGCATGCAGGATGTTTCCGCTTGACCTGTCATCCGCTGAGTCCAAATTCAGGCTCATCTCCGCGAAAGAGCGCTGCAAAGGGCTTTCCGAGCGCTCTAATGTGAGCGTCGGGGATTGGCTCGAAAGTCAGGGTGTCCACGAATACGCGGAAATGGACAGAGAATTTCAGTCCGTGGTTCCCGCGCGCTTCAAACCCGGCGCCCCGATGAACGAGGGCCTCGGACGGGTGCTGTTCGTCGCATACGATCTGGACCGATTTGCCGAACTCCTGGAGGACAGCCGCTTTTTGAGGTTTTATGAAGTGGACGAACAAATGCTCAATCTGGTCAGGAAAGATAAGAAAGAGCTTTTGAAACTGGCCTTCCGCTATATTCGCGCGCAAATGGACGAGCTTTATCAGATTATTTGATTCTGCCACTGCATTTCCCCCTGGCCCTGACGACATTTAGCGGGGATGAGGAAACGACAAAAAGGGCCGGGTAACCCGTTCCGGCTCACCGCCGCATAAGAGCGCCGGATTTGGATATGAGGAAAAAATGGAAATATTGGAAACGGCGCCGCAGGGTCTTGAGGGACAGATGAAACCTGTCGAAAATGGAGGGTTTCGGTTTGCCTGCCACCCCGGAGTGCCCTGCTTCACGGAGTGCTGCCGGGATCTCAATCTGCTGCTGACTCCCTACGACATCATGAGGCTCAAGAACAGACTTTGCCTGTCTTCCGATGAATTTCTGGACCGATACACAGACTGCAGCTTCGACGAAAACCGCCCACTCCCCATGGTCTATCTCCAGATGAGCCAAAACGAGCGAAGGTCATGCCCGTTTGTGACCCCGAAGGGTTGTTCTGTCTACGAAGACAGGCCTTCTGCCTGCCGAATTTATCCCATCGCCAGGGCTTCACGGCTGCACAGGGTACATGGCTCAGTGCTGGAGAACTACTTTGTCCTTCACGAAGACCACTGCCTTGGGTTCGAGCAGGAGCAGTTCTGGAAAATAGACGAATGGCTAAGCGACCAGGGACTCGCGGACTACTACGAACACAATGATCTCTGGATGGGAATTCTAACGCACCCCGGGCTCAGGGGCCGGCGGCTCCCCGAAAAACAGCAGCAGATGTTTTATCTTGCAAGCTACAACCTGGATAGATTTCGTGAAATGGTTTTCAACAGCCGTTTTCTGAGACTTTTCCAAATTGAGGAAGACGAAATAGAGCATTTGACAACCAGCGAAACTGCCCGGTTCAAACTCGCCTTCGAGTGGATGCAATTCTCTCTTTTCGGCGAAGGAAACCTTAAGCCCAGAAATAAATGAAGGGACTTGCATAAGGCAACGGCATCCATGCCGTAGTTTAGTCAGCTCCGGCCTGCAAATCAGTCAGCTTTCCCTTTGCAATTAAATTTCGAGAACTTAGTATAGGGATAGTTTGCTCTTTAGCTCGGTTCCTGAGTCAAGATACTCAGGGGACGTCCGGATTTGTCCGTTGCGGTGTAAAGACCTCCGGTGCGAGGCTCATGTGATAAAAAAGCTGGTAACAATTCTCGTCCTCTCCGCGATGACCCTCGTTCCTTCGCACCGCTCTTTCGCAGGTAAAGGGAGTGGTCCCGGGGGTGGAACAGTACAGTTCAGGCTGGGTGACCTTAAGCTCTGCATCACCGAGATCTCGCCGGACGGCGATTATAGTTTGGAGTTCTCAAATGGCGGGCAAGTGCTTATTACTGGCGAGTGCGCTTTCAAAACGCATGAGCCGAAAACTTTCCGTAATATGCCTCTCCCTGCTTGCCGCACGCTCATGACATACTGCTTTTCAGGTGGCGCCCACTGCTGCACAACGCTCTTTATCGCCACAGAATGCGGTCCCGGAAGGTCACTGGACATGGTAGACCTTGCGCATACAAATGGAGAGGTAAAACTCGCCGTTGCGGACGGCGCACAGGGAAAGATGATAAAGGTCCATGACTGGCAGTTCGCCTATTATGGGACGGAAGATTCGCAGATCCAGTTCTCTTTCGCCGCTTCGCCCGCAATGACGCGTCTGCTGGTCTTTGACAATGGGCACTGGCGGCCGGACCGCATTGGCGAATTCAGCCAATTCTATTCGCGTCTGCTGCGTCAAACCATGCATGCGGCTCGCGTCAGCGACCGGAAGGGCGACACGGAGCTGACCGCCTCCCTGGCTATCAAGGCTGCCTATTACAGCCTCATGAGCGGCAAGCCCGTTGAAAAAGCCGCTGAAGTTTTGTCCCAGCTTTTTCCCATAAAGTGGAGGCCCGAATCCGGGAAGATCATTCAGGACATCCACCACGCCGCGTCCGAATTCAATCCTGTTGAGGTGGTCCGATGATTTTCAACTGGCAGGAATGAAATCAGATGCGATTTGATGCTTTCCGTTGAAAATCGAAGAAAAAACGAAGTATGGTTTTTTATGTCTCTCAAAGGACCCGCTCAGATACTACAGGTGCATGATATTCCTACTCAATTTGGCCTTGCAAAACTCGCTTTCATCTCAAGTTGTTGCCCCGTTTTCAGTATAACTATTCAGTTAAGCGAGCAATTTTCCACCCCTCATGGTGCAGGGGTTCTCCCCCAAAACTCTCCAAACCAAATTTGATTACCCTCGGGTCCTCGACTATAAAGGAGTTTACTCGGGGGGGGGATTTATGCCGGACTTAGACAGGATACAAGAAATTAGAAAACTCCAAGATGAAATGTATGAGCAGAGCCTTGTGTTCCTTGCATTGAGAAATCACCCGGACTACGGGGCAAGACTGGCTGAGACGCGAGAACAAATAATCCGGATATATTGTAGAATTCAAACCCTGGCCTAAGGAATTGGCGCCCCGGGCTTGTTGCCCCCCTCCCCTTTGCCGCACCTGAAATCTTTTGCGTTCTCTCTTAGAATGAACCGATTAAGTCTGTTGGGCTATTGCTGTAGATGCGCCGGTAAGACTCCTTCGTCCTTTAAGGAGCTCCAGATTTTCGTTCATTTGTCAGCTCCGCGTTGCTGGTTCGGAGGTGGTACAAGATCCAGCCCCCCGAATACAAAATCCCTCTTCCGGGATTTCTTTATTGTTTGACACCAACGCGATATCGGTTACTTGCTGATTCAGTATCAGTTACATTCCTCATCTATCTTCAACCACTTATCCAAATCCACGACTTTCGAATATTCCCGGTATGTGGACAGGCTATCAACGATCTCTTCGATCGAACCGGTCTCCTTCAGACTGACCACCGCCCGTTCCACTGCCTTCATCGCGGCAAAGAGCGGGAGGTACCAATAGAGAACCATCTTCACCCCCGTCTTCTTCCACTGGCCGAAGGTAAAATCAGGCTGGATGTGGAAATGGTCCGGGGCGGCGGCACAGACCACCAATGGAGCTCTTACCTGTGCGGCAAGCCGCCGGTGCTCGTCGAAAGGGTACAAATCGCCAACCATGGCCATGTCAGCCCCATTTTCAACGTACATATTCAGTCTTCTTATCGCTTCATTCACTCCGCCGGCGATTTTGCAGTCGGTCCTGGCTATTATGACAATGTCGCTATTTTTCCGCGCGTCAGCCGCGACCCTGATTCTTTTCGCGAACTGTTCCGCCGGCATGAGTTTTTTTCCGGCAAGCGCAGCGCATCGTTTGGGAAAGGTCTGATCCTCAATGTGAATACCGCTCACTCCGGCAGCCTCGAACATCCTGACGGCTCGGTGGATATTCATGCATCCACCAAAACCGGTATCGGCGTCACAGACAACAGGCACACTCACTGATGTGGCTATATTCCCAGCCCTTCTAACAATCTCGCTCAGTGTGGTCAACCCGACATCGGGGTATCCGAGGTCACTGGCCTCGTTTCCAAGCCCTGTCAGGTACGCCAGTGGAAACCCCGCCTTTTCAATGATCTGGGCCGAGACAACATCATAGGCGGCCGGCGCGATAATGATTTCTTCTCGCTCAATCAACTCCCGGAATCTCATTCACTATTCCCATCACTTGTTGATGCCCCCGAGGAGGATCAAATGGATCGGCACCGGCAGGAACTGCGTCAAAAATCAAGGGTATGGTCCGGTGTCCATACGGAAACACCAGATGAGACACAGTCAGTTTCCTATTCGGAAAGGAGGGATCTTTTGTCCCGGCAAGGCAATCAAGGGCTTGCGCGGAGGCGTACATCGGTACCGTCTCGCGGAGCGTCGGGATTAGTGATTAACACCGCCAGGGCGTAAAAGGACCCCTTCCGGACGAAAACAAGCTAGTCTAAATTCGCAACTTCTCCAGCTATTCCTCCCACCACCTGAGCAGGGCGCTTCCCCATGTATATCCGGCCCCGAAGGCGGCCATGACCAGGTAATCGCCCTTTTTCAAATCATGTTTCTTTTTTTCCACCACGGCTTCATAAAGGGCGAGCGGAATGCTCGCAGCGACCGTATTCCCATATTCGCCAAGATTTATGATGATTTTCGAATAGTCGATCCCCATGCGTCTTGCCGCGCCGTCTATGATGCGCTGATTCGCCTGATGCGGTATGAAGAGAGCGACATCCTCGCCTGTGAGGCCGTTTTTTTCGAGAATTTCGCCCGAAACCTGTGCCATTCCAGTAACCGCACTTTTGAACACGTTTCGACCATCCTGAAATACGAAATGTTCCTTATTGTCCACAGTTTCATGAGTTGCCGGCCTGCGACTCCCTCCGCCTTTCATGCACAGAGAATCCCCTCCGGAGCCATCGATGTGCAAAATAAAATCGAGAAAACCGTATCCCGGTTCGTCGCATGCCTCCAAGAGCGCGGCCCCTGCACCATCCCCGAAAAGGACACAGGTGTCCCTGTCCTTGTAATCGATTACGGAACTGATTACGTCACTGCCGATGGCAAGCACCTTGTTGGCGCTTCCCGCCTTGATCATACTGGCGGCAGTCGCCAGGGTGAAAAGGAAGCCGCTGCATCCTGCCAACAGGTCGAAACCCCAGGCGTTTTTTGCTCCGATTTCATTTTGTACGAGGCATGCGGTTGACGGGAAGAACATGTCTGGAGTTACCGTGCCAACGATGATAACATCCACTTCCTCAGCGCCTACTCCGGCCCTTTCGAGACACTCCCGCGCGGCCGGAACAGCCATGTACGAACTACCCAGACCGGGCTCCAGGATACGGCGCTCCCGGATTCCGGTCCGTGTCACAATCCATTCGTCTGTAGTGTCCACCATCTGTTCCAAGTCGCGATTTGTCAGCTTTCTTTCCGGGAGAAAGCGGCCCATCGAGCGAATATATGCGGCGCGTTTTGCCATCGGTTCAATGCCTTTCAATCAAAGAACGCGAAACCCCCCGCGCCGAAATGATCGCGTTTCGCTGATTATTACTTACCCGACTGGTAGGGGTCCCAGTCGAATCCCCAGACTTCACTGTTGAGCGGCAGTTTGTAGCTTCGTCTGTCCTCGTATGCAGGATATCTCCTGCCCGCCCCGGGGTTCATAGAGACAGGGAATTTGGGTGCAAGCAGGCCGTGCTCGCGGGCTTCTCTTTCCAGCCATTCCCGGTCGTCCGGATGAGCAATGGAGATCAAAGCACTAGCCCTCTCATAACCGCCCAGCCCTCTCAAGTTCACAATACCATACTCCGTGCACACGTAATTTGCAAGCTGAGCCGGCACGTCCACGGTGGACCCCTCGGGGAGAAAAGGAACGATCCTCGGAGTTCCATGTTTGCTCCTCGAGGTCATCGACGCCACCCCCCTGCCTCCTTTGGACATGGCGCAGAAGGTCATAAACTGGAAATACCCCCCGCTACTGGAAATGGGCCGCTTTTCATAGAACCCGGCGCACTGCTGTCCCAGAAGATCGACAGCCACACAGTTGTTGATGGCAATCATGTTGTCGATCCGGCTCAGTATCTGGAGGTTATTGGTGTGACTGATGTCATATGCTGCCAGATGCTGATTATGGTTTACCGTATCGAAGTACCATTGCACGTCCACCGGAAAGGCAAACGTCCACACACTCTTGCCACGGTCGATGTTTTTGTATGCGTTGGTAACCTGGCCGGATTCGATCAGCTTGATAAGGCCATAGTTCAGCATTTCGGTGTGGACCCCGAGGTCCTTGAATCCTGCGGTCTCCATTGCGGCGACGCAGGCGGAGGGAAGCGATCCTATGCCGAGTTGAACAACATCGCGGTCGCGCATGATGCCCATTATGTGCTTCGCAATGGCCTCTTCTTCCGGTTTTGCCTTGATCCCACGCTCGTTGATCTGGGGCCACCTGTACTTTTCGCAGTCAACCTCCACCCAGTAGTCTATTTCGTCGATATTGATGGTATTGAAACGCCCTCCTTCGGCCCACGGGTAATCACTCCGAACCTCGAAGACGATTTTCTTGGCGGTCTGCTTGAAAATGTTACAGTTGTTCACGCCGTAGGACATGTTGAAAAACCCGTGGCTGTCAGGCGCCGTGGCGGCGTTGAACCACCAGTCGATACCGCGCTTTTCCCGTTCGGCATTGATAAACCTGTAATGATGGGCCCACATGCCGTAGGCCCACCCCCACTGAGCCCAGTCAGAGACCTTGTTCGTATCTCGGGCCTTGCGGTTCCATGGAAAGAAGAAAAATTCATGAACACAGTGGTATTGCTGCAGCGGATCTATTTCCTGCAGTTCGAGGTGCGGGTACCACTGAGCGTACAACCAGAATTCGATATCTTTGAGGTCGGAAAACCCAGGCCCCAGTCTTTTGGCTACGGCTTCGGTGCATACCGTCGAGTCCCCGCCGACGCTTCCATTGCAGATCCAGTCCCCTGATTTCACCATTTCCGCAATCTGCGCGGCCGTCCTTTTCTTGTCTCGAATCTTTTGTTGAATTGGCGTCGTCATGTCAAATCCCCCTGAATACCGGCAAGTCGTTGTCGTCATTTATCTTCAGTGGATGAGCCCTGCAGGCGTGAAGATGGTTTTCCACACGGAAGAGCGAAATGAACTTTCAGCGCGAGGTCGCAAGAACATCAGGAGAAGGAGTTTCGATACGAAAGTTGGTTTCCCGGAATCCTGTCAAGAGGCTCAAGTTTTGCCCGTCGCAATTCGCTCTCTCCTTCGAACTACGCGGCGCACCCCAAAAAGCTTTCTCCGCGGAGATGCACAGAACGCGGAGAAAACAAGATAAAACCCAAACTCTGGATAAATTCAAGAAAAGAAACTTGGCGGCACAGATTAACAAACCTGTGCCGTCCATTTTCTTTTATGCTCCTTTGGCGGCAACCATTGGCGCCGCTTGCTGATGGCCGAACCGTTCGGCTTTCTTGGCGAATTCGGCTCGCGTAAGTTCGCGGGCGATTATGAGCCGCCGGATCTCGCTTGTGCCGGCCCCTATTTCATAGAGCTTGGCATCCCGCCAAAGTTTCTGGACGGGGAATTCAAGGCAGTACCCATAGCCGCCATGAATCTGCACCGCCTGATCACAGACCCAGGTGGCCGTTTCGGCGGCGAACAGGACAGCCGCCGCCGCCTTCTTAGTGAGTTCGGTGCCTTTGCCTCCTCTCGGCGCTCTCTGGGCCTCCTCCGCCGCCCTGTAGACCATAAGCCTGGAGGCCTCGGTACGCGCGTACATATCGGCAAGCTTTTGCTGCACCATCTGGAAGGAGGCGATGGACTGGCCGAACTGCTCACGTTCGACGGAATATTTAATGGAGTACTCCAAGGCCTGCTGGGCCATGCCGACAGAGCCGCCCGCGAGCACTATCCGCTCGATGTCCAGTCCACTGGTCATCACGTTGACACCGTTATTCTCTACGCCCACGAGGTTTTCAGCCGGCACCGCACAATCCTCGAAGACGAGCTCGGCCGTCGGAGAACCCCGCATCCCGCATTTTTTAAGCTTCCTGGCCACTGAGAAGCCTGGAAAACCCTTTTCCACGACGAAAGCGCTGATCCCCTTCGCCCCAAGCTCAGGCGAAGTCTTTGCATAGACCAGGAGGGTGTCCGCAACCGGACCATTGGTGATGAACATTTTGGACCCGTTGAGAATGTATTTGTCCCCTGCCTTGACGGCACGGGTGCGAAGACTCATCGCATCCGAACCGGCACTCGGTTCGGTCAAACCAAGCGCACCGATTTTTTCTCCGGATACCAGGGGTGGGAGGTATTTTTCTTTCAGGTAGTCACTCGCATTCTTGTAAATGTTGTTGGCACAGAGGTTGGAATGCGCCCCATAACTCATGGCCAGTGCAGGGCAGATGCGGCTCATCTCCTCGATGGCCAGGGTCTGCATCAGCACATCGCCCCCGAGACCTCCATATTTCTCGTCGATGGTGATTCCCAGGATGCCGATTTCGGCACATTTTCGGAAAAAATCAGGAGGAAACCAGTCCTCTTCATCAATTTTTTCCTGCAACGGCCCCAGTTCGTTTACTGACCACTTGTACACAGTCTCTTTGATCATTCGTTGTTCATCGCTGAGCTGAAAATCCATGGTTCACCTCCAGGAAATGAGCAGTAATTGCCAACACCAGGCGTAAGCCCTAACTGAAAAGAGGCCTTATCGATCGCCAAAGCAGGCCCTGATCGCAAATGAAAGAAACGCGACAACAGGATCTAACTGACTGAATACCAGCAACGCTGCGTTAGCCATACGCTTATTGACCGGATTTGCCGATCACAAGCCCCAACGGATCCACCTCCTCCCTTAGGATTTTTAATTCGTGGTCGGTCGGTTCAGGCGTTTCAGGCAAGGAGTCAACGAAAAGCATCTCAAAACCGGTATTTTCGATCACCACCTCTTTTGTGACTCCCGGGTGCAGACTCTCTACGCGCATTCGCTTGGTTTCGGGATCGTATCCCATCAATGCGAGGGTGCTGATGACCTTGTAGGGTCCGCCGCCGGCGGGCAAACCGGCCCGCTCCCTGGCGCCGGGACCGGTCAGATAGCCGGGGGAGGTCAGGAAATCCAGTTTCTTGATAAATCTACGTTTGTCGTGCGGTGTAATAATGAGCGTCTTCCAGCATAATGAGGCCAGGTCGTTTGCTCCACCACTACCCGGGAGGCGCACCTTGGGGTGGTCATAGTCCGTGCCGATCATGGAGGAGTTTATATTACCGTACATGTCGATCTGGGCCCCGCCCAGGAACGTGTAGTCGACGGTTCCCCTCTGGCAGGCCTCGAAGATTATATCCATGCTGGTGTGCAGCAGTCCGCCGGTCTGCGTGTTGGAATCGGCAACGGAAATCGGCAGCCTTTGCAGGATTGGAGCAACGCCACCGGCCTCGAAAAGGATCACCAAGCCAGGCGCGGCGGTCTTTTGAGCAAGCATGGCAGCCGACAGAGGCATCCCCGTGCCGATGACCGCGGTCTTACCGTCTTCGAGCTGCCGGGCGGCCACGCATACCATAAGTTCCATCAGGTTGTAGCGTGTGTTATTCGGTTTCATTTGCTTCCTCCCGCTTTGATTGCTGCCCTGTAGTCACCTCGCCGCAAGGGTTCGATTTCACGCAATTCTGCAATCCGCGCCTCGCCACCCTTCAGTTCCAGATATTCAGAGAAGTCCTTGACCCCATAGATGTACTTGTCGATGAATTTCTCAAAGATACCGGGGTCTTTCTCGGCTTCCATCCATTCCGCCAGGTGATCCTCATCGGAAAAGTACTCGTAGGGCATGTTGCCGGGGTAGCTGCCGCATGGAACATGACAGACCGCATCGGCCAGCCAGAACGGCAGAAGGGTCTTGCTGGGCTCCTTGCGAATCTCATCGGTATCGACCAAATGCTCGGTACTGATGATCACTCGTTTGGAACAGCGTCCAACGTCGTAGTCAGCGATAGAGATCCCGTCGATTTGGCAGTTGCCGTAGATGTCCGCCCGGTGGACATGGATAATTCCAACATCGGGAAAGAGCGCCGGAACGGCCAGGAGCGTCCGTCCCGTGAAAGGACATTCTACCGTCTTGGCCGCGCTGTATTTAATGGTATCAGTACCCAGGAGGACGCTCGCAGGCAGGAACGGAACTCCCATCGCCGCGGCTTTGTAACGCCACGCAAGAGTGCCATTGGACCATTCGGTCATCTTGACTGCGCCGCTTTCGACGTATCGCCGCGCATTGGGGGAGAGCCCTCTCAACTCCAATCCGACGATATAGGCGGCGTCACAGCGATTGAAACACCGGCCGGCGGCCAGGATCTGGAAATCATGAGTAGCCGTGTGGCCGGACAGGCCCAGGTTTTTCTTGCGCTGACGCACCATTTCATGTAGGACCGCGCTGGCAATCCTTACCCCGCCAAAACCACCGGAAGCGATGTAATCACCGTCATGAATAAACCGGCCCACCGCCTCGGAGACACTCATCAACTTGTTGGTCATCGTGCGTGGTTTCTGCATGAAGAAGGAGCGCGCCTCTTCGACATCAGGGGAAGTGAAAAGTTCTCCCTGCGGGGACACTATTGGAGCCTGTTCGTTCATGGTATCCTCCTTGGCAATGGACAAAGGCCGAACTCTTTTCGCGCCTGATTGGGGCGGGCGGACCTCATGAACCCCTACTTCAACACTCCGTCGGCGTCCTTAAAACCGAGGGTGCGCCCTGGGGTTCCCAAGTTTGCCCACTTGAATCGCGTTTAAACCGGCCGGGATAAGCTGTTTGGCTACCTGGCGCCCGGCGTCTGCACCTGTGAGAATGACTTTTCGTCGGATTTCCAGGCCCCAGGTCCCCATTTTTCAGGCAAAATGGCCGCCGCCGGCCATTCCGTGGGTACAAGCTGCCCGGGTTTTTCACCGACTTTTTCGATGAGTTTTGCCAGACCCGGCCGGGCGTAGTGCCGATGCCCCTCTTTCAGAGTCCGGCCATTAATGACGGCTTCTGAACGGAGCCTGCGGCCTATGGTTTTCTCCATCTTACCTCCGAGCCACAGGACACGATCGACGTCGTAGCCGTGCTCGATTCCCAACTCGTCGATCATGACCACGAGATCCTCCAAGGTGATGAGCCCCACGTACCTCGGATCGTAATAATATTCGCCCGTTCCCCTGACGGGACAATCATCCAGGAAATTGCTCGGCTGTCCGCCCAGACCGCCAAGGGTCCCTTCAAAGCGGCAGATACCGGCATGAAGGGCCGCCAGGATCGAGGCCGAGGCAACACGCTTCGTCTCATGGAGATGGCAGAGATGGGCCTCAGGATCGGGCATGGCATCAAGGATCATGGAGAAATAACGGTAAACCTGAGCCGCTGAAGCGGAGCCATCGTGGTCGGCGTGCTCGATGTCGAAGGCGCCGATGGAAAACCAGCGCTTGGTGAATTCCACTGCATCCTCGAGTCTCGTTGCCCCGGTGATGGGGCTTCCCCAGATGGTGCTCACAGTGCCGCACATCTTCATGCCGACATCGGCCGCTTTCTTTATGCAGCGTTCAGCCTCTTTCCAGTATTGGCTGAGAGTTGTGCCGGAGTTGGCAAAGTGGTGTTCCGGATCGGTGGAGACCATCATCAGGACGCGATCCGGACCTATACCCCTTTTTTTGAACTCGATTGCCCTATCAACCGCCGGCTCTCGGATAGTCACAGCGGTCATGATGACCTCGTCGTATTTAATCCCTTTTCTTTCGCAGCGTTTTTTGAACCCATCGCTCCTGAGAGCGGTGAGGACTTCTTCGGCATCCGTGAACTGGGGGATGCCTTCCGGGTTCCCCAGGTTTGTTACCTCGACCTCCTTTGCTCCAGCCAGGATCATCTCCTGTGCGTAGAAAATCTTGGCCTTGGTGGATATGAATTTTTCTTCATGCTGAAAACCATCACGGGTGGTTATGTCACCGATGGCTACCCTCCTTGGCATCCTGGGAAAAATTTTCCAATAGTCGTATTCACTCATTGGATCGTGCCTCCATAGTCTTGAGATGAAACACATTTCCGGGCTCCGTTGACCCGCGAATTCCATTGGTTAAACGCAGGAACTTCCGGGAGACCGTTGCTTGCTAAAATAAGCCTAAACCTTCATATCGCCCCAATCGGTCTTGTCTATTGGGACACGGTAACAAAGCTCCAGCGCCCTGGCCAACTTATCGCGCACTTCACGGAAGGCGATGACGCCATCATGGAATAAGAGGGACCCGGTCAGGAATGGATGCCCTTCGCCGTCGTACCGCTCGATCATGATCTTGCGGAATTCCGCCATCTCTTCCTCGTTCACCGTCTGCCCCTTTTCGACAATGTTCTTCCTGCGGACACTCTCTACGACGAATGCCGCCGTCCTCCCGGACATCACGGTAGTTCGCCCCCTCATATTCGTAAAGCAAAACACCGGTTTAAATGCCCTGCCGCACATGCCGTAGTTGGCCGCTCCGTGGTCTGGTCCAATGACATACTGGATTTTCGGAACATTTAGCGCGCTGCACGCACGGACCATGTCCGCCCCGTACTTTCCGATCCCCCCCCATTCTTCCTGCTTGCCGACCATGTAGCCAGGAGACGCCTGTAGGAAGAGCACCGGCAGCTTCGAATTTCCGCAACGGATCATCCATTCGGTCGCCTTCCTTGCGGCCTCGATATAGATTACTCCGCTGGCGTTTGAGGCAATGACCCCCACGGGCAGGCCCTTGAGCCGCATCTTGCCTGCAATGATGGATTCACCACGGTTGAGACCGTATGTAGGCTTGTACTCATGGAAGTAGCTGTCGTCGGCCAGACATTTGAGAGTGTCTCTGACCTGGATTGCGTTATAGGTGTTCACTGGAGTGCAACGCATCATCTCTTTGTAGTCAAATCTTGGCTCGATGGTTTTTCTGCGGTCGCAGTAAAGCGTCTGAGCGGGTTCGAACTCCATGATGTCCCGCAGCTTCTGTATCCCGTCAACCTGGTTTGCAACGCAATGGTCGCAGCCGCCCGAGTGCTGGGTATGGACATAGGCGCCTCCAAGGTCCTCCATCGACACCGTCTCGCCGATTGCCGATTTCACCATCGGGGGCCCAGCCAGGAACGCAAAGGCAAGCTTCTCTATCATTATGGATTCGGAGGCGAGATAGACGATGTAGGCGCCGCCCGCGGTGTTTCCACCCGTAGAAAGGGTGTATTGCTTTATGCCCATGGCCGACATGCGGCACATGTTGTAGAACATGCTGCCAAAGTGACCGTCATCGGCAAAACAACCCAGTTGCAGCGGAAGATTGATACCGCCTGAATCCGCAATGTAGATGCAGGGCAGTCTAAGCCGCTCGGCAACAGCCTGAGCCCTCATGTGCTTCTTCAGCGTGATGGGGAAATAGGTCCCCGCCGCATAGCGGTTTTCATTGGCAAAGATCATACAGTCCTTGCCTTGAACACTTCCGACCCCGGTAACCACGCCGCCGCCGGGTATGTGCCCCCTTTTCTCCGACAGGTAGACATCCCCTCCGTAGAGCTTGATGTCACCTATGTTGTAGCCCGCATCCAGTCCAAGCTCGAAGAATTCCGTACCCGGGTCGATCAACATCCCGATCAGATCACGCATCGGTTTTTTGGTCTGCTTGTCAAGGCGTTTGAGCTGTTCCTCACCGCCTATGTTGTATGCCTCATGGCGGCGCTCCAATAAAATCGCATCCTGATCTTCCCAATGTTTCTGGCGCTTTTCGCGAGCATCATCTTCCATAATAGTCCTCCTCAAGTATCCGTGGGCTGCTCCCTCCATGATTGGTCTTGAACAACCGCAGTCCACGGAGACTTCTTTAACTTCGCAGCCCGGCCCATTACCCACCTATATGCTCAGACCGATATTTGAATGCTTATAGGGCCGGCGGGCAGGTTCATACATGTTCATCCTTACTTCGCTCAGCGTCGCACCCGAAAGGCCGCTAGACAGTATCCGGCTGTGAAGCGTCATCTCAAAAAGGCCCTCAAGGAAACGGCCGCACGCGATCAGACGGTCGATATCAATGCCGGTCCGTATGCCCATTTCCTCGAAGACGTAGACCAAGTCCTCAGTGGCCAACCCGTGCGGCTCGATCCCGCCCGGGGACTTCCCCTCGATGAGCTGTCCCAAGTAGCCGTGAACGCCTGCCCCACCTAGACTCGACTTGAAAGCGCGTACGCCGCATTCCAGGGCGGTCATGACATTCGCCAATGCCAGCCCCCGGTTTTCATAGAAATGCACTGCCAGCTTCGATGCCTCCACTTCACCCATACACATGCGCAGGTGTTGCCGCACGGTGACAGGATTTGCCATTGCAAGCTCGTCGTTTAAGCATACGAGATAACAGCCAAGCTGGACCAGCGTTGCCACCATCGCGCACAAGTTTTCATAGTGGCGGCCTTCCTCTCCCGGATAGCCGAAAGCCGCGCCGATGTACGCACTGACTTTGACGGAATTTGTCTTGGCGATTTCTGCGATCGTGCTTATCCGTTTGAGCGTCTCGGAGACGCTGCGGTTAAGCGTGGAATAGCTCAGCCGGTCGGTAAGAAAGACCCACACCACTATTTCATCCGCTTTGCAGGCGATTGCGCTGCGGCATCCGGTTTCGTTGGGCACCAGGACCTGGCAGATCCTCCGTTGCCCCTTTTGGCCGCCATGGCGCCTGAGCTCCCCTAGTACTTCGACTGCATCCTTCATTTGAGGGGCGGCCTTGGGATGTACGAAAGAGGCGACTTCCACTTTTCGAAAGCCGCAATCAAACAGCATATTCGCCAATGCGATCTTCTTTTCGGCCTCGATATATTTCTTATGGAACTGAAGCCCCTCTCTTGGACCGATCTCGATCACATCGACATCCGTTTCCATACGCCCATCTTCTCTTCAACATGGTTTAGTGCATGGAGGATCTTGCAGAGACTATTGGCAAGAACTGTTCCAAGGGATTTGCATACCCGTAATACGTACGTGGGAAGTACTTAAAGGAGCAAACAAGCAGGAATTTTATATAGGATAGACCGAGGAGGGAGGGCGGAATATGAGCGGATTGGGTGTATACTTTAGGTGACATTCACCATGATCTGACATTTTTTATACAAAACCCCTCCGATGGCGCCAGTGTTTATGAAAGGCCATGTTTTTTGAGTTTGAGGTAAAAGGACCTTCGGCTCAGACCCAGTGCCTTCATGGCCTTGGTCCGGCTTCGATATCGCTGAAGGATGACCTCGATCAAATCCTTTTCGAAAGCGTCTATCACGTCCCTGTAGATGAAGCCGCGCCAGGAACCATCGGACTCTTGACCTCTCGAGCATATCCGGTGATTCAGCGAAGCCTTTGCATCCGAAAGGAGCAGATAAGGAGGCAGGTCGCTGGGATTTATCACATCGGTATCGGTCATATTGAGGGCGTAGTGGACCACGCTCCGGAGTTCCCTGGCGTTCCCCGGCCAGCTATGGGCATAGAAAATATCCATTGTGGCCCGGTTGAACCCGGCCACTTTTCCAGATTGCTCACAGAGCACTGACAAAAAGTGCTCCGCAAGCAACTCGACATCGCGCCCGCGTTCACGCAGCGGAGGTACATGAATGGTCATTGTATTGAGACGATAGTAGAGGTCCACCCTGAACTTTCCCTCCACCATCATTCTTTCAAGTTCCCTGTTGGTGGCGCTCAAAACCCGTGTATCAACAGGTATACACTTCTGTCCTCCAACCCTTCTAAACTCCCTCTCTTCGAGCACTCTCAGAATCTTGGCCTGGGTGCTCAACTCGAAATCGCCTACCTCATCGAAGAATATCGTCCCCTTATCCGCCTGATCAAACAGGCCCTTCTTTCCCTCCCGCCTGCCCCCGGTGAAACTGCCGGATTCGTAACCGAAAAGTTCCGATTCGATAAGAGTGCTGGGAATGGCCGCGCAGTTGATGCTTACAAATTCATGGCTGGACCTGTGGCTTGACTCGTGAATGGCCCGAACCAACAATTCCTTTCCCACCCCGCTTTCGCCAGTGACCAGGACAGGAAAGTCCGCCTTGCTGGCCTTTGAAGCCAGGTACAAAGCGGTCCTGAAATTATTGCTCATCCCCACCAGCTTGCTGAAGGGAGTGGGGAGGGCGGCTCCCTGTGCGATTCGGGCATCCAGGTACGACTCGACATATCGCTGTTTCGCCTTGAAATCCTGGAGCGTGAGGTTCTGGTTTATCATATTCATGATAGTGACCGAACATGTAAAATTCTCAGGCGAAGGCATGAGCAGGACTGAACAAACCGCACCGGCCTCGATGGTGTCCATCGTCTCATGTACGTTGTAGAACTCAGTGCCATTGGCCATGGCCCTCAGGGCCAGCGAATTCGGTTGCACACTGGAGAGCTTGCGGTAAAGGATTGCCTCGGCGGGAACGCCCAGAATCCTGACATAGGCGTCATTCACATAAACAATGGTCCCGTCCTTCGATGTGACGAGAACAGCATCGCAGATATTTTTGAGAATGCGGAACTCGCTATCGGGCAAAACCCTGTTTACCAGGACGTCTTTTAAGATATCCTTCATACCCCCACCCGGAGCAGATCTCACGTGAACCACATTCGACAAAGAACAAGCATCAACCTAAAACTAAAAGCAATGGAACCGCAAATTCGTGAAGAAAGCCCCCGGCCCGGAGAGCGCCATCCTTAAGGCCAGGACCAAACACCGCATCATGGGCAAATTACTTGCCCTTATAAACCGGTTTCCTTTTTTCCCGAAAAGCAGTCAGTCCTTCCGTACGATCTTCTGTCGGGATGGTCACCCAATAGGCATTTGATTCTATGGCCAACCCCGAATGGATGTCCACCTCGCACCCGTAATTGATCGCATACTTGGCCTGAGTTATGGCTACCGGGCCTGTTTCACAAATCATTGAGGCCATTTCCAGGCATGTTTCCATCAATGCTCCGGGTTGGGCGACTTTGTTTACCAGACCGATCTCCAATGCCTCCCTCGCATTCACACGCCTGCCCGTGAAAATCAGTTCCTTCGCCTTGCCACGACCGATAATCCGCGGCAGGCGCTGTGTCCCCCCTGCTCCAGGTATTATTGCCAACCGGGTCTCGGTAAGGCCCATTGTTGCGTTTTCCGAAGCGATGCGAATGTCGCAGGCGAGCGCAAGCTCGGTTCCGCCCCCCAATGCGATCCCGTTCACCGCCGCTATCACGGGCTTGCTCATGGATTCGATGAAAGTGAACAGATTCCGAATCGTGTAAATAAATTGCCTTACTTCATCTTCACCGAGTGAGGCCCTCTCCTTGAGGTCGGCCCCGGAGCAGAATGCCTTATCACCTGCTCCCGTTATGATTACTACCCGCACTACAGGGTCCCACTGAAGCCTTTCCACCCTGTCTCTAAGTTCACGGAGCAGAGCGAAGTTAAAGGAATTCATGACTTCCGGCCGATTGAGCGTTAGTATGATTGATTCTCCCACGCGAGTTTCCAAAATCGCTGTATCATCCATTTTCCCTGCCTCCGTCCCACGGGGTTTGTCGAGTCATAGAACTAATACAACACTGTTGAGCAGTACCTTCTGCAGGACACCCCTTTCGCTCTCCTTCTTGTTCTTATGGTAACCGTTGGTTATGAAACCTAAAATGAACGAAACCCGAGCCGAGCCGATGATTAGGAAGACGTATTCAAAACTTGTACTGAAAAAATCGAGGTTATCTCTGAATCGAGGACCGGTAGAGGGCTGAGAATCCCAAAGGACCACAGCACGCACGATTTGGTGCTGCACACGAGACAAGTACCGGCACTCGACAAATCGGAACAGCTTGATCAAGAACTCGCGCTGGTTGAGCAGCCGCTTGTATGGGAAGCGAGAGAGAATTGGATTGGGAAATTGAACGAACGGACACCGTTTAGTACCCGCCCTGGCTGAATCCGAATGCTACCGCTACAAATCGCAACAACTCAAGGCTCGCGCTTTCATTTGCCTCACTATGTGGTTCGGAGCCAAACTTCGCATACGGCCTGTCTTTACACGCATAAAAAATACATTAATGTATCCTATAGTCAGAATTCAGCTAAGTCAAGAAAAACTTTGTCCCAAATAGCACTGATGGTTTGTGCCATGTGCCGCCAATCCCCGGACCGCGCGTTATCGATCCCAAAAACGGCTGGGGCGATTCACCCTTACTTCGGAAGGCTTGGTACGCTTATTGTATCGGTGGCTGGCGGGCTCCCCTACAGGCAAACTTCGAATCATTTTATGGGCCGCCCTTTCCGCCCTAAAATCATGGAGGAACTTTAGCCGATTAGTCGATACCACTCTATGTTCAAACGATACTGATCAGTTTAAATAGGAATCCACGATTCAAAGCAGGATCGAAAGGAGATCAGTCATGACACTTTCAAATGAAGACAATGGTAAAGTCCAGGAAAGAAACCAAAACGATTGCGAGCTGGATCAGACAGTAATGTTTTACTTTTTGGATCATGAAGGCAAATTGCGCAAGACACACGACTTGCCAAAAGAAGTCGAACACTTCGTGTGGGAATCACGAAGGACATTGAAGTCTGATGAATTTCTATTCACTCTGGCCTATTCGCGTGCCTTCGAAGACTATGAAACTGTTGTTGCCGATCAAGACGATCTCAAAGAATACGAAAGAGAAAAAATAGTACGAAGCTTTTTGGGACTGAGCACCCCAAGCCCGGTTGCCGACGTCTCGGCTTTGGATTTGGATGGCAACTCTCGGGAGACCGGGATGAACAAAAGTGCAATCGATTCCATTCTGAGGGATATTCACAAACTCATATCGGTAAATCGCGAGGACATTCTGGAATCAATTGTTATGGACTGTGGATTTTCAGGTACTTTTTTGCTCCATTGCAAGCGATCAAAAGAGATGCCGGCATTCAAACTCATCTGGCGAAACGATGCCTACCAGATCTATGCAAAAGAAAGGGGCGATGATCAGCAGATCAAATTAGGCGCTATTCGCACTTCCCATGATGCAGACCTTTTTTGTGAACTATATGAAAGAGTGTTGCTTCTAAACTCGGAAAAGGCGTGACCCATTTTAGCGGCGGCATAAGCGTGTTGGACAACGGCCGCTTTTAATATGTTTGTAGTGTGATGAGACGATCCGAGGATATGTGTTTTGCAGCTTTCCAGCTCTCATGCTCAGAAAAGCGCTTCAGCGCAAGCTGAAAGAAGCCGGCCACAATTTTTCCGGGGCTGAGATCAAACAAGACATGGAGCCCCTTCAGGTGACAATGCTCGATGAAAACGGCAATCGGCTTGCCGTTCGCAGCCAATGCCAAGGGAGTTGCGGTAAGATTTTCCGGGCGATCGGAGTTGCGATTCCGCCCACAATTCGGGAATTTTGATATCCTAAAGGGTACCCCGGTAATGCCGCAACATTTCTGAGTTGGCGTTTATTTGTGAAATTACGAAGAGATCGCGCGCGAGATTAGAGACTGAGTTCGGGGCCTGAGACCGCCTGACGGATGGCGGAAACCTGGGTGTGACAGAAACCGTTCTTGAGAGGAGGAGAGCCCGATGGGAGTCGAGAAAGTTCAGGACCTGAAAATGCAAAAGGTATCGGCACTTGAGAGGTTCGGCCTGGGGCTGGCGGGCTGGAGCGAGAAATGGTTCCCTGACGCATGGGTATTCGCGCTGCTGGGGATCGTCTTTATCTTCTTTTTCGGGATCGTCATCGGAGAAAGTCCCCTGAATCTTGCCCTGGCCGGCGGTAAACAGTTCTGGGTATTGATACCGTTCACCATGCAAATGGCCATGATAATCATCGGCGGCTATGTGGTGGCTTCGACTCCGGCTGTCTACTGGCTCATTCGCAAAGTTGCCCTGATCCCGAAGAACGGAAAGACGGCCGTCGCCTGGATTGCTTTTTTCTCGATGCTGACGTCCCTGATATCCTGGGGGCTCAGCCTTATCTTCAGTGGTCTTTTGGTCCGCGAGATGACGCGCCGCTTCGACGATATGGACTACCGGGCAGCCGGGGCAGCAGGATACCTGGGGCTGGGCGCAGTTTGGGCCTTGGGGCTTTCCTCATCGGCCGCGCTGATGATGGCCACTAAGAGCGCGGTTCCGCCCAAACTCTTTGAAATAAGCGGCCTTATCCCTTTAACCCAAACGCTGTTCATCTGGGGGACTTTCTGGACCATAGTGGCGCTTTTCATCGTGTCGGTCGTGATCGCCTACTTTTCGGCGCCGAACCCCGAGCGGGCGAAAACCGCCAGGGATTTCGGCCTCTCCTTCGACCAGCTTGACATTAGTATTGAACCGAGACAAAAACCAGGTGAATGGCTCGAATACAGCCCTCTTCTGATAATCATCGTGGGGGCCATCCTTGTCTACTCCCTGATAGACGTATTCCGGACTTCACCTACAGGGGCGCTCGCCGCACTCGATCTGAATACTTATAACCTGATTTTTATCACCGTCGGCATGATCCTGCACTGGCGGCCGAAGAGGTTCCTCAAAGCTGTCGCACAGGCGGTGCCCGCCACCGGCGGCGTACTGATTCAGTTCCCTTTCTATGCAGTTATCTTTGGGATGATAATAGGTACCGGCATAAACGGATGGCTGACCGATCTATTCTACAAGATAACGACTCAGGGCACTTATCCGCTTCTCGTTGCGCTGTATTCGGCCATCCTCGGCGTATTCATTCCATCGGGCGGATCGAAATGGGTCGTGGAGGCGCCTTATATTCTTCAGGCCGCCAATATGCATCACGTAAACTTAGGGTGGGTAACCCAGATATATAACGCTGCGGAGGCGGTTCCCAACCTGTTGAATCCTTTCTGGATGCTGCCTCTTCTAGGTCTGCTGCACGTAAAGGCAAGGGACTTGGTCGGCTATTCGGTTTTGCAGATGTTCATTCACATTCCACTCGTTTTCTTTTTATGCTGGCTCTTCGCCCAACTCATGCCTTACGTCCCTCCGTTAAAATAGGACCCGATGATGGGCGCCGCTTCCAATTGGCGCCCATTTTTCTCTCCGGCCGGGGCGCGTGGGAAGATACTCAAAAAAGACGCCGAAAAAACGTATAATAAGTGGACATATGATAAAGATAACGGATCATATTTCCATTCCCGAGGAGGAACTGAGTTTTACTGCATCCCTAAGCGGCGGGCCGGGCGGGCAGAATGTCAACAAGGTGAGCAGCCGTGTGACTCTCTGGTTTGACGTAGTGAACTCCGCTGCCCTCTCTCCGGAGCAGAAAGAACTTATCATGAGCCGCCTTGGGAATCGTATCGGCAAGAACGGGGTGCTTCGAGTCATATCGCAGCAGACCCGCAGCCAGGTGGAGAATAAGGAACTGGCCGTAGAGCGTTTCGCCGAACTGCTGCAGGATGCGGTAAGGCAGATCCCCATAAGAAAGAAGACACGGGTCAGCAAGGGGGCGAAGCTGCGAAGGCTGGAAGAGAAGAGGCAGCGCGGCCTGTTGAAAAGCAAGAGGTCGGAAAAGGTCCCCGTCGAGGATTAGCCAAAAGATTCATGTTGCCCAGTCAGCGTCACGAGGCAAAACCATTTCGCTCTAAGCCACTCTTTTGTGTTAAAATCTTGGCAAGAAAGGATGGATTAGCATGTCATCTAAAGGTACCCAGGTCCTTAAAGAGGCATTATCGCTCCCCCCCGCTGAGCGGGCAGAGATCGCAGAGCGTCTCCTGTCGAGCCTGGACAGGCCATCTCAAGAGGGAATAGATGCGTTGTGGGGGAAAGAGGCGGAAGAGCGCCTGGATGCGTTTGATCGTGGCGAAATCCAAGCCATTCCCGCCAAACAGGTTTTTGAGTACGTGGACAAAAAGCCCCGATGAACGTCCAGTTCCTTGAACCCGCGCAAGCAGAGTTCACCGAAGCCGTCAACTACTATAATGGCCAAGCCGAAGGGCTTGGTCTCGAATTTTCTAATGAAGTCAAAGCAACGATCCTCAGAATCATTGAACACCCGGAAGCTTGGTCCCCGATTTCAAAGAGAACAAGACGCTGCCGGACGAAACGTTTTCCATACGGACTCATTTATCAGGTCAGGGGCAATACCCTGCTGATCATTGCGGTAATGCATCTTCACCGCGAACCCGAATCCTGGAAGGCACGTATACCAAAACCGCAGCAGTAGCGACTTTAGTACCCATTTGCCTGCCCGTCGATCAGCCACTCGTGTGACTCTCTGGTTCGACGTGGTGAACTCCCCTGCCCTCTCGCCGGAACAGAAGGAACTCGTTTTGCGCCGGCTTGAAAATCGTAACGGCAAAGACGGAGTAATGAGAGTTATATCTCAGCAGACCCGCAGCCAGGTTGAAAATAAGGAATTGGCCATTGAGCGTTTTGCTGGACAGCTGCAGGATGCATTAAAGCCTGCCCCGATAAGAAAGAAGACGCGAGTCAACAAGGGGCGAAGTTGCGAAGGCTGGAGGAGAAAAAATAGCGGAGCGGCGTAAAGCGGGAGAGGAGTAGCAAGGTCAAGGCGGAGGATTAATCCCAATACACTGCCATTTTGAAAGTATATTGAGCTGTTCATTGCTCCAATGTATATTATGCCGGTTTATTATGGAGAAAACGAATCGACCAGGAGGCAGCCGTGACCACGAAAGCGGACGTTCCAGGAATCAGCCCCAGCAGCACCAAGAAGGAAATACTCGATGCATACAACAGCCTTCTCAAGAACCTTGAAGAGAGAGCGCAAACAGAACTCAAACCGGAAAGGGTGAAAGCGGAGCGGGAAAAACAAGAGGTTGTGCAAACCGCTGACGCGCTCATGACGCACCAAATCACCAGGGCCGTGAACGAACTGATAAGCGAAACCGGCAAGGCATTAGCCGACATCGCCGTCAAGCTCGAGGGAGAATCGGAACGCTATCACAAGCTCAAGAAAGCGATCGAGGTCAAAGAAACTGATCTGGGGGAGCTTTTTGAAATAGAAAAAACCGCTTTCACTCTGGCCGCGCTTCTCGAAGCACAAAAGCAGCAAAGGATTTCTTTCGAGGAAGAAATGGCTCGGCGCAAAGAATTGCTCGAACAGGAGATAAGCCAAGTGAAGGCCGGATGGGAGAGTCAGAAAAAACAATACGCCGAAGAGTTGAAAGATCAGAAAGAGCAGGAGGAAAAGCGCCGGCGACGTGAGAAGGAGGAGTACGAATATAAGCTGGCGCGAGAAAGGGAACAGAAGATCAACGCGCTCACCGACCAAATCGAACAACTTGACAAGGAACTTCAGGAAAAGCGGGAAGCGTTTGATAAAGACGCAAAGGCCAAAGAAATCGAACTCAAGGAGCGGGAGCAGGCGGTAGCCGAACGAGAAAAGGCGATGAATGATTTGCGGACTAGTGTGGACTCCTTTCCGATGGAACTCGATCGCGCTATAGGCGTGGCGGTTAAGGAGGTTACTATGCGGCTCACCTCTGAGGCGGCCAAGAATGAACAACTGCTGATTAAGGGATTTGAAGGGGAGAAGAATGTCCTTCAAGCCAGGATCGATGCTTTTGAACAGTTAATCGCAACGCAGAAAAGGCAGATTGATAAACTAACCGAGCAATTGGAAAGCGCTTACGGGAAGGTGCAGGATATCGCGGTAAGAGCTGTTGCCGGCTCAAGTCGGCAGAATTCCGCGTCAATGCAGGCCAAACAGTCTTCCGTTGAACAGGAATAACAGAAAATAAGTACCACAGGGGCTCTTTAACAATCGCTTTTGAATTCATGCTCTGTCAACTTTCCTCGCTGATGATGAGCCAGAAGTTAAATACAAAGCCAAACCAACCAGCGCTTCCATCCCGCCCTGCTCCGCTGTGTTGCGCAGGGCGGCTGAAACGCGGGCCGTTGGGAACGGAAAAATCATGAGAAAGCACAAACAAAAACTCGCATCTGCCGAAAAAGTTGAGAAAAAACGCCGGCAAAAGGAATATATGACCATCTTCATCAATGGAAAGCAGAAGCGCGTTAAGCGCCCACCGGCCATCGATGGTATGGATGTCGATGAATTCACATGCAGAAACGCAGACCCCATATGGTTGCATCAGAATGAAATGTGGGAATACATAACCATTCAAGAAGAGTCATGCGACTCCCAATGCCCCACTCTCCAAGACCCAGGCGCCCAGCAGTTTAGCGATGAGGAAGATCCATTTGCCGTTCCGGCTGGAGACGGGAAGCGTTAGCAATCCTACTGCATATGATTTTTTCAGAGGGATTCGGCCGAAGAAATCTCTCCTCTTGAATAGTGATATGTGAAGCCTGAGATACTTTGTAATCTCCACGACCAAGGCCGATCTGGCTCATGAACCATGACACCGACAGAGACGAAATACCATGACCACTATCAATGACCACATTTCAATTCCGGAAGATGAACTCGTGTTTACCGCATCCCATAGCAGCGGCCCTGGAGGTCAGAACGTAAACAAGGTGTCGAGTAGGGTGACACTCTGGTTCAATGTGGTAAACTCTCCAAGCCTTTCCCCCGAGGACAAGGAACTCATCGCAAATCGCCTCGGTAACCGTATGGGCAAGAACGGAGTCCTTCGAGTCATTTGCCAGCAGACCCGCAGTCAGTTGGAGAATAAGGAATTGGCCATAGAGCGCTTCGCCGAACTGCTGCGGAATGCGCTAAGGCAGGTGCCGGTAAGAAAGAAGACGCGAGTCGGCAAGGGCGCGAAACTGCGACGATTGGAGGAAAAGAAGCAACACGGTATCTTGAAGCAGGCTAGGTCGAAAAAAGTTCCCTTCGAGGATTGATGAGGCCAATTATCACTTGCTATTACTTCATCCTCCATTCCGAAGAACGGGAACCCACCGGTCGCAACCCGGGCATACGTCTGATAAAGGCGGCTGGCAAGAGTCCCGCCCGGGAAGCTTGAATCATTCTTCGGTCGATTTTTCTTGATCTCTTGTGGATGCGTATATACTATGTATAAATATTTACTCTGTGTTTAATCGGTCCGCGAAAAAAAGAGGAACAAAACTGCCATGAGAGCGCAATTGAAGAAATGGGGAAACAGTCTCGCGCTTCGTGTCCCAACAGGGCTTTTGGCTGAGCTTAATTTGTCGGAGAACTCGACCGTGGATCTCAGGGTTGAGGATGGAAAACTCATCATTGCTCCCATGCAAAAAAGGAAATGGAAATACTCGCTTGAAGAACTGTTGGCGGGTGTCAGCGAAGATAACATCCATCCCGAAACTCACTGGGGAAGCCCTGCTGGAGAAGAGGTGTGGTGAGTCACAAGGCCTTTATCCCGAGGCGCGGTGATGTAATCACCGTTGACCTCGATCCTGTGAAGGGTCACGAACAGGGCGGGCGGCGACCAGCGCTTGTCTTGTCGGCAGACGACTATAACAGGATTGTCGGACTGGCTCTCGTCGTCCCGATTACAATGAAGGCAAAGGGCTATCCCTTTGAAGTCCAAGTGCCCCAAAGGTGCAAGGTCAAGGGAGCGATCCTTGCCGACCATATCAAGTGTATCGATTGGCGCGGAAGGAATGCTCAGTATTTCGACACACTGCCTGCCGAAGTCCTCAAAGAAGTCGAAGAAAAGCTTGGCCCGCTGATTTTTCCATGACTGTCCCAAAACATCTTCCCGGGCGGCCGGGCTAACTCGTTCCTCGGGTACATCACGACGTGAGGTTGGGCTGACGCCAACGAGCCGGTCGACCTTTGTAGAAGGGATGAATCAACGTTCACCGCCTGCGTTTCACGGTCAGCCAGCCGAGTTGTCTGTGTCACACATGTCCCCCATTAAGTAGTCCATAACGTTAACAAGGTGAGGTCTCGATTACCTGGTGGTTCGATGTGGTCAACTCGCATAGCCTCTCCAAAGACGAGTTCTATTCATGCGGGGACAAGTCTACACCGGAACGTCTTTCGCGTATGATTCGGGCGGCACACAAGGCAATTTCTCCGGCCGCTTCAGAAGGGCGCTTCGCCAGGATGTGAATTCCGCAAATTGCGCTCGTTTTTGAATGATCCATATCCGGAGCCCAGCGAGATTGCCCGTTTTCATCGTAGCCATAGGTAAGGTATGCGGAAAGGGTGTTAAGACCTGTTCCCGGCCGCTCTCCAATGAGATGTATGATCAGCTCGGCATCGAGCAATCCTCCGATCTGATATCCCGCGCGCACCCTGCCGTTTTTGACGACTATGTCGACCTCCCCGGCGTGGTATCCTCTCTCAGCCAGAATGCTCTTGAGCTGTGGGAGTAGTTGGCGGAGGTTATCGTTGACTGCATTGGCGTTGAGCCCATCAGAGATTACGATCTGAATCCCTGGACGGCGTGATTCGGCATAAAGCCGGGCCAGGCGGGCCTCATCCTCCCGGCGAAGGAATTCACCATCTTGCGGATGCGAAATGTAATCGTCCCGGGATTTGGCTCTGGTGTTGACACGCAGGTTTTTGGGCGATGAATCTCTTATCACTGAATCGTCTACAGAGGCATAAAGAGCCAGCCGGGCCTGTTCAAAGATCCTCCTGATGCGCGAGTTGGTATCTTCCGGCCGGGCATGGTCACGATAATCGTCGTAGCCCAGGTCGAGACCCCGCTCGCGGAGCTTTGCCAGCTTCCTGACCCCTTCGGTCCGCAAAGCTTCAGATCCCCGCTTGTCGCCTCCTCCGCTCAAATATGCACTGTACAGATCCTCCGCACGCGGTCTTGCAGGGAGTAATCCGCCCTGCCGGTCTATCACGCCCAGTTCCATAAACCTGGCCTGCATTGCAGTGGTAATGCGCTTCTTTGTTTTATCGCGGATGCGGGGGTGTTCCCGAAAAGAGGTCGTCAAGTATCCAAGCATTGGATCGGCATTGCCTGCCACGGCCATCAGGTATGCCGGCGCGGCCAGAACAGCAATCTCCAAGGTGAGCTGCCGGAGCGTATCGGGATCGATGCCCATATGAAAGGTGGAACACACATCCAGCCCCATCGTGAGTCCATGAAGCTTTGCCATCACCGTGTCTTCCAGGCATGCCCGAAGAAGCTGATCGGGGGTGCGGAAAACTTCGGGTCCGATAAACCCGGCCACATCGTTAACGATCATCCACGAACCGGTTTGCTGCCGGATGTATCTTGCCAGCCCGTAGTTACGGGATTCAAGGGTCACCATGTCCACGCCTTCGTCGGCGTGATTAGTAAGGGCCGACCCCTGGCCGGTTTCAAAGTAGAGCCCCTCGAATCCTTTTGACAGGTCGAGCAATCCATCAACATCGGTTCCGAGCATTCCCTTGAGTCCCTTTGACGTACCGGCCAGGCTCTGAAAACCGACATCCACCCGCGTGCGCACGCGCGCGGCAGCTTGTTTGAGCATATCGGATAGAACGCAGTAGCGGGTTGGGAGTGCCAGTCTCTCCTTCACGCTCTGAAGGAGTTTTTCAAGGCGTATGATCGTTTCGATGTCATTGCTTGCCGGATTGATACCCAGTATCACATCGCCGCAGCCATATGACAGTCCTTCGAGAATGGAAAAGAGTATCTCGTCCGGATCGTCGCCGGGACTGTTCGGCTGAATACGGGAGCCGAAATGCGCAGGCGAGCCGATGGAAATTCCACCGCCGGGGAGAGGATTGAAAATAGCGCGGGCGACTGTGGAAAGCTCATCGTTACCCATAACTTTTACAACGGATGCAATCTGCTCGCTTGAAAGTCCGTCGCCATGATGGTTCACCCACTCGCCTGCATTCTTTCCCAGCAGGATTTGTCTCAGATCGTTTACCGTCAAACCGGCTATTCCGGCTGAAAGCTGCACATTTAGAGACTTTTCGAGCGTCTCGCTGACCCCATCCTCTACGATTTTCACCCTGGAGATATCTCCAAGCCGCAACCCTGAAAGCGCCGCCCTTGCCTCTTTGCGCTCGATCTCGTCCCGGCAGCCTCCGACGAGGAGGTCGCCTTCTTTGAACTCATTTGCTTTGACCAGGACTTCGAGCAGATTCTCTCTATTCATGGCAGATTCATTCCGTAATTTTCGTACAACCCTTGTCCGTGCTAATGACCTCGCGTTTCTTCTCAGACCGGTTATAACCTACTCCACCGTTCAAAAATCGACAAGCCGGGAGAATTGAATTCGAGAATGAAGAGCTCATGGCCCGATAGAATTGCCCCGCTGCTTAGCTGCAACAATTATTAAAGATGTGAACCATGCCCATGGTGCGTTGGCGCCGGGCCTCGTGCAGAAAGCACGAATAAATAAACGGCAATCGCTGCAAAAGCCAAGTTCAGCCAGAAGGTATAATTGATGGCAATATGGGTCACTTCGGCCCGGATATTCGGATTCGAATGTGGCACAAGGCCAAATACCGAGAAGATTACATCCATGAAGAACAGGCTAAAAATCAGCCCGGCCCTTCAGTAATCGATTCAAAACCATCCTGCCGAACCTTCTGCCCGCACAGGATGTATTTCTTAACCGTCCGCCTGTCGAGCCGGGTGCGGCGTGAGACTTCCTCGTAAGTGCCAAACTTCTCATAGAGAAGCACGCAGTATTTCTCCAGCAGTTCCTGGGCGCTCATTGCTCCGTTTTCAATTCGCGAGAACAGGCAGGGAGTGCAGTCCCGAGACAGGTCCTTTCCGGAATCCGGGCCGATTCGCTTCGTAAGAAGTATTCTTCGTACCGCCTGCTCGAGTTCTCGAACATTTCCGGGCCAGGAATAGCCGGGGCCAAGTTCGTTCTCGATCACCTCCCGGACCATTTGGACAAGTTCCTCCGAACCCTCACCGACGATTCGCGTTACGACATGGGTAATCATTCGATCAAGCTCTTCAGACTCTTCCCGCAGGCGTTGCCTTAGCGACGGAACGACAATCACATCCGAGCAAAGACGGTAAAACAGGTCCTCCCGGAATTGGCCTCTCCGGCGGAGCTCATCCAGCGGCCGATTTGTTGCCACAATGACACGGCCGCTGAACCGGAGTTGCTGGTGACTTCCCACAGGCACAAACGTTCTATCCTGAAGCACCTGCAGGAGCTTGACCTGGATGGGCACGGAAATATCCCCGATCTCATCCAGGAAGATCGACCCGTGTGGAGTACACCTGGTGAATACACCCTGGTGATGCTCGACCGCTCCTGTGAAAGCTCCCTTTTTGTGACCGAAAAGTTCTGATTCGATAAGGGACTCTGCAAATTGGGAAATGTTTATCGCAATGAAATTGCGCGTAAAACTCTCGGCAAAACACCCCTTTTTCTCATCGTAAGGGATAAAGCCCGAGCGCCCGATTGCCGCGGCTGCCGTACCCTTGCCCGTCCCCGTTTCACCGAGCAGAAGGGTTGAAAAATCCTCCATTCGGTTCCAGAGGTACTGTTCGTACCAGCGAATATCGTGAGTAAAAACATTGTCCCACAAATGAAGCCGCAGTTGGCTCATGGAAGGACTCGAGCCGATAAGACTCCGGTTGATGAAGTAGAAGGCGCGCCGTATCTGGTAAAGCATCGCAAAAAATCGAATGGATTCCGGGATGCTGAACCCCCGCTCGGAAAACATGCTGAGAGTTTCGCGAGCAAAGGGCACCGGACAGGGATCTTGCCCGAATTTGATCTGATCTTGTATCAAGGTATCAAACCTGCGGGATACGCGATGGAAAATGTCGAACATAAAGGCCGCCTGAAGGTTTTTGCGATCTTCGGCTGAGTAGAGGCGAAGATCGGCCCGTCCATTTCCGGCCAGCCGGAGCACCCTTTCCTGTACTCTCTGGATAATGATGTCAATACGCTTGTCATGGGGTGTTTCAGCCCGGCATCCTGCGATTTTCAGATCCAATTCTGCCCGTTCTTCGCCGAACGGGTTGCAGAATGCCGCCCGCGAGACCAGATCAAAAAAGCCGCGATCTTCATCTGAAAGTTTTGCTCTTTTTGCCATCCATTAAATGTATGGCATGTATTCATAAAATGTCAAACGACAATTTTGATTGCAGCCAAATAGGGGAAGGTCAAGACCTATATTGCTGTAATATCAAGAATAATTGATTTGGTGCAGAGTGGCATATTTCATGCCTTATAGATCCAGGCAAGCGCATTGATCACTGGCCAAACCCATATTCGATTTTCTGCATCTGGTAAGCGGTCACACCATCAAGCACCTGCTTGCAGCTACGGCCATTTACTGCCATGTGAGGATGCTCTCGAAGCGGCAACTGAAAAAGAGAGAGGCCAAATTAATCGGCGAATGGAATTTGTCGCTCGGCTCCTCTGGTTCCCTGGGGTTTTGGACCAGTCAAAATAGTATTGAAGAGGGACAAAAATGGAGGCACTAGTAATGTTCGGTCTGGCAATTCTGGGTTTAGTTTTGGCTTGCCTGATCCTGCCCTGGATCAACCGCAGCAGAATCAAAATGCTGCGCAAAGAGATGGCGCAGTTGAAGCGGGATATGGCAGGACTTCGAATGGGGTCAAAAAAAACCGTCGAAGATAGTGCAGCGCAGTCACAAGAAGCTGAGGCCATGAGCAAATCAGCAGGGGAATGGGACCATGCGGAACATGCCCCCGCGCAACATGATGTGCCTATTGCTCCCGGAGCTGCGGCTTTGGCATCGGAGGGTAATGGCATCGATTTAGATCAGACTCAGGAAAAGCCGTCGAGTTCGCACGCCGGAATGCCGGCCGCGAATCATACAGAAGAACGGTCGAAAGGCGTTGAACACCAATTCGGCGGCATGGCCTTCGTCTGGCTTGGGGCAGTCGCACTCGCGCTCGCCGGCTTTTTCCTGGTCAAGTATTCGATCGAAGCCGGGCTGCTCAGTCCAGCCGTGCGCGTTACGATGGGGATCATCTTCGGCATCGGATTACTCTATGCCGGGAACCGGGTCAGGATACAGCCCGGGTTCGCAAATGGCGTGCGAATCGCCCAGGCGCTGTCAGGGGCGGGCATTGCCGTCTTGTATGCCAGCTTTTATGCGGCAACGAGTCTCTATAATCTGATACCCCCCTTAGCCGGTTTCATAGCAATGGCTATTGTAACGGCCACCGCCGTGGCGCTGTCTGTGTGGCACGGTAGGCCCATAGCCTTGCTCGGCCTGATGGGAGGATTCCTCACGCCTGCCCTGGTTATATCGCCCCATCCTCAGGCATCGGTCCTGTTCATTTATCTGTTCCTGGTGCTCGCAGGACTGATGGTGGTTATTCGCCATAGAGGCTGGTGGCCCATGGGGATTGCCGCAGTGGCCGGCGCTTTTCTGTGGGTGCCGATCTGGCTTTACGGCGGGGACTTCATGCCGGGTGATACCCTGTGGCTCGGCCTGTTCCTCCTTGCCTCCGAAGCGACGGTCGTTATTGCCTCCAAGCAACAATACGAGAAAGACTGCGCCGGCATGGCCAACCTGTCAGCAGTTACATCCGCACTCAACTACCTGGCCCTTTGCGGTGCAACCGTCTTGATGGGCATGACTGCGGCTCGTGGCGGGTTTGGTGCCATGGAGTGGTGCCTTTTCGGTCTTCTGTCCGCTGGAGGGATCGCTCTTGCTCACTCGAACCAGAAACTCTATTGCATGGCGCCATGGACATCGGCAGTGGTTAATTCAGTAATGCTGGCGACATGGCAATATAGCACTGCGCAAGAATTTGCTTTGGTTCTAGGAATTTTCGCAGCTCTTCACACGGCCGGCGCCTATTTCCTGCAAGCACGCAGCCGCGATCCGCTGATCTGGGCAGTGCTGACGGGAATCGCCGGCCCTGGCTACTACTTGATCGGCTATTTTAAGATCCATTTCAATCCGCTTTATGCAGACATCCCGCTACTGTGGGGTATTCTCGCCCTGGCGCTTGCCGCAATCGGAACTTCTGTACTGCTGAGCCTCGTAAAACGTGTGCCCCGTGATTATCCCCGAAAGCAGCATCTTTTGGCTATTTACTCGGGAGTGGTCGCCGCATTTCTTTCCATCGCCTTCACGATTGAACTCAAACGCGAGTTCCTCTCAGTGGCTATGGCCGCGGAAGTGCTGGCTGTCGCCTGGATCAACTCGAAAGTGGACATAAAGGCGCTGCGCTGGATTGGAGCTCTTATTGCCTGTTTGTTCGCTTTTCTCCTAATCCCGCAACTCCTTCTAATTGTGCAGCTTGCCGCGTTCAGTCTGGTGGAAGCAAGGCTATATTTGCAGGAAAGTATTCCAATCGTGAATTGGCCTCTTTTTCAACTCGGACTGCCTGCCCTGTGCTTCATGACCGGCAGCTATTTGCTGCGAAGTGAAAAGGACGACAGGTTGGTATTCTCCCTGGAAGCAGCGGCCATCGGACTCTTGGGGATCATGGGGTATTATCTCACGCGTCACGTCTTCCATATGGACCAGAACGTGCTCTTTGTTAAGCCCGGGTTTGTTGAGCGTGGCGTAATCACAAATATCTTTTTCATCTATGGTGTTGCCTGCTTATGGGCAGGCAAAAGATTTGAAAGGCGAGCCATTTTGCTCGGGGGACTGGTGCTTTCCGGGATTGCGCTCTTCCGGATCGGTTATTTCGATCTCATTCTTTATAACCCTGTCTGGTCGGCACAGAACGTAGGTGAGCTGCCTATCCTCAACGGGCTGCTCTTACCGTACGGACTTCCCATTTTCTGGATATGGACAGGCATTAAGCAATTTCCACAGCTCAGGAAAACCGAGTGGAACAAATATGGCTATGGTGTCATGCTTATGCTCGCTTTTGTACTTGTTTCCCTGGAGGTACGCCAACTCTTTCACGGGACCCGGCTGGATATGATTGCGACCGGTAGTGCCGAAATCTATACCTATTCCTTCGTCTGGCTGATCTTTGGAATAGGACTTTTGTTCTTTGGAGCCCTGCGTGGTGATAAGATGATACGAGTGGCTTCCCTGCCCGTTATTCTACTCACGGTAGCCAAAGTGTTTCTCTTCGACGTATCGGCTCTCCCCGGCCTATGGCGGGTGTTTTCCTTCTTTTGCCTGGGCCTTTGTCTCCTTTCCACAAGCTGGTTCTATTCACGATTTGTCTTTAACGGGAATCGGAAGTGATCGAGAGTGAAACATGGCCTGATTAATAATATCCTTAAACTCGGCTCCCATTACTTGAACAGTGGTTCTTTCCTTTTTTCCAGGCACGCTCGGAACCGGTAGTATTCCTCAAATAAATTTCAACCATGCATCACGCACTGCAATGAGTTGAACAATGCTTATGATTTGATTGACCGGATGGTGAATCTCAGGGCACAATTTTAATCGTTGCCCTGCTCAAAATGGAGAAAGATGACCATGAACCTCAAGCTCGACGATAAACTTTCGCTTGTTTCCGGCAGTACGGCCGGCATCGGGTACGCAATTGCGGCGGCCCTTGCGCGCGAAGGCGCTCGCGTCATTGTCAACGGCCGCTCGCAGGCGTCCGTGGATAATGCCGTATCAAGTATTAAGTCCGATACAGGCGGTAAAGTATTTGGTTTTGCCGGCGACCTTAGTACCGACGAGGCGGCCCGTCAGGTTGCCGGGCAGTTCCCCGCCGTTGAAATCCTCGTCAATAACCTTGGGATCTATGAGGCTAAACCGTTCGAGGACATCCCCGACGAGGACTGGCGGCGCCTTTTCGAAGTAAATGTTCTCAGCGGCGTGCGTCTTTCGCGCCTGTTCCTAAGCGGCATGAGATCCAGGAACTGGGGCCGCATCATCTTCATATCCAGCGAAAGTGGTGTCCAGATTCCGACAGAAATGATTCATTACGGGATGACCAAGACCGCGGTGCTGGCCGTCTCGCGTGGCCTGGCTGAAGCGGTTGCCGGTACCGGCATCACTGTGAACAGCGTCCTGCCGGGGCCGACCAAATCCCCTGGCGTCATTGAATTTGTGAACTCGCGCGCAAAGTCGGAGGGCAAAACATTTGACAATTTCGAGAAGGAGTTTTTCGAGAAGATTCGGCCCACGTCGCTGATCAAACGCTTTGCCACGCCGGAGGAGGTCGCTTCGCTGGTTGTCTATATCGCCAGTCCGCTCGCGTCCGCAACAACCGGCGCTGCCCTGCGTGTGGATGGGGGAGTGGTGAAGAGCGCATTTTAGCGGCTCAAGGTTTGAATCTGCAATGGCAGACAGGGTGCCGGACTGGCGGGGCAAATACCCCTGGTCATAGGATTGATTCCATGTTGGACACATAAAAATTGTGCCCCTTTTAAGGAAGAGATCTTCCAAATGCGGACGTCCACAAAACGAATTCTTTCGGCCCTGGGAGTTGCCGTTGCCCTTTCCACCGTGGTCTTCGGCTTTTACCTTTGGAAGACCGCGCTCGTTGTATCCGGCTTCAAGGCCAAATGTCTATGCTCCGATATCTTCGTGTCCGGGCGGGACCCGGCGTCGGTGCTGGCCGAGGACTTAGAACCGGTCGGGGCGCTATATCCCCTCCGGTTTGACGATGCCAAAATCGACTATGGGAAGCGGACCGTCACAACTTCCTTCTGGGGTTTTGCCGAACGGAAGGCGATCTTCCGGGATGGGCTCGGATGCACCATGGTGATAGGAACCACGGAGGAGAAACTTAGATCTGAGACTATCCCTGTATCTACTATAGATGCTCGCGGGGATGGAAACGGAATCTGGCCGGATGGCGAGATTGTAGATACCGGCAAGCTGCCGCCCGCAGTTGATGGCAAAAAGCTGAACGAGGCGGTCGAATGGGCCTTCCGGGAATCCGACCCCGGCCATCTTCGCAGAACCAGGGCGGTGGTGGTCGTCTATGACGGCAAGATAGTAGCTGAACGATATGCTCCCGGTTATAACTCCAATACGCCGTTGCCGGGCTGGTCGATGACTAAGTCTGTTTTCGCCGCGCTGACAGGCATCCTCGTAGATGAAGGAAAGATCTCTCTAAAATCCAACGGCCTCCTGCCTCAGTGGCGTGACGGGCAAGATCCCCGCAGGGCCATCACGCTTGATGATCTTCTTCGTATGAGCAGCGGCCTGGCTTTCAATGAAGCTTATTCGTCACCGCTCACCGACGTAGCCGTAATGCTCTTTGGGACCCGCGATATGGCTTTATTTGCCGCGGACAAGCCCCTGGCGGTTGCTCCGGCCGTCAAATGGCACTATTCTACCGGCAATACGAACATCCTTTCAGAAGTCATACGGAATACTTTCGGCAACGCGCAGGCCGACTATCTGGAATTTCCACGCCGAGCGCTGTTTGACCGTATCGGGATGAAGAGCGCGGTGGTGGAACCGGATGCTTCAGGGACACTGGTGGCTTCGTCTTTCATGTTCGCAACCGCAAGGGACTGGGCCAGGTTCGGCCTTCTCTGTCTCAGGGACGGCATGTGGGGGAGAGAACGGATTCTTCCCGAAGGCTGGATGAAATACTGTACAACTCCTGCCCCGGCTTCTATTTACAAAGACTACGGGGCTGGCTTTTGGCTGTATGTTCCACGCGAGTTCAGAAGCGGCGAGGAACCATGTATCCACATTCCCCGCGATACCTATCATGCAGTTGGATACGATGGTCAATTCGTCAGCGTTATTCCTTCCCGCAACCTTATAATTGTCCGCCTCGGGCTGACACACACTTATGAGGTATGGGTATGGGACCAGGAAGAACTGATAACGCGAATATCAGAAGCAGTGAGCGGTTTGCGGTGAGCACACTATCAGCAGCACAGCATCTTGAAAATCGAAAGGTCGAAAAAAGTCCCCACTGATAATTGAATATGCCTGCAACCAGAATCGCTCCCTGTTTCCCTAATGATAAATATTGATTTCAGTAATCGGTTATACTCGATGTAATACTGGAGGTATGATTATGGCTCAAGTCAAGACTGCAATTTCCCTTGATCAGTCACTCTTCGAACAGGTTGAAATTCTAGCCCGTAAGATGAAAATATCGCGCAGCCGGCTCTTTGCCATGGCATTGGAGGATTTCCTTCGGCACCGTGAAAGCGAACAATTGCTTCAGGAAATCAATGCAGCCTATCAGGATGGACCTGATGAGGCAGAGCAAATACGACGCCTGGGCATGCATCGTCTGCACCGCAAACTTGTGGAAGGCGAGTGGTGATAAGTCAGGGCGACGTCTACTGGATCGATATGGGTGAACCTGCCGGTTCCGGCCCGGCCCCGCTGCATCCCCACGTTGTCGTTCAGAACAACGTCTTCAACCGGAGTCGTATCCAAACCATCGTCGTTTGTGCGCTCACTTCCAATCTGAAACGAGCAGTTGCGCCGGGAAATGTTTTGTTGGCGCCGGGCGAGGCCAACCTCCCAAAGCAGAGCGTTGTAAATATTTCTCAGATATTCACGGTGTCTAAAACAGATTTGGGGGGATATGTCGGAAGACTGTCGAGAAGGCGGATAGACCAAATCCTTGACGGAATCAAGCTGCTGAATGAACCGCGCAATATAGACCCTTCCGATGCCGAACCCGTGAGCGGGGGGAATTCGATACAATAGAGAAAATCGGTACTGAAACGGCCGCCAGTGTCCGGTCAGGTTTTTGCCGGCGGGAAAAGTGCAGGTTTACCCACCGCCTTCACGCCTTTTTTCATCTCTGCTTGACCTTAACCTCGACCGTCATATTGGACTTAAGTGCCGTTGGCTCCAGCAGTCCTATTTTTACCTGGACGACCTTAATGTCGAGGTTCCTTGTCTGATTATTAGGACGAACTTTTCTGGGGCCGGCATAATCGGCGATCTCCTCTATTTTTCCCGGAAAGCACTTTCCAGGGAACGCATCCGCCCGCACCTCCGCGGGATCGCCAACTTGAAGCACGCCTATGTCGCTTTCGTCCACCTCTGCATTGACCCAGAGCTGGCTTATATCGGCAATGACCGCAAGCGCTCTTTCTTTTGTTGCGGACTCTCCACGATCTAAATACTTTCGTATGATCTTCCCGGAAATGGGAGCGATTATACGAGTTTTTTCCAAAAGACTTCTCTGCAACTCCACCGAAGCTCTAGCCTGCGCAACGACATCTTCCTGGAGCTTTATGGTCTCCGCTTTGGGGCCTTTATCCAATGCAGCCTTTTCTTCGGCTGCTTTGGTTACTTTCGCTCTGGCATTTTTCTCGTGATTTTCCTTTTCATCGAGCGATTGTTTCGATATGGCCCCCTTTTCATAGAGCGCCCGGTATCGCCGAACGCATGCCTGCGCGAATTCGAGGTCGGCGCGAGCTGCTTCCAAAACCGCTGCTGCGCTCTTTATTTCTTCCACTCGCGCACCCGAGAGTATTTCCCTCAATCTCGATTGCTCAACTGCAAGCCCAGCCTCCACCTCTGCGAGCCTGGCCCGAATATCCATGTTTGCCATAACGGCGATCACGTCGCCCTTTTTCACCCAGTCGCCTTCCTTTACCGGAAACTCAGCTATCCTTCCTTCCAATTCGCTTCCTATCTCCACCTCGAATCCAGGCCTGATTTCCACTTTGCCTTCGGCCGAAACATACCTCTCCACATCGACAGCAGATGCTTTGTTTTCACCAGCCGGCTTCCAGAACGACAGCGCTCCGATCAAGGCTGCCAGGATCAGGCATGCGAGAAGGCCTTTCTTTTTCATATCTTGATTCTTCCGTCCTCGAGAACTACCATCCTGTCCGCGACCACTTCGGCTTTGGCGTCATGGCTGACAACCACAACAGCCCTTCCGAACTCTTTGGAGTATTGCTTCAGAAGGCCCAGTAATTCCATTCCCCGCTTGGAATCCAGATTCGCCGTGGGCTCATCGGCCAGAATGATCGGCGGATCGCCCACCATGGCCCTTGCAAAGGCAACCCGCTGCTTCTCCCCTCCGCTCAGATCGCCAGGGTAGAAATTGGTGCGCTCGCTCAGGCCGACCCGGTCAAGCAATTTGCGGGCCTCGGGCCGTATATTTTCCCTTTTCCAATGCTTGAGTCTCAGGCAAATCTCGATGTTCTCCTGGGCGGTAAGAGAAGGGAAAAGGTTAAATGCCTGGAAGATGAATCCGAAATAGCGCTTGCGTATTTTCGGAAGTTCATCTTCGAGCAGATTGCTCACGACTTTTCCGTCCACCCTGATTTCTCCCTTCGTCGGATGCAGTATGCATCCCATCATCGAAAGGAGGGTAGTCTTTCCGGAGCCGGAAGGTCCCATCAGCAGCAGGACTTCGCCCTTCCGCAGGTCGAGTGTCACCGAATCCACTGCGGTGACATCCACACTACCTTCATGATAGACCTTGGTCACATCTGTCATTTCGAGGATCTTGCCCATGCTAGCCCCTGAATACCATGGCAGGGTCAAGGGTCCTTATCTTTCTCACCGAAAAAACGGCAGAAGAAATACAGGTAAAACAAATTATGATAAATGCCGAAAATAGAAGCCAAACGCTAAGATTGAGTGGGACCCCCATTTTTTCGATCACGCCGCGCGACGTGACCATGAGCGTTGCGCCGGCGGCATATCCGGCTACAGCGCTGATGCCGGCCTGAGCGAAAATCGTTTTGTAGATGTCCGCGTTTGTAGCGCCCATAGCCTTGAGAGTGCCGTACTCTTTCAAGTACTGCATGGTGTTGGCGTAAATTGTCTGACCGACTATGGCGCCTCCGATCATGAGGCCCAGGAGCGCGGTGAGGAAAAAACTCATTCCCACGCCGGTCTGAATTGTCCAGTATTCAACGGTCCTGTAAATAAAGCCGTTTCTGGTCAGTATGTCGCTGTCCTTCATGGACTTGGCCAGAAGGGCTGCAACTTCACCACTTTTGTTCCTGTCCCTGAGCTTCGCCACGATGTACGTCGTTTCGCCCGGATGGACAATTCCGTTCGACAGGTGCTGCAACTGATCGTGGGCCATGAAGATAATAGGGGCCGTCGTAAAACTCCTTATTCCCTGCGAAAGGCCGACAAGTCTAAACCGTTTTTCGCAAAGCTCCCACAGAGTGCCGGTTTGCAGATTGCCGACCCTTTTTTCCGATGTCGTGTCCATGATAATGTAGCGCCCGCCTTTTACGTCGGACGGCTTGCCTTCGACCATGCCCCATGGAGCGCCCACGTTTGTGTCCGGATTGAATCCGATGATCTGGACCTGCTCCAGGCCGCCGTTTGCAATCTTCAGGAACCCCCAGGTCACTATGATTTTTTCAGCCCACAGGACTTCGGGCATAGCTCGCACCTTGTTGATTCTCTCCTCCGGAACCGGATTGGCAAAGTCGAAGTTTCGGATATTTTTCGGAGCTGCCCAGATGTCCGCGTCCGTATTCGTGATAACGGCCGTAGCATTGCGGACCATTCCCAGGTAAATACCGACCTGCGCCAGGACAAGAATACTGGCAAATACTATTCCCACGATCGTGAGGGCAAGGCGCACCTTCTCGTGGAGCATTGTCTTCCAGGCCAGCCAGAACATCAGGTAGCTCTCCGCAAACCATTCAAAGCCAGGTCGAGGCTCTCCCGCAGGATTTCCTCGATCTCCATTCCCAGGATTTCTTCACGGTATATGGAATCCTGCTCACAGCTCATAATGATTCCATTGATGGTGGACCAAAGTATATTGGCAACGACCCATGGATTAACGGTTCTGAAAAGGCCGCTCTTGATGCCTTTTTCCACAATGTCGCTCACGGTCCGCAGGCAATCCCTGGCCGTATCCATGCACTCCCTGAGCAGCTTATCGGACGCCAGTTCCCTGACATCGGGCTGAGAGCTCAGAAACATGATCGTGAAGTACTTGCGATTTTTCTTGTAGAAGGCGAAGTAGATTTGCAGCGCATGAACAAGAAGCTCATCACTTTGCAGGGGCAGACCGGCGATCTTTCCAAGCTCTTTTTTTAAAAGGCCCAGACCTTCGCGCATTATGGAAACATAGAGCTCTTCCTTGCACTTAAAGTATAGATAGATCGTGCCTTTTGCCAAACCGCACCTGCCGGCGATCTCCTCAATCGTGGATGCCTTGAAGCCTTTCTTGAAGAAGACCTCTCTTGCGGCTTTGAGGATGGATTTCCTCCGTTCGGCCTGTTCTTTTTGGCGCCGGAGGGCGGTAGGTGTGTGACCATTATTCATAATATGACCTTCAGTCAGTAGATATCACCCAGTATAGCCAGGGGCCTGGGTTTGTCAAGACAATTGCTCACGTTCCTCCGGGACACCCTGAAACCATGAAAAGAACCGTAGGATGGGTGAAGCGGTAGCGAAACCCATCAAGTCTTTTCTAAGCAGCATTCGACGCGGTCCCAGAGGCCCTCCCCTTTTCATTTCACGATTTTTGGTTCCGCATTTGCGCCGGATCGGTCTACTGCGGAACAGGGGCCGCGCCGCAGGCACACGATGCCGATTGAGCAATGTTATTAAAGTCCAGCGGCAGAAAAGCCGAATGCTACAGAGTACCCGGGTGCAGGTGCTCATCTCGTGTAATGAAAACAGGACATAGGGGGCAGGATAATGGGAAACGACAACGCAGTTTTTCTTGAAATTATAGAGTGGTTCGATGAATCCGGCGCCGAGATTGTGCACAGAATTCCGGAACAGGGCTCCGGGGACATAAAGTACGGCGCTCAGCTTATCGTCCGGGAAAGCCAGTCGGCTGTGTTCTTTTATAACGGGAAAGCCCACGATGTGTTCGGTCCGGGGCGCCATACGCTCACGACCGCCAACATCCCCATTTTGACAAGGCTTGCAAGTCTGCCATGGGGATTCACCAGCCCGCTCAGAGCGGAAATTTATTTCGCGAACATGAAGGAGTTCATCGACCTGAAATGGGGAACGCGGGACCCGGTAGCGTTTCGCGATTCGCAACTCGGGCTGGTCAGGCTGAGGGCGTTCGGTATTCTCAACCTCCGTGTGGTGCAGCCGGTTCTCTTCATCAACTCTCTTGTCGGCACACAGGGGATTTACAGCACTGAAGAAATCCGGGAATATCTGAACAGGGTTGTCGTATCCCGCTTCAACGACTACATGGGCGCAAATCTGGACTCCATCCTGTCGCTACCCGGGAAATACGACGAAATGTCAACGGGCCTCAAAAAGCTCCTGGATGAAGATTTTAATCATTTCGGGCTCGCTCTTACACATATGTACATAAATTCGATAACCCCGCCTCATGAGGTCCAGACGGCGATCGATGATCATAGCCGCCTGGCCGTTCTCGGCGATCTGGACAGGCTGGTTAAAATGAAGGCCGCGATGGCAATCGAGAAATCGTCTCAGGCGCAGCCCGGCGTCCCTACCGGAGTGGGCATGGGAATGGCGATGATGATGCCGGGCATTTTTTCGGACGCTTTGAAGACGGCCAACGCCGGAGGGCCGGTTCAACTGGAATGCCCCGCATGCAAGCATTCCATTCCGAACGATTCCAGGTTTTGCCCTTACTGCGGCGATCATTTGATCGTTATAGAAAAGTGCTCGCATTGCCATGCAGACATTCCGCCCAAGGCCAAATTCTGCCCCCGGTGCGGGACCGGGACCGCGGAAACGAAACAGCCGGTGAAATGTCCGCACTGCGGAAGCGATAACCTTCCGGACTCTATGTACTGTAACAATTGTGGCGACAAACTCTAGCAATCAGGGCTGGCAGATAGAGCACCCTTGCCCCCAATGCGGCGCCCCGGTCGTATTGGAGGAATCGGACCGTATTTTTCAGTGCTCATACTGCCGAAACCGGCTCTACATCTTGCCTCGTGAGCATTTCAAATATTTTTTCACCCCAAAAGAAAGCACCGCGGACCTTTTCTTTCTTCCTTACTGGAGGTTCCGGGGCATGGTGTTTTCTTTCGATGCGCTGAGTATCGATAGCAGGATAATCGACACCAATATCCTTGCGCTTAAGCCGGGTTCGGCGCCCATGTCCCTCGGACTGAGGCCCCAGGTGCTGAAGCTCCGCTACGTTGCCCCGGGGATTGCCGGTAATTTCCTGCATCCGCAGTTCCCGTTCACAAAACACGTCAACTGCGGCCAGGAAAATGAGAGAACTCCGATTAAACCTGTTTCACCAGGAATCGAAGCCTTGTTTGTCGGCGAAACGGAGAGCTTGATCTACTCCCCCTTTTCGATCCACGATAATGTGCTGGTCGACGCGATCCTGCAGAGTCCTGTCGGCAATGCAGGTGGGGGCCTGGTGGAACTACCCTCCGAACGCTGTGATGCTGAGGATCAGCTCTCGTTTCTTCCAATGATGTGCCCTGCCTGTGGATGGGACCTGGAAGGGGAAAAGAACAGCCTCGTTCTTTTTTGCCGCAACTGCTCCATCGCCTGGCAGTCCGGCGGATCGGATTTCGAAAATGTGAACTTCGCTTTCCCTTCGGCCAGGAATGGAGGAGATGCCACCATATACCTGCCTTTCTGGCGGCTCAATGCAAACGTGACCGGGTTGCAGCTACGATCGTACGCCGATCTGGTGCGCCTTGCGAACCTCCCAAGGGTCGTCCAGCGTGAGTGGGAAAAAAAGCAACCGCATTTCTGGGTCCCGGCCTTCAAAGTTCAGCCCCACCTTTTTCTGCGCCTTTCAACAAGCCTGACCACTCTTCAGCCCGAACCGGAGTCCAACACGCCACTGCCCAAATCAGGCATACTTCCGGTAACGATTCCCGCCGGCAAGGCCCTGGAGAGTTTGAAAGTTCTCATTGCCTCACTGGTTATCCCCAAGAAATTCATTTTTCCCCTCCTGCCGGCCCTGTCTTTTTCGATGAACGATCAAATGCTTGTCTACCTGCGGTTCTGCCAGAGAGGTTCAGAGCTGATCCAGGAGGATTTCAACCTCAGCATTCAGGCAAGCGCGGTATCCTGGGGACAATTGATTTGATACGAAGTTGCGTTCAAGATGAGTGTGATTGGTTTCGCTCCGCTCTAGCTATCCTACAAATTAACGCAGCCGGTACAGGGGTGTAGGATGGGTGAAGCGGAGCGAAACCCATCGCCCTGGGCACATCTTGAAGGCAAATTGGTAGGTTTATTACGTACAGTGGCAGAGATTGTCAAAAAACTTTAAAACAGGTTCTTGTTAACATTTAAGTAGCTGATATCACTATATGTAAGTTCTCCAAAATGAAAACATTGGGGCCCTCTCGACAGTCTCGCGGGGAACTTTGACTGATCATAAGGCGGGTTGTAAAGGTTGGGGCCTACATTACTCCCTTGTAATACCCACCATCTATCTGGATGGAATCGCCCGTAATGAAACCCGCCCGCTCGGAGGCAAGGAAAGCTATCAGCGCGGCAATCTCCTCGGGTTTGCCCATTCGGCGGAGGGCCATTTGGGATTCCCATTTGCTGATGACCTCCTCGGGAGTTAATCCCTGCTTTTGCGCGACATCGATCGAGAGCTTCCGCACCCGTTCGGTCATGACATATGCAGGGCACACATTATTGACGGTAATGTTATAGGGAGCCAGTTCGTTTGAGAGCGTCTTGGCAAATCCTACCACCCCGATTCGAATTGTATTGGACAGGATCAGTCCCTCGATAGGCTGCTTTACGGAAACGGAAGTCATGTTGACGATCCGGCCCCAGCGTTTTTCCATCATTGTGGGAACGGCTTCGCGGGTCATTGTGATGGTGCTCAGCAGATTCAGGCGAAAGCCTAGGTTCCACAATTCTTCGTCAACCTCCAGGAACTTTTTATCAGGAGGGCCTCCGGCGTTGTTTACCAGGATGTCGACCGTCCCGAAATGCTCAATGCCCTTGCGGATAAAATTTACTGCCTCAGCCGTTTTGGTGAGGTCTGCGGGGATGCCGATAACCTCGTTGCCTGTAAGAGAGCGGATTTCTTCAACCGCTTTCGGCAGTTCCTGATTATCCAATGCACAGATTGCGACTTTCGCGCCCTCTTTGCTAAGTTCGAATGCGGCCGCTTTGCCCAGTCCTTCGCTTGCTCCGGCCACAAAGGCCACTTTGTCTTTCAAACCGAGGTCCATACCCAGCAACTCCCTTATAACGATTTATTATCACCAACTGCACGCCCCAAAAGCATACTTACAGAGCAACTGTTCGCATCGGGACAACTTTTTCCCGGGGGATTGATACTCTGCATACGGTTAGTATCAATCTTCTCGATAAATAAAAGCAACTGTTTTCTTGCTTGGGGGAGGAGGCTGAATGAAGCAGGTACCTATTCCGTAAGTAATAATTCGGAGTAAATCGGGAGAGTATGCGTTGCTGGTCAGTTATACCTTTTCATACATGAATTCAATGTAACCGGCTGGCCGCTGCCGTTTTTGGCAAGATGCCACTATTTCCAGATCTCATCATCTCCTGCAAACTCGGCCAACAAGTTTGCACGTCGCAACAGAAGATCGCCGAGTTCCGGCCATTTATCACGAGTGCCGATTTTAACATCCGGGTGAGGCAGACCCTGTATCATATACTGAGACAGTTCAAACCAGTTCTCTGAGAATTTGGACATTGCTGACCTGGGGTCGGCAATGCAGCTAGATGAGATGTAATCAGTGGGCACGTCGCCAGAGATAGCCCACCAACCCGCCATCCCTGGAGCCTTGAGGCTCATAACTCGCCAGATCGCCAGATACGGCACAAAAAACCAGTCTGGCTCGTCTGGAATACCGCCATGGCTAACTCCTTCGCCATTGAGGTACTGGCCTTTGAGGGTGCAGTCGGTTCTCTTTCTAGTACGGCAGCAGAATTAAAGAGCGCATACCAACTCGGACTGGAAGGAGAAGCGGCTGTACGCGCTGTATATGATATCGGCCCAAAGACCACAATCAAGGTAGGATACAGGAGGCTAACGCCGGACGGCCTAACGCCTGATGTCCTTAGCGAGATCAAGAACAGAGGGTACCAGGGTTTTACAAGCCAACTGAGTGGTTATAGTGATTTTGCGGAACAGACGAATCGGCGCTTCGATATTTATTTCAGAGGACCGAATGCGCCGGGAGGAGCGACTCGTCTTAGTGGCCCCTTGCAAGATGAAATCAGCAAAGGCAGAATAAATCTCATGTTCATACCAGGGACAGAATGATGGTCAAGAAACGGGAGAGCACCGAAGAATGGTGGGCGCGGCTTCAAAACGATCCTGAATATATCAAACGCCGCCAAGAGCAGGATCGAATGATCGCAGAACGCGCAGCTCGTCGGCGAATTGAGGAAGAGCCGATCCTGGCAGAATTGCGTGAAGCTGGCTGTGACGTTGAATCCTTCTGGGACCTGCTCAGCTCCTCTGCAAGGTATGAGGATGCGATTCCCATACTTCTAAAGCATCTGCAGCTCCCTTATTCGGACAGGATACGAGAAGGCATCGCCCGAGCCTTGGCAGTGCCATATGCCAGGCATGCGTGGCCAACATTGGTTGCCGAGTTTAAGAACGCTCCGATGGGTGAAAAGGATGGAATACTATTGTGCGCGAAAGATGCTCTTGCCATTGCACTTGCCGCTACGGCGACCGATGCCGTGGTCCAGGAACTTATTGCGCTTGCTAAAGACAGGTCTCATGGAACGAGCAGAATATTGCTGTTGTCGGCCTTGAGGAAATCAAAGAATGCTTTGGCCAAGAAAGCATTGGAGGAACTATTCTCAGATCCGGACCTAGCGATTGAAATTGCCTCATGGAAGAAGAAAAAGGGGAAATAGACAGAATCCACTGCACAATTAAAACACAGCGCTTCAACCCAGCTTGCAGCCTGTACGTAGGAGCCAAGTCTATGAGTAGCCCCAAAGCCGAATGCGATTTTCTGATGAATGCTGTTCTGCCGTTTGCTGAGAAGATGCTTCTGAAAAACGGAGGTTTTTTTCCATACGGCGGCGCGCTCGATCCTAATGGGGAGGCGGTTGCCGTCGGAGTCTACGACGGTTGCGAGCAACCCCCGTCGAATGACGTTATTCTCCTTCTGAAGCAAGCCTTCCTACAAGGCGCCAAGTCAGGAGAGTACAAGGCTACAGCGCTCGTCTACGATGTGCGGGTCACCTTACCTTCGTCAGACAAAAAATCCGACGCAATCGCGGTTTCATTAGACCATCGAGAAGATTATTCCGTTATTGTATTTTTTCCTTACGAGATCAAGGAAGGTCGTCTTCAATTTGGCGAAGTCTTTGCGCAAAAGGGCGAAGCTGATATTTTTGAACCCCAGATGCGGGGCTACTCCGAGCGATTGGATATGGCATCACGCCAATGAAACTGGGGTGATGCAACTCGTTCCCGAAGCCCAACATACTCCTGGCTCGGCCTACTGGAGCACGCTCCATCCAAGTGGTCGTGGAGGTTATTCGATTTGGGCTATTCCAGCAGGAGCACCACCAAACTAATGCGCAATCTCTCTGAACTCAATATCAACGAAGGAGGCCTGCCAACAAGACGGGCTGCGCCGACTGATGCCGTAATTGGAACATTCCAGGCTCATTTCGGCGTCAGGCTGCCGGAAGACTATCTAAAACTGTTGCGACATTCAAATGGTGGGCATCCGGAACTCTACTCAATTCAGCCTGTCGGCAGACCAGGAGCGGCTAGGTGGGCTGTAAACCGATTCTACCACCTTGACGATGATAGGGCCTCGGCCTCAAGCCTATGGGTGGCAACTGAGCGGTGGCGCCATATATTGGGCGCACTCACCCTTCCGTTCGCTGTGGATGGGGGGGGAACCAGTTCTTTCTTGACCTCAGAACGTCGCCGCCCGCAGTAAAGCTCTGCGTGCACGATGAGAACTTTTCAGTCATTGAAATAGCTCCCTCTTTCGAGGCTTTTGTTGACGACCTTTCTGTTGACCCCGATATGATTTAGCAAGGATTGCTATGGTGACTTCTAATACGCGCTATCAAGGTAAACCGCTCCTCAGACTGCTGGAGTGCTACGTCCTTTGGGCCATAGGCCGACTTTCTGAAAAAGAGGTGGGCACGTTAATGAAAATGACGCCGAAGCTTCAATCCGTATATGGCCTGCAAGGGGAATGGCACGAGGTGATTGCTGGTGCTCTGCAGTTACCCGACGATATGCCCGAAAAAATCCGGGTCTTCCGGCAAACGAGTACCTGAGGTTTGGATGTTTGCCCCAAAGGGGCTCAATAAGTCAGCCCAGGGTCAGTCTCGCGCCTCGCGGGACGCCACCCTGGGTATGAATGACTCTGCTCGCCGTCGTTTAACAACGCGGGCATCATCCGCAAATCCGGCGGCATCGGCACGAG
>JBKQLC010000060.1:0-17057 GCA_052147195.1 Syntrophobacteraceae bacterium
GTTATTAAAAGATAGCATGCCAATTTTTATTAAGAAAGAAAATAACGAGGTAGGCATATTGGGCGAGAAAAATCGGGGGCGCCGTGGCGGATACCAACCATACGAAGCCATGCATTTTCATGCAGAACCGTGCTTGTAAGTACCTTAAATTGTTGATGAGCGGTGTCAGAATTGTGGCCTGTCACGCCGGAGGCCGAGGATTCAAGTCCCTTCCATCCCGCCTGAAAATTCAAGGGCTTACGTGATGAGTGCAGCCCCTTTTTGCCCTTTTAAGCCGCCGAATGTATCTTCACTTCCTGTTCCAACTTCCCGGCCAGACGGTCGGACTCTACCTCAAGATCATAATGGGTCTGAAGATTCATCCAGAACTCGGGCTCAATTCCAAAGTAGCGGCCAAGGCGCAGAGCCGTATCGGCAGTAATGGCACGCTTTCCATGAACGATCGCGTTGATCCGCCGGGGGTCGGCTCCGATGTCCTTGGCCAAAAGGTACTGGCTGATTCCCATCGGGTCTAGGAAGTCCTCTTTAAGAATCTCGCCAGGGTGGATAGGCGCCATTTTCTCTTCGACCATGGGACATTCCCTCTTCCTAGTCAGCTTTGTTTTAGATTTTAAATAAGACCTAAAAAAAGACAACCTGTTATTCAGTTTCACCGCAGATATGTCACACCAAGAGGATCCTTCCAGTCAGCAATTCCTGCGCATCATGCCCTGCTTGAGGTCGCGGCTCAGATAGGCGGCTATATTCTTTGTGGAAAGCTCTTCGATCCGCGATTCTATTTATTGACTTTTGTTGCGATAATGTCCCGAAGTGTCCGATAGGTTTCGTTGGCGGGTGACAACTTCAACAAAAGCTCGGCCTCGGCCAATGCCCGGTCCATTTTAACCTGATAATAATAAGCGAACATCAGTCCTCTATGGGCATCTTCCAGTGGGGCCGTCCCGTGGACAAGCTGGGCCTTGAGGAAAAGCTTCTCGGCCATGGGGGCATATTTGGGGTGAGTGTTAACGTAAAGTGACCCAAGAGCGAGAAGAGCTTCCTCATTTTCCGGTTGGCTTCTGATTACTTTTTTCAGGTCGGTTTCGGCCTTCTTCCAGGCTTCCGGGACATCCATGTTGTGTCCCATAACGTGGAGCTTTCCCCTGCGCAAGAGCAGTTCCGTATCGTGCGGATTCTTCTTTATCGACGCATCAAGGATTCGAACCAGGTTGCGGTACCTTCCTTCGATTTGTTTTCTTTCAAGATCGGAGTCAATACTTGGAGGGTAATGCCCGATTTTGGGCTCCAGGGCGGCAAGCGCATCATCGATCTGCTTGATATCCGCCGATGATTTTTGAGACGCCTGTGCCTGCGCGCTCTGGGTAGCAAACAGCGTCAAGGCTAAAAGCAGCGTGAATGTTACCGATCGCATACCCTACCTCCGATGCCGGCTGGTTTACAGATTCGCCCGGACCGGGTGGCGCACCGGGGGATTATTTCACGCTCTTTTAACGCGATCTTAACGTGATTGTAAAGACTCTTCCAGGGAGAATTGCTAGTGTGCCCGCAACGGCCAACCAAAAGTTGACCTTCTCAGTTTTAAGGCTCAAGTGATCCCTTGGGCCTTTTTCATGTTTATGCTTTCGAACCTGTTCAGTCAGCCATGCGGCAACTCCGGGAGAAGTTCCGCCGGACAGAGCAGGCGGCGAGTTCAAGGGTTCGAGGTAAGGGGTCAACAACTGCGGCCGTTTACTAACCGAACTTATGGCGTACGCCGTATCCGCCGCGTGGAAACCTCCACTCGATGTTGAAATGCGGGCAGCCGACCCTGCAGGAACCGCATTCCAGGCAGCCTTCGTAATTGACGCTTATGCGGTCTTTTTCCAATTTGTAGACATTGGCCGGACAGATATAGAGACAGGGCTGGTCCTCACACTTGTCAAAACACACCCCCTCATCCAGGAGGCGCAGATGTGATTCCTCATCCACATTGAATCGATCCAGAAACAGCTTGTCCTCAACTTTGACGGTCATCGAACGCTTCTCCATGCGTCCCATGCAAGGCGCAATAAGCGGAACGGTGAGACTTGCCCGCGGATTGCCTTCCAGGCCTCGCGTTGCTTCGCTTTCTTAGGAACTCCATTTACCATCAGCATCTGCCGGACTGCGATACTTGTTGCCCTGGGAAGACTGGTGAAAAGTTCTTTGTGGGTTTCCAGAAACGAGGGAAACCTCCGGTATTTTTTCAAGTCCTTGAGTACGTAGGACCCCTGCATCCGCTTAACATAGCCTTGCAGACCCATGGCGCTGAAATCGTTGTGTTCCAGTGCCTCCAGTATAGTTTCAGCGGCAAGTCTGCCGGAAGTCATGGCGAGGTTTGATCCTTCCCGGTGCAGCGCATTGAACAACATGGCTGAGTCGCCGGCAATCAGGAAGCCGTCCCCGCACAGTTGGGGCACCGTATTGTAACCGCCCTCCGGGAGCCAGTGAGCAAGGTATTCTTTCGATTTCCCATCCTTTATGAGAGGAGCAATCATGGGATGGTTCTTCAGGCTTTCCAGCATCTCATATGGACGGGCTTTTTGCCTGGCGAAGTCGGCGAGATTGGCCCCTATGCCTATCGATATGGAATTTCTATTCGTATAGAGAAACGCAACTCCATTCATTTCGTACGTGACGGTCCCGAGGATTTCAGTGGTAATGCCGTTTCTCTGGGATACTCCAAAACGCTCGTCGATAACTTCTTCAGGAATCTCAATCAGTTCTTTGACTGCCAGCGCCACATTCCCGGGCCTGACCTCGGAGCGGAATCCCGTTTTCGCCGCCAGCGGTGAATTGATGCCATCCGCCAGAAGAACTACTTTAGCGCGCAAGTCACCCTCAGTGCGGTCCGTCTTTACGCCGATGACCCTGCCTGCGCCGTCTCTCAGGAAATCGGTCACGACGGTCGCGCACACTATGAGAGCCCCTTTGGCGGCGGCCTGATCGGCAAACCAGCGGTCGAATTTAGCCCTGCCGACCGTAAAAGCATTGTTGCGGCTTTGTTCGAAAAAGACCTGGTCGCGGCAGGCAATACTCAGGCCTGCGTCTTCAGACAGATAAAAAATTCGAGATTCCACTATATTGCGTTCAATTGGACAATTTCTCTGAACGTAGTCGGGAATTATCTGCTCGAGGCCGTGTCCATAGAGTACGCCGCCAAACATGTTCTTGGCGCCCGGGTACTCGCCTCTTTCCAGCACGACCACCTTTGCACCCTTATCAGCCAGAACACAGGCCGCCGAAATCCCTGCCGGCCCGGCGCCGACGATTGCCACATCGAACATCTCATCCATAGGTTTAGCGCTCACTGTGCGATGACGTTCTATTTTTCAACTGGGCGATCAGCTCCGGAACGATCTGTAGATAGTTGCCCACTATACCCACATCGGCGACCCTGAAAATGGGTGCGTTGGGGTCGGAGTTGATGGCCACGATTTTCTCGGCGCCCTGAATGGCAACGAGGTGTTGAACGGCCCCTGATACCCCTATACCAATGTATAGTCTTGGGGCGACGGTCTTCCCGGTCTGCCCCACCTGCCTTTCATAGGGCATAAGGCCCGATTCCACCACGGGTCTTGAACAGGCAATGACTCCCCCGACCAGTTGGGCCAATTCTTCGAGAAGATGAATCGAGGACGGGGCGCATGCGCCTCGTCCGGCTACTACGAGTGCCGGATAACGGACGATATCCGTGCTGCCGAGATCTGATCCTGTCGAGATAAACTCAATAATGGACGGAAGTTCAACGGCCGGCGCCTCCATGTCGTGATGTTGAACGACGCCTTTTCTGCCAGGGTCTTTCTCAGGAATTCTGAATACCTTTGGCCTTACCGAGCTCATCTGGGGACGGTGGCGCTGGCAAAAAATGGTGGCCATTATGTTCCCGCCAAAAGTTGGGCGGGTCATGAGAAGCAGTCCGGTTTCCTTCTCAATAAAAAGTCCGGTGCAGTCGGCGGTCAAACCCGTTTTAAGCCGGGTTGCCACAACCCCGGCAAGATCCCTTCCCAGAGCAGTTGCGCCTACAAGAACGATTGCCGGACGAATCTTGTCGCAGAGATCGGAGAGGGCCTTGCCGTATGTTACCGATAGATAGTGGGCGAGCAGCGGGTCATCTACTACGTGCACCTCGTCGCAACCGTAGGCAATTGCTTCATCGGCTACCGGGTCGACATTTTTTCCGAGCAGCAGTCCCAGGACCTTGGCGTCCAGTTGCTGCGCCAGCTCCCTGGCTTTGCCGACCAGCTCCCATGATACCGGAGCACCGCGGCCATCAACGGTCTCGATGAAGACCCCCACTCCCTGATAGTCCGACAGCGCATCAACGGGCACGCCCCGCTCTTCTTTCGGAAGTTTTTTGCGTTTCTTCTTCTCAAATTTGACTGCGTTTACGGGGCAACTCTCAAAGCATTTGCCGCACCCAACGCATACTTCCGGGCTTACCAGCGCAACGCCATCGGGACTCAGCTCGATTGCGCCGACGGGGCATTCTCCGATACATATCTGACAGGCGATGCATTTATCCGGTATAATTTCGGCAACTTCAATTCCACGTGTGTTCTTGGCCATTATTTATCAGGCCTCCCATCCTTTCCGGAATTTTGCCGCAAAATCTTCGTCGCTAAACAATGCATCGAGCGCCTGCGATACCGCCTCAGGAACTCCTTCTGAAGCGTCCCACTTAGGTCCTGCCCTGTGAACCTGCGGCGCGGCTATGGCCTTTACCCAGGTCGGGGAACCCTTGATGCCGAGAAGTTCGAGGGAGGCATCAATGGATTTGGCATCCCAGACCTTTAAGGGTGTGCGCAGAGAATCGATGAGCATCGGCAATGATGCCCTCCTGGGCTGTGCAAGTTCCAATTCCACTGTCAACAGGGCCGGAAGAGGGCCGTTTATGACTTCGAACCCTCCCTCAACCTTGCGCCTGACCTGCACGCGCTTCTTTGCAGGATCGATCCATTCCACATCCACCACATAGGTGAACTGGGTGAAATTGAGCCTCGTTGCGATGCCCGGTCCCGTTTGAGCCGTATCTCCGTCAATGGCTTGTTTGCCGCACAGCGCCATGTCAACGGGATGTTCCCGCCCCAAGGCTTCTATCGCCCTGGAAAGAGTGTAGCTGGTAGCCAATGTATCGGCGCCGGCGAAAGAGCGGTCCGAAAGCAGAACGACATCATCTGCACCCAATGAGAGCGCCTGCCGTAGTGCTGATTCCGCCTGAGGCGGTCCCATGCAGATAACTGTAACCTTACCGCCGTATCTTTCCCTGAGGCGCACGGCTTCTTCCAGGGCCACCAAATCGTAAGGATTGGCGATGGACTCCACGCCGGACCGAACCAGGGTATTCGTCTCAGGATCAATTTTTACTTCCGCAGTGTCGGGTACTTGTTTGAGAGAAACGACGAAGTGCATTTACGACTTCCCCTCCCTTAACCCTGATTAACTGAAACTACAGAATTTTGGATATGGTTTATTCTTACCAGGCCACTGTCAAATTCGACGTTTCACGAGGTGAGAGAACGATCTCGCGCACCCCTGCATCAGTCTCGAGGCTCCGCCGGGCGGGAGGGGGCCGGGGGCTCAATGTCCTCCATTCCCCACGCTCTTGTCTTTTTCAAATTAGATAGCGAACAGTAACCATCAGGTTGCTCTTTGGCAAGATTCCATCAGGCCACCCGCTGCCGGCGCACCTCGCTTCCGACAGGCGAGAACGCTGTGACGCTGTGGACTGGAGCGGGTTGAGCGGAGCGGATAAAGGTAGTTGATTTTTTCTCCCCGCACCTCCTTTGCCGACTGTGTCCGTGGAGTTTATTTTGTCTGATGAGGGAATTTTTCTATCTTATATATAGTCATAGGCTGTCTTACGAGGAATCGACTCGTATTAGATTTCACCGGTCAGGAGGGATCCGATTGAGATCAATCGGCGAGCAAAGTAGAGAATGCAGCTCTTCTCAGTGCCCGGGAAGCTGCCTGCATGCAAAATCTCAGCAGGCAGGCCGCTAAGATAATAAGGCTACGCCCAATTGCCAGGCCCGGTAAGGCCGGAGCAGATCCATAACTCTATCTTCGGCTCTCAGGAATACAGCTTAGGCAATCACGGCCTGAATTTTCTTCATTCCGAGCCTCTTGAAAGCTCTCCAGCGCTTTTCTCCGTCAAGGATTCGGAATGAATCGTGGATAAAACAAACGTGGATCGGTTCCAGTAGGCCGTGGCGCTTAATGCCTTGCTCAATCTCTTCAACGCATTCGGCCGTGCAGATGATTCGCAGGTTTGGGCTGATTTTGTGGATGTCGATTTCGCGGATGTCCTGTCCCATCGATATCTCCTGGTGGTTAGGTTATCCCTTGATTGTAGTAGTCTAATCCATGGAACGGCGAGAATCAAGAAATTATACTGCGTATATTCGACATTGAACGCCGGGATAAAGCACCCGGATGGCGGTTCATCTCCTCGTAAGGGTGTGGCGGAGACTATCATGGCGGCAATCACGACTGGGGCGTCAGTTCTTCCCGGTGCATGCCGGTCAAGGGCTCGATGTGCTCAGGGACCGTCTCTGCGACTTTTTTTATTTTGAACTTCTTATTGATATAGATTGAGGCGAAGCTGAAAAACAGGCAGAGAACCACGACATTTACGGACCGGTCGAGGAGCGAGACGGCAAGAGCCTGCGCGGGTGTGATCCCCAAAAACCGCGAGCTGAACATGAGCAGGCTCTCCTTTATTCCGAGTGCAGCGGGCGTGATGCTTACAAGAAAAGAAAGACTTCCTATTGCGGTGAAGATGGTGGCCTGCAGAAATCCAATTCCATTTCCATAAGGGTCTTTCATATGGAATGCGGCAAATTCCAGCCAGGTGCCGGCAGAGGCAAGAAACAAGTTGAGCAAGGTCAGAGAGCAAAGATTCGTCACCGTTTTCCTGCTTTTTCTCATGATGTGCCATCCTGACAAGACCTGGTTGGCCCGCTCCCGGGCCCATCCGGATGGAATCCATCCAAGGGTGTGCGGCGGGAAAAAGGCTGCCCACGAAGTCACGGCGCCAACGGCAAGGAAAACCATGGCGGCGGGGAAAATGAACGCCCCCGAGCACATATAAAAAAGCGTCAGAGAACCCAGTGCCACGACCGAAGTTACGCCGAAAACGACGAGATAGTTTGCAGCAAGACTGGACAAAAAATAGGAATAATCGAAGCCGTAGCGGGACTTGAGATAAACTGCCCTAAATCCTGATCCTCCTTTCATCGGCAAAAAAATATTGCCGAAGCTTGTGATTATCGATATCGAGAAGTATTCGAAAAAATGCAGATTTATGCCGAAACTAACGGTTAGGACTTTGAGGAAAAATCCGTTTACTACCAGCAAGGCCAGGCAGACACAGCCGATCAGCAATACGTAAGGCACGGAGATTTCGGATATCTTCGTGAAATCCGAAATATTGTTTCTGACATAGAAGTACAGGAATAATACACACGCCAGAAATACTGCTATTGAAGAGATTTTTCGTATGGAGCGCATTTATATCCAATCAATAGGCGACCTCAATGTTTGGATGACGTCCGAGCCGTCAGCGCAAATTCCGTCACCACGCTTTCTTCTTTCATCTCCCCTGGTTCCTTCCGCCTCTCCGGGCCCGTATACCTCTTTAGCCGTTCGCCGGCAAACGGGATGCTGCGGTCGAATCTCAGTTGGGTGATCTGTTCGGACACCAACCCGATGAAAAAGATCAACGCGGAGAATACGATCAGTAATTGGGAGGTCGGGCCGTAGCGGCCGTCCAACATAAAAATTTTAAAAAGACCATAGGCGACTCCAACCAGAAAGGTAAAGATGCTGGCCGGAAGAAAGATCTTCATGGGCGAAAAGAGGGTCGTTATTTTGAAAATGATCAGGAAGAAGCGCGATCCGTCCCTCAGGAGCTTGATTTTGCTCTTGGTGCCCGCTGCGCGCTTCGGGCTCGTTATCGGAACGTAAGCGAGGCTGTAGCCTGAGCGCACTGTGGCCAGTGTTATCGTCGTAGGGTAGGAAAAGGTGTTGGGCAGAAGTACGACGAACTCTTTTGCGGCGCCGGCCCTGATCGCTCGAAAGCCGGAGGTCAGGTCGGCGATGGGGCGGCCGCATACGTATGAGGCAAACCGGTTGTAGATCCTGTTTGCCAGGTTTCGATGAAAACTCGTTTCCGAATCCGATGTGCGTGCCCCCACGACCATATGATATTTTTCGAGCATTTTCAGCAGAGCGGGAATCTTTTCGGGCGGGTGCTGGCCGTCGGCGTCGAGCATTACAAGGCAGAAACCCCTCGCATACCGGATACCGGTTTTTATCGCCGCGCCGTTTCCAATGTTATATGGATGGCAAAGGACTATGGCGCCGGCTTCATGAGCTCTCTGAGCGGTTTCGTCGGTAGATCCGTCGTCTACCACGATGATTTCATAGGTGCGGCCGGTTTCGTCCAGGGCTTCGCGGACTCTGCCGAGTATCGATTCGATTCCCTGCGCCTCGTTTTTGGCGGGAATAATGACGCTGATTTGCGGATTTTCCTCAGAGCCATTGCGGTATTTCACCAGGGACTCCTTTTTCGCGCCAGTCCCACGCGGTGGGCGATGGGCCGGGCAGTTGGGCGAAGTCAATCGCGCGAAAGGCGCGCTCGTGGCAAGGCTGACTCCCACCTGCGATAAGAACGGAAGTAGCCCTTGCCGCCACAGATTGACGAAAGACAAGCACAATTCGTGCCGTACATGCCGGGTAAAATGGTTGCCGGGGCATCCGGGCATCTTATGCAGGATATGTGTATTCGAAATCTTCTCCCGCTCCCTTTGTACTACCCGGCTTTCGCCGGGGACAGGCTTTGTGCCCTTCGTGGTTCGGCAGTGTTTAAGCGTTGAAAATAGTGGTTCAACAATTTACAATTAAAAACCTCATGGAAAGGCGTCCGGATCAGCCGCCGCCCGGTAACGATCGGGTGTGAAGCTTCGAGGCGTCTGCAAGAGGCTTGCTTTACCGATTGCCTTCTATTTTAACTTAAGGAAAGTTTAAGTGGCCTTGCTTACCATCTGCACCTATCCTGACCCGGTGTTGCGCGAAAAGGCCCGGTGCGTCGACGTTATCGATAACGGCATTCAGCGTCTCATAGACGACATGATCGATACTATGTACGACGCGCCAGGAATCGGACTTGCGGCAACCCAGGTGGGCCGCCCGCTTAGCCTGCTCATAGTCGATATTAAGCGAGAGGAATGTGGATACGGGCTGATCGTGCTCATAAATCCGGAGCTTGTAAGTGCACGAGGCGAGATAACGTTCGAGGAGGGTTGCCTTAGCGTGCCTGATTTTTTTGCAAACGTAAAGCGGCACGAAGAAATCGTTGTGTGCGGTCTGGAACGCGATGGCAAAAAGATCGAAATAGCGGCCTCAGGCCTGCTCGCGATTGCTCTCCAACATGAAATGGATCACCTCGAAGGAAAATTGTTCATCGACCATATAAGCCCGATTGCCAGGGACATTTTCAAAAGAAAATGGAAAAAGAAGTCTAAGGAGGAAAGGGAATAGCTGCTCCTCTGCCTCGACTCGTCTTTCTTGGAACTCCTGAATTTGCCGTGCCGTGCCTGCGCAAGCTGCTGGATTGCGAAGCCGATATCTGCCTTGTAGTCACCCAGCCCGACCGCCCGAGCGGCAGGGGCCGGAAAATCTGCGAGCCGTTTGTCAAAATATTGGCGAATAAGGCAGGGGTTCCCGTTTATCAGCCCGAACGCATCCGTGGCGGGGAGGTTATCGAAAAGATCCGTTCCTACGGCGCTCAATGTGCCGTGGTGGTGGCTTTCGGTCAGATTCTTCCCCAGGCTTTCCTGGACATCTTTGCCCTTGGAACTCTGAACGTCCACGGCTCTCTTTTGCCGAAGTACAGGGGGGCGGCGCCCATCCAACGCGCTATACTCTCGGGCGAAAGCGAAACGGGAATCTCGATAATGCTTCTGGATGCCGGGATGGACACTGGACCGGTGCTTTCGCAAAAAAAAGTTGTGGTAGGTCCCGAGGATACTTTCGGAAAGGTCTATCAGAGTCTCGCCGAAGAGGGTGCGGGGCTTTTGGTCGAGACACTGCGTGACTGGACGGCCGGAGGGCTTGCGGCCCGGATTCAGGACGAAAGTCTGGCTACTTACGCACCTCCAATCGAAAAGCGCGAGCTTCGGATTGATTGGAATTCTCCGGCAAAAGATATTATAAATAGGGTTCGGGCGTTTGATCCGGCCCCGGGTGCGTGGTTCGACCTGGGGGGAAAAAGGGTCAAGTGCTTCCGGGCCGCCTCATTTCCCTGGACCGCAACCGGATCTCCCGGCGAGGTCGTCGGCGTGGCGGAATCCGGTCTGGTGGTTGCTGGAGGCTGCGGGAAGCCTCTGTCTATCGGGGAGCTTCAAATGGAGGGCCAGCGGCGTATGCCTGCGCACGAATTCACACTCGGCAGGCCGATACCGGCAGGCTCATTTCTGGGATGATTCACGTGGAAAAGCAGACCCAATCACCCCCAAAAGTAGCCTTTCTTGATTTCAACCCGCCTGCCAGTGGTTCTGAAAAGCGGATAATAATCTCTCTTGTCGTCCTTTTAGGAATCATTGCCTCAGCCGTCCTGATCCTGCTTTACGTAGTCCCTTATTACGGTTTTGCCCGCATTTCGGTTCACCTTCCGCTGATAATGGCGATTGTTACAGCACTTGCCGGGGCCGTGCTGCTTGGAAGCCTCGGGCTGCTGGTCGCCGTTTTCGCACTGGGCCATGATGTTCCTTTTTCACGAAAGCTCCGCAGCATCGCGATCAAGCTCCTTCTGCCGGTCCTTGTCGGTGTCGGCAAGCTGGCCGGCTTTCGCCGCGAACAGGTCCAGCATGCCTTTGTCGCGGTAAACAACGAGCTTGTCCTGGCCCAGTGCCGTAATGGAAAGCCGCCGGGGACCATACTGCTCCTCATGCCGCACTGTCTTCAGGATAAGGACTGCCAGGTCAAGATCACGCACCGGGTGGAGAATTGTAAGGGCTGTGGTAAGTGCACCATAAAGGACCTCCTGGAGCTTACCGGAAAATATGGCGTGAAAATGGCGGTTGCAACGGGGGGAACCATAGCGCGCCGAATAGTCATAGAGACACGTCCCGACCTCATCATAGCAGTTGCGTGCGAAAGAGACCTCACCAGCGGGATACAGGATACCACTCCACTGCCCGTTTATGGCATTTTCAACCAGCGCCCCTTCGGACCATGCCTCAACACCCGGGTCGCTCTCGATCGGGTCGAATCCGTTCTCAGGGAAGTCTGCTCTTTGAGACAAAAATGAAATGGTCACATCACGAATTTTGGCTTACCAGATTTTGCTGCACCTGGAGCAGAAGGCTTCCCACCCTGACCGCCTGATCCGCACCGCCCTGGAGCGCCATTCCGGACTTGATGAGCGCGACCGGGCGCTTCTGACCGAGCTTGTGTACGGTGTCGTGCGTTGGCTGGGCCGCCTCGACTGGCACATTAACGAGCTTAGCAGGACGAGGCCCGACAAGATTGCCCAGGCTGTACGGGTCCTGCTCCGGCTGGCCCTCTACCAGATTTTGTTTCTCGACCGCATACCTGACCACGCAGCAGTAAACGATACGGTTGAGATCGCCAAAACGAGCCAGCCGCCCCATATTATCAAGTTCATAAATGCAATTTTGCGCGAGTGTGTGAGAAAAGGCGGCAAGTGGAACTGGCCGGACCGGCAGAAGGACCCGGTCTTTTGCACAGCGGTAATGACATCGCACCCGGTTTGGCTTGCAGGCAAGCTGATCGATGAGCTCGGCCCCGAGGAGGCCGAGCTTTTCTGCGAGTCCAACAACCGGATCGCCCCGGCGGTTTTCCGGGTCAATACAATTAAGGCTGCGCGCGCTGCGGTAATCGAATCTTTGGAGGCCGAGGGAATAGGTACAGCGCCTTCACCCTGGCTCGAACAGGCACTGCGCGTACCGGCGCCAAGGCGGGACATGGCCGGGACCGCCGCTTTCCGGGAAGGCTGGATACAGCCGCAGGATGAAGCTTCTCAGATAGTCTCCCACCTGCTCGCTCCAGGGCGGGGCGAGAGGGTCCTCGATCTTTGCTCCGGATTGGGCGTTAAGTCGACACACATTGCCATTCTGATGAAAAACGAAGGTGAAGTGCTCTCGATTGACAAATCGGCCTGGAAACTGGAAGAGCTGCAGAAAAACGCCCACAGGCAGGGAGTAACGATAATCCGGACGCTTGCCGAGGACATATCGATGCTGCGGCCGCAATCCATAGGCCTTTTTGACCGGGTTTTGCTTGACGCCCCATGCACCGGGCTCGGGACGATGCGGCGAAAGCCGGACATCAAGTGGCGCAGGCACATAAAAGATCCCTACCGGCTGTCCCAGCTCCAGAAAGAGCTGCTCCCCCATGCCGCGCAGTTTTTGAAACCAGGCGGTGTGCTCGTCTATGCAACGTGCACGGTTCTGGCAGACGAAAATGAGTCAGTCGTGCGGCTCCTGAGCGAATCACATCCGGAACTTGCACTCGAACCGGCGGCCGAAAATCTGCCCGAGGCATGCCGGGAGATGGTATCGGGACCTTATTTCCGTTCCTGGCCTCAAAAACATGATGTGGATGGGTTCTTTTCGGCCAGGTGGAGGAAAATCCAGCACCCGGGAAGCCTTGCCGTCTGATAGAATGATTTGCGCGGGCCGAAATTTTGGGTCTTTCGGCAAACGCATACCTGGACAGTTTGCACGCGAAGCCGCGAAGCCGCGAAGTCGCGAAGAAGACGAAGCAGGTTAAATGCGTTACCGGGAAGTTGCGCAGGCGGTAGCAGGAGGTCGCTTCGCTCCAAATGTGAAGGGTGAGGTTAAAAGGGTGAAGATAATCTGTTCCTATCTCTACGCTCCGCGAGGCGTTTAGCCGGAAGTTCACCCTTCGCGCTTCGCACTTCAAACTTCGTTTATCTGCTCCCTGATCGCTATCGCTTTTCTCCTGCTTCTCTTTGTTCGCGGCTTCGCGACTTCGCGTGAAAGATATGGAATTTTGCTGTGGAAAGGGGACAGGGAATGGAAAATATGACGAAGAAAAAAATGTACGACGTCGCGGTCATCGGATTGGGACCGGCAGGATTGTCCGCACTGGTGTATTTGCTGGAAGCCCATCTTAATGTGATTGCCGTCGGCCCCGAGGTTGGAGGCCAGATAAACGATACCCCCGAGATCACTAATTGGCCGTTTATTCCAACCGTATCGGGTAAAACCTTCCAGGAAAATATGCTCGCATTCTTTGAAAACCTGCAAAGAAAATTTCCCGAATACCTCTCCATGGTGAAGGGTTCCATCGTCTCCGTTGCCGAAGCGGCGGGTAAAATGTACAGGCTTACTGCGCAGACAACTAGTGGGGACATGGTGTTTTTCACAAAGGCGATCATCATTGCAACAGGCGCGACGCGCAAGAATCTCCCCGTCCCGGGCGCCAAAGAACTGCAAGGCAAAGGTATCGCCTTCTGTGGGACCTGCGATGCTCCATTCTTCAAAGACGACAGGGTTGCGGTTGTTGGCGGTGGCAATACGGCCCTGGAGAATATCCTTACGCTCACCAAGTACGCCAAAGAAGTGATTGCGGTAATAGTCACCGATGATTTTACAGGCAACCCCGATCTCCGGCAGCGAGTTACGAACCTCCCCAATGTGAAAGTCATCAGAAACACCGAGGTGCTCGAAATCAGCGGCGGCGTTGCGGTGACAGGGATCAAGCTCAGGGACATGAAAACCGGCAAGCAATGGGAATTGCATGTTGACGGCGTATTCCCCAGCATCGGCGCAACGGTCAATTCTCAGCCGTTCATCGGCCACGTTGACACCAATCAATATGGTGAAATCACGGTGGGGGTGCTCGGTGAAACATCCGCCCCGGGTGTGTGGGCAGTCGGAGACGTAACCAACGTTCCGTTCAAGCAGATCGGTGTCGCTACCGGGCAGGGAATAACAGCGGCGTTGAGTGCGATCGGATACGTCGAATCACTGCCTTCAACAAGTCCGTGTGAGGAATGCGCTGAAGGGAGCCCGAGTTTTAAAGAAAAAATTCTGACAACGCAAGAAAAGGAAGAAGAATTTGCATATCCTGACGTAACCGACGAGCAGTTCTTTAGAGAAGTTCTAACACGCGACGGCGATACCCTTCTCATGGTCAGGATAGTGGGATGCGGCGATTGCAAAGTTGCCCGGCCGTACTTTTTTGAAGCGCAGAAACAATTTCCTTCAATTAACTTCATTACGATCGAATGGGAGAAGAATCCCGGAGTCATGACCTGGCTCAATGAACACGAGAAAGTCAGGGCTGCTCCGACGTTCGTGAAGATAAGCTCCGGCGTGGAAATTGAACGGAGAGTGGACATGGAGCATCCAAGGGAGATGATCGACGCGCTCACACGCTAGCTGATCTCGGAGAAGGGATACGCGAGCAATTCTTCCTTGACATTGAGCTTTTTGCTGTATTAAAGATGCAGTTCGTATTGAAAGGAATGTATAGTGGCGGCCAATTCTAAGATTTCTTCTCCGGTATGGTGGTGGCAGGCTTTGCGATGAGCCTGTCCACATAAGCCCGTTGCGCATAGATTAGGGCCGTGGGGCCAGGTTTTGACAACCTTAGCCCCACGGCCTTTTTTGTCTTTTGGGCCGCTTAGTTTCCAACATTCAACAGGCAAGGAGAAAAAGAGAAATGGAGCAGACAAAGGTAGTTCTGGCAGACAATGAAATCCCGACCCAATGGTACAATATTCTAGCTGACATGCCCACGCCGATGAGTCCGCCGCTTCATCCCGGAACGGGTAAGCCGGTTGGTCCCGATGATCTTGCCCCCGTCTTTCCCATGAACCTGATCGAACAGGAAGTCTCCACCGAGCGCTGGATAGACATCCCGGAGCCGGTACTTGAAAAATACCTTATATGGCGCCCCACGCCGCTTATCCGCGCGCGCAACTTCGAAAAGGCCCTGGGCGCCCCCGTAAAGATTTACTACAAGTACGAAGGGGCAAGCCCGCCCGGCTCCCACAAGCCCAATACAGCGATTGCCCAAGCTTACTACAACAAGGCCTTCGGCATTAAGCGGCTGTCGACTGAAACCGGGGCCGGCCAATGGGGAAGCGCCCTCAGCATGGCCTGCGCGATGTTCGGCCTCGAGTGCAGGGTTTTCATGGTGAGGATCAGCTTCGAGCAAAAGCCTTATCGCCGGTTGATGATGGCCACCTGGGGGACCGAGTGCATCCCGAGTCCAAGTGACAGAACAGCGGCGGGACGAAAAATCCTGGCTGAAAATCCCGACTCTCCGGGGAGCCTCGGAATTGCAATAAGCGAGGCCATCGAGGACGCGGTGGGCAACAAGGACTCCCGTTACTCTCTGGGCAGTGTTCTCAATCACGTGCTGCTCCATCAGACCGTTATCGGCCTCGAGGCCCAGAAGCAGCTTGCTAAAATAGGCGAATATCCCGACGTGGTAATGGGGTGCGCAGGCGGGGGCAGCAACTTTGCCGGGTTATCGCTTCCCTTCGTGCGCGACAAAATCCATGGCAAAAAGTTATCCGTCGTCGCAGCCGAGCCCGCTTCCTGCCCGACCCTTACCCGTGGCCCATTTGCATATGATTTCGGCGATACGGCCATGACCACTCCTCTTCTACCCATGCACACGCTTGGCCACGACTTTTTGCCCGAGTCTATCCACGCAGGCGGGCTGAGGTATCACGGAATGGCCCCCATAGTTTCACACCTTGTAAAGGAGGGCATCGTCGAGGCAAGGGCCTATGACCAGATCGAGACCTTCACGGCCGGAGTTCAATGGGCAAGGACCGAAGGGGTGATCCCGGCGCCGGAGACCAACCACGTAATAGCCGCTGTGGTTCAGGAAGCAGAGCGCGCTAAGCAGGAAGGAAAGGAAAAGGTGATCCTGTTCAATTTCAGCGGTCACGGAATAATAGATCTGGGCGCCTACGATGCGTTCCTCACGGGAAAGCTCACCCAGCATAAGCTGACCGACGAGGAAATTCAGCGTGCCCTGAAATCCATCGAAGGCTTTCCAAAGCCGTGAGCAACGGGGAGCAGTTTTCGAAACCGGGAGAAGAACTTTGGATGAGGTGCCCCAGGCTGGGTGGAGAGGCGCCTTTCACGTATTGCCTTCAGGAAGCCGGGGAGCTTCCGTGTCATCGGATCGTTGTCTGCTGGCAGCCGTTCTTCCCGGTTGAATCATACCTCAGGAAATTGCTTTCGCCGAAAAAGTGGGAGGAGTTTACAGCCAAAAAACCGAAAGAGAAGATCGTATCTTTGCTGGAGTTGATTGAAGAGGCGAAGCGGATAAAGAAGAGTGAAGAGTGAAGAGTGAAGAAGAGTGAATAGTGAATAGTGTCGCGTCTGGACTTTGCTTTCGCTCATAGGGTTCTTTGACAAGAGACTAAAAGCATTCACTGCAGAGAACACAGAGAACGCTGAGAAAAGCGCAGGGAAAAATACAAGAGCTTAGCCTGATATGTTTGGTAAAATTTCAAGAAACTGCACGTTAACTTGTTTTAAACCACCAAGATAGCTCCCTCTGCGTCTCTGCGGTGAACGGGCCATATTCTGTTTGCAAAGAGCCGGGAGTTGCCGATGCAACTCCTGTAAATTCAGGCTAAATACAGGTGAACGGCGATGGCGGATGGCGGATGGCGGAAATTCCCTTCGTCCATCCCCCATCGCTTAGTTGTTCGGGACTTGGGCACAGTTCGCGGCGCAGTGGCTTTTTTCTGCTCACTGCTCACTGTTCACTGTTCACTCAATCCGTCAATAGTAAAGCATGCGAAGATTTAGGCCTGCAAAACGGCAACGAGAAGCGGCAACCAGATACGGCAACGAGAAGTGGCAACCAGAAACGGCAAAAAGATGAAAAGCAGGTGAATCGGTGAATGGACGTGTGGGTGAATAAAAGTTTCCAATTCTCGCTCGAAGACGATTCTGTTGGACTCACCCCTGCCTATTTCAGAACACCCGTTCAAAGGTTGATTTGGGGGAACT
>JBKQLC010000061.1:0-7097 GCA_052147195.1 Syntrophobacteraceae bacterium
AAAATCTGAATAGACTTGGGATAGTGAAGGAAATAACGGGAAAGAAACGCGGACGCATATTCGCGTACTCAGAGTACCTCAACATACTGAATCAGGGCACACAGCCAATTAAGTAGCCCATCGACCCTCTAAGAGGCAAGAGCCAGAGGGGGCACCCTCCGGCTCTCTATATAACCCTTGGTTTAAGGGAGGTTTCGCTGGCGGGGTGGAAGGGACTTGAACCCTCGGCCTCCTGCGTGACAGAGCGATTTTGAGGAACACTTCACCCATAAGTTATTGATTTGACTGAATGCAGCATGATTGGAATTGACTTGAAATGAGGCAGGGACGCACGCAAAATTACTGAGCCTATACCTCATTATCTTCAATAACCTCGTACTTACTTTGCCACCTTATCCTTTCATTGATAGCATCAATCTTCCTAAAATTGTCTTGGTCGATGAAGGACATCTGCACGCCGCCCCCTTTCCTCGAAGAAGAGACGGTTTCCAAAGTGTGTAGTCCCAAAGAATCTTGTTGAGACTGCCGGATGAAACATCGCCCAATCTTGGCGCAGGATCAGGTTTTGACGAGCGGATTTAATGACCGGATTTAATGACCGATTGAAGTACAAAAACGGATAGTGTAAACTGGACATCAGACAGGCTTTACAGTTGTGCCAGAAGCTTTTAGGGCGGAGTCTGCCCCCCAAATGCTCTTTCGGCTGCATAGCGTGCATTTATGCATTATTTAGGTTCTTATCATCAGTCCAACAACAGCATTGGCGGTCTTTAGGAGGTGAGTATGAATGATACGGACCCGTTCTTGGCCGAAATCGATGGCAAGCTGGCCTTCCAGACCAAATGGCGTCGCATCATGTCGATCTCCTACTTCACGAGCACTGCCCTAGCCTTGGTCTGCTCTTCCGGCGCCACTGTTGTTTCGGCAATAGGCCAGGCATTCTGGGGTTCGCTGCTCGCTGCAACGGCCACAGTACTTTTCGGTCTCGAGAAAACCCTTCTCCTGAGAGAGAAGTGGTCGCACCATCTGACAATTGCCGCAGAATTGGAAGCCCTGAAACTCGCGCTGAGCTATGGGGGGCTTTCTGAAGTAGCTGCCGCCAAACGCATGGGAGAACTACTTAAGGACTACGCAGTCAAGCTGCCGGTCGCGCCATTGGAGGCGCCAAAGATGTGACTGATTGGGTGTTGTGAAACCAGTCCCAATAGGTGCCCGATCTCTAACGCAGGGGGATGGGGACACTGAGGAGTTCACTGAGGCGTTCCAGCATGCTATGACAGACAAGCTCAAAATGCACGATGGTTACGCCAACACCGAGGTTCGGTACATGAGGTCTACTCTTTCTGATGCCGAGTTCAGTGGCAAAACCTTGGGCATCAGCGATATTTGGACTAAGGCGCACGTTATTACTGTTCACGGAACCTTTGCGCATGCTGCAAAATGGGCTCAGCCGAACTCAACACTTGCTCATTCAATCATTCAGTGGTTCGCCGAGCGAAACATTGATGCCACAATAGTGCCGTTTACTTGGTCAGGCAAGAACCTGATTGAGGCCCGTCGTTCAGCTGGAGACGATCTGTTGGATCTTTTAGATCGAGTTCGAATAGACTACCCGCAATCAACTATTTTTATTATCGCGCACAGTCATGGTGGTAGCGTAGTCGCCTACGCGCTCAAAAAGCGGCCCGAAGCAATTAAAGAGATCGCCGGGTTTGTCGCGCTGGCGACGCCGTGGATCGGCATCACGACCAGCAGCTTTGCTGTACAATTGCGGTCGCTCCTCATAAAATTCATCACTTATGTGTTGTTTTTCGTGGGCGCGGAATTGCTGCTTCCGCTGCTTATAGTCTCTCCGATATACGAGGCGATAGTCGGCCATCACAAGTGGGGCTGGGTAGTTGAATTGGAAATCTCTGTTTTTGCGATTGCTGTAGCGAGTATCCTTTTTGCCATATCTCAACGGATGCTATCGTGTAGATTCCAACGTAGTGCCAGTTTGTTTCATGAAAAACTTTTGGCTTTTGCAGATCGTGTTAGCACCCTCCACACACTTCTTCCACCAAGCGTGTTCCTCAAGAGTGTGGGTGACGAGGCTGTACTAACTCTAACGTGGGCAAGTGCGATGGCAGTTCTCATGCAATGGGCATCCGCAGTCCTTTTCTTGTTCCTCCAAAGCCTGAGACTTAATTGTCTTCGAACCCCTGTTTGGGTCAGGGTTTCGGGAGGTTCAGTTTTGATGGCAGTTTGGAGTGTTGGGACTTTTTGGCTTATTCTTATGCGGGACGAACTAACGTTCCGATCATTTCCAGTATATGCCCTATCACAACTGATGAACACCTCATTCGACTGGGTTGCTTTGTCCCTCAATTTGACGGTGGTTTTCGCAGCATTCGCTTGGGTCATACTCGTCTTGATATTGATCCCATTGATTTTCCTTTTGGCTATAGGTTTTTTATCGGGAACGGGATTCGGATCGCCTTCACTAAGGACAGCCCTTTTTTTCAAATTATCGGTCGAGCCAGTTCCTGCCGGTGAACACAGACTTGTGCTTCTTGAAGAGTCAACGGATCAAGCCCATCTGGATACAATCAGATGGAGCGGTTTGAGCCACAGTTCCCTTCACAAAGATCCAGCCGCCATACACGCCATCCTTGGGGCTTTCAGTGCATTCCATCAGAACCCAGAACCACATCCAATTGTCGTGGTCAAAACATGAAATCAAAGGAATGATATCTATAGCTCATTAGCGTAAATGCTCTTTATCTCTTCCGGTTGGACGCACAGATAATCGAGGGTCTGCCGTTCCGAGGAATGGTTGAAGCAGACCATCAGTTCGGGTAGACCGCGCCCGAAAGTAACCCGCTGGTGATATCCCCATGTCTTTCGCAAGCTGTGGCTTCCGTAATTCCCCTTAAGATTGACGATCCTACACCATTGCTTCACAAGCCGATTGACGGAAGGGACGGTAAGCGGTCCCCGCTGACCAGAAAAGATAGGCTCATCGTCGGAGTAGAGCCTGGACTTTAGAAGAGCATGAATGGCATCCACACAGGATTTGTTAAGGCTGATCCTTCTCCGCTTCCCGGTCTTCCGCTCCTTCATTTCGATTTCATCCATAGGTTTGACATTCCGAACCTGCCCGACAGTTAGCCGTAGAAGGTCGCTTGCCCGCAGGTTCGTATTGATGCCGAGGGTAAACAAGGCATAATCTCGTGGACTAGTCGCCAAGAGCTTTTTGATTGCCTTAATGTCCTTTGCGGCCTTGACCGGCTCGACCCTGATTTCGTCGCCCGGCTTCGGGTGGTTTGTGTTTTCGCCTTTTTTCATGGTCACCCTTTCTGGTTAAGTATTATGACTATAATACAATATACTTAACCAGTTGTCAAGCTAAAAGTGGGTCGCTGATAGATAAACATCCTGTGAGTTAAGGCGCAGTAAGGTTTTGGCAGGATTTAGCGCTCGTTAACTTTTGTACCATAGTTAACGGGCTTGTTGTCGTTGGCCCAGAGTCGAAACGAGTAAGGGAGGAACCACTTCGACCACTTGCACCGAGGGTTTTTGGGATAGGAGGGGGAATTTGAAAATCTGGCACAGGTACTTGAAAGAAGAGTAAACTTTAGACCATTTGGACCGAACCGACCGCTTTTCTTGCGGCAGCATGGTGAACAGGCGTAGCCGACAGCAGATCATGGCCGGTCTCTCAGATTTTTCAATCTCGCGCCGGGCGAGTGTTTCGCTCGTTTGGAGTTGCCCCTGTTTTGTTCAGCGCTCAGGGAACCTTCTGACTTATGTGAATTCCTTCAGCTTTGCATTCAGCAATTTGATATTCTCTTCTGCTTTCCTTGCCATCGCTAATGCTAATTCTCTGTCAGCCCGAGCGGTGTCCGTGTTACTCCACCTTTCTTGAAGTTCGGGGGACATTTTCGGAGGATGGTTGTTCAAGAAATCCTCTATTGCCTTGGCATAAAGCTCAAACCAGAAATGCTTTACAACGGTTTCATACAGAAGCTTTTCGATCTCAGCCTTAGATCTTCCGTCAAGGTCGAGGGGAGGCAATTCACTATTTAGCCAATCCATTTTTACTCCTTAGTGACTATTGGCACGCTATGATACATCTCGCTCATGATCGAACGGAGCAGCATTCGAAATGACAACCGAAAATTGACCACCTGTGATAACCGAATTTTGACCACCTAATCCGAGGGAAAGCGGCAATGAATGCTCATCAGCAGCTATAAAATATGATAATCAGTCCTCTGTGGGATAACCACGGCACCTGAAAAGTTTGAATCAAAAACTTCAGAGACCCATGAAGAAGGGCGGCGTTCAAGCCTGCCCCTGGTAGTTCCGGTTCCTACTGCTCCACCCAAAGCCTTCCGAGATTTTGTTTGCCCTTTTTCCATACCGAGCAGATAAAGTGTAATTTGACATGGGAACCATCTGATCGAATAATTGGGGCAAACAGGGGTGATGCCCAATTTTGCTCCTGACCACAAAGTAGGGGTTGCTGATGAAGGCGATTTACGAGACCATAAAATTTCTGATTCTCATTTTTGTAGCTATTATGGTCTTCGGAATCTCTGCTGACCTTGAGGACCTTAAGAGCGAATTAGTGGCCCTGCAACAAAAATCGGTCAATGGCGAGCCGGTCGGGGAAGTACGCCCCGCTCAGTCTGCCGAGTCGAACTCTTTAGAACCCAAAAAACCGCATACATCCCATTCTGAGGATTCCAATCCAGTCACTCCTGAGAATTCCAGCACAATGACTTTTGAACAAATTCAGGAAGCCGCTCAAAAGCTCGACCAAAGCGGCAAGGCGCAAGATTATGCTGATCTTCTTACGCAAATTGAGAATACAACTTTTGCTCAGGGGGACCGCCAAAATGTCGATACCCTTCAATCTAAACTTGTTGTGCGCCTTCGTGACCTGGTCGAATCTGAAGTGCAGACCCTTCATAAATTAGCGCTCAATGCGCCCAACTATGGTGAGGCGTATTCTCATTTCCGAGATGCCTCGGCAACCATAGCGCTATTTCCAATGTCTGATGAGAAAGAAGTAATCCGGCAAGCAGAAGAACTCTCAGAGAAGCATCGAAAAGTTGAAGCACGACTATTGACTCTCAGGCGGCAGAGATACAACTTCTGGGCTGCATCCCAAATTCAGGAAGCCTTGAAGACACTGCGGGACGGCGGAAAGGCTGGGATTGAGACTTCCATAGAGTGTCTGACGGTCATCGAACCCTCTCAAATGGAACCGTCAGTTTCTGCAATTTACTCTTATACAGTTCAGCAATTAATGGATGAATTAAAAAAAGACCAGAAGGCGGAAGTTGCCAAAAAACTTGCCAATCCAAATACGGAGAGGCGAACCGTGGAGGATTTTTGATGAAGCCTTTTTCGCTGGCACTGTTATTGTTCATAAGTCTTTGGCCTAATTTGCATCCCGCGTGCGCTGCCTACCAACCATTGGGAGCATGGGCCGACGGAAGTATAGCCGCATTCGACCAATGGGAATCCATGCGCCAGATAACATCTGCTCCCACCGCTTCCGGTAACCGGCCAGTGCTTCCAGGCGTCAGCGGGCGAAATCTCGAATTACTCCAGGATGCTATAGCTCGCAGGAGGACAGGAGGAAGCCTTGTGGCTGCACGTCTGGAGTTGGAAAATTGGAAGGGGCTTCGGAATACTCTTAACGGATATATGGCAGAAGCCCTATTTTTGGACAAGAACGCAGATTGGAATTACGTTCGCAAATCAAACCACCCACAATACGATGTGTGGAGGAAAAACCCAACTGGTAAAGGCAATATCACCGGACAAATCAAATACCATGCAAACGGAAAGCCCGAAATATATGCTGTAGATATGAAGGGTGACAATCGTGCGAAATACTTCTTTGTTCCTGATGACCATGTTGATTCTTTGAAGTCGCATCTTAAAGCGAAAGCTGACCAGGCGCTCGCGGCAGGTAATAAGGAAGAAGCGGCAAGACTTTACAGGGACATGAATCGAGTCAAAGGTATGGGTGTAAGTTCGACAGCGATTGCCTCCGGTCCCCAAAAAGCTGCTCGGGAGGCACGATTTATTCGGGCTGCGCCTTACGTTTTTCTGGGAGTCGCTGCCATCTTGACGATTGGCCCAACTGCATGGGAATGGTATAGGGGAGACATCGCCACCACGGAGGCGGTCTCCAAACTCGGTAAGGGCGGCTCAACACTGCTCACAGGCGTTGTCACCGACCGGGCGCTCGCCTATTATCGAGGAGGGATTCTTCGAGGTACAATGAGGGGTAATGTTCTGACTGCCGCCGCTGTGCTCCTTGTCGATACGGGTTGGCAGGTATATGAATCCGGTGGTTTCAACAATGCCGTCCAAAATCCTGACTTCTTGATGCGCTTTGGCGGAGACGTTGGAGCTACAACCTGTGGTTTGATTGGAGGCACTTTGGGGGCGGAAGGGGGCGCGGCTGTCGGCACCTCTGTTGGAGGACCACTCGGTGGCACGATTGGTGGCATCGCCGGTGGCATTATTGTCGGCACAGGAAGCGGTATGGTTGGATATTGGGGTGGCCATGAAGGAACAAGATGGGTATTGAAGAAATTTGCGCCTGAAATGCTCTATGAAGAAGAAAATCGCTACATTAAAGTTGTTCTTAAAAACATACAGAAGGAGATTGCTGAGGCTGATACCATATCAAACCAAATCGAAATGACATCGCCTCGGAATGGGGTTGCCGAGCCAGAGCGCCATTCAATTGAGCCAGTTCGAGATTCGATATAACGAATACCTGCATATTGCAATCCGGGCCTATCAAGAACGCCTTTATTTTAGCACAGAATGTGACGGCCGGGGTTGTAGTGAGTCCGGCATTGCTGACGTACGCCAAAGATGCGGTGGTGAAGGCAAACTGTGTTGGATCGACATGCTCTTCCCTCCCGAATCCCAGTAAATTAAACAACAATTAAGCCGCCGCCCACTACCGATGATCATCTGCGGGTCTCGCTCCTAGGAGCGTGTCGGGATAACGACTTTTAAATTCAACTTAAGAGTTGGAGCGGGCACATTGAGCAACGGTTGCTCAGTCAAGAACGCTCAAC
>JBKQLC010000062.1:0-75492 GCA_052147195.1 Syntrophobacteraceae bacterium
ATGGCAGTAGAAGGTCCAGTCGATTTTGAGTGGGGTGCACAAAAGGGCCTTTCCGCCTGCCGGGTTGGGGATCTTGTCGAAAATAGTCTGGGCTTCGAACATGCCGTAGAAATCGCCCACGCCGGCATGGTCGCGGCCGATGATCATGCGGGAGCACCCATAGTTCTGGCGGAAGGTGGCATGAAGAAGAGCTTCACGGGGACCGGCATAGCGCATATCCAGAGGATACCCGCCCTGAAGAACCTTGTCTTCCACGAAGTAATTCTTAACCAGAGCATCAATACATTTTACGCGGACTTCGGCTGGAATATCGCCGGGTTTCAGGTTGCCGACCAGGGAGTGAATGAAAACGCCGTCGCAGACTTCGACAGCGATTTTGCACAGATATTCGTGGGAACGGTGCATGGGGTTGCGCAACTGAAGAGCAGCTACTTCTTTCCAGCCTCTTTCGTCAAAAATCTTTCTCGATTCAGCCGGTCTCATGTAAACGCCGGCATATTTGGTAGGATATTCGGCCTCACTGAGCACCTTGACCGGGCCGGCCAGATTGACAGCCTTCTGCTCCATCACCATCTGAACGCCGGGATGATCGTTTTTGGCAATCTTCCAAAACTCTTCGGCAGTCTTGGTGCCTTCTCCCATATAGACTTTTTCACATTCAAACTTCTTGTCGGCCTCGGTCACTTCATATTTCTCGGTGACCTTCATGGTAGCCATGAACTCGTTGCGCTCCGGATCAAAAAGAGCGATTTCTTCACCGATTGCTATTGCGGCGGCCTCTTCCTTGGATGCGGAAAGGGTTACCGGAATGGGCCAAAATGTACCGTCTGCCAGGAGATATTTTTCGCAAACACCTTTCCAGTCGGCCTTGGTCATGAAACCGGTCAGCGGGCTGAATCCGCCGATGCCCATCATGATCAGGTCGCCTTTTTCACGGGGGCTGATGTTTATTTTTTTAAGACCTTGTGCTTTTTTCAGTTCAGCCGCAAGTTCCGCGCCTTCGAGTAAACAGCACGTCAAGCCTTTTCCTCCATGAGGGGGAATTAATTGTGACATTAGTTTATTTCTCCTTATTAAAAAAGTGTTGGGTTAAGCGGTTATGGCATGGGGTAATCCATGATTACGCACCTGAGTCCTTCACATGTAATAACCGTAATAAACGAAATGTTCAACAGGCCAACTGCATAAAAAAGCACCCTCAGGGCTTTAACAAAAAAACCTCCCGGCTCAAAATAGAGCCAGGAGGTATTATGCAGAACTAAGTCATTCCATTAGACCGGAAGATTGACAACGGGGACCTTCTTCATGGTCCACTGATCGGTTTTCGGGTCATATACGGAGTTGACGAAACATTTCCAGTTCTTCTCGTCCATGTCGGGAAAGTCGGCGCGGAAGTAGTATCCCGGCCAACGGCTCTCTTCACGGAACATGACATGGCGCAGATGGCTTTCCGCGATCCACATGCGGTGGGTGTTTTCCCAGACGCGGAGCAGTTCGTGGAGGTCAGCGGCGGCCAGCTTCTCGGAGTCTTCCTTGAGCATTACAAGCAGCTCGAGGCCTCTTTCGAGCAGGGACTTGTTGGTGGTGAACTGCGCGGATACGCCGCCGCAGTATTCGTCCATGATCTTCTGGAGGCGGAACATGAACATCTTCGGCTTCATGTATGCCGGGTTGATGTCCGGGTCGCTCGAGTACTTCACGTTCTGCTCGTAGAGATCCATCGGGGCCAGGATTTTCGTCTTCAGCGCCTCGACCGCTGCCATGTCAACTTTAGGCAAGTTGTTGTTGTCGAGGATGAATGCGATGGCGCCCTTGGCGGCAATACGACCTTCGGCATGGGAGCCGGAGGAGAACTTATGGCTGGACGCGCCGGAGCCGTCGCCTGCGGTGAAGAGGCCCTTTACGGTGGTCATGTGGTTGTACACACCGATGGGTTCCCACTGCTTCTTGTATTCGGCCGGCATTACGTCTTCGGGACCGCATACCCATGCGCCGGAAGCGCCGGAGTGCGAGCCGATGAAATAAGGTTCTGCGGCTGCGATCTCAGAGGACTTCTCTTCGGGCTGGATGTTCATACCGGCCCAGAGCAGCGACTGGCTAATCGTCATGTCGAGGAAATCTTCCCATGCTTCGCTTTCGAGTTCTTTCATCTTCCTCTTGAAAGCCTTGGGATCGTCTTTGTACTGGGCTGCGATGTTGGCGATGGCCTCTTCCGTTCTCATGTAGATCGGGCCTTTGCCAGCGAACACGTCTTCCATGCCCAGCCAGTTGCGCAGGTTCGCCGGGATTGGTTTAGCCAGGCCGTAAGGCGCCCACTTGGGCAGCTCACCGGCGCGGGTTACCATATATTCCTCGCCAAACGAATTGGTCGCACGGGACTTGAACAGCAGGAACCATGCGCCGACCGGACCGTAGCCGTCTTTGAACCGTACAGGAATGAAGCGTACTTCCTGGCAGGTCATCTCAGCGCCGGCCTTGATGGTGAAGTATGCGGTCGAACCCGAGTTCCACGGGGGATACCAGGCGCGTCCGAGACCCTCACCAACCGAACGGGGGCGGAAAACGTGAACGGCGCCGCCCATCAATGCGATCGTCGCTTTTGCCTTGAATACGTAGAACTTATTCTCGCGAACGCTGAAACCAACTGCGCCGGCGCAGCGGTCACCGTCCATCAGAGGCTCAACTATGAAAACGCGCTCTAAAAGCTGGCCCGAATCGCCCATCGTAGCCAAAGCGTTCTTTGCCGCTTCTGCAACGAGAACCTTGTAGGATTCACCGTTGATCATGATCTGCCAGCGGCCTTCATGAACGTACTTGCCATTGGCATCTTTCCATATCGGGAGACCCCATTTTTCGAAAAGATGGACGGAGGAGTCAACGTGGCGTGCGATATCGTAAACCAAGTCATCACGGGCGATGCCCATGAGGTCCTGGCGGACGTACTTGACGTAGTCTTCCAGGGTATTGTCCCCTGCAGCCCAGCCAACATATTGGTTGATAGCCGAAAGACCCATTGCAACCGCGCCGGAACGATCCATGGCGGCCTTGTCTACAACGGTAACCTTCAGGCCATTTTTTTTCGCCCAGTATGCAGCTTCGAAAGTTGCGCCGCAAGCCGACATTCCACCACCAACTATGAGAAGATCGGTTTCGACCACTACGGTTTCAAAATTTGGCATATCGTTAACCTCCTTCAGTAAGCGATTATTTCTTCAGAGTGGGAATCGCCGCCGCACCTGAAGAGGCCGGCTCTGTGCACAGCACGTTTGACTTGATGTCGTCCGATCCGGTCTCAAAGCCACCCATCGGGTCAGCTTTACCTTCCGCAGTGGTTCGGATGGGGAACTTGAACCGCTTTACTGTGCCATTACGGAATTTGACCGTCCACATGATGTCTTCGGAGCCGCGCAGAGGAACAACAGAGGCTCCCATCGGTACGAAATCAGCATAAGCGCGTACATCAATCGCTTGCTGAGGGCAAATCTTTACACAGTTGTAGCACTCCCAACACATCTCGGGGGCCCGATTCCAGCCCTTCATCTTCTCCTTGTCGAGAACCATAAGATCGTTGGGGCAAATGTACATGCATGCAGTTTTATCCTGCCCTTTGCAGCCATCGCACTTTTCAAGGATCACATAACTTGGCATAATTTACCTCCTAAAGGTTAGTCGAAAAAACGCCATGCCAACAAACCCCTTATATTGCTGCGGAATCCAACACCTCCTTCCTCACATTGCCTGCCCGTGGGGGTATGGGCAAACCATTTGAATTCTTGATTTCTGCACAATCAGGTATTGATCTTGCTCGGCGATTTGCAATTCCAGGTTTCTAAATGAGGGACATTTCTGACCTCATGCGGCCGGCTAGTACCGATTTTTCCAGACGATATCATCCGGCGAAGATCTCACTTTGTGCCGGACAATGCCGCGTATGGTGCATTTATTTTTTCCTCCGGTTCGGTTTTCGGTTTAGAGACTCTTGAGCTGGCTTGTGCAAAAATTGCCACGGGCCGGTTCATATACAAGATGCACACGCCTGTCAAGAGAATTATGAACAGCGTTTTGCCAGCGTAAGGTTTGAAAAATTAGTTACTCAGGTAAGGACGCGAAAGAAGGCGTGACGCGCAGGATGCGTGTTTCAATTACCTTTTTGCCAGCTCCGACCTTTACTAACACTTCTTGATTTCACTTGCAAGTGCCTTGTGGCCTCATTTTTTGAATTTCGAAGGAAAATGGAATTTACCCGCATGTATTTTTGAAAAAATTGCAGGGTGAGTCCCGTCAAAAGGGCCGGACATTGAGTTAGCTTATTTTAATTGCGGTGGACGTGGTGGACTGTGATAATAATTGTTAGAATTTGCGATAAACGGGACAATCTCGATCCCAGGCAAAATGATCCGGGGCTCTTTATTAAGGATAACCTTTTGGCATGAGAGAATTCTGGAATTCTGCAACTGGCCGCAGGATCACCGTCCTTGTGATACTTTCCATTCTGTTGACAGGCTTTGGTACTGCCGGGTACATGTTTCTCCAAGATTACTCGTTTAGCGAAGCTCTCTATATGACAGTCTTAACCCTTTCGACCGTAGGGTTTACCGAGGTCCACCCGCTTGACACCAAAGGTCGTATTTTCACCATAATTTTGATCGTTATGGGCGTCAGCTTCGTTGCTTTTTCGCTGGCCTACTTCAGTCAGATTTTGCTCGACGGAAACCTTCTGGCAACATACCGGAGGCGCAGATTGAAAAAAAAGCTCGATCAAATGGAGAAGCATTACATAGTATGCGGCTACGGGGAGATGGGGCAGATAATCGTAGGCGAACTCCACAAACATAAGATCCCGGTAGTGATTATCGAGCCTGATGAATCGGCGCTTGCAAGACTTAGGGAAAACAATTTTCTGCATCTTTCGGGAGATGCAACAGATGAGAACAATCTCATTTCTGCAGGGATTCACCGTGCCAGAGGTTTGGTATCGGTAGTCAGCAAGGATTCGGAAAACGTATTTATCGTCCTGACCGCGCGCGATCTCAACAAAGATCTGCTCATATTCGCACGTGCCGGGTCTGCCGGCACAGGGAAAAGGCTTCTGAAGGCCGGGGCAAACCGCGTTGTTGCGCCGTACGCCATCGGGGCGACCCGGATTGCGCAGAATATATTGAGACCCACCGTTACCGATTTTCTCGAGCTTGCCCTGAGCGGGGAAGGAATGGAACTCGGGATGGAGGAAATCCGCATTCCAGAAAATTCCAAGCTGGTCGGAATGGAGCTTATGGCCTCAGGGCTTCGAAGTAATTACGATTTGATCGTCGTGGCCATAAAGCGTGCTGAAGGAACAATGGTATTCAATCCGCCTCCCCAGGAAATATTCCTCGCTGGAGACATCCTGGTGGTAATCGGTGCGGTTGGAAACCTGTCGCGTTTCGGGCAGGACATCTGTGGCTGTGATTATCCCACCATGCGACCGTGCATATCTTAAGGCCTCTAATTCTTTTGACAAAAACGGGTCTACTACAATATACTGGCAAGACAATTCTGGTTCTTTAGCTCAAGCTCGCTGCCCTTCTAAATCTCGACCTGATCCCGACTTGGCATAAACCGGATAGTTTGCCCGATAGTTTCTCATCTCACTTCCTCTTTCTTTATTGAACGGAGGTCTATTATGGAACAGGCTGTCATAGTCAGTGCTGTCAGGACGCCCGTAGGCAGTTTCGGCAAATCATTGTGCCCGGTTCCTGCGGTCGATCTGGGCATCATCGCGCTCAAAGAGGCCCTGCAGCGCATCGGGCTCGATGCGGCGCGGGTTGATGAAGTAATTCTGGGAAACGTCCTCCAGGCTGGATTGGGGCAGAACCCGGCCCGGCAGGTCGCCATCAAATCCGGTCTTCCAAAGGAAGTCCCTGCTTTTACCATAAATAAGGTTTGCGCCTCAGGTCTTAAGTCGGTCTGCCTGGCTGCGCAGGCTATCGCCGTAGGTGATGCGGAAATAATTATCGCCGGCGGGATTGAGAACATGAGCCGGGTTCCATACGCTCTGGAAGACGCTCGCTGGGGTCAGCGGATGGGGGATGGAAACCTGGTTGACCTTATGGTCTATGATGGCCTCCATGATGTATTCAATCAGTACCACATGGGGATAACCGCCGAGAACGTGGCCGAAAAATTCGGCGTAAGCAGGCGCGACCAGGACGAACTGGCTGCGGCCAGCCAGCAGAAAGCTCAAGCTGCCATAGAGAGCGGGCGGTTCAAAGATGAAATCGCTGCAGTCGCAATTCCCCGGAAAAAAGGGGAGCCGATAATCTTCGATACCGATGAGCACCCGAGATTCGGGACAACCTTTGAAGCTCTTTCCAAGCTTAAGCCGGCGTTCAAACCTGACGGTTCGGTTACCGCCGGGAACGCTTCCGGAATAAATGACGGGGCCGCGATCATAGTCGTTATGTCGGAGAGGAAGGCAAAGGAACTCGGTATTGAAGTGATGGCCTACATTCGGGGTTATGCCTCAAGTGGGGTAGACCCGGCAATTATGGGGATAGGACCGGTCAGGGCCAGCCGCAAAGCCCTTGAAAAAGCCGGGTGGAGTCCTTCGGATCTCGATCTCATCGAGGCAAACGAGGCATTCGCAGCTCAGGCCGTTGCAGTCAATCGTGAGATGGGATGGGATTTATCAAAGGTTAACGTAAATGGAGGCGCGATTGCTCTTGGACACCCGATAGGCGCTTCGGGGGCAAGGATTCTCACTACTCTTCTGCATGAAATGAAAAAGCGCGGCGCCAATAAAGGCTTAGCGACTCTGTGTATTGGGGGAGGGCAGGGGACAGCCCTCGCGGTTCAAAGACCCTGAAATTAACCTAATCTGCCGGGAGAAACGTCCATGAATTACGAGAATATTCTTTTTGAAATTCACGATAGAGTTGGGGTCCTGACTTTTAACAGACCTAAAGCCCTGAACGCTCTGAGTGCTTCGACCCTGGACGAGGTAGCAGATGTAATCGAAAGTGTGTCCCGGAATGACTCAATTCGCGTACTGATACTCACGGGCGCCGGAGACAGAGCGTTCGTGGCAGGTGCAGACATCAACGAGTTCACCACCTTGAATCCCTTGAGCGGCCGGCTTTTTGCCGAAAAGGGCCAGGATGTTTTTTTCCAGATCGAGCGGCTTCCTAAACCCGTTATCGCCTGTGTGAACGGGTTTGCTCTCGGTGGCGGGTGCGAGATTGCAATGGCCTGTGATTTCATCTATGCCTCCGAAAAGGCGAGATTCGGCCAACCGGAAGTAAATCTTGGGCTCATTCCAGGGTTTGGCGGAACGCAGCGGCTATCGCGCCTGGTGGGGCGAGCCAAAGCCAAAGAGATCTGCATGACCGGAGAAATGATCGATGCTCAGCAAGGCATAGCGCTTGGTCTGGTGGCGAAAGTTTTTCCGGCGGAGCAGCTTTTTGATGAAACCATGAAAGTGGCGCGCGCGCTTGCCTTAAGATCGGCCGGGGTGCTGAGGTCCGTCAAAAGGGTTGTCGATGGTGGAGCCGATCTGGACCTGAGAAACGGTTGTGCGCTTGAGGCTGAAGCCTTCGGAGTCTGTTTTGGAAGTGAAGATATGCGTGAAGGAGTTTCCGCTTTCCTGGAGAAGCGCAAGCCCGATTTCCAGGGCAGCCTGAAAAAGTAACTGCATTCGACTCCTTTTGTACGAGAGGTGACGTTATGAATTTCGAGTTGAGCGATGAGCAAAAAATGATTCAGGAGATGGCCCGGAAGTTTGCAGAGCGGGAAATCAAACCCGTTGCTGCCGAACTCGACCGGACACATTCCCACCCCGCCCAGATATGCGCCAAAATGGGCGAACTGGGCCTGCTTGGCGTAACGGTTCCGGAAGAGTATGGCGGGGCCGGAATGGACTATGTTTCCTATGCTCTGGCCATGATCGAAATATCTAAAGCATGCGCCTCATGTGGAGTAATAATGAGCGTATGCAACAGCCTCTACGATTTTCCTGTTTATAAGTACGGAACAGAGGAGCAGAAGCAGAAATTCCTGAGGCCCGTGGCAAGCGGAGAGGCGCTCGGCTGCTACGGGTTGACCGAAGCCGGCGCAGGCTCTGACCCGGCTAAAATGCTGACCACGGCGGTTCCGAACGGCGATGAATGGGTGATAAACGGGACCAAGCGGTTCATCACAAACGGAAACGTCGCAAGGTATTGCGTTCTGGCTGTAATTACGGATAGGTCTGCCGGATACAAGGGCATAAGTTCCTTCATTGTCGATTTCGAGAATACGCCCGGTTTTCGCGTTGGCAAAGTCGAGGAAAAGCTTGGAATCAGCGCCTCCGGGACTGCTGAGCTGGTCTTCGAGGATGCGCGCGTCCCGAAGGAGAATCTGCTGGGCAAACCCGGGGAGGGATTCAGGCAGATGCTTACCACCCTGGACGGAGGGCGCATCGGAATCGCCTCTCAGGCGCTCGGCATCGGCAGGGCTGCCCTCGAAAACTCAATCGAGTACAGCAAAACGCGCGAACAGTTTAATCAGCCGATTTCCAGCTTTCAGGCCATCCAGTGGAAGCTTGCCGATATGGCTACCCAACTGGATGCCTCCGAACTGCTGATTCTACGCGCCGCATGGCTCGAGGATAATAAAAAGCCCTACGAAAAAGAAGCGGCAATGGCCAAGCTGATGGCTTCGGACACGGCAATGTGGGCCGCTGTTGAAGGGGTGCAGATTTTCGGAGGCTACGGCTACTGCAAAGATTACCCGATGGAAAGGTTTATGCGAGACGCTAAGATCACCCAGATTTACGAAGGGACCAACGAAATCATGCGGCTCGTGATCGCGCGCAATATCCTTAAGAACAAGTAGGTAGCCCGGTTTCGGATACCAAATGATAACTCCACGCTCCGCTACTTTTTTGAACATGACCTGCAGAGGATGAATTGCATGATCGGGAAAACAATTGATGAAATCAAGCTGAACGAAACCGCCGAGTTTTCAAAGACGATTTCCGAATCGGACGTCTACCTCTACGCTGGTGTGACCGGTGATCTCAATCCGGCGCATATCAACGAAGAGTATGCGCGGGAAACTTTTTTCAAAACCAGGATCGCCCACGGTATGCTTGGAGCAGGACTAATTTCGACCGTCCTGGGAACGCGCCTTCCGGGCCCTGGTACCGTATATGTCAGGCAGGAGCTTAATTTCCTCGGCCCGATCAGGATTGGCGACACTATAACCGCGCGGGTTGAAGTGATCGAGATTTTCAGTGAAAAAAAACGAGTCCGGTTTAGGACCACCTGCTCAAACCAGGACGGGACTGTCGTTCTGGACGGCGAGGCCATAGTCAGTGCTCCCCGCCCGAAAAAGGCGGCGGCCGAGCAATAATCGGCACTGAACCGGACGGCTTGGCCAGGAGCGAGAAGGGCGGAACACTGGCCGCTTTTCTCTCCTGAACTCGAACCTGGGCCGCCATCAACATTTGCCGATTACAGAGAAACTGCCCGGCGTAGCCCCTGATGAATATGGAATCACCGGCTGCTTTGAAGTCTTCGATATTATGACCGGGAAAAACCGGGTCAGGGCAGGGTGCGCGTTGAGACGGGGAGGGGGAGTAGTTTCTTGCTCCTTTTCCAGCCTCGTACTGTGCAAACGCGTTTGCGCACGGCTGGAAACAGGAACAATAAGGAAGAAAATTCTTAGATATTGAATACTTAAAATGGAGATGAAGGGATTCGAACCCTCGACCTCAGACTTGCGAAGCCTGCGCTCTCCCAACTGAGCTACATCCCCGGTGGTTGGAACATACCGCCTTCCTTATGCAGTGTCAAGGATTGGCGGTGCAAATGCCATCGGTAAAGACAGTCCGGCTACGAATTACATAAAGGACTGGCGCGGATTTCCGCGTCCATGAGCAACGCCGGTGAGGTTGGGTCAAAAAAGTCTTTTCACCCAGACGAGACTCAGGTTCAGATTGACGTCATACTTGCAAAAGCGCTCTATCCCGCATGGGTCGCGTGAGGTGCGCTTAATATCGAGCAAACGGTCGAAATCCCTCTCGATGACGACATTGCAGAAATCGACCGGAACGGAGCGGACAAGGCTCAGTTCCTCGTCATTCCACAGCGTGTCGGCAATGTCCCCGACCCCGGTCTCCAAGGTATCGGTTCCGCAAACCTTGAAACACGCCCCGCAATTGCAGCGGTGGATCGAGTCGAAGTCAGTCGGGATTGGATGCCCGTTTTCGCAAAAAGGGCAGATTATGATGTGAACAGCGCTAACCCTTTTCGCGACGTGCTTCGAACCTATTGACCTGAACATCCCTTTGGTTTTAAAGTCCATAATGCGCCTGCCGAATCATGAGTTGAGCGCCTGGCCCGAGCGGCCTGCACCATGAATCACGTTTGCATTAATATTAATGCGAAAGTCTGACATAAAAATCTAATTTCACCTGAACCTGTTGCAAGTCATCTTTATCAGAAAAGGAAAACATATTGGGCGAAATTCATACATCTTCCGGCAAGGTAAAGTCAATCCTGAAAATACTGGACGAACTCTACCCCGATGCAGAATGCTCACTTGTCTTCCACGATCCTCTCCAGTTGCTGATCTCGACAATCCTCTCAGCCCAGTGCACGGATGAGCGGGTGAATAAGGTTACACCGGCCCTGTTCGATAAATACAGGTCTGCCAAAGCCTTTGCCGAGGCTCCGCTGGAGCAATTGGAGCAGGAGGTCAAATCCACGGGCTTCTATCATAACAAGGCGCTCGCGATCAGGGAGACGTGCAAGATTCTGGACACCCAATTCGCCGGGAAGGTGCCTGCGGACCTGGAGGCATTGGTCAAACTGCCCGGTATAGGCAGAAAAACGGCTAATGTGGTATTAGGCAATTCTTTCGGCATTCCAGGCATCGTGGTTGATACGCACGTTGGGCGGGTGTCCGCCAGGCTTGGTCTTACTGGTGAAAAAGACCCGGATAAAATCGAGCGGGACCTTATGGCGCTTATTCCGAAGGAGAAATGGATAAAATTTTCCCATCAGTTGATTCAGCATGGCAGAAGAATTTGCATCGCCAGGAAGCCGAAATGTTCAATCTGCCCCTTGCGGCCTCAATGCATTTACGGGATGGACGAAGCGACTCCGAAAGCGTAAATCCCTTCTAAATAAGCAAGTGCTTGAAAATATCCTTTGATTTTGCCTCCGGACGGCAAGTGCCGGTATCGTGCCCCCGCGTCCACTGCACATCGACCTGCGCTTGCTTTGGAGCCTGGCTGTAAGAGGCTGCGAGGGCTGAGGCCATCTCTATGTTCTCGGGCCCATCCGGCGCCAGAAGCAGGCATGTAGGCCCGGGATAATTGATGGGCCACAGGAGGATATCCGTGGCTCTTGCGAGAGACTCCAGTTTGTCGTTTTCGCTCTGCTGCCGGCCGACCATGCAGAGCGTTTTGCCGGGGAGCATAAAGGCGCGGCCCCATTTAATTATCTCAACATCCTCAACGCTTGCACCGGGGCGGGTGCCAAGCAGTTCGCGGAGCCGGTTCGAAAAGCCCTCGTTTGTCAGCATGCAGCCCCCTCCGGGCTGAGGATAGTCCGTTAGGCCGTATTTTCGGGCAAGCTCCTTCTGCCGCCTCCGCGAGCGGCCCTGGACGTCCAGCAGCATACTCCGGTCAACTAATCCCTGCTCCTCGACTATTGTTGGGGGCAAAAGTTTTGCGCTGAGCGGGCGGAGGATGCGGCCGGTTAACCCTGAGAGCTTCTCAACGCTCCTGAGGGAATCGCGGCGCTGGCTCATCGGGCGCTGACCGAGCACCTCGCCCGTGAAAAGGAATTGCGCACCCTCCGTCTCCATCAGTTTTCCGGCTTCCCTTAGCATAAGCCCGTGGCAGTCGATGCACGGGTTCATTTGGCTTCCGTAACCATATCGCGGGCTTTTCAGCATCGCGATATGGGCCTCCGAAATATCCAGGGACCGCATTTCTACTCCAGCCTTTTCGGCCGCTGCGATTCCCTTTTCCGCTCCAAAAAAGGGAGTTACGAAGGTGATTGCAAGCAATTCGATTTGCTGCTCCTGGAGCACCTTGACAGCGAGCATCGAGTCGAGCCCACCCGATAACAGCCCGATACCCTTTATTTTGACGGCCATTTTCCAACCACTCTATTTAGATCCGGCCGGACTTACATTCATTGCCTCGGCCCGTGGAACGGATGGAAGCATGTTCTGAGGCTCTCCAAGAATGAATTCGCCTTTGACGATCCAGCTCTTCAGGGATTCGGCGATTTCTTTTGCGCGAACATAACTGGAGAGCGGCACCGTTGGGATTTCCCTGCCTTCGACCCTGATGGTTCCAGAGCGCAGTTCCGCGTAATTGACTTCACAAATCGGGTCCGGCCGGGTGAAGCTGTAGTCCTTTACCTGGGTAATTATGTCTTCGTCACAAACGCCCGTAAACAGGGCCATCTCCTCATCCAGGATCGGTATGGGAATCCCGACCCCGACAATAAGAGAACACCCGTAGCCCTGGATGCCGGCGCCGATGAGCCATCGAGGGCTCATCTCTTTTAGGTTACCCATCAGCATCAACGTACCTGCCGGGCTGCGGGGGGTCCCGTTTGGAAGCCGCGCAGTTTCAGGTTTGTGCTGGGTGCCGTGCCAGGTTATGAAGCCCTGGGCGCCTCCGAGGAAGATTCGGGTACCAAGGCCCAGGGTCCTGTAGTATGGATCGTTCAGCAGAGGGCTGAGCTGACCGGCTGAGCAATAATTGGCGTTTCCAAGGTTGGGCTTCAGAGTGCCCATGTATGTGTAAATAGTTTTTTTAGATAGATTTACGGCGCAATTATAATTCTGGTAGGCGTTTCGCGGGTTGCACAGCAGAGCCTGGGGGAGTTCCTTCAACGTGAAGTGCTTTTCGAAATAACGGTTGGGATAGCAGTCCGTTCCATAGCCTTCCGCACGAAGGTGCACCGGTTTTCCGGTCACCAGGTCTTCAATGACATGCCCGCCGCCATATTCAAACGCGCCGGGGTGAATTTTGTTAAGAGGGTCGTCCGCCGTTGGTTCGGTTGCGCCTATGTAGATGTCGACGGCGGCCAGCCCTGCGTAGGCTGGAACATTGTTGAGCCATACCTTCGATGCTTTGATGGGGGGATTGGTATGCCCGAAATTGATGAAGGCGCCCGAAGAACACATCGGAGCAAAAGTACCGGTGGTCACCACATCCACCTCCCTTGCCGCCCTGGCAGGCCCCTTTTTTCTCACTATTCCTACCATTTCCTCAGCCGTAACCACGACAGCCTGGCCCTTGCGTATCTTTTCGTTTATCTCATGATAAGTCTTCTGCGTTCTCATGGTCTGTGGCGAATCCTCCCGTTTATAAAAGAAAAGCCCCTGGCAAATTCAAACGTAAACCGGGGCATGATAACCCTCAACCGCAACGATGACAACCAATTCAGAAGGGTATTTCGCGGTCATCGAAATCGCCGTAAACTCCCGGGACGCGGTCCTCGAAGCAGGGGATGGTCTTGCGGAATTCGCTTATTTCTCTTTCGTTGAGTACCGCGAGGATTGACTGCTCACCCGGCCCGGCCTCGGCAAGAACCGATCCCATTGGTGAGATAATGGCGGAAGCGCCGCCCCAGGTGATCTTCTTCTCGGCGCCGGACCCGTTGCAGCCGATTACGAAGAGTTGATTTTCAACCGCACGGGCGCGCAGAAGCAGTGACCAGTGGCCGATCCTTACCAGAGGCCAGAGCGCCGACACGCAAATTATTTCCGCTCCTCTGATGGCGAGTTTTCTGGCAAGCTCGGGAAAACGCAGATCGTAGCAGATCATCAGACCGATCTTGCCAATTGAGGTCGAAAAGACCTCCGCTGATCTTCCTTCGCCAAAATGCCTTTGCTCGTTATAGAGCGAAAATAAATGGACTTTCCTATACTTTCCGGCAATCTCGCCAGTGCTGTCAATAAGATAACTGGTGTTGAATATCGTTTCCTTTTGGGCCTCGGGAAGACTGCCGGCTATCACAATGCGCTTATCTCTGGCAGTATCGCGCATTCTTTCCAGGATTGCGGGCGTTTTTTTCGCCATATCCCTGAGGATCGGATATGGGAAAGAGCATGACCACATCTCGGGCAGGACCGCCAGCCGGCAATCCCGGGCGGCAAGCTCCGAGAGCATGCGCTCGACTGTATCGGAATTGTATTGAACTTCGCCGGGTTTAATTGCGAACTGACAACATCCCGCGACTATATCGCGCATGATTGAGCGCCTCAGTGCATTTTACTCTTGAACTATTTGCGATAAACGGTTTTCATTCGCTTGATTCCAGGACCGCCAGTTTTCTATCTCGAATAAAGATAACCGGAGAAAAGCAATATGTCCGAACAAAAAACCGAAACGTCTCGAAACCAGGGCCCTTCCGCGCCGACTCGAAATCCGTATATCATGAATTTCTGTAAAACGCTGGTTGAAAAAAAGGGGGAACAGCATCAGCCCGAAGATCTCAAAAAACTCCTGGGCGATATGTACAGGCTCTTCGAAAGCATGCTTGGACAAAATATGGTAAACGCGCTTCCCGAGGACGTGAGAAAAGAATACCTCCGAATGGCCGATGATTTGGCGAGCCTGAACTACGAAAAAGTAGGCGCCATTTTCGATAAAAACGTAAGTAATTACCAACAGGTCATGAAGGATACAATGAAGCAGTTCGCCGAGATTTATTTGGAAAACAGGCAATTCAGCCCGGAACATTATCCCGTCAAACTGGAATCTGAGTAACATCCGCCCGGCGGTCCATGGAGAAGTCCGGAGAGAATCGCTTGCCGGCGAGACATTTCAATCGTTACGCTTTAAGGCCCCCGGCACATAATGATAGGAGAATGAAATGCAGGAAGACAAAACTATCTGTCCATATTGCAATTGCAAGATGAACAAGTGGAGGACCCCGCCCCTTTCGACCTGGAGCGCGGAGTATTTTTACGTGTGCTTCAATGACAAATGTTCTTATTACGTAAAAGGCTGGAAGCACATGCAGGAATCGACTGAGGTCTGCTGCTCGTACCGGCACAGGTACGATCCCGATTCCGGGATGTCCGGACCGCTCCCTGTCTGGGCTCCTGAGGCCGGCAAGGACGAAATCATCGAATAGATCCGGGTCTGAAGAAGGGTGAAGGAGGGAAGGGCGAAAAGTTCACTCTTCTAACTTCTCTCTTCACACTCCCTCTCCCCCCTGCTTTCAATTCACCCCGCTGCTTCCCGCCCGTATTGCAGGTTTTCGGACCGGACGCACACGCTTTTGCGTGCATCCTTTAAGCCGGATTTCGCGAAGACTTCTTCACAAGGTGTTTAGGTGTCGCCCCAGCTTTCGAATGGACGTTGGACTTCGCCGGCCGGTCGCTTTTCATGTTCGCTCCCGGTTTGACATTCGTGCCTTTCCGGTTCTTTGCTGCCGTGCCGGTTTTTGCGGGAGTCTTACCGGCCTTGACATGCTGAGCCGGCTTGACGGGAACGGTTTCACTCTTCACGTCGCTCCCCGTCTTGGCAGGAGTAGACTTATCCTTATCGGTTTTAACATTGCCCATTGACTTGCCCGAAGTGGAGGGCGCTGTCGTTTTCGTGCCGGCAGGTTCCCGGGGTTTTGTTTGCTGGGCAAAGGCCGGAGCTAGAGCAACGGCCATTGAAATTGCGCCTATACCTAAAATTGAAGCCAATTTTTTCATCTTATTCTCCTTAAAAAAGCAAAACTCTAAAAACGGTCCATTCAAATCCCCTGAATCCGATCGCTGTGGCCTGATTTGTCGCTACATACCTGCCTCCTGTCCAGTTTCAAGCCATTTTGGGACGAATTTATTCGAATATCTCCGTATATGCTGTACGGAGTCTTCAGATGTCTTTTTAGCTCTTAATTTCGATCATCTGACAACTCAGTAGAATGGCAACAACCGTGCCACGCGGGAAATCGTTCGGGGATTATCTATAAGATGTTGAAATAACTAGATGAGTTTGTAATTGAAACGCCTTATCCCAAGATTCACAAGGCCTTTTTTGAAGGGCGAGGCGCCGGAATGCAAAAAATTTCTCTCGGAGCATCTAGATTGCAAAAAAAGTCTCTTTGGGCGGTCCAAGCCGAGCGCTGTTTTCTTGTAAAGCCGCATTATGAATGCTTAGTGAAAAATGGCGCAAATTTTTTTGTGCTCCAAAATATTTTTCTGGTATCATATTTGGGTCGTTCCGAATCTGTCACGCTCGGATTAAACCTAAAAAGTGCGTTTTCTCAACAGGCTGGAGATAATATGGACTTTAGAGTTTTTTTCCAGAAATGCCAGGCGGAGAGCACTGTCAGCGATTTCGAGTCATACCTGTCCTACTCGATTTTCGAAAAGGAGAAAGGCCGCACTGATTGGACGCTCGAAAGCTACGACCGGCTCCGCAATCTCGCCTTCGAGCGGCGCGACGAAAAAGCCGCCAGGGCCTTGTATGACATGGCCAAAGCTTCTGACTGGAAGGAAGGCGACTGGGAGGGCGCCTTGCGGTAGGTGCTGCTCTCCCTTGCAAAAGAGAGAATATCCCGGTTGCCTTGCCGGAGCCGCCAAGTCTGTCCCGGACCCGATCCGGGGGGCCTGGTCCGGGGACGAAAATTACTTTTCTTTTACGCCGAAACTTTTACCGGGCTAAACCCGCGGATGGCCGGCGATAATGTTAAAGCGTGGCTGCCCTCTTTACCGCATTACTGCGTTCTCTCAAGGCAGCCTGGGCGGCGGCCAGCCTGGCAATTGGCACTCGAAAAGGCGAACAGCTAACGTAGTTGATTCCCAGATTGTGGCAGACTGCAATGGATTTTGGGTCACCTCCGTGTTCTCCGCAAATACCCACTTCCAGGTCCGGGCGCACCTTTCGGCCTAAATCCACGGCCACTTGCATTAGTTTTGCGACCCCTTTCTCATCAATGCTGACAAAGGGGTTTTCGGGCAAAATTCCGCGCTCGATATAGTCGATCAGGAATCCCTTTTCAGCGTCATCCCTGCTTATTCCATAAATGGTCTGAGTAAGGTCGTTGGTGCCAAAGGAGAAGAACTCCGCGTGTTCTGCGATTTCATCTGCGGTTAGAGCTGCGCGCGGGATTTCAATCATGGTGCCGAACTTATAATCGATAGTGATTCCCCGCTCCTCCATAATCTCCTTTGCAACCTTCTCGAGAGCGTTCCTTTGCACTATGAGTTCATTTACGTGAGCTGTAAGCGGAATCATTATCTCAGGGTGGACGTCCACCCCCTGCCTGGTGCATTGACAGGCGGCCTCGAAGATGGCCCTGACCTGCATCTGTGTCAATTCCGGCATCATTATTCCAAGGCGCACGCCCCGCAGACCCAGCATGGGGTTTGCCTCCCGCAGAGTCTCCACACGCCTGAGGATGCGCTCGTCTTCTTCGATCTTATGGAGAAGTTCGTTGATTTCCTGCAAGTTTTTGGCGCTCAGCAGCCGGATCTTGCCATCCGTAAGCTCTCCCATAAGGTGGTCGAAACCGGGCAGGAATTCATGCAGCGGAGGATCGATCAGGCGAATTATCACAGGCAATCCATCCATGGCTTCGAAAAGACCGATGAAATCCTCTCGTTGGAATGGCAGCAGCGCATCTAAAGCCTCACGTCTTTCGGCAGGCTCATTGGTCATGATCAACTTCTGCACCAGGGGAAGGCGCTCTGCCTGGAAGAACATATGCTCGGTGCGGCAAAGGCCGATGCCGGTTGCGCCGTATTCGCGGGCACGTTTGGCGTCATCAGGGTAGTCGGCGTTGGCCCAGACGCCAAGCCGCCGGAAGCTGTCAGCCCACCCAAGCAGCTTCATCAGCCACGGATCGGAGATGTCCGGCACCATTGTCTCAAGCTTCCCCAGAAAAACCTCGCCTGTGCTGCCGTCGACTGCAATCCACTCCCCTTCCTTAATGACCTGGTCGCCAACCGTCATCAGATGCCGTCCGATATCAATCTCCAACGCAGCAACGCCGACGACGGCAGGCTTGCCGAACTGGCGCGCAACCAGAGCCGCATGGCTGGTTCGGCCACCTCGGCTGGTAAGAATTCCTTCGGCCGCCAGCATGCCGTGCACGTCATCGGGCTTTGTTTCCGGCCGGACCATGATCACCTTCTTGCCTTCCTTTTTGGCCCAGCTTTCGGCCAAATCAGCCTTGAAAGCCACGACACCCACTGCCGCGCCGGGAGAGACATTCAAACCGCTGGCGAGCAATCTGCCTTCACCCTTGGCGGCCCTTTTGGATGTTGGATCGAACTGCGGATGCAGGAAAAAGTCCACCTGTTCGGGAGTGACACGCATAACGGCTTCCTCCCGGGTTATCAATCCTTCTTCGGCCATATCGGCGGCGATGCGAACCGCCGCCTGAGCGGTGCGCTTGCCGTTGCGCGTCTGCAGCATCCACAGGGTGCCGCGCTCGACGGTGAATTCGACATCCTGCATGTCACGGTAATGTTGTTCCAGTTTGTTGGCGATCTCTACAAACTGGCTCCATGCCTGTGGCATCGTCTCCGCCATTTGCTCGACCGGGTAGGTTGCCCGGATGCCTGCAACTACGTCTTCCCCCTGGGCGTTGATCAGGTAGTCGCCCTCTAATTTTTTTTCACCGGTTGTCGCATTGCGGGTCATCGCTACGCCGGTGGCGCTGTTCTCGCCCATGTTGCCAAACACCATTGTCTGGATATTCACGGCTGTACCGAGGTCGTGAGGAATTTTCGCCGCATTTCGGTAATCGATAGCTCGCTTGCCGTTCCAGGATTTGAACACGGCCGCCGTTGCCAGGCGAAGCTGCTCATAGGGATCGGCAGGAAAACAGATATGGCTGTAACGCTGGAATATATCCTTGAAACGCTCTCCAATGGATTTCCAGTCATCGGCCGTGAGTTCGATATCGCTCTTTGCCCCGCGTGCTTTCCGGAATTCCGCTATGGGTTCCTCAAACCGCTCGTCCGGCACGCCCATTACTACACTACCGAACATCTGGATGAGACGGCGGTAGGAGTCATAAACGAAGTGGGGGTCCCCTGTGGCCTCGATCATACCCATGACAGTATCGTCGTTGAGTCCGATATTGAGCACAGTGTCCATCATCCCTGGCATGGAAAACTTCGCCCCCGAGCGGCATGACACAAGCAGAGGGTTCTTGGCGTCTCCGAATTCCTTGCCGGTCTTCTCCTCAACTGCGGCCAAAGCTGCTAACTCCTGCTCCCATATTCGTTCCGGAAATTTCCTCGCAGCCAGGTAGGAGTTGCAGGCCTCAGTGGTCACCGTAAAACCGGGAGGAACGGGCAATCCGATCCTGGTCATTTCGGCAAGATTGGCGCCTTTTCCGCCCAGCAGTGCCAGCACATTATCCCAGTCACCACCGACATAAGCCGACGCCTGATCGAGTTCGTCGAACAAATAAAGCCATTTTTTCGTCATGTTCCAGTACCTCCTGTGGAGACTCTAAGCGGCAAGAACGACACCGGGGTGTGTTAAAATTCAGGAATGGTCTATTGTTAACCACTCAAGAAGCAGAAAGCCAGAATGCGGCTTCAATTCGGCTGATGAATGGGCTGTTCCGGGGTTTTTTAACGCTCTCCGTATCCTACCCCCCTAACAACAGCTTTATTCTTCTGTTATAATGCCTCGAAAAGTGAGAGGATTTATCTGTTAGCCCCCGACGACATTGAATTCAGTAGCTTAGGAGCAACGAATGATTCGTAAAAGTGACACTCTCAATTACCACAGCGAAGACCGACCCGGAAAAATAGAAATCAGATCCACAAAACCATGTTGTACGCAAAGAGACCTTTCGATGGCCTACACGCCGGGAGTCGCCGACCCTTGCAGGGAGATCGAAGGCATGCCCGAGAAGGTATTCGACTACACCGCAAAGGGTAACCTGGTGGCGGTCGTGACCAACGGCACTGCCGTACTTGGTCTTGGCGACATCGGCCCTCTTGCCGCTAAGCCCGTCATGGAGGGCAAGGCAGTACTCTTCAAAAAGTTCGCCGATATTGACGTCTTCGACCTCGAGCTGAATACGAAAGACCCGGACGAGTTGATCCTGGCGGTAAAGATGATGGAGCCCACGTTCGGAGGCATCAACCTCGAAGATATCAAGGCTCCTGAATGCTTCTATATTGAAGAGCATCTCAAGGCGGCGATGAAAATCCCCGTTTTCCATGACGATCAACACGGCACGGCTATCATCTCGGCGGCCGCCCTGATTAACGCCATCGAGATTCAGCGAAAAAAGATCAATGAGATAAAAGTGGTGGTCTCGGGCGCCGGGGCGGCAGGAATCGCCTGCGCGAACCTTTATGTGCTACTCGGGGTGAAGAAAGAAAACCTGTTCCTGGTGGACTCCAAAGGCCTTATCCATAAAGGCCGTAAAGAAGGGATGAATCCCTATAAAGACCGGCTTGCAAACGGCGGGAGCGCTATGGGCTTGGCCGATGTTATGAAGGGCGCCGATGTGTTCGTGGGTGTCTCGCAGGCGGGAATTGTTACAAAAGATATGGTGAAGGGCATGGCTGACAGGCCGATTCTTTTCGCCTTGGCCAATCCGGACCCGGAAATAGGCTACGAGGAGGCAACCAGCGTTCGAAGTGACCTGCTTATGGCCACGGGACGTTCCGATTATCCCAACCAGGTAAATAACGTACTCGGTTTCCCCTATATTTTCCGGGGCGCGCTGGACGTGGGTGCTACAGCCATTAACGAAGAGATGAAAATCGCGGCGGTGAGGTCCCTTGCCGATCTTGCAAAGGAGGACGTTCCCGATTCGGTCCTTAGAGCATACGGCAAGGAGATGCTGGAATATGGGCCAAACTACATCATACCCAAGCCGTTCGACCCGCGTGTGCTCACCTGGGAAGCGCTTGCGGTGGCAAAGGCAGCGGTGGAATCAGGGGTTGCCAGAAAGCCGATAACCGACTGGGATGAATACCGCGATCACCTGGAAAGCCTCCTCGGGAGAGCTCAGGAAATCATGCGGCGCATCATTCATAAGGCACAGCGGGACCCCAAGCGGATAGTTTTCCTCGAAGGCGCCGAGCCCAAAATATTGAGGGCCTGTCAGGTCGTTCTGGATGAAGGGATTGCAAAGCCCATTCTGCTGGGCAGCCGGACACTGATCCGCAAAAGGGCGGCCGAGCACCACCTCGAACTTAAGGGAGCAGTGGTGGTCGATCCGCACAAGTTCGAGCGGATGGAGGAATATGTATCGGAGTTTTACAGAATTCGCTGCCGGAAAGGAATTACGCGCCATGAGGCAGGGCGGCTGCTCAGGAGCAGCAACAATTATTTCGGCGCCATGATGGTAAGGATGCACGACGCCGATGGTCTGGTCGGCGGAGTTAACCAGTATTATCCGGACACGATCAGGCCCGCGCTTGAAACGCTGCCGCTCTCAAAAGAAACTACGGTTATTGCAGGCGTCTACATGATGGTCTTTGAGAAAGATGTATTATTTTTTGCAGACACTACCGTAAATATAGACCCGACGGCTGAGCAACTTGCTGAAATAGCTATCTGCACGGCTGACACGGTTAGACAACTGGAAATTGAGCCCCGAATCGCCATGCTCTCCTTCAGCAACTTCGGGAGCACTCGCCACCCTCGGTCCGAAAAGGTCGCCCATGCGACTCAGATCGTCAGGCAGCGTCGTCCTGACATCCTTATAGAAGGGGAGATGCAGGCAGATACCGCCGTTGTCACCGAGATTCTGAACGAAGTCTATGAATTCAACAGGCTTAAGAAGCGGGCCAACGTACTGATCTTCCCGTCGCTTGAAGCAGGCAACATCGCATACAAGCTCATGGCGCGGCTGGGAGGAGCAAAGGCCATCGGGCCGATCCTTATGGGAACCAGTGAAGCCATTCACGTGCTGCAGCGCAACGGTGACGTGGAAGACATAGTCAATACGACCGCCCTTGCCGTGCTTGACGCGCAGGAACACAAGAAAATTCCATACCCCGGGGAGCCGGCCATAGCATAATATGATGACTGCCGATCCGGATCTTTTGGTATTGATCCGGCGACAACAGGGACGATTGAATACGGTCGGGGCATGCTCTCCGGCGAAGATCTGAGATAATGCCCCTGGAACCTGGCCAGCCCGAGAAGAGCATCGGCAGGTCCAGGTTGTTATCGCAATTTAGCGAATGCGAGGTTGCCCGATGGCTGCCCAGAGAAATGACTGCCCACTTTATCAGGGCGTTTCCTTGTTGAGAACCTTGCGGATCACCCGGGCAATATTCTGACGACCGAGAGGCTTCATGACAAATGCGCGAATACCCATCTCTTTGGCCGCAACTTCGCTGATCATCTCACTGCAGCCTGTACAAAGCACGATGGGGATGTCCGGCCGGATCTGCAACATCTCTTTCGCCAAATCCACCCCGGTCATGTGCCGCATTGTGTAGTCCGTGATAACAAGATCGAACGCATCGGGATCTGATCGAAATAGTTCCATTGCATCGAGACTGTTCGTCCTGGCAGCAAATCTGCGGATGGCATTCCAGTTTATGAAGAGCAGCTTGATGGCTTATAATTCTTCACTGGCGGAACGATAACATCGGTAACATCCCGACTTTGACAGATGACTGGTAAGTTATTGAAATGTCGGTTCACGGGCATGATGAGACAGCCTGGGAGACGCGTATTTTGCGTCTAAATCCACCGAGTGAAAACGAGGACTCCATTTTGACCCCCAAAGCCGAATGAGTTGGAGATGGCCGCCATAATCTTTGATTCCCGCGCTTCATTGGCGACTATATTCAGATTACATTCCGGATCTGTTGTATAGTGGTTAATCGTGGGCGGGATAATGCCGCGCTGCAGCGTAAGTACTGTTGCAGCAGCTTCTATAGCACCAGCAGCCCCCAATGTATGGCCAATCATAGACTTAATCGAGGTGACTTGCACCTTTCTTCCATGTTCCGCGAAGGCTGCCTGTATAGCTTTGGCCTCAACTTTATCATTAACTTTAGTGGATGTTCCATGTGCGTTGATATGGCCGATATCCTCAATATTGAGCCTCGCATCTCTTATTGCCCCTACCATTGCTGAAGCAGCAGCAACACCTTCCGGTTCCGGAATGGCGACGTTATAGGCATCGCAAGTCATTCCGAAGCCCTTAACCAATGCAAGAACATCGGCTCGACGTTCTTTGGCATGCGATAAGGATTCCAACACTAATACTCCAGCACCCTCACCGATAACAAACCCATCCCTATCCGCATCAAAGGGACGGCTAGCCTGATGAGGACTATCATTGCGTTGTGATAGAACGCCCATGCAGGAGTATCCGTCAACGACATAAGAAGTAATGGTAGACTCAGCGCCTCCAGCCAGAACAATATCTGCAAAACCTTGCCTTAGAATCATAAGTGCAATCCCAATGGCGTGTGCCCCAGTTGCGCAGGCAGTGGATACGCCCAAATTTGGACCCCTGATTCCTAAGGTGATACCAACATTAGAAGCCGGCATGTTCGGTATCACCTTGGGTATGGCTAATGGATTAACAAAACCTGGGCCTTTTTCTTTAAATCTGTCATATTGCTGTTCCAAATTGTAATAATCCCCGGCTGCAGAACCAATAACACATCCAACTCGGTCTAGATTCTCACTGTTCAAATCCAGTCCTGCATCCTTAACGGCGGATATTGCAGCACAGCTTGCCAACTGTGAGACTCTGGCCATCCTTCTGGCTTGTTTGAAATTAAGAAAAAGTTCAGGTTGGAAAGAAATAACCTCTGAGGCTATTTTGCTTTTATGCCGAGATGCATCAAATGCCTGGATGTATTTTATTCCGGATGTTCCTGATACAAGAGAACTCCAGAAGGTTTCCCTGTCGCACCCAATAGAAGAAAAAACGCCTATTCCCGTGACAGCTACATCGATCATATTCAATCAACCTTTTCCGGGAACAAATTCAAGAAACGCTCGCCGAGAGAATCTCGTTCCCGATTATTAATGCAGAAATACCTACACCCTTTTTACCCCTGGGTTGCAACACTATCGGAATCGGTTCTGCGCGAGGAGTTGCTGAGCCGAGCGCCAGGACCCCTGGTTGCGCCCCGGTGAAGTCCCTCAACGTTACCCACAGGCTAGACTTATCACACCCGTTATCCTGTTTCCAGCTCAACGCAGCCAGTATCTGCCGAGCGTGAAGAATCTCGTTGGGTTGCATCGGCTGGACATCTTCGGACTCCAACGCCATGACGGCTGCAGTTTTGGCTCTTCCTGTAACGAACTCAACTTACCACCAGAATTTATCACATTCGTATCTGCGTTGATATTTTTACCGGTATTGTTTTCGCCGAAAAATACCGGTGGAAGAAGGACCGATGGAAATGACGTTTCGCCGAAACACATGGTTTAAACCTCCCGGTTCAGTGAGCAGTGAAAAACAAAATTCCTCAAATCGTATTAATCTCAAAGCCCCCGGCTTCCGATTTGCCAAATTCTACCATAGAGCGATATGGCCCTGCCAAACGGCAACCAGAAGCGGCAATAGAAGCGGCAACCGGGAACGGCAAAAAGCAGAGTGAAGAAAATTTTTCAGGGTGGAATGAATTGGCTGAAGAGAGAGTGAACTGGGCCGAGGCCGGCTGGTAAAGCTGATTGTTGAATCAATAGGGAGGGACGTTTAAGCTGTGATTGGTGAGCAGGAACACAAGAAAACTCCATGACCGAAGGAGCCGGCCATGGCATAATGTGAAGAATGCCAATGCCGGATCTTTTAGTATAAAAGGCTGTATGGTTTTCAGCGTGTCCCGGGAACTTTTGCGGGCGGAATCCGAACTCAGATTACGGTTCGGCATCAGATTGGTGATTAAGTTGGCGCATTATTCAGGTTCACATAAACGGTCAATAAGGTAAGCTTGGCCAAGCCCTGGTATCAACCCTCATATGCGAGCTGCCGCCGATGCAAGACCAAACCGCCAGTAAAACCGCGCTGGCGACCGCTTATATCCGCGCCGCACACCAATTGCTGGACGACAAGCCGCTGTTGCTGAGCGATCCGGTCGCTCTGCCCTTAGTGGGCGCGCGTGCCGCCGAAACCATACGCGGCGCCCTTGCCCGCCACCAATGCCTTGGGGGGAAGGCCTTGCGCGCCCATGTCGTGCTGCGCGCGCGCTTTTCCGAGGACAGGCTGGAAGAAGCCGTTGCGAAAGGCATTACCCGCTACATCCTGATTGGCGCCGGATTCGATAGTTTCGCGCTGCGCCAGCCTTCCTGGGCGGGTGCGTTGAAAATCGTCGAGGTCGATCACCCCGCCACTCAGTCGGCCAAGCGGGAGCGGATCGCCAAGGCCGGCTTATCGGAGCCGGAGAATCTGATCTTTGCCCAGGCCGATTTCGAACGCGAAGAGCTCGGTGAGGTTCTGGCCCGCTGCGGTATCGGCCCCGGCGAACCGGCGTTCTTTTCCTGGCTTGGCGTTACCATGTACCTGGAAGAAGCGGCGATCAACGCAACATTGCGGACGATAGCTGCATTTGCGCCCGGCAGCGAAGTAACCCTGACCTTCAGGCAGCCTTTGGATGCTGCGTCGTCAACGCTTGCCGCCATTACTTCCGACCTTGGTGAGCCTTTCGTCAGCTTTTTTACGCCGGAGGAAATTGAGGCAAAATTGCGGGACACCGGGTTTTCCTGCATCGATTTTCTGACGCCGGAAAAGGCCGAAGCGCTGTACTTTACCCCTGCCCGAAACGACTTGCCGGTACCCGAACAATGCAGCATCCTTTGCGCATCGGTCTAGACGTAACGTCCGCCGATTTATAAGCGCCTATTGGATGATGCAAAAGAAGCAAATTGACTTGGCCCAACAAGCGAAACCAAGGGAGAAGATCACCCAACCATAAAGTGGTTCAAGGAGGTTACCGAAACCCTGGCGGCAAAATTGGGTCCGCCTTTGATAGAAGTTGATTATTCCATCTTTTCGGTATAATGTAGAACACGTAACAATTGAATACAGCCGGGGGGTGCTCTCCGATGGAGAGCTGAGATAATACCCTTGGAACCTGATCCAGTTAATGCTGGCGGAGGGAATCGGCTAAATATGTTTTTTGGAAGGCCGTTTTTCTCCAGGACGGCCTTTTGTATTTTCTGGGAGGAGTCCTCTATATCTCAGTTCATCTTCCGGATACTCTATCGATCCTGACCAGGAGGACGTGATGGCGACGCAGCTTGAATCTGCCCGAACAGGCATAATCACCGAAGAAATGAAAAAAGCCGTCGAAAACGAGCCGGTTTCCGCAGAGCAACTGCGGGACCTGATTGCTGCAGGGTTCGCTGTTTTGCCCAGGAATGTAAACCATTCCTTCCCTAATCTCAGGGCAATTGGTAAAGGGCTAAAGACCAAAGTCAATGCCAACCTGGGGACAAGCGGCGAATGCTGCTCGATGGACCTGGAGAAGGAAAAGCTGGATGCGGCCCTGCACGCCGGGACCGATTCCATAATGGACCTTTCCACCGGCGCAGACCTTTCGGCCTTCAGGGCCTTTTTCCTGGAGAACTCGCCGGTAATAGTGGGAGCAGTCCCGATTTATGGAGTGGCCACCGAGATGATCTGCCGCCATCAGCCCCTCGATACTATGGATGCAGATGAGCTTCTCCGAAGTATCGAACGGCAGTGCGCCCAGGGTCTCGACTATATCACGGTGCATTGTGGGGTGACTCTGGAGTCGGTAAAAAAACTCGAGACCTATGAGCGTATTATGCCCTGCGTAAGCCGGGGCGGCTCCATTCACATGAGCTGGATGCGTAAAAACGGGAAACAAAACCCGCTCTACGAATATTATGATGACCTGCTGAGCATAGCATACAAATATGACGTTACCCTGAGCCTCGGGGATGGCTTTCGCCCGGGTGCGATCCTGGACGCTACAGACGGGGCTCAGTTGGAAGAGCTGATGATTCTGGGTGAACTGGCGAGAAGGGCGCGTAAAAGAAACGTTCAGGTGATGATCGAGGGCCCCGGGCACGTGCCCCTCAACCAGATTACCGCGAATGTCATGCTCCAGAAGAAATTATGTGACGGGGCCCCATTTTATATTCTGGGGCCGCTTCCGACCGACATTGCCGCAGGCTACGATCACATTACCTCCGCCATCGGGGGCGCGATTGCCGGGGCCGCCGGAGCGGATTATCTCTGCTACGTGACCCCGGCTGAACACTTGGGGCTGCCCAATGCCGACGACGTGCACCAGGGAGTTATGGCCGGACGGATTGCCGCCCATATAGCGGATATCGCGAAAGGGCTTCCAGGGGCCATCGAGGCGGACAGGCGCATGTCAATCGCGCGGCGGGACCTGGATTGGGACGCGATGGTCCGTGAAGCCATAGACCCGGAATTGGTAAAAAAACGCCTCCAGGTCACCGAGGACCGTGAGGGCTGCAGCATGTGCGGAAAGCTTTGTGCTGTGAAAATCAGCCGGGCGATTTGATTACCTGAGGGTTTCGACACCCGGCGTCCGGGTAGCGCTTTTATCCGCTATTGTGGGGTGGGCTAGGAAAAGCAGCCCACCCATTTCGTAGAATCGTGGAGCGAAGCGCAACCCGTCAAGCCTTTTCGCAGCAGTGATGCTTTCGGAATGGAGCGCATGGACCTTAAAACCCGCCTGAACGCGGTCCTATCCTCGCTTGCTCACTCCTATACCAGCCCTATTGTCATGCTGGAGGGCCAAACCGCTCATTGCATTCTTGCCACGAGCCTCTTTATGAGGCGGTGCGGAAAAATCTCCGGCGCCGAACAGCACTTCTGGATTAACCGGTTACTTGCCGCTGGAATTCGCACGGAGAGTGATTTGCATTCGTGGTTGGCGGCTTCTTTTTCTGTTTCGATCCCAAGGTTGTTGGACACTTGCCGGAAGCAGGCCGATGAGTTGCTGGAAGCAGGGGTCGGTGTATTCGGTTGGAACGCCCCGTTTTCGGATTCATTTGCCGGGGAAGCCCTCTTGCAGTCAAGCAGGGGGCCTTGCCCCAAGGTCCTGTTCTGCAAAGGTTCTCTTGACTTCGATCTGCCCCTGTTAGCCGTATTCAATTCTCGAAAACCCAGACTCGCTTCTCCGCATTCGAACTGGCTCAAAGCGCTCCGGTCCTGCTTGCTCAGTTTAGACTCACGAGGAATTGCCCTTGCCGGCAGCATCGGAACTCTCACCTACGATTTGGTCTGCGCACATGCCTGGCGTTCCGGCTTATCTCAACTCCTTGTCGCTCCGGGTCCACTCCTCAACGCGGACGGGGAGCTGTTGAAAAGATACGGGGATGAAAGCACAAATCGCATCCCCTTGCTTGCGTGTATGCTCGACCCGGAATCATGTCCCAAAAGGCAAGCGCAGGTATGCCGCGACCGGATTCTCGGCGCACTGGCACATATTCATCTGGTGCTCGAAATCCGGTCGCGCGGAAACCTCTCGGCTCTCCTTGAGGAAATCCAGGCAAAATCGCCCCGGCCGCAGTTCGTTTTAGATCCTGAGGAGACGAACTCTTCGAACGCTGGAAATTGCAACCTTCTCACAAAATTCTCAGAGCACGCGCACGGATTCAAGCTCCCCGGGTTCCCTGATTTGCCCTCCCCAAATCCCGTCCAAACTCACCTCCCTGTAAATAAAAATTCGCCCCGGTCTTCCGAATGGGGGTCCCGGCCACGGGGCTTTTACAACTCCTCCCGGCACGGCGAGATTATCTGGGGTAATTACCTCTACCACTATACCAGGGCAAGTTCCGGTCCATGGCCGGGTGAAACTTACCTGGAGTACCTTCTTAATCTGCTCGACGCACATGCCCTGTCGGGCCATTCCGCCCTGGAAACGCTCATTCGGATACTACAGGACGGGCTTGTTCGGGCGGGTTCGAAGATGGTTCGTTGCAAGGCGGAGGTCATCTCATGGAGTTCTCATCCCCCGGGTGAGCTGTTCGAGATGCGAAAGTGGCACCGGGGACTCGCCAGGTGGACTGTCGAACCTTACGGGATTGCGGTCCGGCGGGATATATTGCGCTCGCTCGGAGCAAAGCCGGCCATATATGGCGGTGAGCAGGTCTATTCCAGGATCGCGGAATCCGAAAGATATCGCTTCCAGTTGAGCCGGTCCGCCCCGTCCTCCTCATGGAGACACGAGCGCGAGTGGCGTGTCCTGGGCAGCCTGGCGCTCAGCAGGATAAAATCTGATGAGGGATTTGTATTCGTGGAGACAAAAGGAGAAAAGGAAAAGCTTTGCGGTCATGTTAAACCCGGGCTGCCAATTGTCGTTCTTGACGCCTGAATCTTCGTATCGGTTCACCAGGGCTTAACAGTGAGTATATAAGGCAAAACGTGTAATATCTGTAATGGAAGGGGTCCGCGGCGGCAAAGTTTTTGTGCCGAACCGGATCGGACATCGACTTATTTTTCGTGTTGAGGGAGGCATATGGAAGATAATCTTGTTCAGGAGACTGTTGAAAAGTCCTCTGATATTCTCGAAAAGATCAGAAGGGAACATCCCCTGGTTCACAACATCACGAACTACGTAGTCATGAACTTTACCGCCAATGCGCTGCTGGCCTTGGGCGCATTGCCGGTAATGGCCCATGCTGTCGAAGAAGTCGAGGAGATGGTAGGGCTGGCTAATGCCCTTGTCATAAACATCGGAACGTTGTCACAGCCCTGGATCGATTCCATGGTCAGGGCCGCCCGGGCCGCGCGGGACCGCTCCATTCCGATCGTACTCGATCCGGTGGGGGCGGGTGCAACCCGGTTCAGGACCGAGGCTTCCCTGCGGCTCATGGGCGAAGCGCCGGTGGCGGTCCTGCGCGGGAATGCCTCTGAAATCCTGGCGGTTGCCGGTCAGAAGGGGATCACCCGAGGAGTGGAGTCCGTTCACGGCGCGGAGGATGCTCGGATGGCGGCCCGCGATTTGGCAAAAACCTACGGGATCGTCGTGGCGGTCACGGGTGCGGAGGATTTTGTGACCGACGGCTTGCGGATGGCCAGGATTTCAAACGGGCATCCACTCATGGGCCGGGTTACCGGGACAGGCTGTGCGGCAAGCGCCGTCACCGGCGCCTTTTGCGGCGCCGAAACGGATGCTTTCGCCGCTGCAATCGGGGCGCTGGTCACCTTTGGGATTGCGGGAGAACTTGCAGCCCTCCCCAACATAGGGCCGGGCAGTTTTCAGGTGGGCCTGCTCGACGCACTCGACGCGATAGACGGCGCCATCATCAGAGTGCGCGCCAAGGTAGCCTTTTCATGAAAGCCTGCAAATCCGGAATTGATTTTGGACTGTACCTGGTCACCGACCGGGTCCTGTCTGGCGGCCGGCCTCTTGAGCAGATCGTTCGCGAGAGCGCAGCGGGCGGTGTGACCGTGGTCCAGCTTCGTGAAAAGAATGCCGGGGCAAGGGAGTTTATCGAGCAGGCCTTTGCGCTCAGGCAGGCGGCTTCGGACCTTGCCATCCCGCTCATAATCAACGACAGGGTAGACATCGCGCTGGCCTGCCGAGCCGATGGAGTTCATCTGGGACAGGAGGATATGCATTGCGCCCTTGCGCGCCGGATTGCCGGCGAAGATATGATCATCGGGGTTTCCGTCAGTACTGCCGATGAAGCCCTGGAGGCCGAAGCCGATGGGGCGGACTACCTGGGGGTAGGGCCCCTGTTTGCGACGCCGACCAAAGCCGATGCGCTGCCACCTACGGGGCTCGGTGTTTTGCGAACTATCCGCCAGGCCGTTCGCATTCCTCTGGTCGGTATAGGGGGCATAAATCACACCAATGCCGGTGATGTCATCCGTGCCGGCGCGGATGGGATAGCGGTCGTATCGGCCATAATTGCCAGTCCGAATCCCGGGGCGGCCGCGCGGGCGCTCCGGTCCGCGGTAGATCAAGCCCGGTGCGTCCGATAGATGCTTCCCCGGGTGAACAGGGTAGAGAAAACCGGGTCACCTTGAAAAGAGGAAAATGCGAGGCGGGACCATCCGATAAGTATGCATGGAGTGAAAAAACGGCGAGGCCGCTGCGGGTTGAATACGAAGGAGCTTTTTTACCATATCATTGCGAGAGGAAATGAGCGCGGCAAGATATTTATCTCAAAAAGGGATCACGAAAGATCGGGAGCAGACAGTGAGTTCCGAGATCGGACAATGAGGTCGGAGGTGAAAGACTCTCTTTTCAAGGCCTGCCCCTTTCTTTGCATAAATGTTCATTAAAGCGCTTTCTTTGCACCTTCCCAGGCCCCTTGCAGGAGATTCAGGGTCCCGCTTTGCGATTCAGTATAAAGATTAAAGAGACTGTTGAAATCCTCGATATTCAGCATCATCTCTTTTTCCGATAGCACAGGGGTAGGAAGCAGAAGTGATCGTTTGTAGCTTCGGAAAATACGTTTAGCGATCTTTGGGTTCCACTTGCCGATTTCTTTATCAAAAAAGGGCCTCCAGTGCCTGGTCATGCCGGGGATCATAAAAAACGTCCCGGCTTCTTTGCATTGCTCCCCATAATAGCGGTCCCGCCCGCCGATGATGAGCCCGACACAGTCGTCCACCATGTGATCATCGTCTCGGGGAAAAAAGAGAGGAACTCCTGCATCGGCAAACAATTCTTCCGGGTTTTGCAGTGCATTCCCACACAGACCATATCCAAAAAAAATACCGTCTACATAGCGCGCCATTTCCCTGACCGCTTTACCCAATCCATCCTGCAGGAGATCTTTGCTGCTGTGCAGACCTAGTTCGAGCACGCGTACCAGGACTTCCATACGACCGGCAAAGGCTGGGCTGAACCCGTTCAAAAGAGGAATCCTGCGCGGTTCAAAACGACCCAGTTCCTCTAGCGATTGGATGAGTCCCAATGAAGAAGTATCTTCCACTACGGTTATACCTGCAATTTCCTGATCCATAGACAGCAAATAAGCAAACTCTAGCTCCAGGATTTGGCAAGTTATGACGCCGACAACTGGCATATAAGACTCCTTCGATTTGGACTTCTGTCCCCATTTCTCGGACTGCGTAAATTCCCAAGCCGTCCGAAACATCGCATGAAGCACTGAGTCGATAATCTAAAGTGTGTATATACACTCAATCGGCTCGGAGTCAACCACTTTCCTCGCCGCTGTGCATAAAAAAGCCCCGTTAGTCCACGTTGGGCAAGCTTTTTGAATAATCTTGTCAATCCTGTCTGAAATGCTTTGTATCGGTGTTCTCTGTGCCTCGGCGGTTACCGTTTAGAAATTTTTCTCCCGCATTTTGCCGCTTCTGGTTGCCGGTTCACTTTGCCGCTTGTGGTTGCCTCTTCTGGTTGCCGTTTTGCACGCCAAAACTATTCGTGCTATCCTGTCGTGGGATTGAAATGAATTTCCTGTAATTTAGGGATCGAGGAATTGAGGAATTCTGCTCCCTATTCACCGTTCACTCCTCACTGTCCACTGTTTCCCTGAATTTGACCTGCATTTACAGGTGGCAGACTGAGCCTGGAACGGAAATCGGTGGGTTTGCCCATCTTGGTTCTTTAAAAAATGAATACCTGTACCCTGAAATGTGAAGGGCCAAGTTAGAAGGGTGAAATTCTCACTCTTCATTCTTAACTCTTCATAAAATACCTTAATACATGTTTTCTCCGCGTGCTCTGCGGTGAATACTTTTGGTCTTTTGTTTTCGGTTTTGGATTGGCCGGCGGTTAAGGGTCCATCCATGTGTCAGGAATTTTAGACAGGATTTACGAAGGAGAGAAATGGACAAACTGAGTCAAGACCCTATACCTCGCGGCAAGATTGGAATCAGGCTTATTTTTACTCTTATTTTCCTGGTTATCCTCAGCGTGATGCACTTCATCATCCAAATGACAACGCTAATCCAGTACGTGATACTCCTTATAACCAGGAGCTACAGCGAACCGCTCCGCTCATTTTCAAACAAAGTGGCAGCCTATGTTTACAGGCTCATACGCTACATTACTTTAAACGATAATACCCGCCCGTTCCCATTTACCGATTTTCCTCAGGAAATAGAGAGCCCGGAAGATCGGGCCAGGTTCGATTAGGAGTAGGCGTTAGGGCGAAAACCATATCACGCGGAGACGCGGAGACGCAGAGAAAACAAACTTAGAAACGGCGGTTTCTGTTAATCCTGTCTGATAACGCTTTTCTCTGGGCCCTCTGTGTCTCCGTGGTGAAATGGTTTCCTGCTTCCCGCTTCGCTTATCCCCGGCACAGCGCCTCGAGTTGCACCTCTTCAAGCTTTTCCACCCATTTCGCCATTCGCGCGCGGTTTTTTCTCCCACGCCCGCGGATAAGCATTTCCCGGTTTTCTTCATCGCCGATCGTGAATTTTATGTCCCATCGTTCGGAAGGGAGAAGCCTTCCAAGGCGGTCAGGCCACTCTATTACCGCCACCCCGTTTCCGAAAAGCGATTCCTCCCAGGGGAGCGTGTCGAGGTCATCCGGCCCTGAAAGCCGGTAAAGATCGAGATGATATAGGCGAACCCGTCCCGAGTACTCGTTTATTATGGTGAACGTCGGGCTGGTTATCCGGACTTCGGGCTGAACGCCAAGCCCTCCGGCAATACCACGCGTAAGGAGCGTTTTTCCGGCTGCGAGTTCTCCCCAGAGCCCAAGGATGTCGCCGGGTTGGAGCAACTCACCTATTCTATGGCCAAGGAGCAAGGAGCAGTTCTCACCAGGGGAATGGAAGAGGAATTCCTTCATGTGTCCTAATCTCTATGGCCTTCGAGAAAGCCCAATACAACGGGGACTTCGTCCAGCATGTCGGTTGCCAGAAGCCCTCGGCTCGCGACTCCCTGGAATATGCGGTCGCATGCGGCCCCGTGGATGTAAACGCCGAGGCAGGCGGCCCGAAAAGGATCAAATCCCTGGGCAAGCAGACCGGAAATGATCCCTGTCAGGGTGTCTCCCATTCCTCCGCTGGCCATTGCGGGATTTCCCGTGCTGTTTATCGCAAGCCTCCCATCCGGCGCCGCTATAATAGTTCGATGGCCTTTGAGCAGGAGCACCACGCCGTACTCTTTACTGAACCTTGAGGCGGATTCGACCCGGTTGCGCTGGACCTCCGGCACGGTGGAGTGACAGATGCGGGCCATCTCGCCAGGGTGCGGCGTGAGGACGAGCGGGACTTTTGCCTTGCGCAGGATGCCGGGGTCATTAGAGACCGCCGTGATCGCGTCAGCGTCGAGCACCATGGGGCAGGGGGCATTCCGGAGCAGTTTCTTTACCAGAGCTGCAGTGTCCTCATTTGTCGAGATTCCCGGGCCTATCGCCAGGGCTTGCTTACCTTTCAGAAAATCGAGAATTTGATCCAACGCGGCAGAGGCGGGGGTCCTTTCGGGAGTCTCAACGATGGGGAGGGTCATGGCCTCCGTCAGCTTTGCCGCCAGAATCGGAATAAGGCTTTCGGGAACAAAGAGCGTAACAAGGCCTGCGCCCGCTCTTGCGGCCCCGAGGCAGACAAGCGCCGCCGCCCCGGTTTTCCCAAGGGAGCCTGAGAGAACACAGACATGCCCGGCCTGACCCTTGTGCGTTTCGGGACGGCGCGGCTCGATCCAAGATGAAAGAAATTCTTCCGTGAGCCAATAGCGCTGGATTCCGGCGGATTGGACGAGCCCTGGCGGAATTCCGATATCGATAACTTCGACCTGGCCAACCAGTTCGGACCCTGGTTCGATGAGGTGGCCGATTTTCAAAAAGCCGAATGTGGCAGTGGCAGTGGCCTTGATTGCTGCGCCAAGGGGCATTCCGGTTGTTGAGTCAAGCCCGGATGGAACGTCGACTGCAAGGACCGGAACGTTCAGCCCGTTTATTTTGTCGATTATCTTTTTGTAGAGGCCCTTTACCTCGGTATTCAGACCGGTTCCCAGCATGGCATCGATAACCGCATCGCTTTTCCCGACCTGTTCCCATTGCTCATCGAAATCTCCGGCCTCATCCCATACTGTTATGGGAATACCGATTTTTTCGAGAATGCTGAAGTTTGTCTCCGCATCTCCCGTCAGCTTGAGAGGAGTACGCAGGCAAAGGACGTTTACCCGTGCCCCTTTCGAATGAAAAATTCTGGCGAGCGCGAAGCCGTCCCCGGCATTGTTGCCGCTTCCAGCTACCACCGTTATCCGCCGATCGATTAGATCTGGGATCACCCTTAGAAAGAAAGCGGCGGCGCCTTGTGCGGCATTTTCCATGAGCACGATTCCGGGGATTCCGATTTGGCGAATGGTCTGCTCATCGAGTCCGGCCATTTCCTTGGCACTAAGGACCAGCATGGGTTTCCTCCTCTGAGGGAATGGGAAAAATCTGGACGAAAATATCATAGATCGAAGTTGAATAATCATTTAAAAGTACGCGCACAGAAAGCAAAACTTGTTATCTATCCGGCTGGCCGGATCATGGCTGATCGTTTTTGTAGAGGAGGAAAATGTTTCCCCAAGTCGCCGGTGACCGGATTTAGTGGAGCTTTCTACTAAGAGCCTTCAGCACCCGCGAAAGATAATCCCTCGCGAATTGATCAATTTTGGACTGGCATTTTGTACAAAATATGATATGGTCGCCGGACTCTTGTGCATTATAGCGGTTTTCACTTTTCCGAGCTACGATCCCCCTACTCATTCCTGACCCGCAGCACAAAAACCATTTTGCCCTGTTTGATTCATCTGTCCTGCTTTCTTGTGTGAGGAGCCATGATCTCCCAAAAGCTTATGACCGACTTTTTGGCAATAGGGCTGTATTTGCTCACCGGTGTTGGGTTTGCAGTCGTTCCTCTTATCATTTCGACCCTGGTTTCCAGGAGGAGCCACGGAGCGCTGCGCGAAGCGACCTACGAGAGCGGCATGGAAACCATCGGCAGCGCCTGGATTCAGTTCACGGTTGCGTATTACATCTACGCCCTGATCTTTCTGGCCTTCGACGTTGACGTGCTGTACCTGTTCCCGGTGGCGCTGGTTTACGGCAAATATGTCGCTCGCGATCTGATAGAGGTTATCATTTTCGTCGGAATTTTATCCCTGGCAATTGTCTACGCCTGGCGAAAAGGAGTCTTTGAATGGAAAAGGAAGTGAGAGAGCCGGGTGAACCGGTTGTCCAGTTTGCTCTCCTTGACGATATTCTGAACCTGGCGCGTGCCAATTCATTGTGGCCAATGACTTTCGGCCTGGCTTGCTGCGCGATCGAGATGATGGCTGCAGGGGCCTCCCGCTTCGACCTGGACCGTTTCGGGGCTGGTGTTTTCAGACCGTCTCCGCGCCAATCCGATGTCATGATCGTGGCGGGAACGATCTCCAAGAAAATGGGGCCTGTAATTCAGATGCTCTGGGACCAGATGCCGAACCCCAAGTGGTGTATTGCGATGGGCAACTGCGCCATCTCCGGCGGCCCCTTCGAGTATGACGGCCAGTATGCGATAGTGCCTGGGGCCCATCTTGTCGTCCCGGTGGACATCATAATTCCAGGGTGTCCTCCCCGGCCTGAAGCTCTCATCCAGGGGCTGCTTCTTCTGCAGGACAAGATCACCCGTGGTGAGGACAGGAACTTGCTTCGCCGCTTCAAAAGAGTCGGAGGCGAAAATTGAAATGAAAGTGCAGGAAATAGAACGGGTCATCCTGGAGAAGCTTCCCGACACGATTTTCAAAACAGACGAGACTGGGAAGACCGGATCTTTATGGTCCGCAGTCGTCGCAGCCTCTGGCATCAGGGATGCAGCAAAGGCGTTCGAGACGTCCGGTTTTTTCCTTGAGGACATAATGGCGCTCGATTTTCAGGATACTTTCGAGCTCGTCTACCATTTCAACTGCTACGAACCCGGGTCTCGCGTGGTGGTAAGAGTGCTCTTCGGCCATGACCAGGTGCCGCTTTCAATTTGTGATATCTTCCGCGGCGCGGGTTGGCTCGAACGTGAGGTACATGACTTTTTTGGGATCAGCTTTTCCGGAAATCCTGACTTGAGGCCGCTGCTGCTTCCCGAAGACGCGGATTATCATCCGCTCAGGAAGGATTTCGGCAAAGTCAGCGCCTATCGTAAGCGAGAAGACATCTATGGCTGAAAGACAAATTGCCTCTCCGGCATCGCAAAAGATTTACACATTAAATCTCGGACCTCAGCACCCCAGTACCCACGGTGTCCTCAGGATCCTTCTGGATCTGGACGGCGAATTCATAGTCAAAGCCGATCCGGTAATCGGTTACGGCCACCGTGGTCACGAGAAGATGGGTGAAAACAGGATCTATAAGCAGTTTCTCCCGAACACCAGCAGGATGGATTATCTTTCCGGGATGATTTTTAATCACGGGTTCGCCCTGGCGGTCGAAAAACTCATCGGGATCGAGGTCCCCGAGCGTGCGAAATACATTCGCGTTATCGCATCGGAGCTCAATCGCATATCCAGCCATCTGCTCTGGTTCGGAACCTACCTGATGGACCTCGGTGGTTTCACGCCCTTTCTGTATGCATTCGACGATCGTGAGCATATCCTGGATATTCTCGACTCGGTGAGCGGTTCAAGGCTCACCTATTCCTATTGCCGCTTCGGTGGTGTCTGCCGCGATGTCGACGCGGCCTTCATCGACATGACCCGTGCTTTTCTCAAGCGGATGGCCGGACGCTGGGCCGATTACGACAACCTGGTAACCAAGAATATCATCTTCATTAATCGCACAAGGGACGTCGGTATTATCGACCGGGAGCTCTCCCGTCAATACGGAGTTACGGGACCGAATCTTCGCGCCTGCGGGATTGCGTACGATGTTCGGAGAGCAGAACCCTATGAAGTATACGACAGGTTTGATTTCGAAGTCCCAACCGGGTCCAAGGGCGATGCCCTGGACCGGTATGATGTGCGCTTCAAGGAGATGCAGCAGAGCTGCCGAATAATCGATCAGGCTCTGGATCATCTTCCCGGGGGGCCTTACCTTTCGAAAGTTCCGCAAAAGCTCGTTCCACCTAAAGGTGAAGTCTATTTTGCCTTCGAGAGCGCACGTGGTCTCACCGCTTATTATCTGGTAAGCGATGGCAGCACCAGTCCGTATCGCTGTCATATCCGGGTACCCAGCTTTGGCAATTTGAACGTTTTGAACGAGGTACTGCCCGAGACTATGGTTGCTGACGCAATTTCAATTCTTGGCAGCATCGACGTAGTTATTCCGGAAATCGACAGATAACAGAGAGGAAAAAGAATTGTCTGAAGGTTTTTTGAGTTCGGAATGGTTGCGGTTGATTCTGGGGCTGTTGATTGTGCTGGGATTCTCGCAATTGAACGCCCTGTTCCTGGTGTGGCTCGAGCGAAAAGTGGCGGGCCATATTCAATTGCGTCCCGGCCCGATGGAAGTCGGCCCTCACGGCCTGCTCCAGACCATTATGGATGGTATTAAACTGATCGGCAAAGAGCTTATACTGCCGTTGCAGGCGGATAAAAAATTGTTTTTTGTTGCTCCGGTCCTGGTTTTCATGCCGGTGCTGGTCGGATTCTTAGTTCTGCCGTTCGGTCCCAATATGATCATCCATGAAATGAATGTGGGGGTCCTCCTGATCTTCGCTTTCTCCACGTTCACCGTTTTGGCCATACTTGCCGGCGGGTGGGCTTCGAACAACAAATACGCGCTGCTTGGCGCTGTCCGGTCGGTGGCTCAGAACATTGCTTACGAAATCCCTTTGCTGCTTGCAGTAATGAGCGTTGTGATCATGGTCAATTCTCTGAGTTTTTCTGACATTGTGAATGCTCAGAGAACCGTCTGGTTCATTTTCCTGCAGCCGGTCGCAGGCCTGATTTACCTCATCAGCGCTACTGCGGAAACCAACCGCGCTCCGTTCGATATTCCGGAAGCCGAATCTGAACTCGTTGCGGGGTTTCATACAGAATACAGCGGAATGGGATTCGGGCTTTTCTTCCTCGCTGAGTACACCAATATGTTCATCGTGAGCGCCGTTGCAACCAGCCTGTTTTTCGGCGGCTGGAACGGTCCTTTTGGAATCAGCCTGGGTATACCCGGTGTTTTCTGGTTCCTTTTTAAGACCTACATTCTGATCTTCGTCATCATGTGGGTGCGTTGGACCTTCCCGCGTATCAGGTTTGACCAGTTGATGAATTTCTCCTGGAAGGTGATGATTCCGGTCAGCCTCGCCAATCTAGTGGTAACGGCCATCGTTCTTAAACTGATTTGATTGCGGAGTATGAACAAAAATGAGTTATCTGAAGGATATATATTATGGCGGACTGAGTCTTGTCGAAGGGATGGCGGTCACCTTCCGGAGGCTGTTCCACCCCCTGGTAACCGTGCAGTATCCGCGCAAGAAAATACCCCTTTTTTCCGCATTTCGCGGGCATACGGAACTGAAGATCTTCACGGATACCGGCACGCATAAATGCATCGCCTGCGGACAATGTGAGAAGGTCTGCCCGAGCAACGTCATTCAGGTGCAGGGTAAAAAGGAGCAGCCCAAGGGCCCCAAAGTTGGGACCCATTACGTCATCGACTTTAGTAAATGCTCGCTTTGCGGCCTGTGCATTGAAATCTGCCCTACCGACACGCTGCAATTCTCAAAAGAGTATCAGTTGGTCGGTGTGACGCAGTCTGATTGCGTAATAGACCTTATGGCAAGGTTAGCCAGGCAAGTCGACGAAAAGAAAACGCAGGCGATTGCAGCCTGATTGCGTGTGCGAACCCCGGGACCGCCGGGCCCGTGGACCTGCGGCCCATTGCCGATCTATGCGAGGTCCGGGGTTGTCGGAAGCATATTAACTTCTGTTCATTTAAGGCAAGGAGAAGGATGGAAAACTCAAGCTTAAACATCCTTTCGCAGATGGCCTTCTGGGTCACGGTCGGATTCACCATTGCAGGGGCCATCATCGCGGTATTTCCCCGAAGCATCCTCTATAACGTACTGGGCCTTGCGTTGGCCCTGTCCGGGATTGCGGGGTTCTACCTCTTTCTGGGCAGCTTCTTCATTGCCATGATGCAGCTCCTTATTTATGTGGGCGCAATCTGCATCGCAATCGTTTTTGCCATCATGCTTTCTCGTCCCCTTCACCTGGAGGTTCCGCAGCGTGCCATTCCCAAAGTGGCGCTGGGAGCAACCGCCAGTGCAGTCTTTTTGGTCGCGGTTGTGAGCATGGTGCTCAAGACCGATTGGCTGCCCTCAACCGAGCGCGCGGTAGGACCCTTGCCATGGTCGATCGAGACCATTGGCCACATGCTGCTTACCAGGTATGAACTGGTTTTTGAAGTCATCTCGCTGGTGCTGCTGGTGGCCATTATTGGCGCGGTGGTTACCGCCGGATTCAGCCGGAGGTTTACTTCGTGAACAGCCTGAATACTTACCTGATCATCTCGGCCATACTTTTCTCACTCGGCCTTCTTGGAATCCTGCAGCGCAGGAATCTTATCGGGATGCTGATTTCCGTCGAGCTTTTGCTCAATTCGGCGAACCTGAACTTCATGGCCTTCAACCGGTTTCTCGCCCCTGACCCGGCTGTGGGGCAGATAATCGCCCTGTTCGTCATGGGCCTCGCGGCGGCGGAGGCGGCCATCGGCCTGAGCATCATTCTTGCCCTGTTCCGCCAAATGCACTCGATAAACATCGAACGTGCTCAGCAGTTGAAAGGATAGACTCGCTATGGGCGAATTCCTCAAAGATCCCATCCTGTTGGTGACCGTTCTGGGCACGACTCTTCCATTTTTGGCGATGGCTGTAATTCTGATCTTCACGAGATCGAATCCCAAACTCTCCAGCCAGATTTCCGTGGGGGCGATTTCCATTTCGGCCCTTTGCGCTATTTCCCTGCTTGCAAAGCTCCATAACGCCGAGCCTCTCCAATTTCAGACTCTCTGGTTCAGCTCGGGAAAGCTGAACATCTCCTTCGGCTATTATCTCGATTCGCTTAGCCTTCTTATGCTGACTATCGTAGCGGTGGTAGCCTGTCTGGTGCAGATTTACTCCCTTGGATACATGGCCGGCGATCCCGGATACAGCCGCTACTATGCCTTTCAGTCCCTTTTCGCCTGGGCCATGATGAACAATGTGATTGCCGGCAGCATGCTCCAGCTTTTCGTGTTTTGGGAACTTGTGGGTCTTGCGTCATATTTTCTGATAGGTTTTTACTACGAGAAATGGAGTGCATCCCAGGCAGGCAAGAAGGCCTTCGTAATGAACAGGGTCGGAGACGTTGGCTTCTTCCTCGGTCTGATTTTGCTTCTCATAGGCTTCGGCAATCTGGGCATTCCGGAGCTCAATCACGCCGCAAGCGTCAATGGTTTGCCCCAGAATCTAATCACGCTTAGCGCCCTTCTGATTTTCTGCGGCGTTATCGGCAAGAGCGCGCAGTTTCCTCTGCTTACCTGGTTGCCCGATGCCATGGAGGGCCCCACCCCCGTTAGCGCTCTGCTCCATTCAGCCACGATGGTTGCGGCCGGCGTTTATATGTTCAGCAGGATTTTCCCGTTTTTCGCCGCCTCCCCGGACGCCATGGCGGTTGCCCTTGCGATCGGTACGGTTACCATGCTGCTGTCGTCCACCATGGCTATGGTTACATACGATCTTAAACAGGTCTGGGCCTATTCTACGGTCAGCCAGCTCGGAATGATGGTAATGGCGCTCTCCGCAGGCGGATACTTCGCCGGGGTGTTCCACCTCACTACACACGCCGGGTTTAAGTCCTTGCTCTTTCTGTGTTCCGGAATATTCATCCATGAATTTCACACTAATGACATGCGGATAATCGGCAAACAGGGCGGCCGCAGACTCAAAATCCCCATGGTGTGCATAGCAGTCGGCGCGCTCGCGCTCTCAGGGGTATTCCCCTTCTCGGGTTTTTTCAGCAAGGAGGCCATCCTGGGAGTTCTTGCGGCTCAACCGAATAAAATCTGGCTCGCTGCAGGGCTTTTCGGGGCTGTTCTCACCGCTTATTACAGCTTTCGCCTGATTTTCTTCATTCTGTTCCCTAAAGGCGGGATCGAGGAAAAGCATCATGACGAGCATGCCGATTCATCTCACGAGCATGAGGGTGAACACCACGGCTACATATTCTGGGCAATGGCAATCCCAGTGATGCTCCTTGCCTCTGTGACCCTTGTGCTTGGCTTTGTGGAGCATCCGATCGAACACTTTCTACTTGGGCATTCGGTTCATGCCCACCCTGTCCAGCATGTCGCCGAACACGGAGGCGGGACCAACTGGCTCCTCATTATGGGGGTTTCCGCCGGTCTTCTCGGAATCGTTGTGGCATGGCTTGAATACGGAAGGAAGGGGGCCAGCCGCAACGGCTTCCTCAGCTATTTTCCCGCAATATGGAAACTGTTCGACTATAGATGGTTCCTGGACATCTTCTACCGGAAAAGTCTCGACACGTTTATCTACGGGGGCCTTACAAGCCTTTTCACCAAGAACGACCGCCGCGTCATAGATGGCGGTATCGACGGGATTTGCATTTTTACCGAGGGCAGCGGGCGCCTGTTCAGTTTCCTGCAGTCCGGAATGCTCCAGTACAATCTGCTGATAATGCTGTTGGCGGCTGGAGCGGCAGTTCTCTATTTCCTGATTTAGATTTAAAGGCTTCTTGGAAACTTTGACCCTCAGCAGGGCTATTCTTAGCAAAGGTATAAAATGACCTCGATGGAAATGGCAAATTTTCCGATCCTTTCCGCAATCCTTATGACAACGATTTTGGGATTGGTGACCATACTCTTTATCCCGCCGGAAAGGACCAGGCTCATAAAGCAGGTCAGTCTCGCGAGCGCGTCGATCGGCCTGGTCCTGTGCATCTGGCTCTACCTTTCATACGATCACCAGAAGGGCGGACTACAGTTCGTGGAGCGGATCCTGTGGGTGAAGAGCCTTGGGATATACTGGTTCAACGGCGTCGACGGGATAAACCTTCCCATGTTGCTGCTTACCTCCATCGTCCTGTTTACCGGAATCTGGACAATGTGGGAGCTGGAGAACAGGGTAAAGGAATTTTTTGCGCTCATATTCCTCCTGGTCGCCGGCGTGTACGGCATGTTCATGTCGATGGATCTTTTCTGGATGTTTGTCTGGTACGACGTCTCGCTGTTCCCTATGTACCCGCTGATTGCCATCTGGGGAGGCACACGCAAAGAATACGGCGCAATGAAGCTGACGCTGTACCTGCTTGCCGGAAGCGCACTCATTTTGCCCGCAATACTCTATCTCTGGGTCCAGGGCGGAGCTCATACGTTTGACCTCTTCGAGCTTCAGAGAATCGGGTTTAGTGCTTTTGACCAGAAACTGACATTCATCATGCTTTATCTGGGATTCGGAATCCTTGCCGCCGTATGGCCTTTCCACACTTGGTCTCCGGTTGGCCATGTCGCGGCCCCGACGGCTGTGAGCATGATTCACGCCGGCGTGCTCATGAAGCTCGGTGCTTACGGAATTTTGCGGATCGCAATGACGTTGTGTCCGGTCGGGCTGGGGTACTGGTCAGACCTCATGGCTCTTCTGGCCTGTATCGGGATCGTTTATGGGGCGCTCGTCGGTCTGGCGCAGACCGACTTGAAATATGTTATCGGCTACTCCAGCGTGTCGCACATGGGAGTAGTTGGGCTGGGGCTTGCGACAATGTCGGTAAACGGGATAAACGGGGCGGTTTTTCAGATGTTTGCCCACGGCGTAATGACGGCGCTCTTCTTTTCCTCTGTCGGCTACATATATGACCGCACGCACACGAAGATCATTCCCGAACTGGGAGGATTGTCGAAAACCATGCCGATCGCTTCCTCCTTCTTCATAGTCGCCGCTCTGGCAGGTATAGGCGTGCCGCTGATGGCAAGCTTCTGGGCGGAACTGCTCGTGTTCATCGCCGCGGTCAAGGCTTTCCCGATCGGAGGCGTCGCTGCGCTCGTCGGACTCATAATCAGCGCGCTTTTCATGCTCAGGGTCGTCCAGAAGACCTTCTACGGGGACAAGAACCCAAGGTGGGAGCACATACCCGATGTTCCAGGCTTCCTTGCCGTACCGAGGATCGTACTGGTGAGCGTCATACTGTTCTTCGGTATGTTCCCCAAGATTATGCTCGATGTTATTCAGAGCACGGTTATTCCGTTTGTGAATCGGTTTTAGAGGCGAGGTAAACGGAAACGATATGACGGATTTTATGCTTTTTCTTCCCGAGTTGTTTTTCATTTTCGGCGCGCTGCTGTTTTTCATCTTCTCATTGAGAAAGACTGCAGATCCGGCCGGGTATCACAGGTGGGCGATCTTCCTGGCTGGAATCGGGCTTCTGGTTACGGTCGTCTCATCGCGCCAGGAAGGGATGCTGTTTTTCAATTGCTACCGGGTGGACCTCTTTAGCCAGATTTTCAAAATTCTGCTCGCCCTTGGAACGGTCTGGGTCATTTTCTCGTCCAGCGAGCTCAAGGGTATCGATTCGAGACAGCATTGCGAGTATTACTTTCTCCTATTCGTGTGCACGCTGGCCATGATGATGCTGGTCAGCTCGGTCGAACTGCTGACGATTTACGTATCAATAGAGCTTTCCTCCTACTCCCTCTATTTGCTCGTGCCAATGCGGCGCCATGCCGACCACTACATTGAAACCGGCATCAAGTATTTCATGATCGGCGTGACGTCTTCGGCCCTCATGCTTTTCGGCATCAGCCTTCTTTTCGGAATGGCGCACACGACCTATGTGCCGCAAATAATCAAGACGCTGCCGAGCCTTATCACCCAGCCGGCGGCCGTAATCGGCCTGGTACTGGCCCTGTCCGGGTTCTTTTTCAAGTTGGCCCTGTTCCCATTCCATATATGGGCGCCCGATGTTTACCAGGGGTCTGCAAATCAGGTGACTGCCTATATCGCAACTGCATCCAAAATGGCCGCTGCGGCAATGATAATCCGCTTCACCGGTCTTTCGGCAGGGGCGAGCCCCGGAATGATAAAGCTTCTGATAGTGCTTTCGATCTTTTCGATGACTTTTGGAAACTTGGTCGCACTTATTCAGAAGGACGTAAAGAGGCTTTTGGCTTACTCCAGTATTGCTCACGCTGGATATATCATGGTCGGTATTCTCTCGATGTCCGAGCGCGGCTACGCAAGTGCGATATACTATGCGGCTGCCTACCTGATAATGAATTACTCAGTGTTCATGGTAATCATGAAGCTGGCCGATGACGGGCACAACCTGCAGATAAAGGAACTGGCCGGCCTGCACAAACGATCTCCGCTTCTGGCAATGACGCTCATGATAGGTCTGTTCGGGCTTGCCGGGATCCCGCCGACCGCCGGCTTTACCGGTAAATTCCTGGTGTTCGCAGCGGCGCTGCAGAAGGGCTATCTTTTCCTTGTCATTATCGGCATGATAAACGCTACCATATCTCTCTATTATTATCTGATTATCATAAAGGCCGCTTATCTCTTGAAACCGGTGAACGAATATCCTGCGCTGCAGGTTGACTCCTGGACGCGTTATTTGAGCATTGCACTGGTAATCATGATGATATATCTGGGTATCTTTCCCGATCAGTTCCTATCTTTAACGGAAGCTGCGGCCAGGACTCTTTTCTGATGATAGATCCCGGCGCTCCGCGAGGTGGTAAGATCTCGCGGATCTGCTTGTCTCCGCTGTGACAGTTCTACATTTTTTTGAGGAAAAGCCGTGACATGGTATAGAAGGGGCCGGTTCGCAACGGCCCTTGTCGTTTTTCTATCGTTTTTTCTCTTACTGGCTTCTTCAGTCTTAGCGCAGAAGTGGTCTTTCGCCGCTTTTTCCGACAATCGCAACTTCGAAGTCGCCTACCGGAACGTGCTGGAAGAGATTAATTCGGGTGGACCATCCGATCCGGGGGTTCCGAAAGCGGATTTTGTAGTTGCGATAGGCGATATTGACCCCGTTAAGAGGACTTTTCAGGTTTTCAGAGAAACATTGGGGCCAAAACTTCCCTTTATCCCGGTGCGCGGCAATCACGAAGCTCCTGAAGACGTCAGGTTCATAATCAAAGATATACTGCCCGCCGAAACCCCGCCGGTGACGGTTTACGACCACGAAAGCGCGACGTTTTACTTCGACTGGAAAAATGTCAGGCTGATAGTCATAGACCAGTATGCACCCTACGCAAAAGACCTGAGCGGCGACACGATTCTCAAATGGGTGGAAGACGCCATCCTTTCTGCAAAGAAGGCGGATCACGTATTTATATCGTTCCACGAACCGCGTTTTGCGGCCGATTTTCACTCAGACCCGTTCTGGAGCCTGCTTCTCAAACACTCCGGCAAGGTGAAGGCAGTGCTCTGCGGGCATTCCCATATGTATGGCAGGCTGCATGTGCCGGATTCGTATGGTGGAATCGAGTTTATCGATGTGGGAAATGCAGGAAATCCAGGGCACTCCGATGGTATGAACACTTTCGTCCAGATTTGCATTGACGGAAAAAATGCGGCCTTTCGAACGGTTCAGGCGCCTGATAAGACGAAGAACTTCAAAGTAACCGATGCCTGGAAGGTCCGAGACGCTAAGAAGTAACGGGCCAGCGCTGATATCTCCTGGCTCACGGGTGGAAACTGAGCAGACTATTTGCCCGGGAGTGGCGACACGTGGTCCGTGGTCCGCGGCTCGCTATCCAACCTGCCCATCTCGCGAAAAAGCGCGGAATTAAGCCTTTCCCTTTTCGAATCGAAAAACCGCCTGTTTTGCCTCCGTGCCTCTTTTGCTTCCGCGACGAAACATTCCAGTATGCGCGCGTCCACTGGTTCAAGCCCTTTTGCCTTCTGCTTTTGGTCCATTTGGGAGAGCAGGGCGAGAATCCCGAAAGTATATAGAGAAAGGGTTGTAATGCGGCGCAGCAGAAATTCCCTGTCCGCTGTCTGCCCCCGGGCTATTGCCTTGCCATAGAGCAGCAGTCCGCTCAGAAGGAGGACCCTTGCAGCTTTCGCGCTTTTTTTCGCCTCGCGCAGCGCTTTGCGCATGACTTCGTTGTCGAAGGTGGGCGGCCATTTCCACCCTCTCAGAAGAAGTTTCACCAGGTCGAAAGCAAGCCAGAGGGGAGATCTGCCCGATTCTTTCAGCCGATTTGCAATCTGGCGCATGCCCAGAAGGGCCGGGTAAAGAGAGTGTATCTCGGTGGTACCCTCGAAAACGGTGGCCACTCTAAAATCGCGCATCCGCTTCTCAAAGGGCATAGTTTTCAGATATCCGGCGCCGCCTGCCACCTGGAGAGCATCATAGACGGCGTCCCATGCGCGGGTGGTGCCAAAAAGCTTACAGTGGGAGGTCTCGACGGCTACTCCAAGGAGCGGGTCGGCCTGGAGAACTCCGGCAACCAGACTGTTCATTGCCGAACTGACCGCCGTTGCTATTTCAGCGCGCACGATCTTTTCCTGCACGAGTTGAAAGCTCTTGATCGGAACCTGAAACTGAATCCTCGCGGAAGCCCTTTTCAGCATGTCAACGGCCGAAACTTTCATCAGTGCGTTTGAAGCAACCCCAAGCCCGAGCCTGCCGTGATTGAGCACTGACATTGCTATTTTGAAGCCTTCTCCAGGTCTGCCGATAAGATTTTCCTTCGGAACCCTGACATCATTAAACTGAACGGCGGCGGTCGAGCTGGCCTTGAGGCCCATTTTGGGCATTTCTTTTCCTACCCGCGCTCCTTCCCAACCGGTTTCTACAATAAATGCGCCCATAAACCCTGGCCGCTTCACGTCGAGCTGGGCAAAAACGGTCATGGCGCCGGCATAATTGGCGTTTGTAATGTAGGTTTTATGTCCGTTCAGCACATAATCGGCACCGTCAGGGCTCATAAGGGCGGTGGTTTCTATGTGCTTTGCGTCCGAGCCGATATTGGGCTCAGTGAGAGCGTAGGCAAAGATCGTTTTGCCGGATGCCGCCGGCATAAGATATTTGCGTTTTTGCTCCTCGTTCCCGAAAAGCTGGATTGCTTTTATCCCTATCGAGAGGTGCGCGAGAAACGTGATTGCAATCGAGATGTCGAGCTTTACCATCTCATCGACTACTGTCAGGTATTCGCGCAGGTTGAGACCCTGGCCTCCATACTCAGTTTCTATGCTCAGGCCGAAAAATCCGCTCTCGCCCATTTTCCGCAAAAGATCGGAGGGCAGTGCGCCCTCAGCTTCGAGCTTGCCGGGTGGATAATCTTTCAAAAGATCCCGATATCGCTCAAGAATCAGGCCAACCTTTCGCTCGTCCGCCCCAGGAGCGCTAACCCGCAAAAGCTCCGGGTCAAACTCGCCCCAATATATCTTTTCCATCAGCATAGCGTCCTCACGTTCCTATTACCTCTCAGTGCTGGTTTGTGCCGGCGCGATGAAACGTAGACTCTCATCGGCATTGGCCACGGTATTGACCTTACCGTCCAGAAAAGTGACAACGGCAAAATTAAAAGACCAGCGATTTCCATGGATAGAGGTGGGCGTCCCTTGAATGTCAAGGACTTCGTCCTGCGTGGAACCGATCGTGAAGAACTGTTTTGGCGGCTCGGATTGAGTGGAAGGGAGGATACGCATTTTCAGTCTGCCGAAATAGTTGTCGTATTCCGCAACCCTGCCGTTTTTGAACACCAGCTCGGCAAATCCGTAAAACCATCTGTTGTCTTCGACCTTTGTTGGGGTCCCCTGAACGAGCAGGACATCCTCTTCACTCGATCCGATAGTAACGTGAGGAGGAATCTCCCGATCCTTAGGGATTTCAGGCTGCATACGCACCCGCAGTGACCCGTCGAAGTTGTCGAACCTCCAGACACGTCCGTTCCTGAACTGTATCTCGGAAAGGCCGTAAAACCAGGTTTGGCCCTGGACCCGGGAGGGATCGCCCTGGATATTGAGCACTTCGGAAGAAGTCGATCCCAGGGTGAAAAAAGCGCTCGGCGCCTCCGGTTGAGGCTGAAGGAGGGGAGGGGACAAAACCTTAGGGGGGGAGGGCGCAAGATCGGCGGATGCCAGCGGCCCCACAGCCTCCGATGGCTCCTGGATGCTTGGGTTTTTGTCTGTGGCCGGGTTTTCGGCCACCTGTGGGCCGTGAGTTTCCGTATCGTCCGCCGTATCCGGAAAAAATGATGGAATTTGTGTTAAAATGAAAATGGTTGCTGTTAATAACAGGGCCGGCAAGATGATCTTTCCGGTGAAAAAGGAACGGAAATCGATTCGGCGCCGGCTCCGACGGACAGGGGCCCGGCGAGGTCGTGTTTTGGCCCGCAGTCCGGTTTGAGCGCTGCTCGCGTGGCTTGCGGCCGGAGTGGATTTAGCGGGGCGTGGAGTTTTTGCCCAACTTCGGGCAATGCGCCTGTAGGCCTCGTCGATTTCCCTGAACTTTTTCTCGGCAAGCGCCTGGGTCTCATAGGGTTTTGAATGGTGGCGATCCGGGTGCCATTTTTTGACAAGGGTCCGATAAGCCTGCCTGACTTCAGAAGGCTTCGAGCCGGGTTTTAATCCGAGCAAGCGGAAATCGGATTCTGAAAAAGCTTCGGGATCCATTGATCCAGAGTTCCCGTTAAATTATGGTCACGCGCGCAGTTCGGCATCGCAAAATAGAGGATAACTATATATTATCAAGTAGCAAAAGGCGATTTTCAATTTCACCCCGGTATGGGCTGCCCAGCTATAAACGGAAAATTGCTGTAATATGTTCGGAAGAGGAACTATAATTCAGTTAGCCCAATCCAAGAGGATTGGCAGGATATGATCTGCGAAAACACTTAAGAACTCGGTCCCGTAGGCCGATACTATCAAAGAGGCAAAACCTTATGCTCATACTGACCAGAAAAGCGGGTGAGTCTATCCTGATAGGTGACGATATAGAAGTCACAATCACCTCAATCGATCAGAATAAAGTGAGAGTGGGAATTAAAGGCCCCGCGAACGTCCCTATATACAGGGAGGAGCTTTACAGGAAAATCCAGAAAGAGAACAGAGACGCGGCGCTTATCGGCAAGGAGGAATTCGAAGGCCTGCTTAATGTGTATACCGGAGATCGGCAGGGCGGAACCCCAGACCGGGAATGATTCCCTGGAAGCATAAGTCGAGGAGTTTTCATGCAGGTTAATACGACCCGTTTCGGAATAATAGAAGTGGCGGAAAAAGAACTGATCAATTTCCCCTGGGGGGTTCCCGGTTTTGAGGAACTCAAGAGTTATGTCCTGCTGGAATACAAAAACGGCCCGTTCCAGTGGCTACAATCAGTTGAGGAGCCGGCGGTGGCATTCGTTGTCTGTTCACCTGATTTTTTAGGACTGGTATACACGGCGCCGGAAGCCAAAAAAAAGCTGATCAAACTGGACAAGGATGACGATCTGGTCTTCCTGAACATAGTCTCATTCAATCGGGAAAAACGCGCCGTGCGCTTTCACATAAAAAGCCCGCTTTTGTTCAACGTTGCAGCAAGGATCGGCTACCAATGGACAATGGAAACCGATGAACTGACAGGCTATCTCGTAACGCCTGCCCATTCTGCTGCGACAACGGAATGATCGCTGAGCTTGAAAAGTTGGGAACACAAATGAGAAGAGACAACATTGCCGGCCTGCATGCCGCAGGCTGCGGGTTCTCGGTTGCGAGCTACAACATCCACAAGTATGTCGGGATCGACGGTGTATTCGATCCCGAACGAGTGGCAAGGGTCATAAAGGAGCTGAAAGCCGAGATAGTGGGGCTCCAGGAAATCGACTCGTCGTTCTACAGAGACCAGCCCGGTTCGATATCGGAAAAAGCAGGGCTCGAGGTAGTGCTGGGGCCGACTCGGCGAAACCATAAAGGTCATTACGGAAATGCTTTGCTGACTTCATACACTGTGCAGGAAGTACGGCGGATAGATTTGAGTGTGTTTGGCCGGCAGCCCCGGGGTGCGCTCGACGTGGACCTGCTCATAAAGGGGGAGACCGTCCGGGTCATAGTGGCCCATCTCGGACTCGGGCCGAGGGAACGCCGAAAGCAGATCAGGCGTCTGCTCGACATCTTTTGTTCAGAGCGCGACAAAATGGAAATCATGCTCGGCGATTTCAACGAATGGGTGCCGAGAAATTCGCTGGGCAGGGTCCATAATTTTTTTGGAAAATCACCGGCCCTGAGGACGTTTCCTTCGTTCATGCCGGTCCTGCCGCTCGACAGAATCTGGGTGCGGCCCATGGAGTCGCTTGTGAGCATGTCTACTCACAAGACGCCGCTAAGTCGAAAGGCTTCGGACCATTTGCCCGTCAAGGCTGTTTTAGTGCATGGCAAGACGAATGGCAACGGGTGTGCATGTATGAACTAATGATTTCTCAAGGCCTCTTTTCCAAAATAATTAGCCGCAGGGCTCCCAAAAAATAATTTCTACTCCCGATGACCTGCAGCGGAAACGGTTTGAGAAATCGATCGATCCCTCCTGTTCGGATAAACCGGACGAAATTTCTGAAGTGTTCTCCGCCCGCAATTCTTTCCACTAGACCCAAAAGGGTCAGGCCAAATGCAGACCTCCAGTTCTCCAGGGCGGTATAGTCGAAGATGATTAACTTTCCGTCCGGGGTGAGGACTCTCAACATTTCACCAGTGGTTCTCATCCTTGTCTCATGGGCCATTTCATGTAAAGCCAGACTGATAGTAACGCAGTCGAAAGATCCGGAACCGAAGGGTAAGTCTTCAGCATTCCCGAGAAAGTATGCAACATTTGGAGGGCTTTTGTCGCGCGCCACTCCAAGCATTGCCGGTGAGAGGTCTATTCCCGTGACCTCGATCCCTGCTTTCGCCAGCATTATTGCCTGTTCTCCGGTCCCGCACGCCACCTCCAGAATGCGGCGGCATTTTTGTGCCCCGGCGCCGCGGACTACGCCCTTCCTGGCCGGTATGAGAAACGGCCCCACGAGGATGTCGTAAAACGGAGCGACGAGGGTATAGAAATCAACTCTTTGACGAGAATTGTCCCGGTTAGCCTTGCTTTCCATTTAAATCCTCATGACTTGCTTATGTACGCCTTGGAGCTTTCATCCCGGCCGACCGAATCAATCTAAGTACTTTTAAAAAAAAGGTGAATATTTCGCCGATTGCTTCGAACGCGGGGATCGAGCGTCTTAGCCTTGCAAACGTTCATGGTTTGGCATCCGGAATGAGTGCTGCGGTTTGTCGTAAAAGAGATGAGATTTCTTTTTTGCAAAATGCCTTTCCATAAATAACAACAGAATATACTATTGGCGAACCTTACGGCGCCGGCGCAGCAGGCGCTAAATTTCAACACAGGGCCAGGCTTTTCCGATGCGTTATTCTAGAACCTTTCTTGTAATGGCTGTGGCCAATCTCGCGTGTCTCTCCAGCTTTGGGACCTTTTTCCTTTTTCCTCTCTTTATCACTGCCCATGGGGGTGATCAGGTTGACATCGGCATCATAATGGGAGCTTTCGCTCTATCTTCGGTCCTGTGCCGCCCCTGGATTTCAGATATGATTGACAGGATCGGCAGGAAGAAAAGCTATGCGGCAGGCTCTCTTATCATGACCGTGACGCCGGCTGCATACCTCTTATTCAGAGGAGCCCTCGATAGTTTTTATCTTCCGTTGATCCTGGTGCGGGTGGTTCACGGGGTTGGATTTGCGATTTGCATAACTGCCGCATTCACCTATATCGCCGACATAATCCCTCACGAGCGTCTGAACGAAGGGCTCGGGATGTTTGGGATATCCGGGCTTGTGGGGAGCGCTGTCGGTCCGGTGATAGCGGAGATCGTCATCCACAGGGCTGGATTCGACGTTCTGTTCATCGTTGCCGCAGCGATGACCTGTGCCGGTCTGATACTTCAGTATCCACTGGAGGAGACCTACGTTCACGTGGTTAAGCCCACAGAATCCTCTTTTTTCCTGGTCCTCCAGAAGAAGCGGGTTTTCACGATAGCCGCCATAGCCCTGCTTTTCGGAGTAGGCCTGGCTGCCGTAAACGGTTTTGTTGCGCCATACGCGAGCCAAAGGCAAATTTCCTTTATATCGCTCTATTACATAGCGTATTCCTTCGGCGCGATCATTACCCGGCTGGCAGGAGGAAATTTTGTCGACCGGCTGGGCGAAAATAGAATCATACCCTATGCGCTTTCACTCACAGGCGGTGGGCTGATGTTGCTCGTGCTCATGAAGGGAAGCGGTCTGCTCTTTTTTGCGGGGTTTATGACCGGATGCGGACATGGGGTGCTCTACCCGGCGCTGAATGCCTATGCCATCAGGAGTGAACCACAGTCTGTCAGGGGAAAGATCACAGGGGCCTATACCGGCAGCATCGATGCCGGGGCGTTCGTCGGATCGATAATGCTCGGTTATGTAGGCGAGCTTGCGGGGTTCCAGGCGCTATTCCTTGGAGCAGGGGCTGTGGTCCTGTGCGCCATCTTTATCTTTCGCCGCCAATCCGCCCCTGAGGCAACACCCCCTTGAGCGCGTGCGGATTTAGCAAGCAGCACGATATGGAGACTATCCTTCTAATCCGTGATAGGCAAAAGGGAGCTGAATCCGGGTCGCGAGAATGACGGCAGCACCCGGCAATTGAAAACACATTTAAGTTACCCCGCCCCGATGGCCGATAACAGGGCGATCAGCACACCGATAAGGCTCTCCCCTGCTATCATCCCTGAAGCCACTGGTATTGTATAGCTACCAGCACGGGTTTTGCTCACCAGTGATGCTATAAGAGCTCCCAGGAAGATGGAGAGGGTATTCCAAAAGGGAATTACGAACGCAAGCCCCAGGCCCATTGCTGAAGGGAGGAGGGACCGTACTCGCGGCGGCGCCACACGATCCAATACCGAAAGCAGCGCTCCTACAGCGGCCCCGATGACAAGCGCAATTCTTGCTGAACTGTGCAGGCTGGATATTCCGTTGGCGAGGAGTTCGGCCACTCCTTTCCACACCTGAGCGCTTGGAGCGGGGAATTTCTCGCCGCCGAGAATCTCCGGCGTGGGTACCAGAAGGTAGAACGCAGGTACGATTACGGCCGCTCCTGCAAAAACACCCAGAAACTGCGCTATGAACTGCTTCCTCGGATTTGCGCCGAGAAGATAGCCGGACTTGAGGTCCGTGAGAAGGTCAGCGGATGAAGCGGCGGCCCCTGCCGTTACCCCGGCCGTCATCAGGTTTGCCGTGATATTGGAAGGAGCAATGATTCCATAGGTCAACTGAGTGATTTTCCCCATAGCGCCGATCGGGGTTATGTCGGTTTCTCCCGTCGCACGGCATGCCACGACGGAAAGAAAGAAGGTCATTAGGACGGAGAGTGCCCCCATCCACCATGCGATCGAAAAATCGAACACCTGGACCGCCACTATCCCGATGCCGGAGACGGCCAGACCGGCCACGAACCAGCTCCCGGGCACCTCTATTTTGTCCATTTTCCTCAATTCCGCGTCCAGCAGTCCCTTGTTGGCGCCGTTCATGGTCTTCCACTTAAAGATCTGGCCGGTGCCGGCGATCGCTCTCCACACCGTCTTCCACTGGAAACAAAAAGTTAGCAGACCTGAGGTCAGCATAAGGGCAGTCCCGCCCCACAGGCTCCAGGAGACAATGTTTTTGTACCCTGGTCCAGGAATTATCCCCTTTTCGAAGATATATGGAGCGATAAAAAAATAGTTCAGTATGCCTGCTGCCAGCATGCTGGAGGCGACCTTCATCCCAATTATGGCTCCCGCCGCCACCATGATCGCGCTGAACTCGAAGGAAATAGTCCAGGATGTCAGGCTGTGAGCAGCGAGGCTGCCAGGGAATTCGATCATCGCGGGCAGCTTCAGGTAGCTTGGCCACCAGGAGAGCGTGTTCTCTCTGAAAAACCCCACCGTTCCACCAAAAGCACCAGCTAAGCCAAGGCTTTTTGCCTTTCTTGAGGACTCCGCCCCTTTGGCGTAAAGCGAACGCAGGGTCTCTGCGGCCGCCAGTCCGCTGGGGAAAGGAAGTTGCTCGATGTTTATCATCTGTCTCTTCATCGGAATCGCCAGGAAAACGCCAAGTACTGCAAGCAGGACTGTCCATGCCATTAATGTCCAGAAAGGCATGTGATGGCCCTGAATGAGAAGGAGGGCGCTCACCGCGCTGACCATTGTGCTGCCGGTCGAGTATCCCGCCGAACTGGCGGCGGACTGCATGCAGTTGTTTTCGAGAATCGAGAGGTTGGAGCTAAGGAGTCCTGTGCGTCTGAGAACAGTACCAAGGCTAAATGAGAGAACGCAGGCTGTTATTGCTATCCCGAGGCCCCACCCGGTTTTCAGGCCAACGAAAAGGTTCGAAAGGCTCATGACTGCGCCCAGCAAACACCCCATCAGGACGGCCCTTGTGGTTAGCTGAGGCAGATCACCTCGATAGACGTTCCTGAACCACTCCAGTTCTATCTCTGGCGGGGATTTTCCTTTTGGGTCAATGCCTGTGAAGTCGTCCAGAAAGGTCCTCCAGACAGTCTTGCAGAGATTCCAAATCAAGGTGCTTCTAAAAATCTGCGGTCAAGAAGGCCGAGAAAATATGAAACGGGCCGTTCCGGAGGTCCGAGGAGCGGCACCGTCAGGTGTTCGTTGAGGCTTCGGATAAGGTTCACACTACCGGGGACAATAGAACCGGGCCAGGTCCAGCCCACCTTTATTCCCTGTTCCGAAAGTCGGTCTGCCAGTTCGATCGTGTTCATTTCAGTCCCCTGAGTGTAGAGGGCGATGAAAAACCGGTTTTGGGCTCCGTCCTTTATCCATTTGCCGAACTTGTCCAGGTCCTCGTAGAGCGCATCTATCACAAAGATGCCGCAGATTCGACGGCTCTCGCCTCCCCGGTCAAGGACGTAGGCCGCCGATTTGTAGCCGCCGCTGAAGGCGGAAAGCAAAATAGGCGCGGCATGAAGAGAAGGCATGTGTTGCCGGCCTATCCTCGATCCAATAATTTCGGCTGCCTCGAGCATGAAGCTCCTGAACGCATTGGGTTTGAAAAATTTGCCCGGGCTCGAGTCGGCGGCGTTTTTTGCAAGTTGAGGCAGGATCAGGATTACATTCTTTCCGGAACCGTCAACCTGTTCGGCGATCTGGTACTCCCGATCGCTGTTGAGAATGTCGCTGTTCATACCGTGGAAGAAAACAAGCAACGCAAAAGGTCTTTCCGGACTGAAATTTGGCGGGAGATGAAAAAATACGCTGCTGTCGCTGTAGTGTTCAGTTTCGGAAAAGCGCCGGCCGTAGCGGTTTGTGTGGGACCGTTCCCCCGTCTTTGGATCCACCCAGTCGAAGAATGGCTGCTCGGAATCATCATAAGTTCCATCATAAGGGAAAGGAGCGCTGGTCATTTCCGCAACAAAAGTGATGCTTTCCGCCCGCATATCCTGCACCGCCGTAGCATGGCCCGGCGAGAAGCTCACCAGGAGAACGCAAACCGTAAGAAGCAAGGTCGCAGTAACAGTCGAAAATCTGCGAATCTGGAAATTCAGAAAGCAGGGAATCGCTGTCAGGTAGAGTGCCGCACACAGGAGCAAGAGGTGAAGAAAGCCCCAGTTGACTGCAACCACGGGAACCATTACGGAGCCAACCACGGAAAAGGAACCGTTTATGCCCCATGCCCAGACAAAGAAATGCTCGCGTCCCGTTTTTGAGAGAACCGTCATTCCCATTGCGAATGGAAAACCGAGCAGAAAGGCAAGTGGAAGGAGAAGAACGAGGCAAAACATGACTTTTGCCTCATAGGGCCAGACACCTGCTATGCTGAGGATACGGTCCAGACCGAAAGCGTAAAAAATCAGCATGACGGCAATTGCAGCGCAAAAGACCGGCACGATGATCCTGGCGCGCGAGAGTAGTTTGCCGGAAACATAGCTGCCCACTCCGGAGAAAAGCACCATGCCGGTTACAAGGACGGCAAAAGAGACGGCCGGGTTCCCAAGGCAAAGGATGCATTTGCTGATATAGGCTATCTCGACTGCTATGTAGCCAATGCCGAGACAAATAAAATAAACGATTATGCCAATTTTTCCCGGCTCCCTGGAAAAAATGGCCCGCCATCCGGACAGAATCGGGATGGTCAGGAGCAAGAGCCCGAAAAAGCAGGAGAGCAACAGGGTTGCCCAGACCAGGAGATATCCCCACTCATCGCTGAGAGAATCGAGCCTCTCGAAGATCAGCGGAAGATCCCATGATCTCGTATAACCCGCAAAGTAAGGGCGATCGTTTGTCAAAGGCTCGAAGTTGAATATATACTTTGACTGGATAGCGCTGTAATTCCCCTCGAATATATCGCCGAGCACCGTCCGGTAAAAGTCTCCCATCGAGAGGCTGGTCTCGTCGCTGTAGGCGGCCCCGCCCTGCAGTTCAAAAAAGTCTGCCCTGTATTTATCGAGAATTTTTTGAGAATCAGCCCGCCCAAAACCGGCGCCAGGATAGTAGACAGGCTCGAAGCTCATTCGCGCGCAGTATTCGAGGAGCGTACGGGTTTGTTCAGCAGTAAAGCCATCTTTTTTGTAGAGGACTGTAAACGTTGAGAGATAATTGTGCGCGACAAAAAAACGGTTATGCATACCTCCCGGGCTCGACTTCGCCGCCGCATTGGTTAGAGTGGCGGCGAGTTTCAGAGTCGATTTAGGCGGATCTTCCTTGTTCCAGACCGTGATTGAAAGAATACCATTGTCCCGAAGGGCCTTGATGCAGTCAAAAAGGGTTTCGGTGGTATAAGTGAATTTCTCCTGGATAGATGAGCCCCCGGGCATGGAAAGCCCGGTTGAATCCGCAAGACTTATGTCGATCAGGTCGAATTTTTTTTCTGTATGGCTGACATAAATCCTTCCGTCGTTTTCAATAAGCCGGACGTTAGGATTGTTTAGAATGCGTCCCGTAAAGTCGCTAACGAAAGTATCATCCCGCACGGCCTGGATGACGAGTGGATTTCCTTCGGCGACGGTAACTTCCTTGGCTCCCATCTTGAGTGCAAGGGAGGTCGACATACCCCCGCCGAATTGGACTACCAGAACTTCGGGGCCGGTTTTGAGCAGAAACGGCATCGACATGGGAAGGAAGTTGAAATAGTCGAGTTGTTTCCCTGTCATGCCCTTCATGACACCCATGGGACCATCGCCGTCTATGTACATCCCGAGAAAAGCGTTTCGGGGCATTTCCTCCAGGTATTCCGTTGCATTGTCACTGAGGCCGGGAGCAAAATGGAAATAAGAGCTGGAGTATATTTCAAGGATTCCGAATGGGCTGCTGCGCAAGCCAACTCTTCGAGAATCCGGAAACTGGCGGGCATAGCTCACGGCCTTGTACTGAGAGACTTTGACCTGGTCCATCCACAGTGCACAGGTAACAGAAAGGATAGCGAAGAAAGCGATCAGAGCGTAAGAATGCCTTTTTTCGGACAGGCTGCCAAACCACAACAAGACTCCGGGGAGCCACAGGGCAAGAGGAACCAGGAGCAGCTTTTCGGGCATCAGGCAGTACATGCCCAATAGAATCGCCGCGCCGCCCAGGGCGGACCCGGCCATGTTCGCGAAATAGGCCGTCCCGAACTCCTCTCTTTTGAGCAGAAAAATCAGGCCGATAAACATCGCACCCAGTAGGAAAGGCAGAAGATAGATCAAAAAATATGAGCCGAGCAGGTATTTCTGATTTGGGTCTGAAATGAGAAAAATGGGATTGAAGTCTATCCGCTGGGCAAGGGCGTTGCACACCGCCATTGAAGGACCCAGGAGCAACATCGAAAGCTTCACCCAGAAAAAGAGTCTTTTCTGGAAATAATTTTTTCGTATGCACAGGATCGTAGAGAATACGCCGAACCCCAACATAGCGATACTGATAACAAAGGAGCCGAAATGAGACCATCCGGCGCAGGCAAAAACTCTCATCACGAAGAGTTCGTAAGCGAGAACAGAGCCTGAAATCAGGGCCAGCGCGAGGTATTGGAACATAGGCCGAGCGGGCGGGCCGCTTTGCTCTTCAATCATTTAAAATGAGTCCCACCTTCTTTGTTCGTAAGCGGGACGAAAGCTTCCTTTTTTCTTCCGTGGTAAATATCCTCCCTGGAGATTACAATGTTTCCCTGCTCGTCCTGTTTTTTTGAAACCTTCAGGATAACCTGCGCTCCGGGCGGTCCGACAGGGATTATCATCACCCCTCCCACCTTCAACTGCTTTAAAAGGGGCGGCGGAATATGGTCGATCCCACAGGTGACGATAATTTTGTCGAATGGCGCAAACTCCTCCCACCCGTAATAGCCGTCGTCCGATTTTCTTTTAATCTTCGCATATTCCGAATAACCCGAGTTGGCGAGCTGTTCGTAAAGGCCGTCTGTCTCTTTTGCCAGAGGGGCTATGATTTCGACCGTGTAAATCTTATCTGTAAGATTGGAGAGCATTGCGGAGTGATAGCCGGAACCGGTGCCGATTTCCAAAACCTTTTCGCCGGGCTGCACATCCAGAGCGGAAGTCATCCTGCCCACCAGGTGAGGGCCTGAGATGGTAACGCCGTAATGAATGTCGAGATAGGCGTGATCGTAAGCCCGTGACAGGTTCCACGGGCGGCAGAACTTTTCGCGGGGTGTGAGGAGGAAAGCCCTGATTTCACTGTCGCGTACCAGGTCTTTGTTGTTCATCAGGACGAGGGCTCTGCTGTAGCGTTGTTCGAGATATTTTGTATCCTCGTTTTTCCGGCAGGCTCGAATGGACTCCTCGAACTCCTTCGAACTCTTCCAACTGATTTCGGGACACGGTGATTTTATCTGCCCCGGGGACTGCTCAACGGCAACAGTTTGCTGCGCGCGCGCCCTGGCCGTATCAAACGGATTGAAGGTAACGGCGGATGCCAGGCAGACGGCCAGACAAAATACTCCTGTCCGGACGTTCGGCGCCAGGACGGACAACTCCCTTTTGCGTTGAATGGCTTTCATCAGGTTTCCCCTGGTAAATGCGAGAGAAGCGGACTTGAGGCGACACTCAAAACTATCACCAAAAAATGATTTAAACAACCCGGAGATTGCCGGATTGAGGTGGTCAGATCCTCAGACAATTGATAACATATGCCCAGCGAAGAAGACCTGCTTTCGGACCGATCCCGGAGGATGGGTGATGGATTTTACGGGATGAGCGAATTATCAGGACCCTGTGGGACTGCACAGCAGAACCGGAACTAAAAGACAAAGGGGGAGACCGATGCTTAAGTTTTTGGTGATCTTTGCGGCGATTTGTGCGATTTCCACCCCTCTGAGCCCGGTTTGGGCGGCGAGCGAGAGCGCTTTGAAACTTCGCTCTCAAAACGGCCTGTGCGACTTCATGCCTCCGGATTCATTTCTGAATGCTAATTTCGTTGCCGATGAGATAGAGCCGCAATTCGTTTTCGGAAAAGTTAAAGATTTCTGGAAGTCCAGGTCCTGCACCACTAACTGGCTAATCGAGGACAGCGAAAGAGACAGGCTTAAGAATCAGTCCGGTCCCGTCGAGTACACCCTCTATCTGGAAGAAGATTGCCCCGGGAAAGTTGTAGATTATATTTTCGTAGATCGCTCCCAGTTCAAATCCGACCAGATGATGGAATGGCGCAAGGTGTTCCATAAAAGCAAGGCGGAGGGTGAATACGGGGCAGTCGGCGCCGCTCTGGAACAGGCAGCCAGGAGCGGATTTCCCGTTAATGCCGAGCTTCGGTTCATTGAAATCGGAGGCGATCTGATCCTGAAAAGACCCGAGGATTTCCTTGCAGGCGATCTAAAGGTGAAACCGATATACGATCTCGGGCAGGGCAAGACCGTCGCTAAATGATTGTTGCTAAGTGTTGCCGGCCCTGACCGCACAGCCGGGGTTAGCCAAATTATCCGTAAATAAGAAGTCACTTCTGATCTTGGAGGCCGCTAAATGGAAGCGAAAGAGAAACGCGAAGGTTTGACGCGTCGCGACTTTATAAAAACCATTGGATTGGCGGGAATAGCCTCAACCGGGCTGGATGCGCGAATGGGCTCCGCTGCTTCGGAAGAGACCGGCGCCGTAAAAGGTGCAACTCCGAGGCGCAAGCTGGGCAAGACTGGCGTAGAAGTGTCGGTCCTGGCGCTTGGAGGGATGTTCGACACGATCAATAATCAGTTGCTTCTCAGGCAGGCCCTCACTTGGGGTGTGAATTTCTGGGACACTGCTGAGGGCTACGGTAATGGCTTGAGTGAAGAGGGTTATGGCCGGTTTCTCACCCGAAACCCCGATGCCAGGAAGGAAGTATTCCTCACCACAAAGTTGCGCCCAGGGGACGCGGGAGCAATGACAGAGGGGCTGGACAAGTGCCTTAAGAGGCTCACCACGGATCATGTGGACTTATTCTACGTGCATGGAATAAATGATTTCAACGAAATTGCGGCGCCCAAGCCATTCAGGCAATGGGCTTCGGAAATGAAAAAGGCCGGCAAAATTAAATTCTTTGGGTTCAGCTCTCACACCAATATGGAAGACTGCCTGCTGAGAGCAGCCAAAGAAGACTGGATCGATGCAGCAATGATTACTTACAACTTCCGGATTATGCAAACACCTAAAATGAAGGAAGCCGTTGCTGCATGCGTGGAAAGGGGAATCGGGCTTGTCGCCATGAAAACGCAGGGAGGCGGGCAGGTATCGACAGAGAGCGAAACCGAACTGCAGCTTGCGGGACGATTTCTCCAGCGCGGCTTCACCGATAAACAGGCCCGGATCAAGGCCGTACTGGAAAATCCTAACATTGCGAGCATCTGCTCCCAGATGCCGAGCCTGACGATCGTTTCGGCCAATGTGGCAGCGGTACGGGACCAGACGCGGCTTTCGGTGAGCGACCTGGAGTTGCTGGAAAAATTTGCCGCCGAAACTCGCGAAAGCTACTGCGCCGGTTGCGGCCGCATATGCCATGAGGCTGTAGCAGAAGCGGTACCGATCAGCGATGTTATGAGATGCCTCATGTACTACCGCGATTACGGGGAACGCGACCTGGCGCGTGAAGTTTACGCCGGCTTGCCGGTCCAGGCCAGGGAGAGGCTCACACAAGTCGATTATTCACTGGCAGAGAAGGCTTGCCCCCAAAGACTCGCAATATCCAGGCTCATGCGGGAGGCTTCAGAAATATTGGTCTGATGTACCTTGAAAAAATTCAAATGAAAGTTTGTCCGCAGCCAACTCATGGCTCGGTATTATCGTTTGTGGGCACTCTGACTCAGTGATTTCCAAACGCGGCCGATTCCCATTTTTTCTCTGACCTCACGCATGGTTTCTGCCGCGATTTGACGCATTTTGAGCGTTCCGTTCCATATAATTTCGTCAACAAGGCCAGGTTTGCTCTGATACGAAGCCATTCGCTCGCGGAATGGAGCCAGAAAGTTGTTCAATGCTCGGGCGAGTTTTTCCTTCACTTCCCTGTCGCCGACTTTCCCGGCGCGGTAGCGTTTCTCCAGGTCCTCCACCTCTGAGCGGTCCTCATTGAAAATTGTGTGATAGGCAAAAACCGGATTTCCCTCGACCGTGCCGGGAATATCAGCGTGAACACGCTTGGGGTCGGTAAACATTCCTCTGACCTTGGTTGCTACAGTCTGTTCGTCATCACTGAGAAAAACTGCGTTTCCCGCCGATTTTGACATTTTACCACGGTTATCCGTGCCAACTAGCGTTGGGATGTCGCTAAGCAGAGGTTCCGGCTCGGGAAACACGATGCCGTAAGAGTAATTGAACTGGCGGGCCAACTCCCTTGTGATTTCAACGTGGGCCGCATTGTCCCTGCCCACAGGGACAAGGTGAGCCCGGGCAAGGAGGATATCGGCCGCCTGGAGGACGGGGTAACCGAGAAGACCGAGCGGAAGCGACTCTTCTGTTATGTTGGCGTCCTGCGCCATCTGTTTTATGCTCGGAAGGCGCAGGAGCCGGTTCACTGTTACGAGATTCTGTAGATATGTATGCAATTCATGGGTTTCGGGCACGACCGACTGGAGGTATATGATGCTACTTTCGGGTTCCATCCCGGATGCCAGGTAGTCAAGCACGAGGCCTCTGGCATTAGGGAGGATTTGGCTGATGTCCTCCTTGCTCCTTTTTGTGGTCAACATGTGCAGGTCGGCCACTATGATGATCGTTTCATACTCATACTGGAGCTTGACCCGGGTGCTAAGGCTTCCAACCCAGTGACCCAGGTGTAATCTGCCCGTCGGGCGGTCGCCGGTGAGTATCCTTTTCAGCCCCTGCGTGCCCCTTGGTAAAGTCATATCACTTCTTACAAGTGGCCCAGCATACGCATGCGCTCATCGGAAGCGGCGATTCGTTCCTGCTCGAGTTCTGTGCGGAGCAGCCTCAAACGCTCCAGTTCCTGCAAAGCCGTTTCCCGCCTGCGCTCATCGGTTAGTCTGATTTCCTCTTTGAGAGCGCTTGCACGAAGGGAGGCTTCCCTTATTTTGTCCAGCACCTCATGTTCTCTTCTTGTCAAAATATTCTTCTTGTCCGCACAGGTGAGACCGGGCATTCCCATCGATTTTTCCTCACATGCGCAACACCCCAGACCTTCTTGAGATCGATCGTTTTCCATGTAGTTCCCTCCCAAACCGAATATTACGAACCTCGCATATAATAACAATGATTATCGGTTTGCGAAAGATGGGCGAAAAGTGGCGCCATCATCGGGCAGGAGGAGGCCCGGACGATATACGGGGGTGTAGGGCGGATTTTCAACAGGTGGAATGAGAATCGTGAAGGAATCAGGCCCCTACGCAGATCTGCCGGTACTTGCAGCAAGGCTGGTCGCAGTAGCCGGAAGATTTAGCGAAACAGTCAAAGTTGCCCTCTTGAGCCTGCCGTTTGCGATAGATAGGAGTCAAAGCTTCCCTGAGGCATTCTGCGCAAAGCCCGTGCGAGTACCCGTCAATGTGCGGGTTTCCGCTTCCCCATGTTCGATAGCATCTTATGCATTGATACATCATAAGCCATTCCTGCGTTAGATTGTCTCTAGTAAGAAGACTTATTTCGCTGTTTGAAAAAGCAATGTTCGTGCCAGCGGTATCCTTTCGCATTCTTCCCGGTCTGACCAGCAGTGCTCCCAGACCGTCGTCAAAAATATGAACGATTTTTTCCCGCCTGGTTACGTTTCTTTCACTTCAGCCTGTCCGGCAAATCGCTTCCACTTAACTATTAGATCGGACCTTGATGGTTAAACTTGAACGTTCTGCTAAAATTTGAGAAAACAGACAGACCATAAGCCAGTGTGCATCCAGAAACACAGATGGCGGAACTGAGCTAAGGGTGCCTAACATTTGAGGTAAGTTGGTACTTTTACTGATTTTTGGTAAAATTGGTATAATTTTGACCTACTAGCAGGAAGGAGCAGGGGTGCGGAAAATAATTCTCATAATGTCAGTTTTTTTGGTCGCGGCCTGCATGACCGAGATAAAACCTATACTCAAGCCCGCCCCCCAAGCGGACATAGCCACCAGAATTGCCAATCAGCAGAAATGGCTGGATGAGGCGATAGAGCACAAAGAACTCACCATCGATCAAATACGGCCCGTTCAAGAAAAACTCAATAAGATCAAAGTAAAGTACAGTAACCTGCAGTCAGCAGGGACGCTCACCGCCAAGGATTCCGAGGCGATAAACCGAATGCTTGACGAATGCAGTGACATGGTTTTCCGTTTAAGGCAACAGCGGCAAAAGCGGCCCTAGGTTTTTGCGCGTGGTTTCTTGGATATACCGATCACATTGGGGACGGGCAGTGAAAACTGGAGGGAATTTTCTTCCATGCCCCCCCACATTCCGTTTCTCTCAAGGGTTATCTTCGAGGTTGAGAGATAAAGTGAGGCTTGCGGCCCGCCTTCGAGGTACATAGCGCACTTCAGCGAAAGTGGAAGAGAGAGCAAGATGTCCGTAAAATCATGAACCGAATGGGCAGTCCTGCTGAAAAGGAACAGGATATTTCCCTGGGTATCCATTCCGACGGCCAGGGTGCTCCACTTGGAATTTTGCCTGGTCCAGACGTTTTGCCGGTCGCACGATATCATCCTTATACTTTGCACGAATGATCTGTACTTTTGGCGCAAGTCGTTGAAATTCTGACACTCACGGTCAATGAGCTGTATTTCGGGGAGCGTTTCTTCAACGGGGTTGAACGCCAGGATGGTATTGGCATTGCTGAGCCTCGGGTTGTTTACATGGTCGAAGTTCTGCATGAATCCCACACTCGTCAAACCGTTCTCCTGAAACATCCCGGCGTTGACGGCCGCAAGCACTTGATGCCTTGAAGCCCATTCTTTTGTGGTCAGAGGCTCTTTCCCGTATTCCGTTGCGCACAGGAGCTGAAACGAATAACGTGCGGGGTCGATCTTGACCACCGTGAGCGCGTAAGGGTCTTTGCCGAAAACGGACTCGAACTCAGCGACAAGTAGACCTTCATCGGCCTCTTTCCAGGGAATGGTTGGGCTCGTCAACACGAAGTTGGCGAAAATAGAGATCAGGCCGAACGCGGCCAGGCAGCAGCCAATGATTTTACGCAGGAAGGGCGCCCGCATGGTTTTTACCCGCCTAATCGAATAACTTGAGGGCAGAAATCGAAATGGAGAGCCGGAATCCGGAGCAGGGGATATTAACTTCCGTTTTCGTGGCCCCACAAGTCGGAGGTTCAAAGCAATCCCACCATATTTTTTGGAAAAGGCGCTGGATAAAATCAGACTAAGCCAACCAGCATTGTGCTATCTGATCCATTTTCAGTAAAGCGGTTTTTTATACACAAGTAAGGCTTTTATCTACCTGGCGGAGTTGGGTTTTAGAGTTGCGCGATTGCCGCGTCAAGCTCTTCTCTGTAAGCCTCAAAAATTTCCTCGCGCCTTGTTGCCCGGTCCTTATCCGCCTCCAAGTTGGGAATCACAGCGCTGCCGGATATGCCTTTGTTGAGTAGCTCGACCCTGATGCGGCCGGCTGTCCGGCGGTCTTCGGAATGGAGCGTCTCGTGAAACTTCTTCAAAACAGCTTCAATGCCCGAAATATCATAACCCAGGCCGTGTTTTATCAAATCGAGCACAAGGCTGTTGTCAGCCGCTGGATCGATTCGCCTGCCAATCTCAGCGGCAGCCTCCGCTTTACCGAAAAGGCCGGGCTGGAGCCTGCTGAATTCAGACTGAAACCTGTCCACATTGATTTGTCCATCCAAGAACCTCAGGGTCAGCCTGTTTACAGCCTCTTTGAATTCCCGGACCGCCTGTTTTCGTTTATCCTCCTCGCTCATGGTAAGGTGGCGCGTTCTCTCCATGGCAAGTTCAAGAGTGCTCTTTATTTCAGCCATTCCCGGCCTCTCCAGGCGTCTGGGTTTAGTGGATTTTGGATGCCTGCCGCTATGAGCCGAATTGAGCGCCGAACCCGTACCCGGCATCAAAGGCACGCTGGTTCGGTTCAAGCAGTCTTTCAGGCAGGATTTGCCGAAGCGCCTGCTCGAAGCTCGTTTTTGATACCGGCAGAATACCGGTCCCGGCTAATACCCCGATCATTATTACATTGGAGCTTCGCTCAGCACTGACGGAGTTTGCCAGTTCATTCGCATCCACCCGGATCAGGGAAGCAACATTAGTTTCGATCATTTTGTAGAGCGCATCGAGTTCGGGATAGGCGCTCTGGCCAACCGTAACCGTGAAGGGCGGAATAGGAGTGGTGCTCGTTATGACCACCGTTTTCGGATTGCATTTAGGCAGGGCCCTGGCTGCCTCAAGAGGCTCGAACGCGATCACGATATCGGCTTCGCCATCCGCGATGGTTGGGCTCGCGGCGCTTCCGAGTACAACCGAGGACTCAACGACCCCGCCTCTTTGTGCCATCCCGTGAATTTCGGCCATCAGCACGGGGAGATTTTCCTCAAGCGCGGCCTGACCGACAAATCGCGTTGCAAGAAGGGTCCCCTGACCACCGACTCCGGTAAAAAATATGCGCAAGGCTCTAACTTCCTTTTTCATCGGCATGATCTCTCTTTTTAGGAAATCCTTCTAGGGGTTATCGAATCGCAGATTTGCGAACAGACGCTGCACCCGCTGCAAAGCGAATCGTTTATGAGAACGTGTTCGACCCCGCCCGAAGATTCAACGTAAAAGGCCGGGCAGCCGAGTTCGGTGAGGCATTTCTTGCAGTCTGCGCAGGATTTGGATTCGTCTGTCCGGAAAACTATCTTTTTCTTCTTCTTCAGCATCCGGGTTTCAAAAAGAGGGCAGGGGCTCTTAGAGATAATTACCGCAACTCCGGCCTCTTTTATCTTATTCTTGAAATCCTCTAATACTGCCTGACTCTTTTTGACCTGGAGAGGATTAATCGTGGCGACCAGGTTCACGCCACATCCCCGGACCAGCTTCTCAAGACTCACTTTTGGCTCGATCCTTCCCTTCGCAGTCAGCTCTACCCCCGGGTGGGGCTGATGGCCTGTCATTGCGGTGGTCCCATTATCGAGAATTACGAGCAAAAATTTGTGGCCGTTTGAGACCGCGTTTACGAGGCCCGGGATTCCAGCGTGGAAAAACGTGGAATCGCCGATGAAGGCGACGACCGGCCGGTCCAGGACCTTGCTGAATCCTCCAGCCGTGGAAACCCCGGAACCCATGCAGATAAGGAAATCAGCTATTTTGAGCGGCGGAAGAACGCCCAGGGTGTAACATCCAATGTCGGTGGGGTAGATTGCTTCCTCCCCGAATACCTTCTTGACCGAGTAATAGGTTGCCCGGTGAGGACAGCCCGGACAAAGATTAGGCGGCCTCTGCGGCAACTCAGGCGCCGCGTAGACTTTCGGCTGCTCGTAGCCAATTGCCAGGAAAGCGGCAATCGCGCTTTTTACTTTTACCGGATCAAGCTCGAACGCCAGAGGAATCAGTCCCTTGCCTTTGCCTGCAATTTCGACGGGCAGGTTTGATTCCTGGGCCGAGATCTTTACAGCCTCCTCGAGGAAAGGCTCTAATTCCTCAACCACCAGGGCTTTGTTTACCCCGCTCAGAAATTCGTTTATCAGAGCTTTGGGCTGAGGATTGGTAAAGCCCAGCTTCAAAATCTTGACTTTATCCTCCAGGCCCATGCTGATTAAGGCGTCCCGCACATGTAGATAGGAGATGCCGCTGGTAATGATTCCCAGGTCGCCCTTTCCCGAGATAAAATTAAGAGGGCTGGCTTCGGATTCCCCAAGGAGTTTTCTTGTCCTCTCCAGCAAGGCCAGCCGTAATTTCCGGCCCACTGCGGGAATTACAACGAGATTGAAGGGGTCTTTCTTGAATTCGCCCTGGAAGCCCTTTACAGGTGGAATCGGACCAACTGTTACAGGTCCACGGCAATGGTTTACGCGCGTGGTGGTGCGCAGCAGACAGGGCGTCCCGAATTTTTCAGAAATCCTGAAGGCTTCCATCGTCATCCGGTGAGCTTCCTCCGGCGTCGATGGCTCGAGCATCGGGACCCCGGAAATCTTTGCGTAATACCTGCTATCCTGTTCATTCTGGCTGGAATGAAGAGAAGGGTCATCGGCCACCACGATCACCATGCCCGCTTTCACACCCACGTAAGCAAGGGTCATGAAAGCATCGGCGGCCACGTTGAGCCCGACATGCTTCATTGAACAAAGGCTCCTCACACCGCAAATCGCTGCGGCGCAGGCAACCTCCATGGAAACCTTCTCGTTTACGGAATATTCAACGTAAATCCCGGCCTCATCCCCCAATTGAGAGAATCGATCGATAATCTCCGAAGATGGGGTCCCGGGATAAGCAGCCACAACGCAAACCCCACTCTCAAGCGCGCCGCGCACTATGGCTTCGTTGCCCAGAAGGAACTGCGGCCGGTTGGTTTGAGGAATTAAAAGTTCGTGCATCCAGTCTCCTCCATTGCTACCTAAACCCTGCGATCTACAAAAGGTTTAACAACGCCGCCCTCACGCACGAGGGAGCCTCTTTCCACCAGCTTTATTTTGGGCGTTATTCCGATAAAATTAGCTATCTTCTTGCTCATGTAATCGAGAAGGGCCCGCTGTTCGCGCATTTTATCATAGAAAAGCTGCTCAGTCACCTCGACCCAGATCTCCAGTTGGTCCTGGTGCCCTTGACGGACCGCCACCAACTGGAACACTGGACGCTCTCCCCTTATCTGCTGCAGAATATCCCCGATTCGATCGGGTATAATGTTTATGCCCTTGATGACCACTACATCGTCGCATCGTTCGTATATCCTGCTGATGCGGCGGGTTGTGCGCCCGCAAGTGCAGGGTTCGTCCATGATGCTGCTGATATCGCCGGTTCGGAAGCGTATCGAGGGAAAGGCTTCTTTGGTCAGGGTGGTCAGCACCAGTTCGCCTTTCATTCCCGGACCGAGGACAGCCCCGGATTGCGGGTCGATCACTTCAGCGAGGAAATGGTCCTCCTGTATGTGCATTCCGCACTGTTCGAGGCACTCTCCGGCTATCCCGGGGCCGAGGACTTCCGTTATGCCGTAATTGTCGGTCGCCTTGACCAAAAGGCGGCCCTCGATCTCCCGGCGCGTCTCCTCCGTCCATGGTTCACCGGCGCAGATGCAGTACTTGAGCGAAAGATTCTTGACGCTCAACCCGATGGAGTCCATTCGGTCGGCGATCGCAATAGCGTAGCTGGGAGTGCAGACGAGCACGGTAGTTCTGAAGTCCTGCATGATTTTTATCTGCCTTTCCGTGTGTCCGACGGAGGTAGGCAGAACGGAGGCCCCGATGCGCTCTGCGCCGTAATGGATGCCAAGCCCGCCTGTGAGCAGGCCGTAGCCGAAGGTGATCTGTATGACGTCATCCTGGACGACCCCGCCCGCGCTGAGAATGCGCGCCACAAGATTGCTCCAGGTCCGCAGGTCCTGCCGCGTGTAACCTACAACGCGCGGGTTGGTGGAAGACCCCGAAGACGCATGGACCCGGACCACCTCTCGCAGGGGAACGGCGAACATTTCATAGGGGTAGCTCTCGCTGATGTCATGTCCATCCGTGAAAGGCAGCCGCTCAATATCGCTTATCTCCGTAAAATCGTCTTCGGGCCTGAAATTAATCTCCTTAAACCTGCGCCTGTAGAAGGAGACATTCTTATAAACACGGTTAAGGGTTGCCTGAAGCCTTTCGAGTTGCGTCTGGCGCAGCTCGTCCCGGGACATGCCTTCTTTTTCAGGTTCCCAGATCGGCATAGGAGTATCCTTGGAGTTGGTTAAGTGTTTACGTGCTATGAAAGCACCTGTAATCCCCGGTTCACGCTTCCCAGATTTGCCTGGCGCCCCGGCCGAGATAGGCCCGCTTCACTTCTCTGTGTTCGAGCAACTGGAGGCCTTCTCCTTCCAGCACCACCTTACCGGTTTCCATCACGTAGCCGCGGTCCGCGATCTTTAAGGCTGCGCGGGCATTTTGCTCGATCAGCAGAATGGTCCGTCCTTCCTCTTTAAGCTCCAGAATGATGGAAAATATATCCCTTGTAACCAGCGGGGCCAAGCCCATTGACGGCTCATCGAGGACCAGAAGCTGCGGTCTGGACATGAGCGCCCGGGAAATGGCCAGCATCTGCTGCTCGCCTCCGCTTAGAGTTCCGGCCAACTGCCGGTGGCGGGTTTTCAAAATCCGAAACCGATTATAGAGGCGATCCATGTCCTCCCGCAACTGTTCGGGGTTCCTGCGATGAATGAATCCTCCCATGAGCAGGTTGGCTGCGACCGTCATGGCTGAAAAGACCTGCCGTCCTTCCGGCGCCAGGGCAATTCCTTTGCGCACAATGTTCTCGGGGGCAAGACCGGTGATTGGCTGCCCGTTTAACTCTATGTGCCCCCTGGACGGCCTTGTCATGCCGCAGATAGTGTTGACAAGAGTGCTCTTACCAGCCCCGTTGGAGCCCACAAGCGTGACTATCTCCCCTTTGCGCACGTGCAGCGATACGCCCTTGAGAGCATGAATGTTTCCGTAATAAGTATGTACGCTCTTGACCGTGAGCATCGAAAAACGATCCTAGTACCCGGGTTCTCCTTCGGGCCGTTTTCGGGAAATTACCGATGTGCCGTTTTCAACGCCAAGGTAAGCTTCTATCACGGCGCTGTTTTCCTTGATTTCAGCCGGGGTCCCGGACGCCAGTACCTCGCCGTAATTAAGCACCATAATTCGGTCGGATATATCCATTATGAGATTCATATCGTGTTCGACAAGCAGTACGGTCACGCCGAGGTTTTTTATCTGCTGAATTAAATCACCCAGTTCTTCGGTTTCCCTCATATTGAGGCCCCCAGCCGGCTCGTCGAGAAGGATAAGCCGGGGTTCGGTGGCCAACGCACGTCCGATTTCCAGGATTTTTTGCTTTCCGAGCGGCAGTGTTCCCGCATCGAGTCCGGCAAGCTCTGTAAGACCGACCAAATCGAGGTATTCAAGGGCTTTTTCCCGGATTCGTGTTTCCTCGGAACGCATTCCGGGAAGCCTGAACCCGGCGGCAAAAAAGCCGCACCTGGTCCTAGGGTGCCTTGCGAGCATAACATTTTCCAAGACAGTCATCATTTTGAAAAGGGCCACATGCTGAAAAGTCCTCGAAACCCCGTACTCGGCAATCTTGTGAGGGGCATGGCCTTCGATGCGGCGTCCTTCGAAACTTATAATGCCGTTCGAAGGATCGAGAACCCCGCTTATGCAGTTGAATAGAGTAGTTTTTCCCGCTCCATTCGGGCCGATAAGCGCCTGGATAATTCCACCCGGCACTTCATAATTTATTCCCTGAAGGGCCGCTACTCCTCCGAATCGCATTTCCAGGCCCTCTATACGGAGGATGGGGGCATCGGATCGAGGAGCCGCCATGGTCATGATACGGCGTCCTCGATGGTGGAAGATCTTTTCCTGCGCCGCGCGGCTATCATTGGGACAACAGAAACTATCCCCCCCGGCAGGAAAAGAGCAACTGCGAGAAGTATCGATCCATAGACAAGAATTTCGAATTCGGCGAACATCTGAAGCCACTCATTGCCGACGAAAGTCATAAGGACAGTCCCCGCAAGCGCTCCCCAGAGGCTGTGCATACCGCCCACCATGACCATCAGCATGAACCGGATGGACCACATGAGGTTAAAAGAGCTCGGGTTTATGCAGGTAACGTAGTGGGCGTATAGGCTGCCGCCGATAGCGGCAAGCATCGCCCCAACGACAAAGACCTGAACTTTGTAGCGAGCGGTTGGCACCCCCATTGATTCGGCCGCTTTTTCCTCCTCGTGGATGGCCCGAAGAGCGCGGCCCACCCTCGAATGCAGCATCTGCAGGCAGAAAATCAGCGCACAAAAGACAATGCCCCATACGAGGTAATACCACGCGATTTCGCTGCTTATTTTAAATCCGGCAATCCGCATGGCGGGAATGTCGGTCAACCCGGACGGCCCTCCGGTCAAGTTTACCTGCTCGGCTAAAAAGATGTTGACTATTACTCCAAACCCCAGGGTGGCCATCGCCAGATAATGCCCCTTGAGGCGCAGGGCGGGCACACCGACGATCCATGCCACAAGGCCGCACAGGACCATCCCTGCAGGCATGGCGGCCCAGGGATTTAAGCCGAATCTGGTTGTCAGGATACCGGATGTATATGCGCCAATCCCGAAAAATGCGGCCTGGGCCAAAGAAATCTGACCAGCATAGCCCATCAGCAGGCTCAGTCCGATGCTCACCAGGGTGAAAATGCCCGCGAAGATCATGACATCCACGTAATGGGAGATGGCCTTGATTTTCATAACCAGCACGGGAAAGATGCAAATGGATACCGCAGTCCCCAGCAGGATCAGCCAGTTTTTCCGGCCCATTCGAATTTCCTAGTATTTTTTGAGCCTGGCAGCTTCGCGGCTGCCGAAGAGGCCTTCGGGTTTAAGGAAAAGAACGAGCAAGAGCAAAAGAAGAGCAACGGCGTCCTTATAGCCTGAAGAAAGATACCCGGCGCAGAAAGACTCGGCAAGCCCGAGAAGGAGCCCGGCCGCCAGCGCTCCAAAAAACTGTCCCAGTCCGCCTAAAGCAGCGGCCCCGAAACCCTTGAGGCCGAGCAGCGCCCCCCTGTCGTAGTCCATCATCGAAACGGGTGTAATCAGAACGCCTGCTGCAGCCCCGATCATTGCACTCAGCACGAATGAGAGCAGCACCATGTGGCCGACGGGAATGCCGGCGAGCCTGGCAGCATTGGCATTGTTGGCACAGGCGAGCATGGCCTGTCCATAAATCGACTTTCGGAAAAAGAGGGTAAGCCCGATGATTATCAGGGCGCAAATCCCGAGTATCCAAAGCGCCTGGAGCTGGATGGCCGCGCCGGCTATCCTGATGGGTCCGCCGGGGCTGAACGCGGGGAGACTGTAGGGGTCCTTTCCCCACCAGAGCATGGCGCCGCCCTTGAGCATAATGGAAAGGGCAAGGGTGATGACTATGAGAGAAAGAACACTTTTGTCCCGGGCACGCTCGATTATGAACCGGTCCATCGCAAAACCGACGCAGCCCGTGAGGATGACGGCGCAGATAAAAGCGGCATAGAGGGGAAGGTGAAGAGTTCCGGCGAAAAACACCGCAAAAAGGCCCCCCAGCATGACGAACTCGCCCTGGGCGAAGTTTATGATCTCGGTTACGCTGTAGATGGCGTTGTAGCCTATGGCCACCATTGCGTAAATGGCGCCGATCGTGAGGCCGCTGACAGTATATTGAAGAAAGTCGGTACCCAAATGATTTACGGCCTGAGCCGTTTCCTCCCATTTCCGAAAAAGTCAACACAGCCAATTGTTTAGTTCTCGAACCCAGGGCAAAACCGCGTGCGATCCTGATAATCGGAGCGGCCGGCCATTGGAAAAACAGCACGGCGAAACAGATAAGAAAAAAACCCGTCCAGCCACGAAACCTGCGGTATGTCCGTCTAACATTTCGTCCCGAATGGTGTAAATAGTTTTTTCGGTTTTTGTCCTGGTTGGTCGGCGATCTGGACGGAGGAGGGAGCGGAAAAGAGGGGCCGTTTGATAGGAAATGGTCCATTTTGGCACGGTTTTCGGGTTTATTGATGAATGTGGGGCACGCGAAGACGCGAAGAAATAAAACAGTAGTGCGGAGCAGTAGAGTGTTGCCGGCTAACGTAAATCGGCATGAAAGGCCGCCGCTGTCGCCGAGAGGCATCAAGCCGTTGCCTGGGCGACCCAATGCCGCTAACTACTAACTAATCCAATCTGGCATTCGTAGTTCGAAAGGATGACCACTTCAGAACCTCTTCTCAAAATATGCATCAGAGAAAAACTAAAGGAGGAATACAGATTCAATGGGTGGTAAATGTACCATGTTAGATTTTGTGTTTTCTGTGGAGAACCGAAGTCTTAAATGGTTACTGCGCAAACTACCCGGCGGCGGTGGAGTTACTACATCGAACAAAACGGCCGATAGGCGAGAGTATTCCCTTAGCACAGATAGAGCATCTTTTTTCAGGTCCTCAGCTATTCTAGCAGGAGTGACATTCGACCCAATGCCGTATAGATCAGTATTCACGAGGACATGAAGAATCCCTGGAGAGTGTTTCTTAAATTGGTTCCGACAAGCATCCTTCAGTGTTTGGCGAATATTTTGTACACCGTGGGCCAGACCAGAGGATCGATAGCATATAAGAACCGGGCGTTGAACTTCGGTGGCAATAAGATTCGATAAGTTTTGCATCTTAAAATCGCCGCTTGTATGAATCTCATGCCACTCCCTCCATTCCTTAAAGCCGACCATCCATTCCCAAAGCTCCGCAGAGTGGACCGGCATGGGCCGAGGAAGAACACGCGGGCGCGATTCAACTGGAGTGATAAAGATTGCCGCTCCAAGCGTCCTCTTTTGCTCGATACCCTCGGTGACCATCTGCTGAATAATTTGCGGCAACTTTGGAATCGTCTCGTTTTCCTTGACTTCAATGCGGATTATGAAGCCACTGTCTACTTGGACGAGGTATGACCGGATCGCCCCCAAAGCCTCTCTCCTGCAACGCCAGGTGAATCGTTCAACGACATCTTCACGTTGCAGTTTCGCCTTGCATTCAACGAACGCCATCGGCGTGAGTTGAACTTCCAAATCGGGTACAGCAGAAACCCCTTCTTCAATTAGAGAAACCCTTGTGTGCTCCGAATATGCCGCTGCCGTGAGCAACTCGTATAAAGTGGATTTCCATTGTTCGCCTTGTAGTCGTGGAAGGCGGGACTCAATATTGTTAATGGAGTCTTTCCGACGAACGACATCGCGCAGAGCGCAAAGACGGTACAATGCACTACTTCCCACTAAATTGCCATTTCGGCGGTAATGACCAACAACTTCCTCACCTATCAAGACAGCCTCAGCAAGGGGATGCATTTCGTTGCTCTTGCCTTCTCTGATCGTTTGAGTGATTTGACGAGGAGATTTGAGCATTAGCCGATGGCCAAGAATGAAGTCCTGCGGCTCTTTCTTATGTTCTCGAACCAGCCATTGATCATCAAGAATCGTCCTTGCAGCAGCTAGGGATTCCTCAACTGCATCAATATTCAGCTCAAGATCGCCGGTGACAAGCATAATCTCACCTTCCCGGTCGTCAGCGCATTGGGTCGTACCTAATGCCGCTAACTTAAGAGAATAACCTGTCCTTTCGCGTCCTTACGAGTCTCAGGCCGAGTCAATAGGGATGCCTCCTCATACTTACGTTTGCCACCTCT
>JBKQLC010000063.1:0-19150 GCA_052147195.1 Syntrophobacteraceae bacterium
TTCTACTCGCTCACGGGGATTTACTAGAAGCGCCTGTCTAATAAACCCTTGCCCCCGGGATTGGTGCGTAGCTTTTGAGGCGCAACAATCCCGGGGGGCATAGTGAAACGCCTCCAGGAAGGAGCGCTCGGCGCTTTTCCAAAGCAGACTCTGTCGATGGAGGCGTAAGAAAGGAATTTACCCATGGCAGAAATGGTCTCCAAAAACGGATTCACCCATCCCATGCTTACGCCGGTCCAGGCGATGCGCATGAAGAAAGGCAAGATCATTTCGGCGGAAGAAGCCGTCAGTCTTATAAGAGACGGTGATACGATTGCAAATGAAGGTTTCGTTGGATCGGGTTTTCCGGAAGAGATCGTCATCCAGCTCAAGGAACACTTTTTGAGGACGGGAGGTCCCAGGAACCTGACCCTGATTTACGCCGCCGGGCAGGGAGACGGCAAAACGAGAGGACTGAACCATTTTGGCGTTGAAGGGATGATAGGAAGAGTCATCGGTGGCCATATCGGGCTGGCGCCTGAGCTTCAGAGACTTATCCGGGAAAACACGATTCTTGCCTACAACCTTCCTCAGGGTGTGGTCTCTCATCTTTTCCGAGATATCGCCGGGCATAAGCCCGGCCACATAAGCTACGTCGGTCTTGGAACTTTTATCGACCCAAGGATTGATGGCGGAAAACTCAATGAACTGACGAAAAGAGAGGGAGAAGACATCGTCGAACTGATTAACATCGGCGGAAAAGAATGCCTCTTATACAAAACCCTGCCTATCGACGTTGCCTTCTTGAGAGGGACGACGGCGGATGAGGACGGGAATATCACCATGGAGAAAGAGGCCCTTACCCTTGAAGCACTGTCCATGGCAATGGCCGCCAGGAATTCCGGCGGCATTACCATGGTGCAGGTTGAACGAATCGCCGACCGTGGGACGCTCAATGCCCGTGATGTCAAGATCCCGGGGATACTCGTCGACTGCGTGGTGGTAGCCAAGCCCGAAAACCACTGGCAAACTTTTATCGAATTTTATAATCCGGCTTTCAGTTGTGAGATCCGGATGCCTATGCAGTCAATTCCGCCTATGGAAATGAGCCCCAGAAAGGTCATTGCCAGGCGGGCGGCTTTCGAGTTGATGCCCAACAGTGTAGTTAACCTGGGGATCGGTATGCCGGATGGAGTTGCCCAGGTTGCCAATGAAGAGAGGATCCTCGAGTACCTGACCATGACAACCGAGCCCGGCGTCATCGGCGGGCTTCCCAACATGGGGGTCAACTTCGGCACCGGAACCAACATGGTCGCCCTGATCGACCAGCCTTACCAGTTCGATTTTTACGACGGAGGCGGTCTGGACATGGCATTCCTTGGGGCTGCGGAAGTGGACAAGGAGGGGAACGTCAATGTCAGCAAGTTCGGACCGAGGTTTGTTGGACCGGGCGGATTCATCAACATCAGCCAAAATTCCAAAAATATTATTTTTGTCGGCACTTTCACTGCGGGGGGGCTGAAGGTTGCACTGGAAGACGGCAAGGTGAAGATCGAACAGGAGGGAAGAGAGCGGAAGTTCATCGATCAAGTCGAACAGAAAACCTTCAGTGGCCGATATGCCGCAATGAACAAGCAACCTGTGCTCTACGTTACGGAGCGCTGTGTCTTCAGGCTTCGGGAAGAAGGCCTGGAACTGATTGAAATAGCTCCAGGAATCGACATGGAGAGGGACGTCCTGGCCCTTATGGATTTTAAACCGATCATAAACAAGGCGCCCCAACTGATGGACCCGAGGATTTTTCGGCCGGAGCCAATGGGTCTGAAGAACGATCTGCTGAGCATGCCGATCGATGAACGCCTGACCTACGATCCCGAGGAGAATCTTTTCTTTGTCAACTTTGAAAACCTATATGTCAAGACGTCAGAGGATATCCTGAGAATCAAGGCAATTATTGAGAGCATGTTGGTTCCTTTGGGTAAGAAAGTCAATACGATTGTAAACTATGACAATTTCAACATAGCCCCGGATTTGGTCGATGAATATTCGGATTTGGTGAAATATGTCATGCGTTTCTACAAAAGCACTACGCGTTATACGACAAGTACCTTCCTGCGGATGAAGCTCGGCGATGAACTGGCAAAGCGGGATGTGGCGCCGCACATTTATGAGACCAAAGAACGTGCGCTGCGTGCCCTCGTGCAAAAAGAGAAATAGACCTCTCTTGCCTTAGGCGTGCCTGATCGGTCAGGCACGCCTGTTCGATTTCCATGACGGCGACAGGCTCCTGACTGGTGGAACTTCATGAGATCAAGTGCGTAAGGTATGGAAACATAACCGGACGCTGCCGCTCATTGTTCTGCTGCGGAAAAGACTTGATGGGTTGCGCTTCGCTCCACCCATCCTACGGGTCTGCGCTTAGTCCACCATACGGATCTTTTCATGGTTGCGGGTGTCCCGGAGGGACATGAGAGATTGCAATGAAAGGAGGATGACAAGATGGACTGGAGTGTCATAGGAATTATTGTATCGTTAGCGTTCATTGTCGTTCTGGCCCTGAGGGGATGGCATATTATCATCATTGCACCCCTGGCCGTTGTCTTACTATCCATTTTTTCTCAAATGAATATCATGGAAACGATGACAGGACCCTATATGAAAGGGTTCGTCAATTACGCCGGGAAATTTTACCTGATCTTTCTGGCCGGTTCCGTGTTCGGCAAATTCATGGAAGACGGGCAAGCGGCGCGCTCCATCGCCGAGGGTATTTTGAAAGTGATCGGAAAAGAGAGTCCCATGCGGGTGCTTCTGGCTATTTCGATCGTCTCCATATGTCTGACCTACGGCGGCGTGAGCCTGTTCGTCGTCATATTCACGGTTATTCCGATCGCTCGGCCCCTCTTCAAGGAGGCGGATCTCGCCTGGCATCTCTTCATGGCGGCATTCGTATTCGGAGCGGCATCGCTGACGATGACCATGCTCCCGGGAACTCCGCAGATCCAAAACATCATGCCCACAAAATACATGGCCTCAACGACGACTTCGGCTCCGCTGGTCGGTCTTATGGGAGCGTTCGTTGTCGCAGCCTTAAACGTCCTGTATTTTCGCTACATACTGAAAAAGTCCAAGGCGAGAGGTGAAGTGTACGAGGAACCGGCAGCCGGCGTCCTCGGAGCAGGAGTCCCGGCTTCGGGCCCCTTGCCCAGCGTATGGTTAAGCCTGGTTCCACCGCTGATCGTTCTCTTGCTGCTCAACATCGACCTTCCCTATGTCAAAAGAGATGCCGTTGTCGCTTTGACAGCCGGTGTGGTGGCCTGCCTCATCCTGTTCTGGAAATACTACGTAAAGATTCTGGATACTTTGAATAGAGGGGCCCTGAACACGGTCGTTCCCATAGTGAACACCTGCGCCGACGTCGGCTACGGTATGGCCGTGGCGGCTACAACGGGATTCACGGCGGTCTCCTCCTGGCTGCTGACGCTTCCCATGAACCCGGTCATCTCTCTTTCGGTCTCTACGAGCATCATGGCAGCCATCACCGGGTCCGCATCCGGAGGCCTCGGAATTGTCCTGACGACCCTGGTTCCCAAGTATCTTGCCCTGGGCCTGAGTCCGGACCTGATCCACAGGATTGCCGCCATGTCGTCCGGCGCTTGGGACGCCATGCCCCATAACGGAGTCGTCATCACCATTCTTGCGGTCTCCGGGCTCACCCACGCCAACGCATACAAACACATCTTCTGGGGGCACGTTGTAGCGACTACCATAGCCCTGTTCTTCGCGATCCCGCTGGGGATCTGGATCTATGGTTGATTGGAGTCCGGGAGGAAAAATCCGTGAAGATACCCGAGATCAGAAAAACGGCTGTGCTGGGAGGAGGCCTTATCGGTTCAAGCTGGGCGACCAACTTCCTCTGGAAGGGTATATCCGCCAATATCTACGACATCAGCGATGAGGCCCTGAAGACAGCCCGGAATCGTATCCGGGCAAACCTGGAATATCTCGTCTCAAAAGGCATCTTGACGGCGGGTGAAATGAACGTGGCCCTGGGCCTGGCAAAATACACGATGGACCTTGCAGAGGCCGTGAAAGACGTCCAGTTTCTCCAGGAGTCTGTCCTCGAGCAATATGAAGTAAAACAGGCCCTGCTCGCGGAGGTTGATAAACATGCTCCGGCGGATGCCGTCTTCGCGAGCAGCACTTCAGGGCTCCTTATCACGGAGATTGCAAAAAGTTCAAAGCATCCTGAGAGATGTCTGGGCGCCCACCCTTACAATCCTCCTCATCTTATCCCCCTTGTTGAGATCAACAGGGGGCAAAAGACGAGCGAAGAGACCGTGAAGAGAGCCTGCGACTTCTACATGGCTCTGGGCAAGGAACCCATCGTTCTCCGGAAGGAGGCCCATGGGTTCATCTCCAACAGGCTCTCCATGGCCCTCTACCGGGAAGCCGTCGATCTCGTGATGAGAGGGGTCTGCTCTGTGGAGGACATCGACAAAGCCGTAAACTACGGACCGGGCCTGCGCTACGCTCTCATGGGTCCCAACCTCATCTACCAATTGGGAGGCGGTCCCCAGGGGATTCAGGGCCTGCTCAAACACGTCGAGAATTCCGTGGAACTCTGGTGGGAGGATATGGCGGTCTGGAAGAAATGGCCGCAGGGCTGGTATGAAACTGCTCAGGAAGGCGTGAACAGAGAAATGGCCAATCGTCCATCCGAACAGGGCCGCACCAATGAAGAAATTGCCAGGTGGCGGGATGACGGCCTCATCGAGATACTGAAGTTTTTGAAAAAAATCTAAATTAAACCCGTTTCTTGTAAGTTTGATGCAGAATAATAATCAGTGCATAAACCATCCCCGGTTGGAAAGGAGAATTTATGAAAAAATCATTTGAACGTGTAGCAGTGGTCGGCACGGGCGTTTTGGGGACGCAGATCGCCATGATTGCAGCATATGCCGGCTACAAGGTCAGCACCTTCGACATCAGGGAAGGCGCCTTTGATGAAACCTACGCCAAACTTTATGCGGACTTAAAAGGAAAGGGCATCGACCCGTTCATTCCCTGGGATAAGTGGGAGGAATGCAAAAAGAGCATCCGGTTTGCGGCGAACCTTGGTGATGCGCTCAAAGACGCTGATCTGGTTGAAGAGTCGGTAACGGAAGACGTGGAAATAAAGCGAGAGGTCTTCAAGCAGATGGGAGAAAAGGCGCCGGCCAAAGCGATCTTTGCCACTAACAGCTCCTCCCTTCCCGTATCGAGAATGGAAGAAAGCAGCGGCAGGCCGGAGCGCTGCATCAACATCCACTTCTATTTTCCGCTCCAGGGATTGAATATGGCTGATCTCATGGCGGGGACAAAGACTCTTCCCGAGGCCATGCAGAAGGGTGAGGAATGGATCCGTTCTCTGGGTGTTGTGCCGTTGAGGGTGAAGAAGGAGACCCTGGGCTTTTGTTTCAACAGCGTCTGGCGGGCCATAAAGAAACGAACCCTCTATATGTGGGCAAATGACTTCGCCGACTTCCGGGACATCGACCGGGCGTGGCGCATCTTCTCCGGCATGAAAGTCGGCCCCTTTGCTCTGATGGATACCGTTGGTCTGGATACCGTATTCAACATCGAGATGTCCTATTACGCTGATTCGAAGGACCCCAGCGACAAGCCGCCCGACGCACTGGCGGAGATGATCAAAAGAGGTGAACTGGGTGTTAAGAGCGGAAAAGGATTTTATACGTATCCAAATCCCGAGTTTCTCGAGCCCGACTTTTTGGATCCGAAGAAACAAGGAGGAACAGAATGAAAGAAAAAGCCATCATAACGGCGGCAATCACGGGAAGCATCCACACCCCGACGATGTCGGATTATCTCCCCATCACGCCGGCCCAGATTGCCGATGAGGCTGTGAGGGCCTATGAGGCAGGGGCTGCCGTCTGCCATGTCCATGCCCGCAATCCCGAGACGGGGATGCCCGTGCCCGATGTAAACCTCATGAAGGAAATCATCACGAGCATCAAGAGCCGCTGCAACATGGTCGTCTGCATTACGACGGGCGGGGGGCTGGGAATGACGACCGAGCAGCGCGCCGCACCGGTGACCCTTTACAAGCCGGAACTTGCATCGTTTAACGCCGGCTCCATAAATTTCGCCCTCTTTCCAGTGATCCCACGATACAAAGAGTGGAAGTTTGAATGGGAGAAACAGTATCTCGGCATGACGGAGGATTTCATCTTCGCCAATACCTTCAAGTCCATGAAGGAATACTGTGCGATATTCAAGGAAACCGGGACCAAGCCCGAGTTTGAGATCTATGACTCCGGGATGGTTAACAACATAGCCTTCATGATCCAGGCGGGGTATGTCAAAAAGCCCGTTTATATTCAGTTCGTCATGGGGGTCCTGGGCGGAATCACGCCGAGTTCCGAGAACCTTCTTTTTCTCGTGGACTATGCGAAGAAGAGCATCGGGGATTTCGAGTTTTCCGTCTGCGTCGCGGGACGTGCCCAGTTCCCCATTTGCACGCAGTCCCTGCTTCTAGGCGGCAATGTCCGTGTAGGTCTTGAGGACAATCTTTACCTTGAAAAAGGCAGGATGGCGCAAAGCAATGCCGAGCAGGTCGCCAAGATAGTCCGCATCGCCGGAGAGTTGGGCATCGATCCTGCTACACCCGACGAAGCCAGGAAAATTTTGGGCTTGAAAGGGTTTGAGCAGGTGGGCTTCTGACGGGAACCGTCATTCATCCGGTTTGTCCGGACAACTTTTAGGTTCAGAAGCCGTCTCCCCGGGAAACCCCTGAAGTGTGAAAAGTTAAGTTAGAAGGGTGAAATTTTCATTCTTTCACCCTTCACTTTTCACCCTTCGGTTTTGAGAACTACCCGAAACCGCGCCCTGCCGCTAATCATCTGTTCGTAGGCCTCGACGGCACGCTCCAGCGGGAAGACTTCAGTCATGGGCCGCACGCCCGTGAGCATGCTGAAGGAGAGCGTATCCTGTGAATCGATAGACGTGCCGGACGGCCACCCAACGATCGACCGGCGTCCCATGATAAGCAGAAGTCCATTCACTTCGAGCGGGTCTTCAGCAGCACCTATCACGATTAACTTCCCGTTGACGCCGAGACCGCCCACGACCGCACTCATTGCTTTGCCGCTCGTCACTGTTGCGATGATGACCCTGGCGCCGCCCAATTTGGTTAACTCAGCCGCAGCGTCCTGCGCCTGACTGTCAATGTAGTGATGCGCGCCAAGCTTTGCGGCCAGCGGTTCCTTGTCCCGGCCCCGAGCAATGGCCACCGTCCTGAAGCCCATCTTCGCGGCGAACTGAACAGCCAAATGTCCGAGCCCGCCCAAGCCGTATACTGCAACCGTATCGCCGGGCCGGGCCCCGCTGTTCCGAAGGGAGTTGAAGGTGGTTATGCCTGCGCACATCAACGGGGCCGCGTCTACGGCGGAAAGCTCCTGCGGGATCAGAGCCAGGGCTGAGGCGGGGGCGATCATGAATTCGGCATAGCCGCCGTCGTACGTGATGCCGGGTATTTGAGGCGCGATTTGGCAGGTAACGAAGTCACCGCGACGGCAGGAATCGCAATACCCGCAGTGTCCGCCGTACCAGCCGACTCCTACCCGTTGGCCTGCCGCCCATCCGGCCACGCCGGCGCCGACCGCATCAATTATTCCGGCAACTTCATGTCCCGGGACACGCGGGTACACGATGCCGGGCCAGATTCCCTCCTTGGTTAAAGAGTCGCTGTGGCAGATGCCGCAGGCTTGAACTTTAATGCGCGCGGACCCCGGGCCTGGCTCCGGAATCTCGCGTTCAACGAGTTCAAAGGGGCCACCCGGTTTAGTGACTTGCACAGCTCGCATCGTCTTCATAATAGCTGCTCCCATCCTGTTCTTGATAAAAGAGTGTATTTAGACACCGGCGTATACCAGCCGGGTGAAGAAAGATCCGTCGATCAGAAACCTGCCCCACTTGGCATCATAGGCAGCCGAGGGTTTGGCGGTGAGCACTTCCTCGAGTGACATGCCCTGTTTTTTGATATCGGCCACCTTGTCGCGCATGTTGACCAGCATGTCGCGGTATTCGGCGAGGTGGGATTTATCCCCGACGGGACCATGTCCCGGGATGATGATGGTCTTGTCCGTGACCTTGGCAAGGTTGGCTTCCGTGGCGCGGATCATACCGTTGATGCTGCCGCCGGTCGAATAGTCGATGAAGGGATAAAAACCGTTCCACCACGTGTCACCGGTGATAAAGACATCGGCGTCGGCTAACTCCACGGAGATATCGCCGTCGGTATGGCAGGGGCCGTAGTACTCGAGTACAATGGTGGCGCCATTTAGGCCTAAAGTGCGATCAGTCTTGAATACCTCTGCCGGAAGTGCGTCTTCGGGTAAGGGTGGGAAAGTAAAGTCCCAATCGTCCACTCGCGTGATGCTGGAAAGGTGCTTGCGCGTGTTCTCGTGGGCGATGATCGTGGCGCCTTCAGCGTGCGCCCATTGGTTGCCGCCCGTGTGATCGAAGTGCCAGTGGGTATTAATGAGGTACCTGATGGGGTCTGGGCTGATCGCGGCGAGCGCAGCGGTGATTTTGGGCCGTGAGGCTGATATGCCGGCGTCGACGAAAAGCTTGCCGCCGGGACCGGAAAGGACGGTAATATTCCCGCCGGAACCCATGAGGACGCTGATGTTTTCGCGGAGCGGCCGGACGGTGATCTCGGCTTTCGCGGCTTCGCTCCGGCTCCGGTTGACAATGCCGATATCTCCAGCGGCGAGTTGATCCATGGCGGGCTCGTGACGGCGAGAAGCGCCATGTGTTTGCTTGAGAGCCATGATAGTCTCCTTTTTAGACCTCTATAAGAAATAAAGCCCTGGTATGAAAGTCGATGCAGCGCCAGGGCTGCCATCTGTCAGGGTAGGTTCCCGCTCCCGAATCAGAGCTGCCCAGGACTTGATCCGGGGCAGGGCCTGGAGCATTGAGCTTCTCCTACGCAGCATCGGAAAGTGTCTTAATGCTCACGATGGCCCGGAGACCCTCCACCTGATCACTCATTCCATATCACCCCATAAAAAAACGGTAATCATTGCGATCTCACGAACAAGTAGCGGATAAATCAGCTAAATATTGGATAGCAGCGTCAGTGCGTCAGTTCCTGCATGGATTCTAAAGGTGGGAAGTCTCACCGGCATCCAGCGATATTTTGGCAGCAGTTGCCTGGAATCTTTACCCGTTGACGACCTCCATACAGTTTCTTAGCCTGAAGAACATGGAGCGATTATGCCGGATAGCCAAACATCGGTTGAACTTGAAAACCTGCGAAGTGCGACGGGCGCGAGAGGCGGCAGCCACGGTGGATGCGGAACACAATCCGAAACACACGCGACTGGCGCCGTTCACACAGGAGGTAAGCTATGAAAGATGAAAGCACGTTGGTTCACTGTGAGCATGTGAGCGAACGTACGTTCGACGAAGTCGTCACCGCTTTTGAGAAGGCTGTAGGTGAGATCACCAGCGACGCATTCCAAAAGGTCCTGGCCGCTTCCACCGGCGCGCACGACTTTGAGGCTCGGGTCCGGTCCTTTGAAGGAGAAAGCGGCTTCATGCGTTTTCTGGATATCGATCATGGCGCGTGGATGTCGCACATCGGACTGCCGGCCCGGTGCAAACTCTACATCCTCGGAAATCCGCTCATCGCGCGGACGATGTTGGAACACGACCTCGGCGTCGGTTTGAACGTGCCGGTGCGGATGATGGTCTACGAAGATTCTGCAACAGGAAAAACCCGGCTGGCCTATGATCTTCCCTCTTCATTGATGGCCCGCTTGCGTAATCAGAAAGTGGCGGCTGCGGCCAAGCGGCTGGATGAGAAGCTGGCGGCGTTGGCCAGGGCCGTGACAGGAGTTGAGGCGTGACAACAAGGGGCACTTATCGGGTGTATAAGTAATGACTCGCATCTCAATCATCATTCCTGCTGGAGATGCTATGCTACTGAGGATATCTTCACCGCTCAGTCAGCTTTAACCGGTAATATCTTCCATGGAGAGAAGAATCATGCCTGCGCACTCACCCTCCTCCGGAATCAGGTGGGCATTGAGGAACATCTTCTTAAAGCCGATTCCCGGGAAATCGTGCTCGACCTTGAAGTCATCAACAGATTTGTTATCGGGTAGGATTCGCTCCAGCAGTTCCCGAAGTCCGGGGATATTCCATCGGCCGTTTCCAAGATCGTAGATGCGCTTGTTCTCGGTTTCACCGCGTGTCGTCCCGAACTTGCGGCAGAATTGGATGTTTGCGGAAATTACGTTAAGGTCCGGATCGAGAATCAGCAGAGGCACTCGCACGGTCTCCACGATTCTTTCGGCGAAGTTTTTGGCCGAACGCATCTGCTCTACTGCCCGCTTTCGATCCGTTACGTCAATGAAGGTGATCACCACTCCATCTATTACATTTTCTTTGGTCCGGTAGGGCAGGGTACGCATTAAAAACCATCTGCCGTGTTCAGCCATCACCTCGGTTTCCTTTGCCTGGAGGGTATCAAGGACCATCTGCGCATCATTATAGAGATCCGGGTACGATATTTTGGTGGTCAAATCCTGGATGGGTCTTCCCACGTCTGCGGGGATGAGGCTGAACAGCTTTGTCATAGAGGGGGTGAAACGTTTGATCCCAAGGTGGGCATTAAGAAAGATGGTCCCGATTTCCGTACTCGCAAGAAGATTATTGACGTCGTTATTGAGATCGGACATCTCATCTATTTTGGCCTGAAGCTCGGAGTTTACCGTAACCAGCTCTTCGTTTGTGGACTGGAGCTCCTCTTTGGCGGTCTCCATCTCTTCGTTCATGCTCTGCAGCTCTTCATTGGCGGACTGGAGTTCCTCATTGGTCGACTTGAGTTCCTCATTGGCGGCCTCCTGTCCTTCGATTGTAGCCTGAAGGTTCTCGCGGATAACCTGTAGTTCGCGTTCGATCTCATCGATGCACGAATCTGTCTCCTCGCCGGACTTTTTCGCGCTACGTTTATCAGAATATGGTCTGTCAATAAATACCAGGAGAACGAGCTTCTGAGTATCAGCCGGCATCTGCAGAGGACGAATGGTGACATCGACCGCTCTGGCACGCCCTTCCAGCTTTAGCCGTAATCCATGAAGAACCGAAGGCGCCCCATCCCTGAGCGCTTTGAAGATTGCCGTCGGCAGGCGAAGACGCAACGAGTCGGGGACAATCTTGAGAATATTGGAACTCGGCTCCCCTTTGGGATAGAACAGGTACCTGCCGGTCGGTCCCTGGGAATAGATCACATCTAATTTTTCGTTAATGAGCACGCTGGCGGGTGCATACTCATCCTGTACGAGTTTTTCCACAAATTCCCTGACGTTTGCCACTTTGAACTCATGCCTTTCCCGGGTTGCCCGACCAGTGCCGATAGACTCACCCGAAGGCAACGCAGGGGCGGCTTGCCGGGTGTGAAGCTTCTTTGACCTAAAGATCTTTGCCTTTACATCAGCGGTTGAGAAAAGGTCTGAGAATTGCCCGATCGATTCCGATGTTCCAAGAAAGAGGTACCCATTGTCACTCAAACTAAAATGGAAAAGCTCCATTATCTTCTTTTGCAGTGGAGTGTCCATGTAGATCAGGACATTTCTGCAACTGATCAGGTCCAGCCTGGAAAAAGGAGGATCGGCTACAAGGTCCTGAACTGCAAATACGATAGAATCGCGAATGTCTTTCTTTAGTGCGTAGCCCCCGTTCTTCCTGATGAAGAAACGCTCCAGGCGCTCCGGCGAAACCTCCGATGCGATTGCTTCGGGATATTCGGCAGCCCGCGCGCGCTGGATAGCCTCCGGGTCTACGTCGGTTGCAAACACCTGAAAAGGGAAGTGTCTGTCAAGCTTATCCATCGCTTCCATAAAGAGCATTGAAATCGACAGGGCTTCCTCTCCGGTGGCGCATCCCGGCACCCAGACGCGCACCTGTGAACCGTCCCGATGGTTGGTAAGGATCTGAGGAATCACTCTGGCGGCCAGAACTTCAAACGCTGACTGGTCTCTGAAAAAACTCGTCACCAGTATTAGTAACTCTTTAAAGAGTCTATATATTTCGGCATGGTTCTCCCGGAGATAACGGTGGTAGTCCGCCGCGAGTTCGATCTTGTGAACGGCCATGCGGCGCCTGATTCTGCGGTGGATGGTGCTCTGTTTGTATCCCGAGAAATCCCTGCCCGTAACGGAGCGAATAAGCATCAAGACCTTCTGCACGTGACCGGTGAATTGCTTCTCCTCGGTCTGGAGTTTTCCGGAAGGTTTTAGGTAGGGTTGCTCTACATAGCTCAGCAACTCCCGAGGGATTTTTTCAACGGGCAGAATGTGGTCCGCAAGACCGGCCAATATGGCGCTCCTTGGCATTCCATCATATTTGGCACTCTCCGGGTCCTGAACAATGGTCATCCCCCCGAACTCCTTAATTGCCTTGAGCCCCAGGGTGCCGTCACTGCCGGTGCCTGAGAGAATTACGCAAAGGGCTCTTTCTCCCAGGTCCTGTGCCAGGGAGCGCAGGAAGTGATCGATGGGAAGGCTGACCCCTCGTATTTTAATCGGGTCTGTCATCTGAAAAACCCCATTGAAGATACCGACGTCCTTGCCGGCTGGATTGAGATAAACGCGGTTTGGTTGGACCCTCGTCTCGTCTTCCGCGTTCAGAACCTCCATTTGCGTGTGCTTTTGCAGGATAGCCCCCAACAGGCTCTTTCCTGCAGGGTTCAAGTGCTGGACGACCACGAAGGCCATGCCGGAGTCAGAAGGCATGTGGTCGAAAAACCTCTGAAGCGCTTCGAGCCCGCCCGCGGAAGCCCCCAGAGCGACGATAGGGAAGGATTTTTCCGCAGTCTCGTTTCCGGGTGACGCTTGCGTATTCAACTTTTTCACTTTCATCCGGTTCCCTCATCATCATCCATAATAAATTAAGGAAACTCTGCTGAACGGCCAACGGAAGTTCCCCTGTTGAAAGGGCAATTTCCGCATATCTTGGCGAAGGGTTTTCGGGTCTGCTCGTAACAAAAGAAAGATGGCAAGGCTAAGACAACTTGGCATTTCCGATGCCGCGAAAGGAACAATTTCACTTTGAACGATATCACGCTCGCTTCAAAATTATAATTCATAATTGGCGGTTTTCATCCGGCAGCCCTGATAACAGCCAAAAAAGGGACCATCCCAAACACCGTGTTCTTGCGGCGATCCAGTTAATCTCTATGTTGCAAGTAGTGTTCTGGGATGTTAAACTCCAGCTTTAGTCAGGCCTCGTCTCATATCAACATTTCTTCATCCTAATGGCCCTGTGGTACTAGTAGTTTAAGATTTCAAGCGCTCCACACCTCCTACGATTATCCCAAAGGGCGCCATGAGACCCGATAGCCGTTACTCTCTGGCCGAGCATAAAGTCGACTCGATACTGGAAGTACTTCGCGGCCGTTCGCAAGGGAGATTGCTTCGCGAAAACGATCGGTTGCTTCAAGGCGTATTGAATGATCTCACCGATGCGATGGAGGAACTTCGGGCCGCTCATGCTGAGGTCTATGCGCAACGGGAAGAGCTGGCTGAAGCCTGTCGAGAGGAGCAGCGGGAACACCAGAGGTACGTCGAGCTTTTCGAGGATGCTCCAGACGGATACGTCGTAACCGATCTTCATGGGATTATAGAGCAGGCCAACCTCGCCGCAGCGGAACTCTTCGATTCCGCACGAGACTTCATCGTCGGAAAGCCATTAGCTCTTTTTGTGGACAAAGTGGATAAAACAGCCTTCTTCCAGCAATTAAACAAGATGGATGCTCTCGAAGCTATAAAAGATTGGGAGCTTCGTTTGCAACCCTGGAAGGGAACGTCTTTCTGGGCATCGATAAACCTTGCCAAGGTTCAAATCCCGGAGCACGAAGATATCAGTTTGCGTTGGCTCATCCGCGACATCGCAAGCCGCAAGCAGGCGGAGGAGTTTCTGCGGCGTTACGCACTATTGGCCGGCCAGGGCCGCGATATCATTTTATTCATTCGGCGGGACGACGGCCGCATACTGGAGGCAAACGCCGCTGCTGTCAAAGCTTATGGATACAGCTATGAAACCTTGCTGACGATGACGATCCATGACCTGCGGGCGCCCGATACCCGGATGCTTACTCAGGGACAAATGGACGAAGCGGAAAGCCGGGGTGCTCTGTTTGAGACTTTTCACCGGCGCAAGGACGGCAGCATATTCCCGGTGGAGGTTAGTTCGCGGGGCGAGACAATCGAAGGCGCACGCACCCTGATAAGCGTGGTCCGCAACATTACCCAGCGCAAGCGAACTGAGGACATTATCCATGTGCGTCTGAACCTGCTGGAGTTCGCAACATCTCATTCTGTAGAGGAGTTGCTTCAGAAAATACTGGATGAAATTTGCGCACTGCTCGACAGCCCCATAGGGTTCCTCCATTTTGTGGAAAGCGATCAGAAAACCCTTTCACTCCAGGCATGGTCAACGAGAACACTCGGTGAATTCTGCACAGCAGTAGGAAAAGGCGCGCATTATCCAATAGAGAAGGCTGGGGTGTGGGTGGACTGTGTTCGTGAAAAGCGCCCGGTAATACACAACGACTACCCTGCATTGCCTCATCGAAAGGGCCTGCCCGACGGGCATCCCCCCGTTATCCGGGAAATCTCCATACCTATCATGAGGTCCGGCCGAGTTGTAGCCATACTCGGTATCGGGAACAAACCCGAAGATTACACTCAAGAAGACATCGAAGCGGCATCCTACCTGGCCGACATTGCCTGGGAGATTACCCAGCGCAAGCGGGTTGAGGAAGAGTTGCGCGAGAATCAGTCCCGGCTGGATCTTGCACTGCGGTCTTCGCGTATGGGGGCGTGGCGTTTGGACATAGCGGAAAACAGACGCTGGTTTGACGACCAGGTCTGTCATCTTCTTGGTATCGCCCCGGCGGAATTCACCGGAACAGCAGATGAGGTCTTAAACGTAATCCATCCTGACGACCGCCGTGCAACCAGTGAGGCTCTCGCCCGAGCCATTGAACACGACGGGCTTTACGAAGCAGAGTATCGGGTGGTCCACCCGGACAGCAGCATCCATTACCTGGCTTCGCGCGGCAGGGCGGTCCGTGATGATAATGGCCGGCCGGTCAGGATGAACGGAATCATCTGGGAAATTACCCCGCAAAAGCTGGCGGAGGAGAAATTAAAGAAGGCGTATCAGCAACTCAACGCTACCCTTGAGAGCATTACGGACGGTTTTATTTCGGTTGACAGGGAGTGGCGTATCACTTACCTGAACAAGTCCGGGGCGAAAATGCTGGGCACGAAAAGGAAAAGCCTCATTGGAGGAGTCTTTTGGGAACTCTTCCCGGAGGTGGTCAAACTTGAATTTTACCCCCGTTTTCGTGATGCAGTCGAATCCGGTGCGCCCGTTCATTTCGAGGGATGCTATCCTAACAGCCCTCTCAATAAATGGTGGGAATGCCATGCATACCCATCCTCCGAGGGATTATCCGTCTACTTCAGAGATATAACCGAAAGCAAGCTGATCGAGGACACTCAAGTGTTCCTGGCACAGTGTGGCCGGGTAGCCTCAGGCGAGGACTTCTTCGAATCACTGGCGCGATACCTGGCCCTGAGCCTTGGAATGGATTTTGTCTGCATCGACCGGCTGGAGGGGGACTGCCTGTCCGCTCGGACTTTGGCTGTCTACTCCGACGGCAAATTTGCGGATAACATGACCTATACCCTGAAAGATACCCCCTGCTGCGAGGTGGTCGAGAAAAAGATTTGTTGCTTTCCGAAGGGCGTACACCGTTTGTTTCCCAGGGATGTGATACTGCAGGAGATGAAGGCCGAGAGTTATGCAGGAACCATCCTTTGGGGTTCGAAAGGGCAAGCGATCGGACTCATAGCGGTCATTGGGCGCCAACCCCTGGCGAACCGCCGTTTGACTGAATCGATGCTCCAACTGGTGGCGGTCCGCGCCGCCGGCGAACTCGAACGCAAGCGGGTAGAAGAGGAACTGCGCGAGAGCCGGTCCCGGCTTGATCTTGCGCTGCAATCCGCTCATATGGGTGTGTGGGACCTGGATTTAAAGGAAAACAAACGCCGTTTTGACTATCAAGTCTGTCATCTTCTGGGTATCGACCCGGCTAAATTCACCGGAACTGAGGATGAGTTCTACAAGGCGTTACATCCCGACGACCATGATATGGTCAAGGCGGCATGGGCCCGAACCATTGAACAGGATATGCCCTATGAAACGGAGTATCGAGCGTTCCGGCCGGATGGAAGCGTCCATTACCTCACCGCACGCGGAAAAGTGATCCGTGATGGCAAAGGCCAGCCGGTGAGGATTAACGGGCTGATCTGGGACATCTCCGAGCGCAAGCGCATGGAGGAAGAGCTTAGAAAGTCCCATGATGAGCTTGAATTGCGGGTTCAGGAAAGAACGGTGGAATTGAACCAGGCCGGGAAGCGGCTCCGATCGCTCGCCTCTGAACTCCTGAATTCAGGAGAAAATGAGAGGAAGCTCATAGCCCAGGAAATTCACGATGGTTTATCTTCGCAGCTTGCGGCAATCAAGTTCTGTATGGAGCGGGAGTTGTTCGCTGAGCGAGATGCAGGTCAGAGCGGCGAGAGTATAAAGCGGTCTTGCGCCATGATCCAGAATGCCATAGAGGAAACCCGGCGCATAATGGCTAATCTGCGCCCCTCGATTCTGGATGATCTGGGAATCCTTCCAACCATAACCTGGCTCTGTCGTGAGTTCCAAGAAATGAATCCGTCAATTGATCCTGTTATCAAATTCGAAATATCTGAGGAGGACATCCCGGCCGACATCAAGACAGTGATTTTCCGCCTTCTGCAGGAGGCCCTTAACAATATACGGAAGTACAGCCGAGCCGAACGGGTCGAAGTTTCCTTGAGAATGATCGGCTCTTCAATCGTTTTCCTTATCAAAGACAACGGCCAGGGTTTCAATCCCAAAAAGGTGCTGTCCGAAAGAAAAATAGGGTGTGGCTTCGGCCTGAGAGGGATGCTGGAGCGGGTGGAGCTATCGGGCGGTAAATGTGATGTGAAGTCCGCACCTGGCAAGGGAGTTTCGATCTGGGCTGAGTGGAATATAAAGTCCTGATGAACTCCAACTAAAATACCGTGTATAGTCTTGAGATAATATCCCCACAGTTCTATAGTTTTTCCTATCCTGTCTTTATTATCGGCTTAACCGGGCCGCCTCAGCCGAAATTACGGGCAAAGAGCATGGTGTTATGATCGAGATCAGAAATGTCAGCAAATGGTATGGAAATTTTCAAGTGCTGGCCGAAATAAATGAGACGATTGGCAGCGGGCAGACCATCGTGATTTGCGGACCTAGCGGCTCGGGGAAGAGCACCCTTCTTCGATGCATAAACGGCCTTGAACCTTTCCAAAAGGGCGAGATACTGGTGGGCGGAGTTTCTGTTGGCGATCCGAAAACCAACCTGTACAAATTGCGCCGCAAGACAGGAATGGTTTTTCAGAAGTTTGAGCTCTATCCCCACATGAACGTGATGGACATGATTACGCTGGCTCCCATCATAGTTAAGAAGATACCGAAGCCGCAGGCTCAGAAAAAGGCCATGGAACTGCTGGAGCGCGTAGGCATTCCGGATAAGGCCGACGCTTATCCCGGCAATCTCTCGGGGGGGCAGCAGCAGCGGGTCGCTATTGCACGGGCGCTGGCAATGGAACCCGAATACATGATGTTTGATGAACCGACCTCGGCCCTCGACCCCGAAATGATACAGGAAGTCCTCGAAGTCATGGCCGGCCTGTCCAAAGACGGCATGACCATGCTTGTGGCGAGCCATGAGATGGGGTTCGCACGAGAGGTGGCCGACGAGATCATCTTCATGGACGGGGGGCGGATAGTTGAGCGGGGCTCAGGCGAGGAGTTTTTCACCAACCCGAAGAACCGGCGGACGAAGGATTTTCTAAGCCGGATTCTTAAATAACGATATTGAAAAATGCGCCGGAACTCAGGGGTGAGGCCCAGCTACAGCTTTGAGGCAGCCTCCTCCAGGTGGTCCAGCCAGACTGTCACTATATCCGGGTTTTCGGCCAGGCCGGTAAAGACCGCCTCGCTCTCGATTCCATTTTTTGCAAGCACCGATTTCCAGCTTCCAGCTTTGCTTCCGGCCATATCTTTGCAGGCATGCGCGCCGGCAACGGTCATGAGAGGAACGAGTGTGACCTTCCGGATTCCAGCGGCCTTCAGCCTGGGCAGAAGCTCATCCGGGGTGAGATTTCCCTCGACGGTGCCGGTGAAGAGGCGAGTCCCACTGTCCATCAGAAGGTAATTCATTGCGGCATAGATCGCGTCAGAAGGATGCCTCTTATTTCCACGTTCGATGCGGCATTCCCCAGCGGAAAAAATCTAACAGCCCCGTGATTAAGAACCCACAAAACCGCAGAAAAGGTTATTAGGATATTTTCTCTACAGGCGCAAGATTTGAGGCCCGGACTTGGCGAGAGGACCACCCCGCGAGTTGCGGCCTCCCGGGGTGGCAGTGGAGTGGTATAAAGCGTTGAGAAGAGGAAATCTCATCGTGCTGCTGTGGGGGACCATGGCAATTGGTGCTTTTTCTGTGCCCCCAAAAATAAAAAAATCCCTGAAGCCTCAGCCCCAAGGATCGCACCCTGATTAATTAATCCTTTTCGACAAAACGGTATTGCCTCGTACCGCTTTCCCATGCGCATCAGGCTGGTGTTCTGGCTCCGGATCGTCCTACTTTCCACCCCTTCCCGGTTTCCCAGTGGCTCATGGTGGATTTCGTCCCCGTTACAGCGGCGGGACCGCCCCCGATTTCAACGGGATTCCCTTTTAAGCTTTCGCACCTGACCGCAAATAGAATTGACTCTCGGTCAATCTTTCTAGCAGCAGCAGCCAAACATGTCAATATTGGATTCAGACACATTGGATTCAGAAGCGAAGGTTCGGGGCTGTGTTTGATTCAAAGATACCCGGCGGACACGGTGTATTTTAAACCTAATCCGCCTTTGCATAATCGGGCAACCGGAAGCGCAGGACACGCCCGGGGTCCCGGGGGGCTTTTACCGGCTGTTCATTCCATTTCATGTGGATGCCCCCGGCGTTGCCAATTACGACCTGC
>JBKQLC010000064.1:0-15930 GCA_052147195.1 Syntrophobacteraceae bacterium
ACAGGGTAAGAACTGGTTCTTGTTGGCGTCACATCCCCAGGGTGGCGCTCCTCTGACCCTGGGCTATTATATGCAGCCCCCTCGGGGCAAAAATCCGAACCACAGGTACTCATTTGCCGGAAGACCCTGATTTATTCACTGCGCTGACCGCTCAGTGTTTTTCTCTGCACTTCTGGGATAAGCACGGACCTTTAATTTTTTGTTCCATATACTTAATGCTATTAATGACTTCCAAGAAAAGATTTTTGCATGTCTCTGGAGATTTTAGGTGAATGAGCGCCCTGTTTCCCAAGGTGGACTGAATCCCGTTAAACAGAGCGCCCTGTTCTTTTTGGGATTTAACGCACATTCCGTGAGGTGTTGAGACTGAAAAAATGAGACGTATATTTTTTCTTCTGCTTCCATTTGCGTTGTTTATCACTTTGCAACCGAGCAGGGCTCCTGCGTCCGAAGGCGATTCCAAAAACATAGGCAGGATGTCGATTCAGGAACTGAGAACGTCGCTAGGGAATACGGAATTGCAGATAATAGATGTTCGCGACGCGATAAACTGGACCTTTTCCCGAAGCAAGATCCCGGGGGCCGTTCGGGAAAATCCTGCGGATGTCGATTCATGGGCTGGCAAGTATTCAAAAGACAGAATAACCATTCTGTACTGAAGCTATGAAACTCATAGCTCCAGGGTGGCGCTGCAACTTGTTAAAAAGGGCTTTACCCAGGTATCTATTTTGAAAGGCGGGTGGGGCGAGTGGTCAAAAGCTGGATTTCCGACCGAAAAAAAATAATAGATACCATTTCTAACAACAAGCTCTTGCCGGTGCCGGATGCTTAATGCTGCTGGAATTGCGTTTTTGGTTATGCAGCTTAAGATTGTACCTTCCGTCACAATTTGTCCCATTTAGTCGTGATCGTCAGGTCTAATACTATTTAAGGACACTCTTGGAGCTAGCATCTTAATTGCTCAAGATCACTCGAGAGCTGTCCTAACTCTTTTTTGCTTCCAAAAAGGCTTACCTATGGAATGACAATTTATCTCCACTCCAAGGAATCCAGCACCCCGTGGCAGCGGCAGCTGGTGCCGATCAGGTATTTTCCCGGCCTTTGTGCGACTGCACTGAGCAAATCCTTCATGCTCCTTGCCGGGTAGCCGCCCACTCCCCCCGCCAACTGCCAGCTTCTGAGCACCACCGGCGTGAATTCAGGAATCAGGATTTCAGCGAAGACTTCAAACAGGTTACTTATCCGTGCCTTGCCGGACTTCGTGCAGGCTTCCTCAGGTTCAGTACAGAAATCCGGACAGATAAAGGTTTCAAAACTGGCGTAAATAGTGGTGCCGGCAGAGGACCGGATCGGATTGGGAACCTGAGGCGCCGCTGCTGCAGGGACCGGGAGCCTTGTGACCCCATCCTTTTCCTTTGAGAGTTCATGCAGGACCCATTCGAACCCAACGTGTACCGGCACAGTGGGAACCACCCAGACGTGGTCAGCCAGCGGCTGTCTCGTTATGGACCGGATGGAGTCATTCACCTTCCCTATTATGCCCAGTCCTCGGCTGAGGCGCTCGACTTTCTCGGCGTCCCTGTCGGTAATGGTGATTGCGGCATGGGGAAATTTGTTCCTGGTCTTTTCGGCAGCCAGCGACCCAAACTTGCCTGCACCGAGAATCCAGATTTCGCGCGGAGGGAATATATCGGCAAAAACCTTGCTCGGCTTGTCTTGAGAGGACATCTTGTGTTTTCCTCAAATGGGAATATGGTTTAATAAGAATTGTAATTAATTTCTGTCGCCAGGTGTAGACCCGCATAATGCATCAAGTTTTATGCTATGCATGCTGAACCGCGTTTTGGAGTCGGATTCTGCTCAAAAAAACTTTTGATAAAACCCTAAGGCCTAGAAAACCTAACAATTTCGCAATTATACACGCAAATAATACGCCGAAGAGACCGGTTTTGGCAGTTTCAGGATGCGCATTGCAACACGCCAGTTCAAGAGACAGCCGCAGACGTAACAAAGAAAGCTCCAACATTACTCCCCCAAAGAGTGGCGGATACCGGAGCCAAGATCATTGGAACGGTACATGACGAAATCATTCTCGAAGTTCCTGATAGGTTGACAAGGGAAGCAGCTGTTATTCTCTAGGAAACCATGATTCTGATAGGCAAAGCTTATCTCGATAAGGTTCCGGCTGAAGTGAAGGTTACCATTGCGGCCACTTGGGCACAAAAGTGGGGGTAGCAGACAGGTGAGAGACGGTGCCTTCCCCTTGTATCCAGGGAAAGCACCATATCGATGAAGCCATTGGAGTTGATTCGTGTCCGCATTAAGCCAGTGCTTAGCGATCGCAATACGCTCAATTTGCGCCAATTGCTTTGAAAAAGCAGATCTAAAATGCTTCCTCAACTTTCCAAACTTCCCATACCTTCCCAACAAGATCGGGTCCCGGTTTGAGGGTGGTTTTTCCAATTTTCCACCCGGACGGGGTTACCTCTGAGCCTTCCGTCTTCCGTACGTGCTGGAATGCCTGAATCTGGCGAATCAACTCAGCGACATTTCTCCCTACTGGTGGGGTAAGGATCTCGATGGCCTGAACCACACCATCCGGGTCGATAAGAAAACGGCCACGCATTTCCACACCGGCAACTTCATCGTATACCCCGTAAACCCGCCCGATATGCCCTGGCCCATCAGAGAGCATAGGGAAGGGGGCCCCACCCTCAACCATCTTGGATAACTCGTTGTCCTGCCACATCTTGTGGACGAAGTGACTATCGACGCTTATGGAAAGGATTTCAACTCCCAGGGCCTGGATTTCTTTGTACTTGGACGCAACTGCGGCCAATTCCGTGGCTCAGACAAATGTGAAATCACCAGGATAGAAACAAAGAACCACCCATTTGCCGAGATACTCGGATAGCTTAACCTGTCCAAATTTTCCCGCCTGATAGGCAGGTGCCTCGAAATCCGGAGCCTTTTGACCAACCCTTACGACAGGACATTGCCACCTCCTTACTCAATTTGGGTTCTTCACCAGGGAGCTCCGCCTGCTCTTTTTCTCCCACCTTAGCGCCGGTGGGCTTCCCACATCCAACTTTCAGTTCTCGCATTGCATCACCTCCTGATTCTGGTTGTTCTGTCCCCACCAGCCATAGGAAGAGTCCGTCAATGGGTACGTTACAACAGGTTTCTAAATCCGCGCCTAAGAGTTCATCGCGGCACGGCCCGCTCCCGCCATATTACGCTGTCCCATGGGGACATGAGTTACCGCTGATATAATCCTTCTCCCGTTTTCTAGCCTAATTTGGCGGTCCGCACCATGTGTTCCTAAGCTGGAATACGCTTTTGTCTGCCGATTGACAGGTCATGCAAGGGGATTAGGATATCAGCCATTTCTCGAATCTTATTGGCGCTGTCATAAGCAGCGATCGCATTCGTGTGAACGCCTGGCGCAATTGAAGGACCATGTCCGGGAAAATTCAAGGCGTTGCAGCAAAATCCAGTTATGATGGCGCGTCCAGCGGAGGTCCGAACTGCGACGGACTGGCCTCCGGGCGTGTGGCCCGGTGAAAAAATCAGATCGATTCCATCCATCAGATTTGTATCGCCTTCAACAAGCTCTACTTCGAGACCGTCTAGAAGGTCGGGGTAGTAGCGGTGATCAAGTGGATGCGGATTGAGGAAAAAATCATACTCCGCTCTTTGGACTACGATCCTGGCTTTTGTGCACTTGTAGTCATTTTCGCAATGGTCGTTATGGAGATGGGTGTGGATAATGAGGTCGATATCCTCCGGCGACAGATGGTGCGACTTAAGGGCGTCCTCAAATTCCATTATTTCCAGCCCATACTCACTTCCCACATGGTCCGGCACCACAAACTGCTCAAGGCCCGTATCAACAAGTATGTTCCTGTCGCTCCCCTTGATTAAAAATACATAGATGGGAATCCAAATGCGTTTTCCGTATCCCTGCAGGTAAGTCATGATCCCCTGGTCGGTCTCGTTTGCCCCAACAGTCAAAGGGCAGATTGTATACTCTTTCATAACTGGACCTCCGAAAAAGGTTTTCGCTTTTCCTTCAAACAGGTGGTTCATCTGATGACACCAATCCCAGGACTCCCCGCAGTTTTTGCAGCAAAACCACGGCATCATTACTGCCCTGCTCAAGCGGCAGTCGGCAGAGAACGTCTCTGTTCCTTAGGTGCCTCTTCCCACTCTCGGGTCAGATAAAGGTCTAGACCGCCTTGGCTATTGCCGCCTTGTGGTCATAGAAGCCGCTGCAAATGATCACATCGTCGACCTTCTCGAAATAGACTGTTTTGGGGAGCCACTTTCTGGTCACCGCTTCGAACCACTTGTATTCTACCCAGCCACAGCCCTTGGAATTGGCGGTATCTAAGATTTCCTTGATGAAAAGCTTTCCATCGGAGTCCATGAGGTCCATAAATTCCTCACCCACGTATTTCTCGTTAACCCCGTGGGCGAGCATGGTCCCTTTGCTATTCAAGACAAAGACATACATCTCGTCCTCAACAAAAGCTCCATTTGGATTCGTGAATTCGGCGAACGCAATCCTTTTGCCGGAGTTTTTGTAGAAGCTCTTCGCCTTTTCAACCATTCTAATAACGTCACTTTTGGTTCTCATATGGACCTCCTGCTAAAAATTTTTTTTTGCCGATCTCACCAACTATGATCTATGGAACCAATTCAGCTTTCGTCATTCCCTTTATTCCTCAAAGTTAGATAATGAAAATTGTCCCCCTCTTAAGACCCCTTAACTATTCCGTGTTCCACAGCCTAAAACAGGAAACTGCGGTTTAGATTTCACTACCACTGATGAGTCAGGTTCGGCTGCACCCATCCTTTTCTTACTAAAAAATCCACAAAGCTGCGAACGTCATTGCCTGCAGTAGCCGCGGTATAGAGATAGTATGGGCGCCTGAGCGGATAAGTTTCATCCGAGATCGTAGCCCTCGATGCGCTAACAGGCAACGAATATTCATCTTTTCTGATCTCCAGGCTCTTGGTCCTGGCCTCAGGGCCGGGGAATGGGTCCCGCATTCTGACGTAAGCTACAGAGCCTGCTGTTTCTGCAACCTTTTTAATTATCGCCGGGAAGTCCGGCAGTGTAATTGCGCTTTTGGCAATGGGAACTCCTCCGAGGATGTCGTTCTCCACAAACAGTAACGTGCCGGGATGATTCTCGCCCGACTTGAAAACTGTAATGGCTTGGTCTTTCCCGTTAATATCCTTCCAGTTAACGATCTCACCAGTTAATATCTTTCTTACCTGGTCTATCGAGAGTTCATTTACCGGGTTCTGCTTATCGGTTACAATGACAATTCCGCCATATCCTACCAAATGTTCGTCGAGTTGAAGCCCTTTGACCTTTGCCGCTTCGCTTTCCTGAGCGGTGATTTTACGTGAGGCCATCGCCACATCGGCCTCACCTTCAATGAGCGCTCCCATGCCTTCATCGACCAGTGAATTGCCGGATACAGCTATATCAACCTGAGGATGATCTTTCATGTAAAGCAGGGCAAGACTGCGAACTCGGCCCCGCATGGAATCGGCGCCTGTCACCTTGATGGGGACCTTTGTCTGAGCGGCCGAGGGCAGGCCGCCTGCAATTGAAAATGCTGCCACAATGATGGCGATTATCAGGATCTTCTTCACTAGCTCTCCTTTTGCTTCGAGCCGCCCTTCAAAGCGAAGCAACAGTTCAATACAAACTTTTCTTTCTACTCTAAATCGGGGCGATGGTTAAACATCCAGAGACTTTCTTACCCTTCCATTGCTTTTACTACCAATCACTTTAACGAACTAAACAAAATCCTGGATTGTCCAGTTTTGTTTAAGGGTTATGGGCGGTAGCAGGGGCAATCAACCCCGCCTCGGTTCTCCCAGCATCCTTGATTACGGCTCCACTTTCCCGATTACTCACTCCATTCCTTCAGGCTTGAAGACTTGATGTTGACATCTTTAACACCGGGAATGCCGGCGGTAATTCTTTCCATTTCCCGGACCAGATCAGGGTCCTTCATGATCGGGGCGCTGGCGCCAAGAGTAACGACGCCGTCGCGCACGAATACCTTGATCTCGGGTTTAAGCTCGAGCAGGATCGTTTTTACTTCAGATGCCAGCACCAAGTCATCCATTGCTTTCTGAGAATCGAAGGTCGTCCTGAAAGTTTCCAGTCCTGCCGTATGGCAGATCACGTCCGCCGCGTCATCCACGGTCATTTTCCGCACGCGAATCACCAAATCGTATAAAATCGGCTTGGAGGTGTCGATCCCGTATAGATGCTTGCTCCATTTACACCTTTCGAGATCATCTTTTTTGATCAGCGCCAGGGCACTTTCATAAGAGATTTTTTCCCGGTCCATAACTATTTGAATCCGGTCCTTCATGTCGGCAATAATCCTGACCTTGAGAACGTGGGAGACACCTTGGAGATAGAAATGTCCGGCCAGCCCATGATATACGACATTGTCCCGCTGGACACATTTCAAAAGAGCGGCCTGAACGTATGTGATGAACTTCTCCTTGCCGTATGAGAACCTTTCCAGAATGGAAGGAGCGTCATGCACTGCGTTCACCAGCTTGATTTCTGGGATGTTGAACTCTTTTGAGGCATCCAGGATAACCTCACGGGCGCAACACTGGTAGCCAAGCTTCTGGGCCACTTTTTCGGCTACTTCTTTGCCACGGCTGTAGGAACCTCTGGAAATAGTTATAATTGCCATATGTGCCTGTCCTCCTTTAGCACGATCATCAGGATATCGAAGAACTTATGAATTGCTACACTAGAATCGCACCCATTTGCCACATAGCGTGGCCCATGGGCGTTTCTTTGTCAGTTGCCTCGGTAAGTGACTGTCACGCTTTGCCTGCGCTTCCGGCGGGGATCTTGCCATGGAGCCAGTAACTGGTTTATCGAAAGTGGAGACAGCGCTAGATTCTTCTTGTTATCCGCTCAGTCCTGCAATCTTCACTGCCCCACGGTGATATCCATCAGGGAAGAGTTCGCCGAATTCCTCAATGTCAATGCCATTGTCGCCGCAGGTCTCATAGATCGTGGGGATTTTACCCGTCTTTGCGAATCGCGCGCGCATATAGTAGATTATTTTCCAGTGTTTTTCAGTTAGAGGGCCGGGCATTTTTGTTTCCTCCCACTTGAGCTCCGCAAAATCCACGTTCCATTCAGCGGGATCGACCAGAAACCCTCTCACATTTATCCGGTAAACGAGAGCAGTGGATACTAAGACCTCAGATTTAGGTGAAGGGGGGATATTTTCGGGGTCGAAGCACAATCCGGCAAGCTTGCATGCCCCTCTACGATAACCCGAAGGAAAAAGCCTCTGGAGGTCTGCCAGGTGCAGGTTCTGAGCCTGGCAGGCTTTATGAACCACGGGGCACTTGCCGGTTTCTAAAAAAAATTCGCGAATAAACCACAATACCTCCCAGTGCTCTGGGGTGAGGTCTCCGGAAATCCCGGCTCTGGGCGCCATTCCTTCAGCGAAGTCTTTGTCCCATTCGTCAGGATTCATCAGGAAATCATCTTCATCTACCTCGTAGACCTTGTCGCTGTATTCGAACGTTTTCAAGTTTGCTCCTTTGGCTTTCAAAACAGGTGGAATGTTTTTATAAATTCTCAGAAATGGATACGCAGAAAGTGATTCCCTTTTTGCCTCTCGGTTCCACCCACACCTTACCGCCATGCATCCAACCATCAAGGGTGGCACTCAGAAGATTCATTCATATCAATAATCTGAGCAGCGAGACTCAATATCCTACATAAGTCCTGCCCCATTCAGCACAATTGGGTCGCGGCACCGGTTGTTGACCCAGAACCACTCTATCACCAATGGGCTGAATCGGAGTTCACTCTACAGTGTTAAAAGGAGACCGGATAACTCGAATCGGGACATATACCAAGCCATCCATCATTATCTCTCAATAGCGAAAATTTTAAATCGAAGGCGTTGGAACATCCTTCCATGCCGTTTTCTTTTCGACCCTTTGGGCGGTCACTATCTGTCCGGTCGAAGTATTTACATCAATGAATCCAACCGGAATCCGTGACGCTTCGAACGAAAACAACTCTTCACTTGCAACATGGCTGTTTCCCGCATGATCGATCTCAATGAAGATAATGCGGCGGTACGGGCAGCTCTGGCAACTCAGGTTCGGGTCATTAATCCCGATCGGGCAATGGCGCCTTCTTGCAACCACTGGATCAACACCGTGCATTTTAGCCATCTGTGCAGCAGGAGATCGTCTCAGATGTTCGAAAGGATGCACCACCCAGTCCGTTATCAAAGCAAATGTATTGTGTCCTTTGTGTAAATGAAACTCGTCTCCGGTGTTGGCTATCATTCCCTGCATGATGTAATCGCCCGGCATGAGATAAGCCAAGTAGTCCTTTCCAGAATCTATGAACTCAAGCCCATTTGCCCCCGTTTTTCCAAGTACCATTTTGCCCATCTCAGCATCTTCTGGAAGAATGGGCACAATCGTGATGTTTCCCGCCCTGCTAAATCCTATGGAGTGGAGTGTAATGTATCGAAGAAGAAAGCCTGAGCCGATGACGATGAAGATAATCGAGAAAATGATGGAAGCATATCTCAGAGTGTTTTGCCGTAAAGGTCTGAACGGCAACGAAAGATACGTTTCAACGCTCCTTGGGATGAACATTCCCGAACCGTTCATGTAGCTCCTGTATCCTTCCCCATAAAGGCTCAGCATTCTTCTCTCTTCGTCCTTGGCAAGAAAGTAGTAGAGAATGAACATAATCGACAGTGAGGTAAGCACAAGGAATCTAGCCCACAGTATCGCCATCCCGATTCCCCAAAGCCCAAGGGCAAAGTACTGCGGGTGACGGACATATTTGTAAAGACCCTTTCGGGCTATGCCCCATTTGAAAATCTTTCCCAAATAGACCTGCAAAGCGCAAATTATGAAGGTTACGCAGCCCACCACGAAGAGAATGGAGCCCACAATCCGAATGGCTTTAAGAAAAAGAGTTGGAGGCAGGATCATGTGGGGCAGGAAAAAGGCGGTAAGCCATCGGGTGGCTGTGTAGTTATCCAGCCAATGGAGAACCGGATTAAATACCGAGTAAAAGAAAAAGGCAAAAGGGCTAATCATGATCATCACTTCAAAAGCGATAATGAAGAAAACGATGATGCCGCCCCGTGCCGCTATCCTTTCGATCCCACTGAGATGACTTTGCCTCATGAACACACCTGCTTTGCTTTTTCAAGGATTGCCGACTTCTCCAATGCCTCACAGATTGCTCTAAACTCCTCAAGAGCCGCTTCAAGATTCTCAACTATTTTCATCGTCAGAAGCTTCGCAATGAATATGCCATCCATCAAAAGATCCTTAACATATCGATATCAGGAGAAAAACATTCAGCCATCGGCTCCCTGAGCCAGAGATCGAAAGCACTCAGGGAACAAAATGTACCAATTTAACCAATGACTGCAGACACGCGGCTTTAGCGCGGCCTTGGAAGATTGAGTTCGGAACGGTCTCGTTCAGAGAAGGCATAGTTCTTGATAAAATAGGGTTTTTAAGAAATCTCAACAAGATCCCCATTTTTTATGGATAGCGCTGACAATTGGTAAAGCACATTTCAGCCATTCCAGGGTTTTGATCGTAGTTGCGCCAGTTATCAGTTGGTGCGCACCAAATCCAAGGACTTACAGAAGAAGGAGTTGAAATATCAGGCCGCAGACGGTCCTGCCTGAGATAAGCGACCTTGAATCGAGCTCGAATAGGACGCTAAAGTCAAGCTTGGGCCGTAGGTCCTAAGGAAACATAATGCACCCGAATTATCCGATTCAGGTGCATTTTGTTTCCCATATAAAGCCCATTCGGTATAATAAGAGAAACCGGGTTTGCAGCACCAGATTCCGACCGGCTCAACTATAATTTAAAGGGAAGTACTGTGGCTAAAGACTCAGACGTGCGAGAATCCACTTTATCACCGCAAACTGAAATTATTCTGAACAGCATTGCAGACGGGGTATTCACTGTAGACCCCGAATGGCGGATCACCTTTTTCAATCGCGCGGCGGAAAAAATCACCGGCATTTCCGCGTCTGAAGCAATCGGCCGACCCTGCTGTGAAGTCTTCCGGGCCAGCATCTGTGAATCAACCTGCGCCCTGAAATCCACACTGGAAACAAAAAAGCCTGTTGTCAATAAACCCGTTGTGATTCTTCGGGCCGATGGCATAGAAACCCCGATCAGCGTTAGTACGGCTTTGCTGAAGGATAAATCGGGGCGGATAATCGGCGGGGTTGAGACATTTCGCGATCTCAGCCTCGTGGAAACGTTGCGCAAGGAAATCGATCGCCAATATCGATTCCAGGACATTATCTCCAAATCCCCCGCCATGAGGGAGCTTTTTTCAATTCTTCCAGAAGTGGCCCAAAGTGAAAGCACAGTGCTTATTGAGGGAGAAAGCGGCACTGGCAAGGAACTACTGAGCCGCGCCGTTCACAGTCTCAGCCCCAGAGCCGATGGGCCTTTTGTTGCGGTAAACTGCGGGGCACTCCCCGACACTCTCCTTGAAACCGAACTTTTCGGCCACGTTGCAGGAGCATTTACCGATGCCAAACGTGACCGCATGGGTCGTTTTGCCGTTGCCGAAAAAGGAACGCTTTTTCTGGATGAAATTGGGGACATTTCTCCTGCGCTGCAGGTACGCCTCCTGAGGGTTCTGGAGGAGCGCACCTATGAGCCGCTCGGGTCTTCAAAAACCATAAAAACCAATGTGAGGATCGTTACCGCATCGAATAAGGACGTGTTTCGCCTGGTCGAAGAGGGTTCTTTCAGGAAGGATCTCTATTACCGCATCAATGTAGTAAAGTTGAAATTGCCACTCCTGGCGCAGCGGAAAGAAGATATTCCTATTCTTGCCGAGCATTTTATCGAACGCTTGAATAAACTCCGAAACAAGAGCGTGATGGGACTCAGCCACGAAGCTCTCGCCATCTTCATGCGTCACGATTGGCCTGGAAACATTCGGGAACTGGAAAACGTAATAGAATATGCATTCATCCTTTGCCGTGACGGACTGATTCAACCGAAATGCCTTCCCGAGTATCTCAATACCAATGCATGTGGACTTGTTGATTTTGCGGGATTGACCCTTCTTGACGCCGAGCGGCATGCAATAAGGGAAGCCCTTGATCGAAACCATTGGCGCCGAATGGCTACCGCGCGAGAACTTGGGATAGACAAAAACACCTTGCGGCGCAAGATAAATAGACTGAATATTGTTCCGGAAAAAACGGTTTCCGGAAAGAATATTAATTAAAGATCCATCGAAACCAGATCGCTAATCTCTCTCAAAAGATGCCTCCTTAAATGTTCCCAGGTACGGAATGATATAAGGCAGACCCCGCTTTTTCGGAAGGTCGAGAGATCACTCTCCTGGCCTCACAGCACTAAAGAGCGGAAAGGGTTCTGATCTCCTGGCCCAGGAGAGCTTTGAGTTCCCTGGCACATCACCTTTTCCTCGGACTCAATTCCTCGCACCTGCCAACCGTGCAGGCGCCGGTCATTGCCTTAATGTCGTCAAGGCTCACAGCCCCTGCTCGAACTGCTTCCAGGACACGGGCTTTGGTCACCTGCGAGCAGTAACAGACCAGCTCTTTCATTGGGGCATCCAGGATATTCTCCGAAATAGTCATCACTGATCCTTATGGTTTATTTTCGTTTTTAACATCTAATTAACAATCATACAAATGCCATGTCCGGCTTGGGCCTTTACGCGGCATGGCTAATATCCCTCTCATCTTTCCGACTTTCTGCCCAATGAGACCAGCCACCCTCACTAGTAAAGACCTGGGTTGCCTCATCCTGGTTATCAGGGATTCTCAGCGTACCATGTCTGGGATCTGCTCGCAAATGGCTGCAAAGTATATGAACCTTTGCAAGGGAGGGAACAATCCGCATCGTTTCCCGCAGGCAGAGGGGACGATACGTGCCCGTCTTTGCCTTCCCCTGTTCCTGAGCGATGTCAGGATCTCGGCCGTGGACTTGTTTCTGTTTGATGGCCCGGTTTTTGAAAAAACTCTCGAGTAGCTCCACGGTTTGGGTCGGCTCGACGAGGAAAAATAGATAAGGAGGAGCATATGCTAGCCATCCCGGTTTTTCGCTCCCGCGTTGCGCCTGTACTGAACTGGTGTTCGAAAATCATCATTATCCCGGATGAAGGGTCGGATGCCGAATCAGGTCGAGAAATCGATGTCATGAAGGAAAACATGTATAGACTGATGAGCTCGCTGCGGGAGCAAGGGATCACAACTCTCATCTGCGGGGCACTGAGTCCCGAAATGTTGAGCTATTGCGAAAGCATCGGCTTGAAAATCATTCACGGGATTGCAGGCGATATTGAAGAAGTCTTGCAGGCTTATCGCGAACAAACGCTGGACCAACCCCAATATTGGCTCCCCGGATGCCGCGGACAACGCCGGTACAAGGGTGGCGGGAGGTGTACCGGCAGAGGAAAGGATGGGATCACAAGTGGGGGAGAGTCAGGGGACTCTGGAACAGGCATGGTCCGGAAGGGTTCCAGCGATCTACCGTGGGACACGACGCCAGGGGGGCCGGGAGGATTCTGTGTCTGCCCGAAATGCGGAGCTAAAAAACAGCACGGACGTGCAATACCATGCTCGCAGGTCCTTTGTCCGGCATGCCAGAGTTCAATGACCAGGGGATAAGAGCCTGTGCGGGTATCTTTTTGGTGATGCCCTGCAGTGCGATACCCGGTTCATTTTGTTCCCTCCTGCCATCTGATATCGCCCGGTTGGAAAGACATGCTTTTTCTCCCGGCCCCGGCCCCGCTGCCGGCCCGCTGCTTGGCACATCATTTGCTCGGGTGACCGTGGACCGAGAGATTTCAATCAGGTCGGATAGACCATCCAAATAGCTGGAAGCGGCGAAGACCGTCGGCAATGGTCATTCGTACACGATGATGGTGCACGCGGTGAAGTGCTGAGCGGCTTTCTGACCCACCAGCGAACAAGGAGCACAGTATGAGTAAGATTGCAATAACAAGTGAAGGTCCCACTATGGATGACCAGGTAGATCCCAGGTTCGGCAGGGCGGCTGGTTTCGTTGTAGTCGATCTCGAAAGCATGGAAACCCGTTACATCGATAATGGACAGACTCAGGTAATGGCCCAGGGCGCCGGCATACAGGCAGCCGAATTGATAGCCGGGGCCGGAGTCAGTTGTGTTCTCACAGGGTTTGTAGGGCCCAAAGCATTTCAAGCGCTTTCGGCTGTTAAGATAAGCGTTGTGCAGAACTTGGAAGGCATGTCAGTGAGCCAGGCCGTTGAGAAATTCCAAAGCGGGACCGTGCAACCGGCTGATGGGCCAAACAGGAAACCGGGACGATGATCGTTTCCATTGCCAGCGGCAAAGGAGGTACTGGTAAAACCACGGTAACCGCCTCCCTCACAAGGGTCTGGGAAAAGCCCTTGATCGCCGTCGACCTGGATGTGGAGGAACCTAACCTGCATCTGTTCCTCTGTCCGAACATCGAGGAGAGCGCGACGAGCTCGCTGGAGGTCCCGCTCGTTGACGAATCGAAATGCAATCTTTGCGGCGCCTGTTCCGAATTCTGCCAATTCAAGGCAATCAGCGTAATGGGTACGCTGCTCCTGACGTTTCCGGAAATGTGCCAAGGATGCGGCGGCTGCATTGCTCTGTGTCCCGAGAAGGCGCTTTCCCCTGGCAAAAGGGAACTGGGAGAGATAAGCCAGGGCCGTGTGAACGATACCCAATTTCTCATGGGCCGTTTGCACGTTGGGGAAGCAATGAGCCCGCCCTTCATGCGACAGGTCAAAGCCAGGCTCAAGGATATCATTGACGCTAATGGCCCCGATGCAATCATCGATGCGCCTCCGGGGGTTAGTTGCCCGGTCGTGAACGCAGTGATCGACAGCGATGTTATCGTCCTGGTAACCGAGCCCACCCCCTTCGGTTTCCATGATTTTAAGCTTGCCTGCGAGGCTTTTTCCCCGCTGTGCAAACCAATGGGCGTGGTGATAAACCGTGCCGGGATTGGCAATAGGGAGGTCTACACATTTTGCAAGAGAAAAGGAATACCCATTCTGGCTGAGATCCCTTTTGAGCGCGCCGTTGCAGAGGCCTATGCACGAGGTAGGATCATTGCGGACCTGTCGTCGGAATTCAGGGAAATCTTCGTCTCCATGCACGCAAAGATTTGCGAATTGGCCGTAAGATCGGCTCTCGGGGAGGCAACTCATGCGTGAAGTGCTCATTATCAGCGGCAAAGGGGGGACGGGCAAGACCTCGCTCGCTGGGGCTTTTGCCCACCTTGCCTCAAACAAGGTCATATGCGATTTGGACGTGGACGCTCCGGACCTCCACCTGCTGCTGCGTCCCACGAACTATCAGACTGAAGAATTTCATTCCGGGTATGAGGCTAAAATCCTTAGTGAAAAGTGTACCGGTTGCGGCATATGTGCTTCCATGTGCCGGTACGATGCCGTGCAAAATAATGGGAATGGTTTTTCGGTTGATCATCTCCGTTGCGAAGGCTGCAAGGTTTGCGTCGAATTCTGCCCGGAGAAGGCCATCGACTTTCCGCAGAAACACTGCGGGCATTGGTACTTATCGTCTACCAGGTTTGGTCCGATGGTTCACGCTCAGCTCTTTCCCGGTGCAGCAAACTCAGGACGGCTTGTCATGGTTCTAAAACATAAAGCCCGGGAGTTGGCCAAATCTTTCGGGAAGGATCTCATTCTTTGCGATGGAGCACCCGGGATAGGCTGCCCCGTAATCAGCTCACTTTCCGGAACCAATCTTGCGGTTGCGGTAACCGAGCCTACGCCCTCCGGGCGGCACGACCTCGAGAGGGTGGCTGATCTGTGCAGCCATTTTCAGGTCACTTTCGCGGTCATCATCAATAAATACGACCTTAACGATGAAGAGGTGGACAAAATCGAAGCCTATTGCCGGTTGCGGGGCTATCCAGTTATCGCAAAGCTCCCGCACGATCCGGTTGTAACCAAAGCAATGGTACAGGGGTTGGTCGTTACGGAATTGCCCGAAACGGACTTCAGCCTCGAATTACGAAGAACCTGGCTACGGATCGAAGAACTTGCACGCTTTCGGCGGTGAGCTTCCGGGCAGATGATTCGATTCCACGTTTACAGGTTGGCGGGCTTCGCCCGTCGTATTTGGCGTCATATTCGATTGTGAGGAGAAAGAATGAAAAACATCACTTTAGCGGTTCCATCAACCAACCCTGGAGGGCTGGATTCACCTCTTGGCGCTCACTTCGGGCACTGCGATCTCTATACCCTCGTGGAAGTCACGGACGGAGAAGTCCAAAGTGTCAGGACCTTGCCGAACGTACCTCACCAGCAGGGCGGATGCATGGCCCCGGTCAATCACCTGGCCCAAAACGGCGTAAGAGTCCTTATCGCCGGCGGAATGGGCATGAGGCCGCTCATGGGTTTCAAACAGGCGGGAATCAATGTTCTCTACGGCGGTGGCGTTCAAACGGTAGGAGAGGCTGTCGATGCTTTCCTGAAAGGAAACCTGCAGCAGTTCACAAGTGATTTCACATGCGGCGGTGGAAATGTTGGACAAACTGGCGGGGTTTGATCATCGAAAAGGGAGAAGGTTGCTGCGCCAAGTGGCGATTTCCGGCTGTGGGCCAGGTCGGGGAGCATTTTCTCCGCCTGGCGAGGCGGCTTCATAATATAGATTCCATAGAAAATCCCAGCGGCAAAGGCAATGCTGTCGGCCAGTGCGGCAGGGTAAATTTGTTCTCATTCAAAAATGGACAGAATTACGGGACTTTTTACGGCGCGTCACACTTCCCCTCTCTCGCATTGGGGTGCATAACGCCCCATAACATGCAGTGCTAAGCCAGAACCGG
>JBKQLC010000065.1:0-35391 GCA_052147195.1 Syntrophobacteraceae bacterium
CTCTTTTAACCTCTGGCTCAGGAATGAGATGGAAACCCCAGAAAGGAAAGAGCAACTGATTTTTTAACCAAGGTGGGCTTCCTTTGCTTGTCCGTTAGTGGGACTCTATTGCTTTTCCGCTCACAGAATCTGCTCGCCCTGCATGAAGATGGGTTCATTGGTGTTGAAAAAGACGGGGACTTCACGTTCCGACTTTACGCTTCGCAGTAACTCTAATCGCATCGGGGTTCCCGTAGGATCGACCCAGTGTTCCATCCGATACCAGTAGCTCCAATAAGAAACACCCGTGTCTCGGGACAGAATGTCCTTGTAATGGCCAAGCGGAAAAGTGAACCAGCATTGGTAATAGAGGGATTTGATTCCGTTTTCATGAACGAACAAAAGTATTTCCCACAGTCCCGCATTTAGACAGTTCTTTGCCAGTTCTGCCGAAAATAGATTAGCTCTCTCGAAACCGTCGCCTCCTGAGACTTCAATCTCCGGCGAATGGAGACCAAAACTCACTTGCTGCCGGTTCCACTGACGATCCGTGAGAGCGATCAGTTCAAGATCCTTGTCATTCTTTGTCCAATCCGGCTCGCTGGGAGTCATGAGGCTTACGTCAATATTGCGAAAGATAACGTCGGCGGTGTGTCTGTTTGTTGATTCCAATATGAAATCAAAATGTGTCGCATCCTTTTGCACCAGTTTGAGCTTCCGGCCAGCATACTGGCTGAAAAGAACACTTCTGTCTGCTGGATCTTCAGGATATTCCGCAGTCGAAAACTCCTTGACAGGGATTTCCATTTCCGCAGGCACAGCATACTTACTGTGAAACTGCCAGCCTGTCAGGATTCCCAAAAGGGTTAACAAAGTCCCCAACGCCAGTAGAACTACATGCCACTTGCTTTTTGGCCACATATTTCAGCACTTTCCTCACGATCTTCGTCCAAATAACTGCATGCCGCATTTATTCAGATCATGCAGCTTGTCCAAGGGCAAGAAATTGCTGTCCCCTGCCCCATCGGGGCGCTTTGTAGCAATGTCTGCCAACGAGTTCCCTGCATCTTCAGGCACTTGAAACCGTTGAACGGCAGTCCAGGTTCTTGAACGCCATACTCCTTATTCTTTTTGGAAATGCCGATCTTGTCAGAAAGTCATCCGGGATTGAGTCCCAGGACCTTGACTGTAAGTTAGTCTCATCAAACCGTTTCCATATACGAAAAAAGCTCGGGTTGACCAACAAGAAGGTAAACCTCAGATATTACTTAGACTCTCTCGTAAAATATAACCATTATCCCACCAAAGTCACATCAACCGCTTCTGCTCCGGATCTGCTATAAACTCATCCAGATTAACATGTCCTGGGTGAGCAAGAATAATCTCCTAGAGGATATCCGCTCCTCAGAATCTGTCGCGACGCACGGGGACCCTTCTTGCTCGGGGTCCCTCCCCCAGGACTTTTGAGCCATTATTTTCCGTAATAACCTGGTTTTATTCCCCGGCATGCATGTATTTTGGAGGAGGAAAGTGAATGTCTCTACGATCCGCCAATTGATACGCCTTCACCAAAAGGCAGAGCGGCACTCAAATGAGTATAAGAGGCTCTTCTCGGACCGCTGCGCTCAGTCGAAAGCCCTCCGGCATCTGCAGAAAGCCGAGCGGCTTTATTCTCAGGTTGCGGGCCTGATCAGGGATGTCACTTCAACTCCGGCCGACATGGCTGAGAATCTCCCGGATTCCGGTTTTACCGCACGGCAGAACCGACGAACGGACAGTTAGAGCAAGGAATGGTCCGTATCTCGAATCGTCCACTTACAACAGTGAGGATGTTGAACAGCTCATCTATCTCGCTCATTCTTTCCTCCCGCCCAAAAAATAAACCGGCATATCGGCTTCGATTATACTTTTGATAGTAAGCCTGCCGACCTTTGTCTTGCCTTCATTTCTGAAGGGAAACGTTTCCACCGGAGATTGATGCTGTAAAGTTTCTTTAGATGTCCATTGGCTCATCGCGCCGAGGCCGGTTCCAAAGCAGTCGGTATACAACCAGGGTATGCCTCTTTTCTGAGAATCGACGATGATTATCATTACTTTACGGTCTCAAGATTTCGAACTTCTACCTGATACCGGGCTGAGAACCGGCTTGAGACCGGATCATATAACTTGGTCAAGGGGCTTGCACGCAGGAGAATACTGTGAAAAAAATTATCTTAATAATCGCAATAGTTCTAACTGCTTATACTTCAGCCTGGGGTGGGGCCTGCAGATTTGATCTGGATGCGTCAACTGCAGCTATTTGCAGTCGAGAGTATGCATCGGGCGTCAAAATATGCAGGGATACGCACCCCGATCCTTTGGACTATGACAATCTTGCGATGTGCATCGGTTACTCGCAAGATGTGTATAACAAATGTACGGGCGGATGTAACTGAACTGAATGAAGGGAGCTAAGATGGCGGCTTTTTGGCTTAGGTCTGCCCGCCGGCTTTGATGAGATCCTATGAACAATGACCCCGAAAAGGCTCTGCGGCGGTCAGCAGAGACTGACCGCCGCAGATTGCGTTTACTGAAAGATGATAATTTTTGAATGGCTGTCACAGCACTGCTGCATCGTGCAGGAGCCGGAACCAAGCGACAATATTTGAAAGGTGTAGGACACTGCTGCAGCACTGCTGCATTTGAAACCGCTAAAAGCCACTCATATTAACAAAATCAAATATGGTGCCGAAGGCCGGATTAGGCCGATGTGTTGATTTTACTCAGTTTTTCCTGATAGACGACAAGTTGCGTTGTACCAAGTGTTACCGAGCAGCACCCAGTGACATTTCAGGGCACGGGCTAAACCGAAAACCCCTTCCCGTTCCGGGTGGGGGTATTTCGCTCTCAATTTCCGACTAGCACGTGGGGCTCAGACCCTGGATGCATAAAAACCAATTAAATTAAAGATCAACTCCTGCCTCTTGCTTCACAAGCTCAGCCAGATGCTTTGGCATATCTTCAATTGGGGATATGAATTGACTGATCAATCGGTCGGCCTCTTTCTGAAACTGTCGGAAAATTTTTTTGTTGTCCGTTGCGAAAAGCCTTATGGCAGCCGAGTCGTTTTCCGTTCCACTGGAATGACTGGCCCTTCCTACAAAAACCACTTTGTTATTCTCGGCCGATCCTGGCGGAAGTAATTTCATCCGGAACCAATTTCTCTGGCAGGATTTGAGAAGATCGACCCTAAAATTGTCATATTTCTTTAGCATCACTATCGTATTTTTCAGGTGTTCGATAATCGAGTCCTTTCGCGGTCCGCTTTCCGATTTGTACGAACGCAAATATTGTCTGAAACAATGTTCACACATTAAATTGTATCGGTTCTCACCCCTTTCCAAGGAATCATTAAACAGCTCGATCCGTTTCCGGTGCACGTGGGAGATGAGTCGTGTGTAGATCGGATCGTCGGCATCCCCCAAAGCGACAGCATACTCCAGGGGAATCAGGGCCGGGTCCGGCTTCTGGTGAACCAGCAGGGTATCTCCGGGCAAAGATTCAATGGAAAGGAATACAAGGGTCATGCTCAGGTTGGAGCGGATCGTTTGCAAACCTCTTATCGTTTTCTTCTGGCTGGCCTCAATCAGCGATTTAGCATCGAATTCGTCAACCTGCTTGTGGCCGTTAGCAGCAAGGACAGTATTTGTTTCCTCCATGGACATATTGAGGGCGACCATGAGGAGAACCAAAAGTTTTTCCCGGCCTACCTTCTGAATTAATCCTCTTTTGACGGCAGACAGATAAGCCGGACTTACGCCGGCCACCAGGGCGATTTCGTGATTAGAAAGCTCCGTTTCTTCGAGTAGCTCTCTGAGATCGGTTGTCGGGGATTCCGAAGAGGGGACGACTTTTACGGAATCAGATTCCGAACTCTTCAACTTTATTTTTTGCCAATACTGCCAGGAAGCAGAAACTTCCGGGCGTGAATGCTCCCGCTCGGAATTCTGGCCGTTGATCTCAGGCATTCTTCTCTCCCCCCAAAGTGAACTGCCATGCCCCAAAGAAAAATACACGAAAGCCCCTCTGGGCGTCAATATATTTTTTATAAATCAATTTAAATAAGGTTTAAAGTAGTTTATTTAACAAGTAAAGTAGACTAATAAAATAACACTTGACTTGTATTGGACTACTCTCTACATTATTGTCACGTAGTAATGGAGCTTGCGGTGGTCTGCCCCAACATTCCACAAGGACCCTGCAAAGGAATTAAACCAGTGGAGGCCCGTTTTCTTTCCTCGGCCTTGCTACATCAGGAGGTGGCGATGAAGGTTATAGCTCTTTTAATTTCGATACTGGCCCTGGTTTTCAGCTTTGAAGCTTATCAGAAAGCAAAATCTTTAGAGCCGCTCATGCCGTTGGCCGAGGCCGTTACGGAGGCGAGAACAGTTACCAAAGGAGCCAAGGACAAGGTGGCGGGAGCCAGGGAGTCTGCCGGGCAGACGCTCATCGATCTCGGTCGGCAATTGAAAGGCAAAGAGTAGCGGTGCCTAAATTCAATCGTGCAGCACCTGACAAAGTCCAGGAGAGTGCAGATGCCGTCCACGCTCGAGCCGGACATTGCTTGGTTCTTTATGGTGGCGGGAATTGTCTTCCTCACGGTGGATCTGCTGCTTGGGTTTTTTACATATAAAATCCTGAGGAGGAGATTGCGAAAAGAAATCCTTAAAGAGGCCAAGGAAATCGAGAAACAGAGTGGCACTCAGATCATCCAGGCGAGGATGAGGGCGTTGAAAAAAGAATTCAAGACAAGGGTCAAAGAAGAAATCAACCAGGCAAAGACGGAAGAAGTCTTAGACTGGCAAAGAAAAACTCTTAAAAAACTGATGAGATAGAAGAGGGAACTCACAAAAACGGGAGTGAAGACCATGGAAATCGTCAAGAAGCAAGACATCCCGGAATTGCCGGTACTTTCCAATGAGAAAAGGGATCTCGTCGGGCTGCATGGGCTACTATCGAATGCTGGTCTGAACAGCCTGGAAAGGCGGGCGAGGCGGGAGAAGCGAAAGATTTTTATCGAAACTGAAATCCAGCTGCTGCGAGATAGGACTTCGGAAATCATAAGGGCCTATCGCACTAACGTAGCGGCGGCGCAGGAAGTGATCAAAAAACTTGCCGAAGAAAACGTTCAAAAAGCTATCGACTTGTCTGATAAACGGATCGGTGAAAATAAAACTTGGGCCATGGGAGAGGCGGCTGATGACTTTACCAGTTTTCTACTGAACATCAGGCCGGACATGCCTGAAGAGGTCAAAGATATATTGGTCAAAAATGCGAGCGATGTTTTCGTCCGGACATTGGAGAAAATCAAGAATTATAAGTTCAGCATCGAAGAGAGAATACACGAAAACTATCCGGAGAAAAAAAGCTTTTTGGACAAATTCAGACGGTAGCTTCAGAGCTCCAAAAGAGAAGAGCTGTTCGATCCGGGCGGTTATTTACCGGGTTTGATTATGCCTCCTGAACTCGGAGCTTAAAATTGTAAGGCCGTCGGAGGAGCTGGGATGGAAAACAGAACTACGCTTAAGACTATCGGATTGGCCTGCATCGCTATTGGACTGGTCTGGTATATTTTTTCTCAGATTGCTCCTCTCATACAGGCTGAGCTCGTAAAGCTGGAGATCGCCAGGGACATCGAAAGAGCCAAAGACGCGGCGGATGACCAGGAGAAGATAATCGAGGAAGAGCAGGAGAGATCCTTTCGGTTAGCGCGGCAACTGGAGAAAGAAAAACGCTTGCGGTCCGAGGCTGAGGCACAACTGATGAGCCGGGCTCCGGTACTACAGAGCCCCCGGGCGGAAAAATATCGTCCTCGATTTGATATAGACTATCGACCTAGATCGGCTCACTCAAAAGCGCCCGCTTCTTTGCCAGCTCGTTTTGATATCGAAAAGATCTGCGCCCATGTGGCCCAGGTAGCCGCCCACAGACGAAGGAGGATAGTGTACCGCAACAGCCAGACCAATATCCGAGTGGTGGCTGATCCAACTTCCTGTGGCCGGGTATGCGTGCAAGTCCAGCTCACAGTATGGGAAAAAACTCATCTCCGGAGTCGAAAAATGATGATATTTGGCCCGTCCCGCCCAGCGTATAATATTGTTAGGCTGCTCGGAAACTTTTCCTCTTCGGGATTCCGCCGGTGAACATTTATGTTGGCGCGAATACCCAATGACTGGCTGAAGTGAAGTCTCGAATTTTTGAAGGGAAGGATCATCAGGACTCTGATACTACCCGTTCGGATTAGAGCAGCTGAAAGACGTCTCCGGAAAGCGGATTGCCATTCAGTGAGTTAATGCGGGTGTGTGGAGCTTCACACGCCGGTTTTCACGTCCAAGGAGGAGATTATGAACAGCTTTTTTTTAAACGATTTCAGACAGAAGCTAGAAGCCATAAACGGCAAACCAATGAAAGATGAGTTTTGGGAAACCTCCCACGAATATATCCTCATCTGGTGCGCCAGTCGCTGGCTGGAAATTATGTCACAGAAAAACTGGTTCAAGACCATGATCCGAGACATCACCAAAGCTCAGGAGAAGAAATTTAAAAGGAGGATTGAAAAATGAACTACGCCGAAATTCTCTATACGCTCAATCTTCAAGAGGCGCTGGAGCTTGAGGAGAAGTTTGCGCTTCTCTTTTCCGACACTTTCCTAAAACGATGATTGCTTTCACGAAAGAGCTTTGAAGAAATGCGCTCAATTGAATTTGAGGAGTTCAAATAACCGATTGAGCGTGCAGTGACGACACGTGGTTCCCTCCATTAATAATCTACAAAATAGTGTGGTCGATCCACCTCTGAAGAATGAGCGTGGGACGAGGCTTTGACAGAAATTCTAAATACCTCATAATGAAACTAGAATCAAACTAGGATTTGCACCCTCCTCTAGCCGATCTTTAATTAGTCAAAAATAAAAAAGATCTCGCACCTTTAATCTCTGCAACTGCGAGATTGCTCATCGAGGTGAAAAATCAAAACACAACACCAAATCGATTACTTGGCATCCGTTTTGTTGTTGTCTTCCTAATGGTCTTGGGAAGCTTTTTTGTTTCACAACACGCCCGCGCTGCTTCGGGCATCAATCCCGAACTTTCCTATTACGGAGTGTTGAAATCTTCCAGTGGAGCTAGTGTCGCCGACGGCAACTACGACATGGTGTTTAAAATCTATACAGACGCGACCGGCGGCACTCCGGTTTGGACGGGCAACTACACGGCTGCCAACGGTAATCCGGTCGAAGTGAAAGACGGAAACTTTACGGTGCTTCTGGGGTCGGGAAACGGCAACGCTCTGACAGTTGATTTTTCCCAGGATTCTTATTACGTCGGCATAACGGTCGGCACCGACAACGAAATGAGTCCGCGCCAACAGTTAGCCGCCGCTCCTTATGCTTTCAATTCCAACGCCGTGAACGGTACCAGTATTTATAAAGTGACCGGCAATCCCGAAAATTCGCAAGCCGGATCGGTGGGCGATATGGCGCTCGATACCATCAATGACAAGCTCTATATCAAAACTTCCGGCACCCTCACTAATACCGGCTGGTCAGAAGTAGTGGGGAGCGGCGGAGTAACCACCCTCTCCGGACTGACTGACACCAATATTTCTTCTCCCGCAACAAATAATGTCCTGGTTTTCAATAGCCAGGGCCAATGGGCCAACCAAGCCCCGGGAAATATGACTACTTCTACTTCCGGTATGACCATTACGGGCGGATCAGGAGCGGTTTTAGGCGGTGGAGCGACCATAAATATTGTCAACGCCGACGGCACACACACCGGTCTTTTAACTTCTACCGATTGGAATACCTTTAACAGCAAACAAAACGCGCTCACTTTTTCCGGCCCGCTGACTCAAAACGGCAGCACCATTTCCATGAATCAGGCTAACGGATCAACTAACGGGTATTTGAGCTCCACCGACTGGAATACCTTCAACAACAAACAGAACAGCCTTTCTTTTGGAAATCTGAGTGCTAGTAATTCAGCCATAAGCATCACTGGTGGAACAGGAGCAGTAGTTGGAGGCAACGTCACTATTTCTATTGCCAACGCCGACGGCAGTCATACCGGCCTTCTAACTCCCGCTGATTACAATGCTTTCAGCAGTAAAGAAGGTGCTTTAACTTTCTCTGGACCTCTCATCTTGAATAGCGGAACTGCTTCCATCCTCCAGGCCGGCACTGCTTCCAGTGGCTATCTCAGTGCGGCTGACTGGAATACTTTTTACCAGAAGCAGAACGCTCTGTCTTTTGGCAACCTGACCGTCAACAACCCAGCCGTGACCATCACCGGCGGGACCGGAGCGGTAGTGGCTTCGGGAGTGACAATTTCTATTGCCAACGCGGATGGCACCCATACAGGACTTTTAACTTCCACCGACTGGAACACTTTTAACAGCAAGCAGAGTGCCCTCACTTTTTCCGGCCCGATTACTCAAAACGGCAGCACTATATCCATTAATCAGGCTGGCGGCTCCGCCAACGGCTATCTATCCAGTACCGACTGGAACACTTTTAACGGCAAACAAAATGCCCTGACCTTTTTAGCGGGCACCGGCATCGGCATTACCAATGCTTCGGGGCAGGTGACCATTAACGCTACCGGCACCTATATGCCCACCGGGACCAATGGCCAGACGCTTTATTACAACGGCGGCTGGACTACCGGCTATAACCTCTATGATGCCGGCGGCAACATTGGTATCGGCACCACCAATCCCGCTTACAGCCTCCAAGTGGCCGGCACTCTCGGCATCGGGAGCACGGCCTATTTTGGCAGCGGCGTTGGCATCGGAGGAACGAACCCCAGCGCCCTTCTCAATATCGCTACACCCAATGGATCACTCCTTAATCCGCTTAGTGTCAGTGCTTCCGGCCTGCCGGCTCTGGCGGTCAACAGTTCGGGTCTCGTCGGTCTCGGCACCAGTTCGCCCGGTTCCCAACTCGCCGTGGCAGGCGGGGCGGCTTTTGGCTCAGTCTATTCGAGATATCTTATGCCGGATGGCAATGTAGCCATCCAAGGTAATTTGGGTATCGGCACCACCAGTCCCGGAGCGCCGCTAGAAGTCAATGGCAATATGATCGTGGATGGCACCGGACAATTCAAAAATTTGGTCACGATCGGGGCTTCCAACCCGGTCACCCTCGCCAGTGACGGTAACGGCAACCTGACGGCCAGCGGTCTTATCGGTGGCGCCCTGCCCGCGGGTTACACCCAGTATCTCTTTTGCATGGGTTGGAGCAATGGGCGACCGTACTATTGCGTCGATAGCTCCGGCAGCCTCCTCCACTGGAATGGTACTTCTTATGTTGATTATGCTTCTTCTTCCGGCTCTTCCTATACTTTTAGCGACAGTTTGGTCAATAACTCCGGCACCATCACTCTGGTGGGTGACTCCGCCACGCCGGGAAATAATAAATATTACGGCACCGATGCCTCCGGCAACCGTGGCTTTTTTACTCTACCCAGCGCCTCCGGCGGCGAGGCTGTTTCCAGTGTCACCGCCAACTTTACCGCCCAGGGCAATTACACTTATCTGGTCAGCGGCACCGGCACCGTCACAGCGACGCTTCCGGCACTGTCTTCCGCCACGCAGTCGATCCAGTTTATCAACCAATCCGCCAATGAATTGGATGTTAAACCGGGCACCTACTCCGATGATCTGCCTTTGACGCTGAGTGCCTGGGACGCCACCAGCGGTAACACCGTCAAATGTACCGGCCTGGGCTGTACGGTCAGAATGTATCCGGATACTAATACCGGCAAATGGTGGCCCTCGATCATCAACGGCACCTGGGCCGATAACAGCACTGGCTTTTTGGCGGCTCTCTCCAGCAGTCCCTCCGCCGGCGCTTTCGGCACGCTGGCTTCAGCCGGGACGATGCCGCTCACTATAACCAATACGGGCAATCGGCCCACTACCCCCGGCACGCCCACTTATACGACCGGCACCCATTTTTCGACATCCTCCAATACCTGTACCAGCAGCTTGAATCCTAACGCCAACTGTACCCTGACCGTGGGTTTTGACGCTTCTTCGTCGTGCACTTCCGGCTGCTCCGATACGGTTTCCGTGCCGTTCAACGATTATCCCGGCCACGCGGCCACGCCGTTGGCGGTGGGGTTGAGCGGAACGACGCAGGCCTCATTGTCTTGGTCCTGTACTGATGCGACCTTGCTCTGTGATCCCTTCGATACCGTTTACGAATCGAATAATGGTCTAGCCTCTGGCTGGACAGTAACAGCCCCCTCTGGAACTACTATCAACGGCAATAATGCAAACACAACTGCGTTGAGTTGCGACAGTTCTAACACAGATGACTTGCTGATGACTGTAAATTCTACTGGCGCCAATTCACCATCTGTTTCTTCCAACATTGGTCCAATTTCGGAAGAATACGGGTCATTTTATTTTAAGTTGAATGCAATATCATCAGGATTGTCTGGTTACTCATATTTAATTTTCTCTAATTCACTACAATATGGCGAACAAGGTCCATCTATTGATATTGCAGATAATTCAGGAACTCTTACTTTTCAAGCATCTCATCAAGCATCCGGTGATTCTGTAGTAAGTGATACTGGTCCTACCATTACCACTGGCATTTGGCATCTTGTAGCGTGGCATTGGAAACAAAATCAGGGATCTGCTGGCTTCTCTGTTTCTTTAGATGGAACACCGATTACAATTGCCAATAACTCCACATCTAATTATCCTTCTGAAAGTGCACAGCTAGGATTAGCTGACTTGATGGGATATAATTATTCAGGGGGTAGTATCGAATTTGACGCGGTCAAGATCAGCACATCGGCGATAACATGTAATTAATGAAAAAAATACTTTTATTATTTTTGTGGTTTTGTTTAACACCTGGAATTGCCAATGCCGCTACTTATTGGGTTCATCCTACTGACAATACTGCCACATGGAATACTTCTGGATGTGAGAGCTCTACCGATCCTGGCTCTGGGCATTATTGCAGTTTGAGCACGGCAGTAGCATCAGCAGTGGCCGGTGACGTAGTTAACTTGGAGCAGGGAAGTACTGATTATACTTCCGGCATGAATTTTTGGAGAGTACACTCAGGAACGGCTGGCAATATGATAACCTTCCAAAATGCCCCAGGGCAATCACCCGTAGTGACTAATACAACCTCTGCCCCTGGCGATTACTATATTAGCTTGTGGATGAGCGGGCAAAGCTACACCAAAATATCCGGGATTACATTCGTGCAGTCGTCAGGTCTTAACTATTCTTCTGGAAACTTTCAGATTGAAGCTTCTTCCAATCACAACGAAATAGCTAATTGCACTTTCGACGGAAGTTTTTCCGGCAGTGACCCCCAATTATCTGACGGCAATGGTTATGCGGATTGTAGTGGCGGGGTCTGTTCGCAATCTGTTACCAATAACTATATCCACGGATGCACGTTCAAGAATTCTGCCGGTGGGGGTTGTTTAGGATCATGTTCCGGATCTGCTGATTGTACGTGCTCCAGCTATTCCTGTTCGTGTCCACAGGCTACAAGTGTGACTTGTACAAGCACGTCCTGCACAGTAGTCGACCCAAACGGGACGTCCACATGTATAGGATCCGCAAATTGGGGCGGGGGCCTGCAGGTAGGAACATTTGTTAGTTATACCCTTCTTGCGGATTCGACCAGTAATTATAACACGGTGGATGAGAATACGTTTTATTGCGGGGGACATCACGATTTAGAAGTATATTCCAGATTTAATGTCATTAGAAATAACTACTTCCATAATGATGGATGTGCGTCAACTAGCGTTTTTCATCCGGCTACAATCAACGGAAATTCTATTACATGTGGATACAACCCAGACTACAATGGTTTATGGGGTGGTCGGAATGTTCAAATACCGTATGGGATGGAAAATGAAGATATGTACGATCTCAATGAAGGGAATCGTTATGGAGCTTCGGGTGCTCCTCCTGATACAGACGGCGGTGATGGACTCACGATATCGGGCGGTGGCGCAATTCATAGATATAATGTCATCACGAGCGCCCAAAATAATGGGATAATGGTAAAAGCAGGTTCTGAAAATATATATGACAATCGCATTTATAATAATACTGTTTATGATTCCGCTCGGTGGCAAAATGAGACTCACCAGCAAAGCGGCTGGGAAGGAGCGAACTTTAGATTCTATGAGGGTGGTCCCTATGAGGTTGGAAATGTAGTAAAGAATAACATCTTTTATGGTTATGGCCCTGGGTCAAGCGGCACAGCCGGAGTCTATACTGGAGTCACACCAGCAACAGGAGAAGACTGGTGGAATGTCGGCAGCTCAAATGTTGATACTTCTGGCGTGGAAAATTCTTCTAATACCGGAAGGAGCGCTACTAAAAATTTGATTTACAATAATTTATGCACTGTCAAAGATTCTTTGGGCATGTGCTCTATCTATGGTCAAAATCCTGATTTTGTTTCTCCTGACACGAGTTGGGCAGATGCGCTAAACAATCCTGCCCTGCCCAATCTTGCCTTGCAAAGTGGCTCTCCCGCAATCAACACCGGCACTTCTCTCACTCAGACAAATGGATCAGGAACCAATTCCACAACTCTCGTAGTGAATGACGCCATGTATTTCCAGGATGGATCATGGGGATCGGACCTTGCGCGTGGTGTAAATTTCTTTCCTGATTGGATCGCTATAGGCACAGTCAATAATGTTGTGCAGATAGCAGAAGGGGGAATAAATTACTCCACTAACACCATTACTTTGGCTTCGCCTATGACTTGGAGCAACGGAGCGCCTATCTGGCTCTATAAGAAATCCGATGGAACGAGAGTTCTTTATGGCTCTGAGTCTGATATTGGGGCCATTCCATATTCCAGTGGGAGCACGACATTTACAGTTACACCCTCCTTCGGGGCCAACGGCACTATCCACCCTTCGACTCCCCAGACAGTAAACTCCGGCAGTGCCACCCAGTTTACGGTCACGCCTAGCTTGGGTTACTCGGCCTCTGTTGGAGGCACATGCGGCGGGTCGCTGGCTGGAAGTACCTATACGACCAATTCGATTACCGGTGATTGTACGGTTGCCGCTACCTTTAGTCCCATCGGTTTCTATGGTTTCTCCGCCGGTTGGTTCGGGGGAATGTAAGTAATTGTTAATTGAACATGATGGAAAAAATCGAAACGTTCATGCTGAAAAAAGATAGAAACATGGCTGACGTATTTACGGAAGAAATTTCAGCTGTGCCGAAACAGGAAAAACAACAAGGATGGAAAATTCACCACCGGCTGTCGGGAAGGAAAATTCCCAAGTTGCTCCTCGGGATTGCATTTATAGCCCTAATCGGCATATCCATCTACTATTACCACCAGTACAAAAGTCTCAAAAATGACCCCAACGCCGTGGCCCAACTAGAGGTGAAAACAGTAACCGCTCAGGTTTCCAAAATCATGGAACTGCCCCAAGGGGAAGATCCGACCGTGGCGACCGTATCTGATGAAGATAAACTCAAAAGTCAGCAATTTTTCCAAAACGCCCAGAACGGAGATAAGATTCTCATCTACACCGGCGCCAAAGAAGCCATTCTTTACCGACCCGCCGCCAATAAGATAATCAATGTCGCTCCGCTGGTTATGGATCAGAATAGTGACAGTCAAGCTGCCGCTGCCAATAATCAGCCAGCCTCTCAAAATTCACCAAGCGATAATCAAACCGCCCAAGTCAACGCTTCACCAGCGCCCCCAATCCAAAATAGTACGCTTCAACCAACTGACCAAAGCCAAAACAATAATCAGCCTGATTCCTCAAATTCAGCCGGAGCTACCGCCACGAGTAGCGACGCTCAAAACAGCCCTTTGAATGTGGTGATTGATAACGGTTCCAAAACGGTGGGACTGGCTAGTGATACTCAAAACAAGCTCAACGGCATGAATGGGATAAGTGTTGTCGGGACAGGCAACGCCAGAAAGAATAATTACACCGGCACCATCGTCGTTGATCTGACCCAGAAAAATACTGCTCTTCTCAATCAAATTGCCCAGGCCGTGGGGGGGCAAGTCGGCAGTCTTCCCGATGGGGAAACCAAGCCGGATAATGCAGATGTGTTGATAATCGCCGGAAAGTAATTGGATATCAGATAAAGTGAATGACCAAAAATCAATTAAAAACCAAAATCGGCCCGTTAGTTTTAGTAATTGTCTGTCTCCTTTTTCCGCTGATAAGCCTGGCCGGTACTATGAGCAGCCAGAACTACAGTATCGATTCCGGACGGGTGGGTACCGGCGAGATTTCTTCGTCCGCCACCTCGGAAAATTATGCTGTTGATTCTACAAATGGCACCGTTGCCAGTCAAAATTCCAGTACCTCCAGTAATAATTCTTCCGATAACGATAGCAGCGACAATGATAACGGGGGACACAAGAAAAGCAAAGACAATCAAAATATCGCCGTAGCTGGAAATCCGGGAATCACCGTAACGGCCCAAGGAGGAAATACTAATCAGCCTGCTTCATCAACGGAGCCATCCAGTACCAACACCAATAACCAATCCCAGGCTAAATCGGAGACCACCAATCCGTCGTCTTCCTTTTGGGGAAAATGGGCTATCCCGATTGCCATTTTTGTCTTAATATTGCTGATATTAGTAGTGATTATAAAAAATACGAAGAGAAAGATTAAACAGCATTAAACACCCCAACCCGTTTTTTGTTTTTTGGTTTACGAGTTGGGGTTCTTGCTGCTCATGGGACTTAAACATTAATAACCGCTTGCAAGGCAACCAAATTCCCGAGACCCAGCCACTAAAAAGCCCAGGCTGTCAAAAACCCAATGAGGATTAAGCAACAGGATTGAGAGAATTTAAAGAGCCCTTTCCGTTTGGTTGGGGCTCAGATGGCTAAAAGGTGCTTTGACTCTAGCCGTTTATTTTGGATCGTCATCTGAATTGACGACCAGGCTTATTACCGCATCCGGATGGTTCTCTTCCTCCTTGTGCTTGTTGGGAAAGACCATTATTTGGGCTTCCCCGAGAACGCCCAGATCGAGGGTTCCGGAAAAGTACGGTTGCTTATTCTTGTCTTCCTTGTTCCAGAGGGCGCCGATTCTCTTCAGTCCCATGATGCGTCTCCTTGTATTCTACTTGTGAGGTGGTTTTGTCTAGCTCCCAGCCTTTGAGGTTTTCAGTGCTCGAAAATCCATTATTCATCCACGCTCCGCCGGGAAGAACGTTCGGGTGGTATTTCCGGTCGAGTGCTTGGAATTTCTGGCAGATGTAGCGCCACATTTCCTTTGAACAGGTGGGCCAGCCGTGGATGAATTTGATCGAGTCCCAGTCGGGGAAGTAGCGCTTGTAAATTTTTACGAGAGCTTCCTCTTGGGACTGGGCCGCTTCGAAGATGTCATCTATAACCTGTTTTGAATCCATGGTGGCCCCCTAAACATCAATGACCGCATGGTACGCCTCTTTATGTTTCTCCATGATGGAAACTGGGGGACAGCTCTTGAGGGCCTCCGTCACGGCGTTGAAAAAACTCCACTTATTCCGGGCCTGGAATTCCGGATGAGTTGGTTTTAACCATTCGTCTTTGACGGTGGTGAGCTGGCGGGGACTGATGATGTCCTGGCCGAATAAATACCCCATCAGTTCGAAAGCATTCCTGTTATCCATGGGAATGGCTTTCAGCCGGTCAGCATCCGCGATGACTTTTTGGAAGTTCTTGCCGGCGCGATAGAGAGTGGAGATGGCCAGGTCTTCCAAAGCATTCCAGACATTTTTGGTGTGCTTTTTCATTACGGCCACATCGCCGGAAAGTGCCAGATTGTCACAGATGAAAACTGAGGCTCCGATAGCGAGACCAATGCTCATCGAGCGGTCGTAGGAATTTCGGAAAGCCACGGAAAGGCCAAGCTCTTTGTGGTCCTTTTTGAAATTCAAAAGGGCAAAGAGTTGGTTCCCTTGTCGGGCCAGAGCGTAATGCTCGCCGACTAAAGCGTAGTCGGTCAAAAGGTCCTGAGAAATGGTAAGGAGCTTGTCGGCCAAGTGATAATGGCTGACCGGAAGATATGAGTCTGTTGCCTCCGGCAAAGGCACAAGGTCTAAGTCAGCCTTTGTTGCCAGATTGCCGCCACGGTGAAGCATTAACTCGTTCATAATATAGTCCTCCTTTTTAGTTGGAAATCCTGACTTTCAGTATCCGCACTGATGGCAGACCGCTTTACCGCTAGAGTAGAGGATGATCGTGTTGCTTCGACCATCGCCGATGATCGCAAGGTGGCCTCAATCCAGAGTGAACCGTTGTCCCTTGTGCTCCGTGATAAACTTTTTGATGGGCTCACGCACTTCGGGCGGCCCGCGCCCGCGTCTTTCGCGCTTCATGGGGAATCTCCTTCTTGGTTATTGGGATTTGATTGACTAAGGGGGGGGGATAGGTTTTTACCTGGAGAAATTCCGGGCAACCTGACCGGACTCACGAAAGTGAGAAATTGTCCGGCGCTTAAATTGTTAAGGAGCTGATTGAGAGTCGGGATGGCTATCGCTGCGGTATTTAAGACTGGCTGGCGGCCATCACTCCCAAAGCGACGGCATCGAACATGTTCTGGTGGAAGACTTCTTTCCAGGCTCGGTCCTGGGTGAGATAGACTTTGAGTTCCGGAAACTTGGAAACTATGACCGTGGCCACCTGGTATTTGCTGGCCCAGCCATGGCCGCAGATGAACTTTTTCACTGTGCCGGGGGCGAAGCTCATCACCCTGAGTCCTTTTCTCCTGCCGATGGCTTTGATTTCATCGCTAAGGACATTGAGAAGAGCGACGTTCCGGTTCGTGGCGAAAAAGGTTTTTTCAAATACCAGCACATCGGGTTCCAGGTCATTGATGAGCCGTAGCACTACTTTCCTTGCTTCCTTGAGAGTCTCGTGCGGGGTTTTTTGTTTTTTGATTACCTTCACCCCGTGATAGACGAGCTTGCCATTCTCGAGAAGCGCCACTCCCATGTGCCGGGTCCCTGGGTCAATGGCCAGAATCCTTATTTTGTCCTTTCCCATTTTGTTTTTGAGCAGAAGAAGACCGAACGGGGTCTCTCCGCCCGTTAAGTTGATTATCAATTTCATTAATGCCTGCGGCTCCGAGCGCCACGGCTTCGAACATTCTCATGTGGTAGGAGTTCTTCCGCAGTTTTTCGATGTTGAGTTCGTGATAGAGTTCCGGATAATCAGCAGCCACTGCTTCCGCCAAGCTTCTTTTGTTTTTTCTTTCCTCTGGGCAGAAGACGGTTTCCAGATACTTTATCGAGTATTGGGTGAGGGGGAGTTTCTTTCGAAGACAGATTCTCTGAATCTGGGTTTGGAGCGAGTTGAGGCCGCGAGAGCTGCGCGAGGGATGCAGTCTTTTGATGGCCAAAAGATCGGGACGGTGTCGCTCAATCCAAGTAGAGATGATGGTCAGCGCCTTTTTCAACTTCTCCTTGGACCATCTTCCTTTGAGGATCTTCACTCTCCAGTCTTGAAGCTGATTGCCGTGGAAAACCGCCATTCCCAGATACCTTGTCCCGGGATTAATGGCGAGGACCGTCTGAGAGTTGTTTCGCATGTTTTTGGATTAAATAATTAAATAGGGCACCATGATTCTTTTTGATTTGGCTTGGAGGAACTTCTCTCACTCGGCCCAAGATCTCTCGGAGCAGTGATTCGGGGTATTTTCGAGCATAGGACAGGTAAAGCGGAAAGGCGGGAAGGTCACTTAAGGCCTGGGCCAGATCATAGGCCAGGAGTTCTTCCCTGGTCTTACAGATTGAAGGATTAAGACTCTTAAAGTCGATCATCTTATTATCGATATCGCTTTTTAATATATTCTCTTTTATCGTATTCTTTTTAGGCGCCAGGAGCTGACTCGATTCTTTCTTGACTGGAGCCATAATTCCGACCTCTAAAGGCTTTTCAGAAGTCCCACTCTCGGCACTTCTGATGTCTCGGATTTGAGACCCCTGCTGTGTCAATTCCGGGACTTTTCCTACCGGACGCCACTTGCTTATCTGGATGGTGAGGGACCGGCCGGAGCAGTGCGTCTGGACGTAGCCGCCCTCGCGGAGGGTTTTCAACCAGCGGAACGTTGTCGATCGGGGCAGCCCCATGTCGAGTGATATGGTCTTTACCCTTCTCATCAGGATTCCGGTACCCCGGTTGGCATTGAGGAGGAGATAAAGAAAAAGCCAGAGAGAGTTGCCCATTTTCCGGAAATGGACGGCTCCTTCATCCATAACCAGCCCGTTCCGAACCGGGGCCCACCATCTCTTCTTCTCGATAAATTTTTCTTTTTCCATGCGCTTGGTAAAAGACTTGAGCGGGGAATCGGAGATTTTCCTCCCTTCTGCTACTTCACTCTCAGTGATCTCAGGCATATTCAAGACTGGGCGATATGTTTCGTTTGGATTGTCCCACTCCCTTTTGGTTTCATGTTTACTGCTCATCACATCGACTTCTGGATATCGTTTCTTCCTTTTGAACCATTTCTCGATGCAGCTCCTGAAAATAGTCGGGGAGCAGCGCATCGGTTGTGGTTCGATAAACACCGGCCAGACGGCCCAGGTTCAGGGTGTCCGGAATGCACCTGCCGGATTCCCACCGTGAAATCATGGCGGTGCTTTTAAGTTCCATGATCTCGGCCACCTCTTTTTGTTTGAGTTTTCGCACCTTGCGGCAACGCCTCAAGCTGTTGGGAATAAATTTTCGCTTTTTATTCTTCATTTCTTCCTGACGAAGAATAATTATTTGATTTTAGAATAGCAGAAATGATGGCGGCTGAAAGGAGGGGAAACTTGCCTTCCAAGGCAAGTCTTCGAGGAATAGAAAAAGCCTTTCCCGAAGATTCGAGAAAAGCTCAATGGATTATCTCACCAAGGCCATAGTCTGGCTGTCGATCCGCTGAATGCGATTGGCCTGTCCATCTGACAATTAGTCGCCTCTGGCCATAGCGGTAAATGGTTGCATTCCACGTCTGCCGTCAAATTTCAACTTGGCATGGCATAGCATATGTTATATTCCTTCTCTGCATGCACAACACTTGGCGGAAGGACTGTGTCATGGCTTTTGCTCAAAGGAGTTTTTCAGAAACAGTAAAGAGGGTCCGATCTCAACTTGGACTCAGCCAAGAAGATTTTGCTCATGCGCTGGGGGTAAGTTTTGCCACTATTAACCGCTGGGAAAATGGCAAGACGTCGCCTTCGAAGCTGGCGATGGTGCAGTTTAGGACGTTCTGTGATCAAAAGGTGGCACAGGGGCTGCTCTCCATGGAGGAAGGCATAAGATGAGCACGGAAGCAGACGCTCGTATGGTGATCGACAAACTGCTCGAAGCGGCAGGCTGGCGCATCACCAATAAAGCTCAGGTCTCCACGGAAGAGGCTGCCTCCGATGGTCGAGCGGATTATCTTCTCAAAGACTCTCGTTCACGCCCCTTAGCAGTCCTTGAGGCCAAACGCTTCGCAGTCGATCCTTATACCGCGAAAGAGCAAGCGAAAGCTTACGCACTCACCCTAGGCGCTCCGTTCGTGATCCTGAGTAATGGCCAGGAACACTATTTCTGGGATTATGCCGATGGTGACGCCCGGCCGATTATGGGTTTTTTGAGGCAAGCTGATCTCGAACGCCGATCAAATATCAAACTTCACCGTAAGGGCGATATCAAGCTGAGTCTGGAACTCGTTCCACTGCCGAATCAGTTTGCCTTCAAAGGGGAAGAGATCGAGGTCCGTCCCTATCAGATCAAATGCCTGCAAAAGGCCGATGCTGCTCTGGTTTCCGGACGCCGCCGGATGCTTTTTGAAATGGCAACCGGAACCGGTAAGACATTGACTATCGCCATGCTCATGAAACGCTGGCTCCAATCAGCGATTATATCCCGTGTTCTCTTTCTTGTTGACCGGATTGAATTGGCCAAACAGGCCAAAGAAACATTCGACGAATACCTTCGCAACTGGCCTGCTGTCATTCTTTACGGTGGAAAACGCAGCCTTGAAGGTCAGATAGTTGTAGGCACTCTAGACACCATTGCGACCCAACTTGGGGGCAACGGTTTCGGGCATGGTTACTTTGATCTAGTGGTGACCGATGAATGCCATCGCTCGATTTATAATATGCACCGGGCCACTCTTGGTCATTTTGATGCTATTCACATCGGTCTCACCGCGACGCCTAATCCAGGAGAGCTACAATGCATCAGCGAGCATGAACGCCGTCTTGTCCGTAACACCTACATCTTCTTTGATTGCTGGGACGCTGCTAGAAAGGAAGGTCGCCCAACCTTTGAGTACGGCATCCAGCGAGGGATCAATGAAGGTTATCTCAGCAAATACCGGGTCTATCATGCCGAAAGCGTTCTAACCTACGAAGGGGCGGAGTGGGAAGGTGAGGAGATCAAGCCTGGCGCCTGGGGACGTGAAGTGGAATCCGAAGACCGTCTGAAAACCATCATCCAGGAATATTATTCAGCTGATGCCGAGCGCGCCCGGGAACGTCCGCGCAAAACCATCGTTTTTGCCGTTTCAGAGAAACAGGCCTCCATTCTGGTTCGCCTGTTTAACCGGCTTTTGACAGACGAAGATTGTCTGCGCATCGCTAGCCAGATTAACCGCTCTCCGTCTCAGGTTCGGCAGGACTTCGCCAAGAAGATCACCTGTTACACCAATAACGGCAACCCTAAACCGGTGATTGACGAGTTCAAATACGATCCGCTCCCAATGGTTGCGGTGTCGGTGGATATGTTGGATACCGGCTACGATCAGAAAAACATCGAAAATCTGGTCATGCTGCGCCCGACTAGATCACCCATCAAATACGCGCAGATGCGTGGGAGGGGTAGCCGCCTCTGTCCGCAAATAAACAAGACCGAATTCATTATTTACGACTTCGTCGGAAATTCGAAAAGATTCAACGATCCAGGTGACGCGTACCATAAGCCCAGACTGGTCGGTATGACTCCTGCTGCCAGGACAGCCGAAACAACTGACATCGAGGAAACAGACATTCAAGACACAAAACGGAGTGTTCCGTGCTCAGAAGTTGGTGTCCGTGAATTTAGGGTCATTGCCGAGGGCCAATTGGACGACGAAATTCGCGCTCGGGAGATTATTCTGGTCGGGCCTGAAGGACTGGCCATGGACCAAAAAACCTACCGTGAAGAGTGGGAAAAGAAGGTGATCGAACTCCGGGGATCCGATCCCGCAGTAGAAAAGATATTTCGAGGCGAAGAACTCACCGATGCCGAATGGGAAGATCTCGCTCGTCGCCTGAATTCACCGAAATACTACTTCAAGGAAGGTAGCCTGCGTCGGGCCTTCGAGCAGCCGACTGGATCGCTTACTGACTTTATCCGAGTGGCTCTGGGATTGGACCGTTTCCTGACAAGGGAGGAGCGCATTGAAAAAGCCTTTAGTGCCTGGGTAACCGAACACTCCAACAGTATCAATCCATCACAGGCTCAGATGTTACGTCTGCTCAGAGCACGGGTCCTGGCCGGGGAAGAGATCAACATGCGCCTGTTCAGCCAACCTCCGTTCTCACTCTGGGGCGGATTGACCCGTATGGAACAGCTTTTCGGCAAAGAAAAACTCTTGCAGATGGTTGATGAACTCAATGCCCTCTTGGCGGCTTAATGGATGAGGATAAATTCCCATAATGGATAGCGGACAGCTTCAGAATACACTTAAAACTCTTTGCAAGGTGATGTGGGATAACAACGTAACCAACCCCATCACCTACGTCACCCAAATTTCCTATTTGCTCTTCCTCAAGATGCTGGAAGAGATGGACTTCGAGCAGCAGGAAGCGCGAAACGGCAACTACCGATCTCTGTTTGGCAAGTATAAGGAGGGGGGAGAAGAACTGGATTTCGACTCTTTGCGTTGGAGCTTACTCACATCCAACCCGAACAATGAAGTGATGCTGCGCACCCTGCGCGATACGTTGCCGAAGTTGGCGCACCATCCGAACCTTTCCCAAGGGGCGCGAGCGATCTTTCGCAACGCGGCCATAGTTATTCCTAACGGAGCGACCTTACGCCGAGCGGTGGACATCATCGCGCCGATTTCCTTTCTTGGAATGGATGCCGATATTAAGGGCGACCTATTTGAGTACTTGGCCAGCGAGTTGGGCGGGCAGAAAAAAGCTGCCCAATTCCGTACACCTCGCCATTTGATCCGGATCATCACCCAGATGGTCAATCCTCAGATCAGTGGTACTATCTGTGATCCGGCTTGCGGCTCTGGTGGCTTTCTTATTGCCGCCTACGAACACATCCTCTTGGCTAACACCAGCCCGGAATTCATTCATGAAAAGGTTTCTCCAGAGGGGATAGGGCGCAAGATCGGAATCGGTGACAAGCTCTCGCGTGCCCAATGGGATTTCTTGCAGAACGGTGCATTCTTCGGCTTCGACGGAGATACCGATATCTTGCGCATGGCTGCTATGAATGCCATGCTGCACGGTTTTGACCGTTGCCCCATGGTTCAGAGGGATTCCATCTGTGGTAGCGAAGACAGATGGGACGAGATTCAGTTCGACTATATCTTGGAAAATCCGCCCTTCTCCGGTTCGCGTGGCGACGCCAAACGCTCGCTACGAATCGAAAAGGGCGATAAATACGTTCTTTTCCTTGCTCACGCCCTGCGTAGCCTACGCCCAGGCGGCACGGCCGGCATTATTTTTCCCAATGGTATCCTCTTTGGTGATACCGGAAGTCACAGCGCTGTCAAGGAACGGTTGCTTCGGCAGTTTGATCTACAGGCCGTTGTCACTTTACCTAAAGGGATGTTCGAACCCTATACACCTAATCCGACATGTTTCTTTATCTTCCGAAAAACCGGCAAGCCTACAAAAAATGTCTGGTTTTTTAAGGCAGATGGCGACGGTTCGTCGCTTTCCAAGGCACGCAAGTTCAGTTCGCAATACAGGAATGACTTTCCGGATCTGCTTAGAATGTGGCCGCGGCGCAAGACAGAAGAGGGTCGCGCTTGGCTGGTTCCGGCAAAGCAGATAATCGACAACGATTACAACATGAGTCCCTCTTCTCTCGGGCTGATCGAAGCCGAAACCATAGAACACCCGGAACCGGAAGAAATACTCGCTTCTGTCGCTGTCAAAGAGAAGCGCATCCTCCAACTCATTCAGGAAATGCAAGAGTTGCTTGCGGGAGGGAACGGAGAGTGAACACAGATTGGTCCGATTGGGAGACCTTGCCACTTGGGGATAAGAGAGCGTGCCTGGAAATACATTCTGGATTTGCATGTGGAATCAAAGACACCAAGGCCGGTGTGCCGCATTTGCGCATGAATAATATTTATACTGATGGCAATTTGAATTTTACATTAGTACGTCGCATCCCAGTAGATATTGCAAGAAAAAAGAACCGATGGTTGCGACCAGGGGACGTTTTGTTTTGTAATACCAATAGCACAGAGCTTGTTGGAAAAACCTGCTTATTTGTTGGTTGGAGCGAGCAATGCGCATTTAGTAATCATCTCACAAGGATCAGGACTAACGATAAGACCATCATGCCCGGGTGGCTAACATTATGTCTAAGACAACTATGGATGAATAAATACTTTTCAACAAATTGCAGAGAATTTGTCGGACAATCTGCATTCAACAACGATAAGCTGAAAAATTTAGAAATCCCAATTCCTCCATTGCCGGAACAATACCGGATCGTCGCCGGAATTGGAAAATTAACCCGCCGCGCAGAAGGAGCCAGAAAAACCGCTTTTGAACGAGACGCTGAGTTGGATGCTTTGCTCCAGTCCACCTATTTCCGGATGATCGATGGTGTGGTATGGGAGCCCCTGGAAGATGTGGCCACATTGGTACGGCGTGCGGTCCAGACAAAACCTAATGAAAAGTACGAAGAAATGGGAATACGTAGTTTTGGTAAGGGGACTTTCAGAAAACCAGTACTCACGGGAAAACAGATTGGGAACAAACGAATTTACTATATCCACCAAGGCGATCTCGTTTTCAATAACGTGTTCGCCTGGGAAAAGGCGATTGCGGTGGCCAAAGAGGAAGACCACGGACGGGTTGGCTCCCATCGCTTTATTACCTATGAGCCGCATGAAGGCAAGGCAACATCTGAGTTTCTCTGCCACCATTTTCTCAGCGAGCGGGGAATAGAGGATATCCGGGCTGCATCACCCGGCTCAGCAGGCAGAAATCGGACACTCGGACTGAAAAAGCTCGATAAAATCTTGATCCCAGTTCCTGCCTATGATGATCAGAAGCGTTTCGCCAAGCTCGCGCGACTGCGCCAACTCGCTCAGCAGGAGTCGGCTGGTATCGATGAAGATATGAAGTCATTTACGGCGGCTCTCCTTGCCAAAGCATTCCGGGGGGAGCTCTAGGAATGTCTCAGAAGGTAGTCCAGATTCCCCGGATCAACGATGGGCAGGGAGATTTCGCCACACTCTTTAATATTTGGAGCCAAGTCAATGATTATTTCGAGGACGTGCGCTTTGATTTTTCAGGGTGCGGTTTTCTCCGTCCCAACGCTGTGGCTTTTCTCGGTGGGTTGGCACGGCTGATTGAGTCACGTCTTGGTAGTGTGGTGTTCGACTGGAGTACGCTGCACGACAACGCTGTTATGACCAATCTTTGCCAAAACGGTTTTGCCGAGACCTTTGGCTATCCTGTATCCGGTTGGGGCGGTCATTCGATTCCGTACCGCGAAGACGGCGTTGTGGATATGAACAGTATTATGGATTACCTTACCTACAGTTGGATCGGCAAAGGCTGGGTGCATGTTAGTAATCGGTTGCGTGATGCCATCGCAGGTACGATGTGGGAAATTTACAGCAATGCGTTTGAACATAGTGAGAGCGATATCGGCGTTTTTTCTTGTGGGCAACACTTCCGGTATCATAATGAACTGATCCTATCAGTTGTTGATTTTGGTCAAGGCATTCCCGCGAAGGTCAGGACGTTTCTTCGCCAACACGCTCCAGAAGACCTTGTATCAAAGTTGACCGGTGCGCAATGCCTGAAATGGGCCTTTGGACGTGGCAACAGTACTTGCCGTGGAGATGTAGCACGAGGGCTTGGGCTCGACCTCCTGAAGGAGTTTATCCGTCTCAATCAGGGCAAGCTGGAAGTCTACAGCAACGAAGGATATGCAATTATCGATAAGGATGGAGAGCGGTACCAAAAAATGCCCATCTCCTTTGAGGGCACAGTGGTCCAGATCACTTTGCGCTGTGACGAAAACCTATACAAATTCAAAGACGAAGTCGAACCATCATTTTAAATGGAGAGCCTGGTATGAAACTATCCATCAAAGACAAGATCGGCCCGCGCTGTATCATTAAAGAGGACGGGCAGAAAATTTATGTCGAGATTCACGGCCCCCTGAAACAGGGCGAAACCGTTACACTGGATTTCAATGGAGTGACACAGTTTGCCTCGCCTTTTTTCAACTTTGCCATTGGCCAGTTGCTAAAAGACAACAGTGAGGACGATTTGCGTCAATTGCTCCAAATTGAGAACCTGACGGAAACCGGGAGACTGGTCGTAGAGCGTGTTATCGAGAACGCAGTCAAATACCATGGCAATAAGGATTTCCGGAAAATCGTGGACGACATTCTCGAACAACAGGCTAAGGAGTCCGACTGATGGCGATCAACTATACCGTTCAGGCATCTATCATTGACATCACAGTTGATGCACCAAAAGTCGGAGATGTGTTCCTCGTGGACACCAATGTGTGGTACTGGATGACATACCCCAGTGGTATATACTATGCGTCAGGCCAATTTGCTCACTATCCTGGATACCTGAATAAAGCCTTGGCGGCGAACTCCAAAATCTATCATTCTGGTCTTTCGCTGGCTGAGCTTGCGCATCTAATCGAGAAAACCGAGCATGAAATATATGAAAAAGCAGTATGCGCAATCAAGGCGAAGGAATACCGTCACAATATTACCGGAGAGCGTTCCCGTGTAGTATCTGTGATTCAAGCTGCGTGGGGTCAGGTTGCAAGTTTGGCCGATCCATTGACATTAACGATCGATGCCCAGATCACCACCGCAGCCTTGAACCGCTTGCAGGGCGAGAAAATCGGCGGTTACGACCTCTTTTTTCTCGAATCTATGAAGAATCATGGTGTAGTACAAGTTATTACTGACGACGGCGACTTCGCCACTGTCTCTGGTATCCAGGTCTTCACTGCCAACCGGAACGTCATCAGTGCAGGGCGAAACCAAGGTAAATTGCTCAAGCGGTAAACACGGGCACTCGTCAATAAATAATTTTGCTATCAATGGGGCTCCAAATGGCTCATAGCTTCATTTTGAAGAAAATATGTCTAATTGGTGAACCTCCTCGGGTTCAAGGCGGCTCTTAAAAAGAGTCTCTTTTTCTAATTCCTTTCTAACTATTCCGTATTTCTTCCTCGATCGGTCTATAATCTCCCGCTTGAAAGATTCTTCTATTTCAGGAGCAGGTAGCGTCACCGCGCTAAAGGGCTGAGAGGTTACTCCGTCAATCATCAGCTTGAGGTAAATGTGGTGGTTAGCAAGATTGACCAGGTCGGCTTCATTGAACACGGGATAAAATTCCCTCGCCAGGTATTTGGCGTCTTCCGCTCCAACTCGAAACGATATGAGCGTGCCGATGTTTCCTAAAATGGCCGCTCTCATCTTTTCGTCCAGTTGGTCCAGGTACTGATGGGCCAGCACCAAACTCAATCCATACTTTCTCGCTTCAGAAAGAATGCCGGCAAAGGAAAGAGTGAAGAAATTGTGTACCTCATCTACGTAGAGGTAGAAGGATTTTCTTTTTTCTTCCGGCACATCAGCGCGACCAAGAGCAGCCAATTGGATTTTGGTGACGAGCATGGCGCCGAGAAGGGCGCAGTTATCCTCCCCGATTTGTCCCTTGGCGAGATTCACTATCAGGATTTTCCCGCTATCCATCACGTCTCTCAAATTAAAGGTGTTCTCCTTTTGGCCAACGATGTTGCGGAGTGGGAGACTGGTGAGGAACTGACCCACCTTGTTGAGGATGGGGGAAACCGCTTCCGACCTCATCCAGGCGGAATACCTTTCAAACTCATTGAACCAGAATGAACGCACCTGCTCATTAGTTACCAGTCTTATAACTCCACTCCGGAAGTCTTTATCGGTCAGGAGTCTCGGCAGATCCAGGAGCGTTGCGCCAGGATACTCCAAGAGAGTGAAGATGGAATGCCGCAGAATGTGTTCCAGTCTCGGTCCCCAGAAATCCGGCCAGAGCTTTTTGAAAACCGAAATGAGCCCGGAGGTTACCAGATGGTGCGAATACGGCGACGCCTTTTCCAGAGGATTGAAGGCAATGGGGTATTCCAGGTCACCCGGATTGAAGTAGATTACATCTTCGATCCTCTCTTTGGGGACAAAATCCAGGACCCGCTCCGCCAAATCTCCATGGGGATCAATCAACGCCACACCCCGGCCTTCCCGGATATCGGAAATAATCATGTTGGCGAGAAGCGTAGATTTCCCGGTGCCGGTTTTACCGATGACGTACATGTGAGCGCGCCGGTTTTTCTGCTTGATGCCGAATATCCTTCGGATGTCACGGTAATTGGTGACGGCAAAGGGAGTGATCGAGTCTGGCTCATTATTCTTTGATTCGGTCATGTTTCCATTTTAGAAGATCTCGATATCCAAAAAAGTCAGGCAAAGTTGCTCCGGCCGTGAATTTTGCCCTCCTTATATCCCGCCCTCCTTTTTCCTAAGCTGAAGTTAGCACTTTAAAAACTTCAATCAGCGAAAGGAGCAGCTTATGGGAAGGACAGTCAAAAGTCTTGAACTGAGGACTGCCGAGGGCAAGCTCATCGTGAGTCTTTACCTCGTCGAAAAAGAGGTGGACCCCGAGGGCAAGCAGAACACTCAAGGGAACAAAAGATCAGAACCCAAAACCGGGAACCAGGGCAACGGTTCTCAAAGCAGCGAAGCGATGACCGAGGCCCAGAGGCGGTATCTTTTCCGCATTCTGGCCGAACAGGGCATCGAGGGAGACGCTGCCTTTGAAAAGCTCAAGTCTCTCTTCGATGTCGATGTTCTCAAGGAAGTCAGCAAACGCGACGCCAGCAAAATGATCGAGCGTCTTCTGGAGGATCAGGGAGGTGCCGGTGATGGACCACCTTTCTAGCAGCCAAATGAATCTCTATTTCCAGTGCAGCCTGAAATACAAGTTTCAATACATCGACAAGCTGCCCAAGCCCTTTAAAGCTTCCGGCCTAGTCTTTGGCAGCGCCATCCATTCCGCCATTTCCTGGTTTCATAAGAACCAGCTCGCTGGGCGGAACGTACCCTTGGAAAAACTGTATGCCATTTTCACCGCCGACTGGTATGGCCAGAAGGTGGAGAGCGAAATCCGCTACCGGGAGACGGAGACGGAAACGAGCCTGATACTTCTGGGCAAAGAAATGCTCGGGCTCTACTATCACCAGCCGCGAAAACAGGTCAAAGGCACTGAGATTCCGTTCACTGTTCCCCTGGTCAGTCCCGGCAATGGGGACCACCTAGGCATCAACCTGGAGGGCTATATCGATCTTCTGGAGGAAAATGACGGCATAGTGGAGTTCAAAACCTCGGTCAAGACCATGGATCTCAAGGATGTGAATCTCCAACTCACGGCTTACAGCTACGCCTACGAGATGCTTTACCAGAAGCGGCCCAAGAGTCTGAGAGTGGTAAATTTTCTCAAGCTCAAAAAGCCCAAGATGCTCTCCCTTGAGGTAAAGCAGGCCAGTATCGACCACCACCGATTCTTCTATTTGGCCAAGGAGGCGCTCAAGGGCATCCGGTCCGGCGTCTTTTTCCCTCGGCAGAGTTTTTGGTGTAACGGATGCGAGTATGCGGAGCCTTGCCGGGTTTGGCAAGGGGCATAGCGGCGTGTGTAATTCGGGGCAGGTGTAATTTTCACTTGCCCTTTTAAAATTGTTGGCATCATTATCACCCCGCATTATAGATTAGTAGTCTAGAAGTCTACAAAAAATCACATGGTTACGGTTCTTTTGACATACTCTAGCCATCAGTGTATCGTAAAGAAAAATCAGCATGGTGGAACCCGAGAATGGGACTTTTCGGAAATGCCGGTAAACGGTTGAAATCAGACCGCGACTGAGATCGGATACATTAAAGGCATATTTCGCTATGATAAATAAAAAAGAGATAGAGGCGAAAGCAAGGGAATTTGAAATCCATCCGGCCAATGTCGAGCGGGACTATGTTTTCGGGTGGTTACTTTTCGGAATCTTCACAATCAGTGATTTAAAAAATACTATCTTCTTGAAAGGTGGCAACGCGCTTAGAAAGGGATACTTCGCGAATACTCGCTTTTCCAGCGATTTAGATTTTGGAATTCCTGGCGACGTGAGGCAGGACTATCTGCTCGATCAAATTAATAAGGTTTGCGATTTCATTCAGGAGCGCGCTGGGGTTATCTTCGACAAAGAAAGTAACAGAATTGAAGAAAAATTCATGGCTTCTGAGAGGCCTCTTCCAGACTTACGCGTTTGGGAGGTGCGGATATATTTCAAAGATTTCTACGGGAAAGCGGACCATATAAAAATAAAAATATGTATGGACGTTACACGGTTTGATAAAGTTTTGCTTCCGATTCAGAACTGCCAGCTTGTCCATCCCTATTCAGACGCCGGGGAGTTAGTCTGTAACATTCGCTGTATGAAGTTGGAGGAAATCATCGCGACAAAGCTGAAATGTTTGCTCCAGCGGCAACACGCCCCCGATCTGTTCGATTACGTCCACACAATCCGATTTTTAGGAGGGGAACTGAATAGAGATGAAGTGGTGCGGACGTTTATAAGAAAGACTATTTTCGGAAGGAATCCGGGCATACTGAAAAGCATCTTGCTTAAGACCCCCTTCGATTATTTCAGGGAATATTGGGATCGGGGGATCGTTTGCGCGAAGCAGATAATATTTGAAGTGGAAGAAGCTATTGAGGTTTTTATCTCCGATTTGGAAACTCTCTTCGGTATTTTCCCTGATAACGGTTACGCGGGGTTCGCTTATTTCGGGCCGGAATTGCGGGTACCTATTATGGAAGCCGGTCGGTCCCAGAAACTGTTGAAAATTCGTTACAAAGGGTCTGACAGAATAGTGGAGCCGTACTCGCTGAAATACCTCCAACGCAGAGATGGTGTGGAACGGGAGTATTTCTATGTTTATAACGTCTCGGGTGGAGAAAACCAGCCAGGGATAAGATGTTTTATTGCCGAGGGAATTGGTGCTATAGAAAGAACGGAAGATGAGTTCGAACCTCGCTTTCCGATAGAATTGTGCAAGGCAGGGGAGAGACCAGAAAATCCTTACCTCTTCGATCCGAATAGACCGATGCCTTCTCCCAGAAGAAGAGCTCGTGCCTCAGGGCCAACTTATATTTACCAATGTTCTTTTTGTGGGAAACGGTTTGCTAGGAAAGCGTATAGCTCTACTCTCCGTCCCCATAAAAGCAAGAGCGGCTATCCTTGCAGCGGCAGATACGGGTCGTATGTCACCACAAAATACTAATGCGTGCCATCTTGAGCGTTTGTCAATCCAGAATAATTGGTATATACTAAAAACATTACATCATTCATTAACAACTAATTTTACTTCCACATACAATTCAATCCTTCACTCGCTTTTTGCCTCAAATAACGCGTTTTCCACGCCCGGAAACACCTCCTTTCTAGGGAGAAATTGACAAATACCGAGAGATGTGGCTCAATAATATTTCCTCCGTCATTGTTGGAAATAGAGACGCATTGGTAATTGTCCGACGGTCGAAACTTGAATTTATTCAAGACACGTCAAAGGCTTAGCCAAGCCAAATAATTGGTAGCCGTACCTTTTGTACAAGGTATGCTGGGCTCTATGGACTAATCGCATAAGATTGTGAAACGAAGGAACTTGCAATTGTATCTGGCAAGTTCTTTTTGTTTTATGGAAAACCCGAAAAAGTCAGTGGAATGCTCTGCTTTCTACGACAAATTGGAACGCTCCGGAAGGCAGATGAGCACCCTCATCGAGGGCTTTTTGGAGTACGCCCAGTACGAGCTGAACTTCTCCCCCCGGACCGTTTTCAAGTACCAGGAATCCCTGGGCTGGTTCATCCGGGATATCGGGGACAACGACGTCTCCGCTCTTACCGTTGAGGATTTTGTCCGGCTTAAAAGACGGATGATCGAGCGGGGAGTCGGCCAGGCGCGGATATGCAGCGTTGTTTTTGCCATGAGAAGCTTTCTTACCTACTGCCGGAACTTCCTGGAACTGCCCACGCTGAATCCGAAACAAATCCGACCTCCCAAAAGAGCGCGCCGAGAGGTGATATTTCTCACCAAAGAAGAAATTGAGGCCTTCCTCGGAACTATAGATGTCTCCCAGATGAAGGATTTTAGATTCAGGGCTATTGTGGAAACGATCCTGGGGACCGGCATGCGCATCAGCGAGGTCCTCTCGCTCGATCGTAAGGACATCAATTGGAAAAAGAAAGAGGCCAAGATTATCGGGAAGGGGAACAAAGAGCGACGGGTATTTTTCACCGACCGGGCCTTGGAATGGATTAGGAGGTACCTGGAAAAGCGCCATGACCTGTGCGAAGCGGTTTTTGTTACCAACGGTGATCCTCGCCGGCTCACCCCCGGTGATATGTGGCGATTTTTTAAACGGCATCGGGAGAAAGCGAAGATTAGAAAGAAGCTGACCCCGCATATCCTGCGGCATACCGTGGCCACCAATTTAATTTTTAACGGTTGCCCGATTGTTCATGTGAAAGAAATTCTTGGGCATGAGCGGCTGGACACTACCTGCAAGTATTATCTCGGAGTGGATAAGGAACTGGCGAAGAAGGCGCACCGGGAGTATTTAGATTTATGAGAACCAAAGCTCTTCTGCGTTGCAATGGAAAAATTGATCGGAAGTTCACGGTCATTCAGGTCGTCATGGATGAGGGGGGGCTCGCGCCGTAGGCATGGCGAGTGTGATATCCTGGTGGTGAGGCTTTAGGTCTCTCCCGACTCTATGTTCGTGCTTGTGAAAAAGAAAGGGCTTCTATGAGCAATAACCAGATAAAAGAAATAACGATTGAATGGACTTACATCCCGCCGGACTATTTTGAGGTACCATTTTTAATCGAAGAAGAAGGTTACTCGATCACAGTGGACAATGGCAAGGCGACGGCTAAAGTGGAGCCACACCTCTACCCAGAAATTGACAAACTAACTCGTAATATTGAGACTACGGTATACTATAGCTTCATTGGAGTTCAGGTAATAAGTCACCGAGCCTACTCCATTTCGGGTCCTAAGACAGATATTACCAGGACCGATAACAGCAAAATTATATCCCTGAAGGCCAGAATTGACGCCGTTTCTGTCACAAGCGAGGTTGATTTAATCTTAAGCGATCCTAATGGTAATATAGTTTCCGATTCGCGCCAGGAACGTATTGATAAAAAACAGGAATGGTCGCGATTGGCTGGAAAATATATGCCAAAAGATGCGACCGCTAAAGCTCTATTTGAGAGTTACCATGCAGCCGTAGAAGACCCTGAAGACGAACTAATCCATCTATACGAGATAAGGGATGCCATCAAGAAATCATTCGGGGAAGAAAAAAAAGTGCAGCTACGTCTGAAGATTTCAAACGCAAAATGGAAGAAGACTTGGAAGCGCCTTGGAGATTTGGCAAATAATGAGCCTCTGAACCAAGGCAGACACCGGGGCGAAAATCCGGGAACTCTTCGAGACGCTACCCCGGAAGAACTTCAGGAGGCTAGGGAAATCGCTCAGCAACTCATACATGCCTACCTGGTTTTCCTTGATTCTTCATCTTGAGTGAGTAGCGGTCACCAGCGATGAACCGCTTATATTTAGGGACTGGCAAGGGATCAAGGCTGAAGATTGGCGTCCGAAAAAATCAATAGTTCAGGGGGCTGAACCGATTCAATTCAAATTGCTACGTCCAACATCCAATACAGAACCAGGAATGAAATCAAAATGCCGGTCGTTTATCATTTCCCGGACCTTGGCTTTTTCCACGGCTGCGGCATAATATTTGAGCGTGGTGACCGGATCGGAGTGCCCGAGGGCGGTTTGGACCACATTGATGCCGGCGCCTCTCATCAAATACTGAGTAGCGAACGTATGGCGAAAGGTGTGGATGACGAAGTCCTTTTTAATGCCCGACTTTTCCTTATATCTCCTAAACGATCTTCCGGCGTCCGTCTGCTTCCAGCGGGCGCTTCCATCCTGACTGGCAAAAAGAGCCGGCTCGTTATCTCTCCTGACCGCCAGATACTTATCGATCCAGGACAAAGTATCTTCCCGCAAGAACAAGGTCCTGGGTTTCCTGCCTTTTCCTATTATTTTGATCTCCTTGTTCTCTCGGTCGATGTCGGACTGATTGATAGATAAGACTTCTCCTATCCTCGCCCCGGTCTGCAGGAGAAGGACGGCGAAAGCCATGAATCTCAGGTTTTTGACTGTTGGTCTTGCCTCCATTTCGCTCTTGATGGCGGTTAAAAACTGAGCGATTTCATGCTCAGTGAGGTAGTTGGTTTCCCTTTTCATAATTCTCGGTTTCTTAATCGCTCCTAAATTGAGATGTCTAAAAACGAGGCCTTTCTTTTTGAGCTGGGCGAGAAGCCATTTGACGGCGGAGATGACATGGGCGATTCTCGAATTGCCCGCTCCTTTCTCTTTCATCGTAAGGATGTAGTAATCAAAATCGCGGTTGCTGAGATCGCGAAAGTTTTTATGACCGATGACAGAGAAAAAGCTTTTGATAGCGCTGAGGTATTTTTTTATCGAAGCCGGACAAAGTTCTTCCGTTATCATGGCCTCTCGGAAACATTCCGCCGCCAGTGTTAAATCAGCGGAGATGGGAGATAAGCGAGCCCGACTGTTGCCCAGAGTTTCGGAGGCCAGATCCATGGCGCCCGGAGATCCCGGCCGGGTTGGGGAAGAAAACTTTTCCATCAGTCGCCACATCCCGCTAAATATTCCATGGTGTTGTTCCAACGCGCGCTTCATCACTTTCAGAATAACGGCCAGGGGTTGCATACGGAAGCCAGGAATTTTTGTCGCGGGAGGCAAATTACTATCCATTTGCGGTTCACTCAATTTAGGGATATATTCGCTACCCATGGCAGGGACATTCACCCACCTCATGATTTGTGAAAAGGCCAAGAGTTGGCAGGAGCGGTCTAAGCTCGATGGTGAACTCTGGCGTCTTCTCGATAAACACTCTCAATTCCTATTGCTCGGTGCCGTTAGCCCAGACTTGCCCTATTTAAGTTTTAAAACGGGGAAGATTAATTGGGCGGATGTGATGCACTATGAGAAAACCAATGGAATTGCCGTAAGCGGACATGCTGCTCTTAAGAACGCATGGCCTCTGAAGGATGAAGCGGAAGAAATAAAACTGATCTGGTTTCTGGGCTTTGTGTCCCACCTGGTGATAGACGCCACCATTCATCCGATTGTCCAGGCCATAGTTGGTCCGTATTCCAACCCGGCCAACCATGAACCGCACCGTATTTGCGAGATGACCGAGGATTCTCTGATTTTCAATGAGATCGAAAAGGAAGACATCCACTACTCCAGGTTTATCGAGATCTTGAAGTTTTGCCAGGAATCCGCCCATTTTGATGCTTTGATGGCATTCTGGACGCAACAATTGCGGAGCAACTATAGCGAAAAAAATGAGGAGCCAGACCCTCCTTTATGGGTTTCCACCTACACGAAAGCTATTGATGCGGCGGGCGGAGATTCGGCTTTAGTGGCTCTTTTCCGGCACATTGGGGCGGTGGGAAACTATGTCTATGATACTAAAGAGCAAATTATGACCCAGCATTCTGACCGGCAGGAACGCTTTTATTCTCAAATCAAATTGCCGAGCGGAAAAACAGGGAATTTTTTGACCGATGGATTCCAAAGGGCGGTGGCCAATGTCCAGTCGGTTTGGGGCGCCCTCTATCGGGGATTCAACTCGGACATCGTCGTGGCTGAAGTGGTGAAGAACTGGAACTTGGATACCGGTGTTGATCAAGATTCCCCTGATGGGACGGTAACGTATTTTGTTTAATATTATTAAAAAATATTCTGCCGTTATAATCTTCTGCCTTTTTCTCGCGGTTTCGGCTGCATCCTGTGCGGCTCTTCCAGGGGGCGAGCAAAAAGATTATGGATTGCTCAAGACAGCCGTTACCTTCTCGGCTGACAAGATCATGGGAGAATTCGGGGACCATATCCCCGGTGATCTCGATGCAGAAATGTTTCTGCGGACTGTCCATGGAAAAATCCCGGATGATTTTTATAAAGCGCTGACAGGTTACTCTTTGGTTGTTGTACCCAAGGGAAGT
>JBKQLC010000066.1:0-92530 GCA_052147195.1 Syntrophobacteraceae bacterium
TCCCCTGCCTTCCTGATCGGTATGAGCGCCATCCTGGAGTGCGGGGACGAGGTGATTCTGTCCAATCCTCATTACGCCTGCCATCCGAATTTCGTGCGGTTTCTCGAAGCAGTTCCGAAAATGATTCCGGTCTACGAGGAAGACGGTTTTCAGTACAGGCCGGAATCCATAAAGGCTGCGATTACTCCCCGAACAAAGGCAATCCTCATAAATTCGCCTGCAAACCCGACCGGAAACCTGCTCGATGCAGACCGGATGGCAGAAATAGCCGATATCGGCACGATGATCCTCAGCGATGAAATTTATCACGGCCTCGTATATGAAGGCCGCGCGCGGTCAGTATTGGAATTTACCCGAAACTGCATCGTCTTTAACGGCTTTTCCAAACTTTTCGCGATGACTGGATGGCGGCTTGGATATCTGATAGTGCCCAGGTACATGATCCGCCCGGTACAGAAAATGGTTCAGAACTTCTTCATTTCTGCCAATTCCGTCGCCCAGGCCGCCGGCTATACTGCCCTCACAGACCCTAGCGTCCGGGAAGAGATCGCGAAAATGCTCGAAACATACGACCGGCGAAGACAGTTTATGATCCCCCGGCTACGAGAGATCGGGTTCGGAATAACTGTTGAGCCGACTGGGGCCTTCTACGTGTTTGCCAATGCGCGCAGGTTTACGGAAGATTCTTATTCCTTCGCTTTTGAAATCCTCGAAAATGCAAAGGTCGGCATAACGCCGGGAGTCGATTTCGGATCGAATGCCGAAGGCTACGTCCGCTTCAGTTATGCCAATTCGATGGAAAACATCAAGGAGGGACTTGACCGCATCGAACGCTATCTCAAAAAACGTAGATGAACAGGTGACCAGGAGAATCGGCAGAGGTAGAGGCCCCTCCGGCCTCGATCCACGGCCGGGCGATCCTGGTTTTGTTCATTTCCCCGGGAGTTTCTATGGATGAAAGTGAAAATACTTTCGTCATAAAATCGGCTGAATTCATCACATCCGCGGTGCACTCCAACCAGTACCCACAGGATGAATCGCCCGAGGTTGCGTTCGCCGGCAGGTCAAACGTCGGCAAATCCGCGCTCATCAATTGCCTGGTTCAACGAAAAAATCTGGTCAGGACAAGCCGTACGCCGGGCCGCACGCAACTCATCAACTTTTTCAAAATAAATGATTCCTTCCGGTTCGTTGACCTGCCCGGATACGGATATGCAAAGGTCTCCCAAAGCGTGCGCGCAACCTGGGGACCAATGATCGAGACCTATCTTGATTCGCGCGAAAACCTCCGCGGGATTGTCCACATTATGGATTTGCGCCATCCGCCCACGCCGGATGACATAAGTCTCTGGTCCTGGCTGAAGGATAAAAAAATCCCGGCAATCCCCATCCTGACCAAAGCCGATAAGCTTCCCCGAGCAAAATGGAACCCTCTCGCCCAAACCGCTGGACAGCTTCTTGGAATATCGCCTGCTGGTCTAATCGTTTTTTCAGCGCAAACCCGACAGGGCAGGAACGAATTGCTCGATAGAATCAAGGAGTTGGTCGGAAATTAATTTACCGGTTTCAGCAGAGGTCCCTCTCACTTCCTTCTAATGAATGCGCCACCGTATCGATGAATTCGTAGGCGTAGTTGAAAAACCTAGGCAATAAAACTTTCCTCTATACCTCCATATTGTTTTCTAAGCTTTGGTTTCTCTATTTTCCCTGTCGGATTGCGGGGGACTGCGGCAAAAATTATTCTTCTCGGCCTCTTGTACTTCGGAAGGCCCTGGCAGAAATCCTGAATTTCCTGCTCGGTGAGTTTCTGGCTGGCCTTGACCTGCACCACCGCTGTAGCGATTTCTCCCAGACGGGGACTGGGAAGGCCGATGACCGCCACATCCTGGATTTTGGGGTGGGCCTGGAGGAAATCTTCGATTTCCACCGGATAGATATTCTCCCCCCCTGTTATGATAACGTCCTTTTTCCTGTCTACGAGCCAGATGAAACCATCTTCATCCTGGCGCGCCATGTCGCCGGTCAAAAACCAGGAGTCGTGCAAAACCTCTTTAGTCGCCTCGGGGTTCTTATAATACTCCTTCATCACACCCGGCCCCTTGACCACCAGTTCGCCGATTTCGCCTCTGCCGACCTGATTGCGCCCGGCATCGACTATTTTGAATTCCCAGTCAAAACCCGGCACCCCGATTGCCCCGACCTTATGCATATTCTCCATTCCGAGGTGCACGCATCCCGGGCCCGTGCATTCGGTCAAACCGTAGTTGGTGTCGTATTGGTGATGGGGGAAAATTTTCTTCCATTCCTTTATCAGGCTGGGAGGAACGGGCTGTGCGCCAATGTGCATCAGCCGCCACTGGTCCAGACGGTAATCATTGAGATGCACATCCCGGCTCTCTATTGCAAAGAGAATATCGAGTGCCCAGGGAACGAGCAACCACGCGATGGTTACCCCTTCTTCGGAAATCACTTCAAGAATCCATTTAGGTTCAATACCTTTCAGGATGACCGCTTTTGCCCCGACAATGAAATTGCCAAACCAGTGCATTTTGGCCCCCGTGTGGTACAGGGGAGGAATGCAGAGAAAATTGTCTCTATGGGTCTGGTGGTGGTGGCAGTTTTCCGCGTAACAGGCAAATTCCAGGTTCCTGTGTGTAAGGAGCGTAGCTTTGGGGGTCCCGGTAGTTCCGGAAGTAAAGTAAAGGGCGGCGCTATCCGTAATATCGATCTCAATTTTAGGGTCAAACGGTTCTCCCGACGAGAGCACTTCATCATAGGGCTCGGCATACACTGGCCGCAACTCCTCAGGACCTACAAATACAAAAGTTCCCACTGCGTCCAGTTCGGACTTGATGGCATTGACACGTTCTATAAACTCTTCGCCAAAAATGAATACCTTGGCTTCGGCGACCTGCGAGCAGCGTTTGATAGTATCGGCATCGAACCGGAAATTCAGGGGAACGGCCCAGGCGCCCGTGCGCAGAATCCCGAAATAGATGGGCAGCCATTCGATACAGTTCATCATCAAATGCACCACTCTGTCACCTTTTTTGACGCCTTTTTTCAACAAAGCATTGGCTAGCTGGTTTGCCTGGTCGTCAAAAGTGGTCCAGGTGATTTCCTTTCGCCCCCCATTGGCCGGTTGCCGCTCAACAAGCGCAGTTTCGGTTCCGTACATCCGAGCGTTCCTGGCCAGCATTTCAGTGATGAGCATGATCGATTCCCTTTTCCTCGCTTGCGCAGCAGATTCTGAGAGTTCAACACTCGAAACCTCCGGCCAGGCCACAGGAATGCCATCCGAAATTCTGGGCACCCAAGCCCTCGACCAGCGCCGGGTCAAATCGTCAAACGATTATCATAAAAAATCATGGGGATCAAGGCTGCTGTAAAAGCCACGGCTATTCGATGAGGCTGCTTCGGAAAGTTCAATGCATTCGGAAAATCAGTTTAGCCCGAGACCTGAGATACGAGACCGAGACATTGCGAAAGGCTAACCCGTGTTTGAGCCGCAGACCGGCAACGGGCTGCAGAATATGGTCCTGAATGATCCGGAGGAGTTCTCGTGCGCCGTGTTCCCGGGAAAATCCGTTCCGCACCAGATACCCTACGGCCGAGTCACTTAGGCGGATAACGAGTCCCTTTTCCTTCAACCTGTCGTTGAGCCTTTCCAAATGCAGACGAACAATCTTGTGGGCATCCTCCGGGGTCAGCGGATTGAAAAAGATCACCTCATCGATACGGTTGAGAAACTCCGGTTTGAAAAAGCGCTTAAGTTCCTTGGCGTGGGCCGTTCGCGTTACGGTCCCGGCGCTTTCGTCCGGGTCAAAGCCGATCGTGGAATCGGAGAAGAGCGAAACACCGAGGTTGGAAGTCATGATGATGATGGATTTGTCAAAATAGGCTTTCCTGCCCTTGGCATCAGTGAGGATGCCCGAATCGAAGACCTGCAGAAAGATATTGACCAGCAGGGGATGGGCCTTCTCTATTTCGTCCAGAAGGATGATCCGGTAAGGGTCTCTGCGGATTTCATCTATGAGTTGGTTCTGATCGTCATAGCCGACGTAGCCGGGCGCCGCGCCGATCAAACGGGAGACAGTGAATTCCTCCATGTACTCCGACATGTCGATACGGAGCAGCTTGTCTTCGCTACCCAGCAGCACCTCCGCCAGCACTCGGGCCGTCTCGGTTTTCCCGACCCCGGTCGGGCCGACAAACAGGAACACTCCGTCCGGGCGCCCCTCTTTCATCTTCAGGCCGGTCATGGACGGCACGATTTTTCGCGCCAGTTTTGTGATCACCTCCGGCTGGCCTATGATCTGCTGATTTACGGTGGCTTCCAGGGCCTTCATTTTTTCCTGAAGGGTTGCCGAGATGGTAGAAATCTCCACTCCGCGCGAATCCGCCACTATTCTCAGGAAGTCCCACTCATCCACATGCGGGAAGGTCTCCCCGGCCGGCCGGGGTTGGAGGCTCTTGTGCGAGCAGGCCCGATCCAGCAGGACAATCGCCTTGTCAGGGAGCATGCGATCCCGGAAGAACAGCCGGACCGTATCAAGATGCCGGCAGATCCCCTCGATGTCTATTGTCACCTGATGATACCGGCGGAAATCTTCCGCCCTGATGCGCATGATCTGGACAATGTCGTTCAGCGGCAACTCCGGCAGGTCGATCTTCTGGAAGAGCCTGGAGAACAGAGGGATGGAACCGATCTTCTTTGCGTACTCCTCCGTGGAGGCGGCGGCGATCAGGCGCACAGATTTGATATCGAGGATCTGCTTCAACATCGTGGAGACCTCGGGCGCCCCGCTTCGCGCCATCCCCTCGTTGAACAGAGTGTGGATATCGTCGATGAACAGTATGGCTCCCGCACGCTCCAGCAAAGAGAAAATGTTGGACAGCTTCTGATCGAGTTGGTCCCGGTGAGAGATGCCGAAAAACAGCGCGGCTACATTGAGCTCCCAGACAGGAGCCCGAAGAAGCTGCACCGGAATATCGTCCATGCTCAGATTCCGAACCACCTCGTGCACCAGTGCGGTTTTGCCCGCGCCCGGATTGCCGACGATAATCGCATTATTTCGTTCCATGCAACTCAGGATTTCGATGATTTCCGCCACTGCCCTTTGCCGCCCGACGACGAGTAACGGTTCACGGCTGACCTTGTGTTTGAGGTCGATCAGTTCGGGGGGCAGATTTGCAGACGCAGTTGCCGGGGACCTCCGCCAGCGTGTCTCTCCGGTCGCTTTCTGACCGCTTATGTCGTCGTTCGAAATCAGGATTTGTTCGAGCTCATTTTGAAGCCGTTCCGCCTCACCCACTTTCCCTGACCCTTCGTGAATGCTTATCAGTGCGCTGTAGGGATAAAAAAGTCGCGGCGCCTGGCGGAGCAACCGGTTCAATGCTGTCCTTGCTTCCTCCTTTTTGCCCAGGTTCAGGAGACAGCTCGCCTCAAGATAGTCCAAGGTCGAGTTCCTGCCGGCCAGGGACCCGTGACTCCTCTGGTATTGGATGAAACGATAGGCAGTCAAGGCTGCCAGCGTGGCGCCATGATCTCCGGCTCGCCAGCACGAGTATGCAGTCTCCAGAGTCTCAAGCGATTTAGTCTCCAAAATGCCGTTTTGCAGCGCAGTAAATTGCCGCCCGGCGGAGGTCATCAGAAACAGTTCGTGATAGTGCAAAAGAGCCGCTCGGACGGTCTCGTCCTGAAGAGAGGTTATCTCGCCGGTTTCAGAGTAATAAGTGAAGGGGTCGCCGTCAGGGCGCCATTCGTGCAATGATTCATCCCTGAAGACGTAGAAAGGGAAAAGGTCGATATTGAGGCCTGTTGCCGGCGCATGAAGCTGCGGATGATCCCTTGCCGCGATGATGACGTTTTCGCGCCAGAGATCAGGGTCGGTTGCACAGGACTTGACCATCAGGCCGAGCCGATCCACCAGATGGTCCATGTAGGCGCCGAAGGCCAGTGTGAAACCTTGCAGGAAGCCGTCCCTGCCCTCAAGTTCCGCCTTCTCGGGCAACAGCAGCATGAACGTCCTGAGGTTGCGGAAAAGACACAGGTAGTTGACCCGCTCGGCTTTGTCCGGGAAGATTGCGGATGGGAAATGACGTATAAGGAAGTCATGAAGAGCGAGGCTTATCTCTTCCCCGAGCAGCGGACAATCCGCCCGCATCTCTTCGACGACTTCCAGGTAGAAGCACCGCAGTCCGATTAGCTCGCTTATCTGGGCAAAGTTCAGAAAACGGACAAGCCGCAGAAAAATAGCCCGCAATTCCTCAAAGGAGAGGTCGTCCGGCTCATTGGCCCTCTCCCTGTCGAGGATGACGGGGAAGTGTGAAACCTTCTTGAGCAGCAGTCTGCCGGTTGCGGTGAACATGGTTTATCCAAGTCCCGATTTTTCTTCTCTCGCAGCAATCGACGCATACCCCAATCGCTTGAACAGCTTGGCGTATCGTTCCTCCACGAGATTTCGCCCCTGGTCCCGCGCCTTGGTGACGGCCTCATGGTACAAATCGATTGTGCGGTCGGAGTAGGTCTCTAGCTCACAGGACTCGTAGAGGCTGAATCCCTGCGGGTCCCATTGGAACGTTTTGGGATAGAGCCTGGCCACGTCTTGCATCCATCGGGACTCTACGGCTACGATCTCATCAATTTTGACATTTCTTTTCAGGGGTGGAATGATACCCTGCATGCGCGCATACTTTTCGGTCATCGGGTTCCGCTTCTGTTCGACGGCCTGATTCAAGTCGCGCAAGTATGATTCCAGGACTGGTTCGGGAAGCACCGAATGGCTCATCCATCGCATAAGACGAAAAGCCCCGGGTGACTGCCGGCAGACGGTCGGCTCGGAGGCCTTCACGCTATGGAACATTTCCCATTCTATGGCGACAATCTGCCTGATGGTTTCTTCTTTTTGGTCTACGCTCACGCTTTGTCCTGCCCCCCCGCCTGGATGCGCGCAGGCCTAAAATACTCTTCCATGCCTCAAAATGGAGTGTTGTGGCCCACAAAACATACCAAACCCTCTTTTTCGACAATTCCTTTCAAACGATCCATATGTTCATCCGAAGGCGGCGTCTGATCCGCAAACTCATAGATCTTGCCGGTTTTGCGGTATTTCGATTCTCCAAGCCGATGAAAGGGAAGGATATTGATGACTTCGAGGCCTATGTTACTGACGAACCTGGCGGTGGCCTGGATGTTTTCATCGGAATCGTTGACGCCGGGGATGACTGGAATCCTGATAATCAGGGCGCCGTCCCAATCGGCTCTGGCCAGCGTTTCGATGTTTTTCAGAATAAGCCCGTTGTCGACACCGGTCAGATTTTTGTGTCCCCGGGGTTCCATCAGCTTGATGTCCACAAACACCCAGTCTACGTACTGCATGACTTGCATGAAGAAGTCCGTGGGCAAACAGGCCGTGGTCTCGACGCATGTATGGATGTATGCCTCCTTGCACCTCCTGAGGACGGTCGTGACGAACTCTCGCTGGAGCAGGGGTTCTCCCCCGCTGAAAGTAACTCCCCCGCGCGATCCCCAGAACTGGCGATCTCGCTGGAAAATTCTCATCAGTTCGTCCACGGTGTAGTATTTGCCGGCAACCGTCAACGCCTCGTGCATACAGGCCCCCACGCACTCCAGGGTCACGCACTGATCGCAGAACTCCTGCCGGTTGTGGATCGGCGTCTGTCCGTCTTCATCGATGGTTATTGCGCCATGAGGACACGCCTCGATACAGGCCCCGCAACGAACACATTTCTTTTCGCCGTAGAGCATGACCGGCCGGTGAAACTGGCCTTCCGGGTTGCAGCACCAGCCGCAGCGGAGCGGGCATCCGTTCATGAAGACCGTTGTTCGCGTACCAGGCCCGTCGTGAACCGAGTGTCCCTGAACGTCGAAGACCAGGCCCCGAAGCTTTCGCTGCTCCTCCGCGTCCAGCACCTCGCTCGTTTCGATTTTGACCGTTATCTCCGCCCCTGACGTTTCTGTGACCAATGCCATGATTTGCCTCCCGATCCCCTCGCGGCGATTTGTTCAGGCGCCTCCGGCCCCCGCCGGAAGACGCCTGAACGCCTGGCAGTTGAAAAAGCTTACGCAACGGCAGGCTCGGAGATCTTTTCGTCAGCGCATTTGGGCTTGGGCGCGAGCCCCAACGGAAGGCAAAAGGCCAGCACGATGGAGAAGCAGAATGACCCGAGCGCATATTCAATCGAGTAAGTGTAAGAACCTGAGATATCTTTCAACAGGCCGCCGATGAAGGACCCGGTGAAAGGGCCTATGCCCATGACGATCAATGTGGCCAGACCCCAGATTTTCCCCAGCGTCTTGCGGCCGTAAATCGCTCCCGTGTATCCTACGACGCCTCCCGGCACAATCGCCCAGTATACGGCAAAGATCACGCAGGCGATGTAGGCGAACGCCATGGAGTGGCCGGAAAAGAGCAGGAGGATACATGCGGCCACGCCGGTGAGAGGCCCGATCACCAACATGATCTTGCGGCCTTTTACTTCGTTGCCGACCGCCTTGACGACCTTGTCGGCCACGATGCCCATGATTGGCATGCTGAAGATCCCGACGAGCCCGATTATGGCGTATACGCCCACCGCGGTGTCACGGGGCCAGCTCAAATCCTGCACCCAGTAGCTCACGACCTGGGTCCAAATCAGGAATTCGCCCATCATGCTGGTGAGAAAGGTGAGGATGGCCGCCCAGATGGCCCATCTGGAAAAGGCCTCCCCCACGCTCCACTCATACTCGACGGCGGCCTTTCCGCCGGCGGGTACAGGCATCTCGCCGAAGGGTTTCACGCCGTAATTTTCCGGGCTTTTCTTGGCCAGAACCACGGCCAGGATCAGGGCAATAAAAATAATTACAGACAAAGTGACCATTGCCCCACGCCATGGATGAGGATCGTCTGCGCGCAGGGCGGCTTTTGTAATATAAGCCAGCACTAGCTGAGCCATGGGAGCGCCGGCAAAGGCAATGCCCCACATGGTCGCATATGATTTACCGACGTACCATTTTCTCACCGAGACCGTGGACGTCACCCACAGCATTCCGGTGGCGATACCGGCCAATACTCCAAAAGTAAACAGGTAAGCGAGGTGGCTGCTGACCATGCTGGTGGTGTAAAAACCCAGGCCGCCGAAGATTGCTGCAATGAGGTATACGGGCTTGGTCCCCCACTTGTCCAGGATCATCCCGCTGAAGAAAGCGGTGATGGCATAGCAAACCATCATCAATGAGTATCCCAGGGTGACCTGTGCCTGCGACCAGCCCAGATCTGCGCTCATGGGCCCCTTGAGGATGGCGAAGGTCGCGCGGTAGCCGAACAGGCAGAATACCGCCAGCCAGGATGCGAAGACCACTGACCATCCATAAAGTTTTGCATTCTTTTCCGTTGCATGTTGAACGCTCATGGCGTCTCCTCCGAATGAACGCGCGTGCTCGAGTTTTTCTACGGGCCCGAGGCGAGCTCTCTTTATCCTCACGGGAAATCCGCGGGGGGATACGGGGGGCGCTTGACGCGCCCCCCGTCAAAGACAAGCCCCCGGGTGTACAGTTCTATTTGCTTCCGCTGTACCACTCACAAGTCACCGCAACCATGTCCGGATAGGCAAGCCATTCCGGCGTCTCGGCCGAACACAAGCCGAGGCCGATTCTCTCGGTGTTGAGCTTGAAGTTGACGCAGTGCATGCATTTGGGCAGACGCTCGTAGCCGGGGTCGATTTCGTCCGCATTGACCCGCATTCCCGTAGTCCGGTCGATCCCCTTGGCCACGTCGATAGGGATATAGTTTACACTATTTCTGTAGATTTTTATCTCTTCCATGATTTATCCTCCGTAAGGCGCCTTTTCGATCTAAAGCGCTTCGTATTCGGTGCGCGCAATAAGCTCATCTTGAACCTGCTTGCCAATCTCTACCCAGTACTGTGTAAACCCGGCCACCCGGACCATCAGGTCGCGGTAGTTCTCGGGGCGTGCCTGGGCGTCTTTGAGCATCTTGGAGTCCACGACGTTGAACTGAACGTGGAAACCACCTTTGCGCATGTAGGCCCGGACCATGTCCAGCAGCTTTCTGGCGCCCTCGCTACCCTGGATTGCCGAGGGGTGGATCTTGATGTTGAGCTGGGAGTTTTGTGACATGCTATGGTCCCAAATGGCAGCGGAGTTCATCAGAGCAAAGGGACCGTTGCGGTCCGTCCCCGGATAGGCCGAAAGCGATGCATCGGCAAACGTCGTGCCATGCAGGCGGCCGTCGGGTGTGGCCAGTGCTGCCGACCCCATCGCACCGTGCGTGGACACCGAGATCTGGCAACTGTACATCTTCTGCGCGTAAAGGGATTCTACGGTGTTGCTGTGCCGGCAGAAGAAATTCTCCCACTGCAGCAGAATGTTGTCTACATAAGGATCGTCGTTTCCGTACTTCGGCGCCTGGAGACACTCGAAGTGCATCTTTTCGTATTTCGCTTCGGCGCCATCCTTCTTTTCCTGATCCATAATGGAGAAGGAACCGATTTCATGGGCCGTTTTGAAGCCGAAATTGTCTTTGATGGCCTGCCGCATATCGTCCAGCGTATACTTCTTGTCATCGTAGACGAGCTTTTTCAGCGCCGCCATACTGTTGACCATGGTGACGGTGCCGGCGCTCTCCACGTTGAAAGTTGCGTTGTAGCGATAGCCCAGTTCATTGATGAGATGCCCCTTGTCGAGACAGTCCGGCTTGAGCATGGAATTGAAGACCGCCATGTTATTCTTGCGCCAGATGTCGTGCTGGATGTTGTTGGTCAGAGCCAGCACATCCACGGCCTTGTCCCAATAAGCCTTGTACTGTTCCCAGAGTTCCTCGTAGGTCTCAAGCTTCTTGTCGTGAGGTGCAAATACCCTCTGTCCGGTCCTTTGGTCAACTCCGTTGAAGAGGACCAGTTCGAGTATTTTGGGCATGGAGAGGAAATGGACGCCTACGCTGGTGGGCTGACCCGCTCCGCCCGGGATCCAGTATTCCTTGCCGTTGAGGTGCAGCGGCATCCAGCAGCCCGGAGAGGTCTCGAGACATCCTCCGATGGCCCAGGCACGCGACTCTTCCGTATTCATTCCCTCGTGCCCGTACTGATTGCAAAGGAACTCCATCGCGCCCCGGTTGTTCATGAAGGCGGGGTATCCCACGCCGGTCTTGATAACGTCGGCCCCCAGCATCATGTAATCGTCCGGGATGGTCTCGTCGTAGAGCAGCGCCAGGGTCGGCTGGGGCATCGCGTTGCGGGCGCCGGCTTCGAGGACCAGGTACTCCAGGCGGTTGCATGCTGACTTGCCGTCCTTCTGCACGCCTGCGATCGATACGGTGTTGAAAGTGTTGCCCGAGAGCACGCCTCCGACGACGCCCATGGATGCAAAGCAATCGATAGACGTCTTTACCACTCGGTCCATCTCGAGGAGTTCCAGGACTTCGTCTTCAGTAATACGCCCGGCCTGGATATCCTGTTCGAACCAGGGGTAGAGGACCTGGCCTATTCGACCCGGGGACATGCCCGATATGGCGTCTTCGTTAACGACCGCGAGATGGATGATTTCGATGAGTTGGAAGGCCTCTATAAAGGTGCGCGGCGGATTATGGGCAATCCACTGCAGCCTTTCGGCCATCTGCTCGTATTCTTTTTTCTGTTTTCCGTCTTTTTCCCGCTCCGCCAACTGACGGGCGTGCGTGGCGTAGTTTTCGATCCATTTCTGGACGCCTTCCACCGCCAGAATCACCGCCTCGTAGTTGTAAAGGCGGTTCATGCCCACCATTCCGTCTCCATCGGCTTTCCCGGCCACTTCCCGCTTGCGTTCCTGTGCCATCGCGATGATGCCGTCGAATCCGTACTCGAGCGGATAGTAGTAGTTGATGACCTCGCGGCCCTGGGGCAGAGTGTAGCCGGAGTCGAACATGCAGACTACCGAACGCATGATGGCTTCTTTGACTTCATAATCGGGAACCATCATTTCGTACTTGTGCCCCAGATCATCCACGGACTTGCCGTACCACATCTTGGCCAGTTCCAGCATGATCGGTATCTCTTCCTGCCGGATGCCGAATTTCCCGGCAATGGAGACCACCTTGCCAAAACTCTTGACCACGTTTCCGCCGCCCTGCCCAAACTTCGAGTGCTCGTCCACGCTGGTGGACCCTCGTTTGAGCGCTTCCTGGTAGAATTCGTCTTCCTTTGCCATGTAGAAGCCCTCGGAGAGCCAGGGCATAGGGAAAGATCCGCGAAAAAAAGCTGCTTTGTGCATCGTGAGCAGTTCGCCCGGAAATATGACCGGCGTCAGGTGGGAGAAGGCGGCTTTCAGTGCACGGGCCCGCCGCACCACCGGGACCTCGTTGTCCCACTTGAAGTACTCGCGCGTATACCAATAGGGAAACTCGTTATCGGCGGAGGAAAGAGCATCCATGTAGATTTCTTTCAGCCGCTCGATCCTTTGATGGGACTTCCATTTCACTTCACGATCCACCACTTCACCCGGTGCCGTGCCACCATACTGGAACTCCAGGCTCCGGCCCGACTCAGCCATGATGTCCTTGAACTTCTTCGCCATTTTGTTCTCCCTCTTTTCTTTAAGTATTAGACAAGTTTTGCGGATCGCTGCGCCGATGGTGTATAGCATGGGGAATACCAACGGCAGGCTGCATGCCGCCAGGCAAAGAAGAGATGACTTAACCGGCCGTAAAATTTGCCTTATTTCAATTTTAGTTCCTAGAAACGTGTCGCCGGATGGTGCGGAACCCCTGTAAAAAACTTTTACAGAGACCCGGATGGATCACCAGGTAGGACGGAGCATGGATGAGCCTGCAGAAGCCTTGTAGGCGCTCGTGTTAACATCTTTTTGATATCAAAAGATTAGACACCGGTTGGCGATTTGGAGGACGGCGGACTTGAAACTCATTTTCAGGCGCAATGGATTCATGCGGACGGCGGGGGATCGCCCGGAGCGGGCAGAGCAATACGGTAGTAAACTGGAAAACGGCACTGCGGCATCCGCATGCCGAGCGTTGCGAAGAGATGCCCGCGAGACTATTTCTTGTTGCGGATTCTGTTGCAGAGGGTCTGTCTCGTGATCCCCAGCATATCGGCGGCCACGCTCTGATTTCCCCGTGAGCGCTCCAGGGCTTCCCGTATCAACATGTCCTCCATCTCACGCAGGGTGGGCAAGTGCTCCATGGAACCCAACACAGCCGTGTCCTGGCTGGAATCGTCTTTCGGGGCGGTTACTTCCGTATTCTTAAGCCCCATATGCCGCTTGAAAGTGCCCAGCGATAACACCCTGGACTGATGCTGACCGACGGCATCGAAAACCATCGAGCGAAGCTCACGCAGATTGCCTGGAAAGTGATACATATCAAGCAACTGGAACAGTTCCTTTGGTGGAGTCGGCTTGGCCTTGCCCATGGTTGAGGCGGCTTCGGCAAGAAAATGGTGGACCAGCACCGGGATGTCATCCCGCCTGTTCTTGAGGAGCGGTAAATTGATCTGGTGCACAGCGAGCCGGAAGAAGAGGTCCTTGCGGAATGTCCCCTCTGCGATCATTTTTTTGAGATCTTTATTTGTGGCCACCACGATATGTGCATCCGTGCACTTCGGCATATCGGAACCCAGGGGGTAGTACTCTTTTTCCTGGATCAGCCGGAGAAGTTTGACTTGCGAGGAGTTGTCCAGGTCGCCGATTTCGTCCAGAAAAAGTGTGCCGCCTTGAGCCTTTTCCACAAGCCCTTTGCGGACTTGCGACGCACTGGTGAAGGCGCCCCGCGTGTGGCCGAACAGCGTGTCCGTGAACATGGTATCGTCCAACCCTGCCACGTTGACCGCCACAAACGGGCCCTTTGGCCGGGCGACATTGTGCGCGGCTTTGGCCAGGAGTTCCTTTCCCGTCCCGGTCTCTCCGGTAATCAGGATCGGCTCACCCGACCCGGATATGGCCTCGACATATTTGAAAATTGCAATCATGTGCCTGTTGCGCGTGACAATGTGCGAAAAGGCGGAGGGGTTCTCGGTCCCTTCGCTCAGGAGGTGTCTCTTGAGCAGACTGTACTGCCGCCTCAGCTCTTTGAGCTCTATTACCAGCCTCACGGCGGAGAGCAGGCGGTTAGGCTCCAGCGGTTTCAACAGGTAGTCGACGGCGCCTGATTTCATGCATTCCACGGCAATGTTTACGTCATTCAACCCGGTGACCACCACCACCGGAAGATCTGGATTGCTCTCCGAGACATTTCTAAGGATCTCCTGCCCGCTGATGTGGGGCATGGTCAGATCCAGCAGGAGCATCTCAACGATGTGCTCCTGGATGTATGGCAGGACCTGGCGGCTGTCCTGCAGGCTGACGAGATGGGTGAACCCGGCTGCCTGCAGGTTGACCTCGAAGCTTTTCAGCGCTGCCGGTTCATCATCTACGAGCAGGATGGGGTCCTGAGGATGCAGCGTTCTCATGCGTCGGCCTCCACAGTGCCTGGCGTTGCAGGAAGAAGGATCGTTGCCGTGGTTCCCCGGCCGACCTCCGATTCGAAGCCGATCTTTCCACGGTGTTCCTGTATTAGCCTGAGGGATACCGACAGTCCGAGCCCCGTACCGCCCGAACCGCGTTTCGTTGTGAAGAAAGGGTCCATGATCTTGCTCATGTGCTCCGGCTTGATCCCGTGCCCCTCATCGCAAACCTGGATTTGCACCTGTCCTTCATCGCTCAGGTACTTCGTCGAAATACGGATGGCGCGATCCTGGTCCTCCAGGGCATGGCAGGAGTTCTGGATGAGATTGACCATCACCTGCTCGAGCCGTTGGAAGCTCCCGGTTATCCAGGGGAGCCCCTCGCCGTATTCGACCTGGAGTTGCCTGGTGGAATGCGTGATATTGTTTGAGACCAGATTTAAGGAGGCCCGCACCACTTCATTGACGTCAACCTGCTCCGTCAGCTCGGAAGGGTTATGTCGAGCAAAGTTCTTAAGATCATCCACGATGACCTTGATCCGGTTGGAGCTTTTTCGAACATCTTGAATGATATCTGCCAGGTAGCCTTTGAACAGGGTGTAAGGCATTCCGGCGATGCGAAAATCTCCGCAGGTGTCCAGGTATTCGTCCAGAATGGGCTGCACGCCCTGCCATGCGTCACGCAAGATCGGCGTGTTCAGCATGATGGAGTTGTTCGGGTTGTTAATCTCGTGCGCCACACCCGAAACCAGCGTCCCAAGGGCAACGAGTTTATCGGCCTCGATAAGCTGTTCTTCCTGTCTGCGCTTCTCATCGGCGATCCGTTTGCGCTCGGTGATGTCACGCACATAAATGAAGTCCGCAGGCCGGCCCTCGTAGTTGATAACCCCCGCATTGAGTTCCACATTCACGGTATTTCCATCGCTGGTAAGGGCCCGCGACTCGTAGATTGACTCCAGCTTCTCACCCTGAATCCTTCGCCTGTAGCGGTCCATCACCACCTCGCGCTCTTCATGGGCGATGGTTTTCTCATATTCCATTCCAACCAGTTCCTCGCGGCTGAATTTGAGGATCTCGGTCATCTTGTCATTGGCGAATCGGATCAGATCGTCCTGGACGACGATGATCCCGTCGCCGGCGCGCATAACGAGGTTGCGGTATTTCTCCTCGCTTTCGCGAAGAGCTTTTTCCATCTCTTCCTTTACTCTTATCTGGTGCAGGAGCTGCTCATTGGCATTTTTCAGCTCCCTGGTTCTGTCCTGAACCATTCGGTTGAGGTTTTCCTTGTGGACCAGCAGCTTGTCTGTGGCGACAACCCTGAGGGTAATGTCCCGAATGAATCCCAGGATATATTTCCTGGATTCCATTTCCAGGAGGTAAAGCCTGAGTTCGAGATGAAGCAGCTTTCCCCTCTCAAGGGTCATGGTGGTCTCGATGATCTTGTACTTTTCCGCTCTTACCTTCCGGACAATGGATTCGTACCCGCCTTTGCAGTCCAGATGGAGAATTTCCCCCGGAGACGCCGCCGCTATAACCTCCTTCTCGTATTGCACGATATTGCAGAACGCTTCGTTGACCTCCCTGAAGCCCTCCGACCGGCCCTGGTCATCGATGGCATGCGTGAAAATCCCGTCATTCCCGTAATCGAAGATCAGCCTGAACTTCCTCTGGCTCTCCCGCAACTGCTTCTGTATCTTGCCCAATCGGAACACGTCGATGTAGCCGATGACGGTCAGCATGCACAGGAGCAAAATCAGGCCTGTCCACAGGATGATATTCCTTGCGTGCAGAGCTCCCTCGACCAGCTCTTTTTCGCTCACCGACGCCATCACAATCCAGCCTGATTCCTCCGATTGCTTGGACGTCATGAATTTGGGAATCCCCTGGAAAACGTACTGACGGAATCCGACTTTTTCCGCCACCATTGCTTTAATAAATTCGTACCCGGTCAAATCCTTCAGCCTCAGGCTTCGATCCGGATGGCCTATATTTCGGCCTCTCTCGTCGGTGACGGCCACATATCCCGTTTGGCCCACCTTGATCGGCAGTATGTATTCCTCAATAAACTTCTCCCAGTCGATGGAACTCCCCACAAATCCGACACAGTTACCCGCCTCATCTCTTACCCCGGCAAGGGTCACGAAAGAGAGTCTGCCCGAAATCGGAGAGAGAGTTACCTCCCTGGACAAAAAAGTCTTGAAGCCATGTTTTTCAAACTCATCCCAGCATGCAAACCTCTTGATGTTCGTCAGCCCCATTTTGGCAAAATCAGGTGAAGCGGCAATCACTTCTCCATCCCGATCGGCGATGAAGAAGCATTCATACAATCCATACCGCAGGCTGGGCATATTGAGCAAAGAAGAGATATTCGCCGTTTTGCCGGCGATGATATCTCGTACCCGTTCAGACTCCGAAATCAGGCCTATGAGGTTCTTTTTCTCTCTCAACCAGCAGTCCACAGTCTCGGTGGCCCCTTCACTGATGGCTTCAAGGTACTTTCGCGCCATCTCCTTGGATTGACCGATATTCAGGTAGGCATGTATGACAATGAGCAGGATTACAACGACAAACATCAATAAAGTCGAGATAATAGCAAGTTTTTCTTTGAGGTGCAGATTGGAGAATTGTTTCACTGGCCCACTCCTCGACGAATCAGCCACTTCAGGTTGGTGTATTTCGATTCCGCATTTTTTATTTAAGTGAGGGCTTCTCTATATTCCCCCAGCTCCAGAAGCCGTTCGACTTCTGCTCGGTAGGATGGCTGGCGAAATCAGCGCAAGTGACGAAACTTGCCTTTTTCTTGAGCCATAGGAGGTATGCTTCCAGCTTTTTGAGCATCGCTTCGCCGTTCGGATTTTTCAGCCACGCGGGGAGACTCCATGAACTGAGATCACTGAATTCCCAGGGATGGAAAAAGATATTCAGATAACCGTTACTATTAAGCGCCCACGATGACATCACCTCGAAAAGCCGGAGGGGCGTGCGCTTAAAGCTAAGCCAGAAAAGAGGATACCGTATTACAGGACTCGTGGATATGGGAAGGACCAGCAAGCCCTTTGAGCGGTAAGGCAAGCGAGGGTTGAACAGATTCATATATCGACCGGGGAGCCATATCGGGTTCTCGGAAGAGTCATATGTATACCCTGCGGCAAGGATGTCATCATGGCGGACAGCGCTCAACCGGGGGCTCCGAAATCCGCATACCCTCTTGCCTGTCAATCTTTCCAGTTCAACGCGAGAAGCCGACAGGTCGCCTTGTTTAAAACCTGAATGATTAAGGCCGTGGGATGCTATTTCATATCTTCCAGCCATTCCTGCCATCAGGTCCGGCCGGCTCTGCGCAAATTTTGCGGTCACAAAACAGGTTGCCTGGACATCCAAACTGTCAAGCAGGCGGAGCAGCCGGACCAGTCCTTCGCTTGTGACTGCTATCCCTTCCTCAGGGCTGATCGACAAACCGTATTCACTCGGGAGGTCGAACTCCTCAACATCGAAGCTCAGCAATACACGTTTAGTCATACTGCCCCTTGAAGTTTCTCCACTTGATATGGAGCAGATCCCGGAACATGGCGAGGGACATAGAGGGAAGACGCCACCCACTCTTATATTCATGCTCTCCGCTCGCTCGCACCTCGAACTCCTCAACCCAGAGGCCGCATTTGCGAGCAAGAAAAAGAATCTCCGCATCAAAACTGAACCCGCTAACGTTGCTTTTTCTAAACAGGCAATTTGCGGCCTCCCGGCGAAAACCCTTCAAGCCTGCCTGTGTGTCCCGGAAAGGTAGACCCAGAGCTGACCTTACAATCCAGTTGAACGATCTTCCCATAAGTGGCCTTATTATCGTCAACTCACCTGAAAGGCGGGAGTACAAACTGCGAGACCCGATCGCTATATCTGCGCCCTCCAGTTTTTCCTTTATGACTTTCAAGTAATCAGTGGAATAAGCCATGTCGGCATCCATGAAGCAGTATGCATCTGCATCTATCGCCTCGAAGCCGGTCCTGATCGCATGACCTTTTCCTTCATTGGTTTCATAACCAACAAAGGAGACATTGCCTGTCTGGCGTTCACGCAGGGATGTCTTGATCACTTCAACAGTGCCGTCAGTGGAACCATCGTCTACGAACAGGAAATGGAAGTTCGGGTTGTGCACTGAAAACTCGATCGCTGAATCCACAGTGTATCCGATGACCTCTCTCTCGTTAAAGGCCGGCAGAATCACTGCTATCTTCTCGATGTTGATTTGAGAAGGCCGCGGCAAGGGCGTTTCCGATACAAAAGGCACCAGGGCGGTCTGTCTGATGGCTACGAGGGTCGCCGCCCAAAGTGTTAAAGTACTGAGCAAAACAAGCCCGAAATCCCGAAGATACAGAAACGGCCCCGTGTCTATCGATGTCAAAATATGGCTCACTGCAATGAACCAGAACACAGCCTTCCACCTGATGGGGATATGCCCGTATGAATACCTCTCCCAAAGTATGACAAGGAGCACCATCACCAGCGGGACAGCCATCGAAACGTAATGAGGATGAAAAACAGGGCTTGCCACAAACATCAACGGGATAAAGGCATAGATGAAAGAAACCTCTGCCATGGTTGCATCCACTTTCCCGGAATACCATCGGCCCTTCCATCCGGATAAAAACAGGGTAATCGCCAGCATGATAAAAACTATGGTCCAGTGCGCAACGCGGACGCCCGGATTGGCCGTCTTCGGGCGGCTTTTTTTATCGGGATGCATAAAGTTATGCAGCACGACCATCGGGGAGTTGCTGTCCGTACTCGTAATTCCCGTAAGCTCTCCCCCGCGGCTGCCTCCGGCATCACCCCTGATCCCCGCAACGACGATTTCCTGATAGAATGATTTATACGAGGCGACTGTCCTCTGCGGACCGAGCACAATAACGGGCACGAGAATTAGCCCCACCAGGAGTCCAACGGCGCTTCCGGAAAGCATGCGCCAGTCACGGCGCCATAAGGCGAAGGCCAGTATAATTGCCGGGAACACTTTCACGCAAATTGCAGCGGAAAGCCAGAGGCCGGCACGGAACCTCCTGCCTTTGAGTACAGCGGCAGCTAAGCAGCAAAACAAAAATACGATGAGCAGACCCACCTGCCCCCGCATTTGGCATCGCCCGATAGCCGGAAGAAGGACCAACAGGGGAGCGGTCCGCAATGCCCACCAACGCAGTGAAAAGCGGCGTCCCCTGCCCGCGGCAAGGTTCCTGAACGGATCTTCCATGGTCCGGGCAAGGACTCCGATGCCGATAGCCCCAAGAGACATGGTAATGATATACCAAATCCCCACACTTAGTTCGTAAGGCAGGTATCCCGTCCGGTCTTGTCCATGAGGAGGGTCTGCGAGTGGAGTCATGAGGATGGCGAACAGAGGCGGGTATAAGTAATGCCAGTCATTATCATCGGTTATTTTGTACATATCCGCGCCGGTGCGGACCGACCACGCGGCTCTCAGGTAAGGGCCAATATCGGTCATACGCCTGTTTGCCAACGCCCCGCGAAATTCTACCATTGCGCCGAAAAGAATGACCGCGGCAAGAAGCAGGCAAAGCCCGGTCACATGGAGCTTCGAAAGAGGCTCTGAAGAAGTCTTTGCAATGGGCGTTAGAATGGTTTTACTTTCCACAGCTAATATCCATGATTTTAGGATCAGTTAAACAACTCTGCGTGAGCGCTATTCATCGGACCGCATTTTGAGGTCTGATTATGCACGAAAAAACTGCGAGAACAACCCCCAAAGGCCGAAAAACCATACGATGTCCAAATCGAACATGCAAGCGATATGTCAATTCCGCTCGCTCCGGGCCTGAATTGCCCGAACCTGGAGCTGCAGCCGTCAGGACGCCGTCAGCTGAATGCGCACACTTAGCCACTTTGAACACGACATCTCTCGATGTCGAATTTGCGCAGCAGTATTGAATAGCTGTGACAAGTGCATAACATTTTTATATGTATGCTCTGCATAATTAAGATTGAAAGGAGTCCTGCGAGATGGAAAACAAAATGACAAAGAAAAACATAGCGGCGCCCGATGAGGTGCGGACTTTTCCAAAGGGGAAACTGGAGCTGGCAAAAGTGGGCGGGGTAGTCTTCGGAAAAGCGACCCTGCTGCCCGGGTGGAAATGGTCGGAAAGCCTCAAACCGATTGCCGGAACGGAAAGCTGCATGGCCCCGCACACCCAATACCACGTCTCGGGCAGGCTTCACGTGGTAATGGATAATGGAGACGAAGATGAATTCGGACCGGGGGATTTCAGCAACATCCCTCCGGGGCACGATGCGTGGGTTGTCGGAGATCAACCGGTGGTGGTGATCGATGTAACCGGAATGAAGGAATACGCAAAAGAAACATCCATTAAGGAACGCACCGCGTGAGAAAAACGAACGCGGGCATGAAGTGTTCCCCTCCTCGCTTCATGCTTCCGGCATCAATTATTGCTTTGTTCCCCGGCTACGCTCTTGAGGATTTCTTCGCGCGCTTTTTCGTAAAACTGGTCTTCTCCGATTTCGCCGTGCACGAACTCCTGCCATGCCGTGAAGTTCTTGAAAAAGCATAAGCTCTTGCCCGAATCTACGCACGCCTTCCTGTAAATCTTACTGGCGATCCTGGCCTTTTCCCCGGAGAGGTCTTCTTGCGATGGCTCAGGAGCATCTTTGTCCATATCGGACCGCAAGTATTTGCCGAATGCCTGGTCCAGTTCAGCCAGTTCCTGTTTGGCCTCGACGGAGAGCTGAGTCTCGGTTATTTCGCCCTTGAGGAATTTCTGCCAGCCGGGCATGTTTTCCCAGCGGCAAACCTTTACGCCCTCTTGGGCATGCCCGTCACAGTAGGTTTTGTTCGCCTTCTTTATGCGCTCCTGCTTGCTTTTCATTCCCCTCACCTTTTCTGAATAAAGTACGGCATAACGGAGTTTTTCGAGACCTATTATCTACCAAGTCATTTCTTTTGGCAAGGTTAACAATCGCAGGATAACAAGGGACGGATGGGCGAGAACACGGATTCCAACATCCGATGCATTATATCCGCTATACTCTTCATGCCGCATCAGGCAATCGGGCGCCGGTACCGCCGTGTTGGCCTGTTTCCATTAGATCTTTGAACAGTAGAAGGCAACCTGCCACTTCCCTGGACAGGTTGTCTCCAAAAAACCTGGCAACGGCGAGCCCCAGGCGGCGGCCGGGAGGAGCGTATTTAAGCGATACGGATTGTAAACCAGCCAGCCGTCCACCGGTCTTCCTTAATGCAATTCGGTCTCGGTTTTGTGATTTCAGCGCGCGTGGATTGGTTTGTAGGCAGGGACTTTGCACTTCCTGGCTGCCTTCATGAGAGATGTGTCCTGTGTTGACAGCGGCAGATCAAGCCTCATGGCGAGGTCCAGGTATGAAGCGTCATAGGTTGAAAGCCGGTGTTCCCGCGCGAGCGAAAGGATCTCCTTGAGCATCCGCTCGGGGGGTTCCTGTTCCACCGCTATGGGCAAACCGCCCAAAAGCTCGAGAAAGCGGACGACTGAAGCCAGGCTGAGACGCTTTTTCCTTTCGGCGACAAGCAGGACATTGCCCACCTCTAGAGGCCATATGGCGGGGACAAAGGCCTCCCCGGCCTCGAGACTTTCGAGGACGGCTTCCGCATAGCCGTTTCCCTCATCCTCGAAACACCACGACATGACGACCGAATTATCGACGACAAACCGGGCGGACATCAGCGCCTTCCTTCATCGATCATATCGCGAATGGAAAGCCCGTCGAGGCGGTGGCCGCTTCGAAACCGTTTCAACTGGTCGATAATGTCGCGCACGGGCACCCTCTTCGAGTAATCGGCGGGTTGCAGCGTCGCCACAGGCACGCCATGCTTTGTGATCGTTATCTTCTCACCCTTGGCGACACGCTCCAGCAGTTGAGCGAGGTGAGTTTTCGCCTCATAAGTCCCTACTGTTTCCATAAAGCACCTCCGGCATACCAGTCTACTACCAGTCTAATTCGCGCCATCCGAAAGAGCAAGCTGATTTTTGCATTCCTACGCCCTCCGGGAGGGTTTCGACCTTCACAACGATTTTGGGATGATTTATTAAGGAAGGAGTTCCAATAATAAAGGATGGTTATGTTGATTGCCATCTCAATCCCCTCCAATATCTTCATCATTTCATCTTCAGAATCGAGTTCAACGTGTGGATGAGCACTAATAGCTAAGGGCCTTCGATGCCATATTCCGGGTCCTGAATATGTTCTCCTTTGCATTTGGGACATTTTCCAGGCGACGTAAAACGATTTCGGCCCTCGAATTTGAAACCGCATTCAAGGCAAAGCGCCGGGGTTATTTTGAGCCTCAGTTTCTGTGATTTGATTGAACGGCCAATGTGCTCGAGGTGTGCGTAAACCTCTTTTTCGCTGATGCGAATGATTTTAGAGATGCTCTTTGCCCCGTACTTCCCCTCCGACAAAAGGGCCATGATCTCCTGCCTGATCGTGCTCATAGACGGCTCACCTCAAATCCTTACATACAAATTTGATTCGCTGACTGGTTGCGATAGAGGACAGACCGGCATCCCTCTTCCTGCCCTGAAGGTATAGCAGGACATCCTCTTCCAGATAGATAGGGATCTTTAATTCCTCTTTCGGCCTGTAGAACTTTCCCTTTTCAGCATTCGAAAAATTATATTTATCCTTCATGGCAGCCTCTCATGATATTGCTTGATTTCGTTCTTTGTGGCCCTTCGTGCGGATATTATTCTAATATACTCCTCTATACTCCACAGGATCGGTGTTCTTGCCCCGGAAGGTATGCACCACGACAACAATCGTCCCGTTCGGCAACATCCCCAAGGTAACCCAATGGAGCTTGCAGGTAAGGGACTCCATTCTTCGCTCACACACCGGCTATTCCCGCGCCACCACGGCTCCAAGTGTTATATGCCATGAGCCGTACTTCATTGACAAGGCTCCAAATACGTGCTTATAATGTAATTACATTTTATGGAGTGGATAATCTAATGAAGACCCGTTTGATCCGTATTGGAAATTCTCGTGGCGTCCGTCTGCCAAAGCCGCTCATCGCTCAAGCCGGCCTGAACGACGAGGTTGAGCTGCATGTCAGAGATGGCGCCATAATTATTGAGCGTGCCTCCACGCCACGGGCAGGGTGGGCTCAGGCTGCCAAAGAGATGCATGAACGTGATGAAGATTCATTACTGGATCAGCCTGTTGCTACTCATTTTGATGAGAAGGAATGGGAATGGTAGTGGCTGAGCAGATTGGAAGAGGTGATGTTTTCCTGGTCAGTCTGGACCCGACTCGCGGGGATGAGATCCAGAAGACGCGCCCGTGTGCTATCGTCTCGCCGGATGAACTAAATGCGAATTTACGGACATTCATCGTGGCGCCTCTTACGACCGGGGGGCGTTCCTACCCTTTTCGTGTGCCCTGCAAGTTCCAAGGCCGTTCAGGCCACATAGTCCTGGATCAGATTCGCACCGTTGATCGCGAGCGATTGATACGGCGGCTTGGAAGGCTTTCCTCATCCACACTCGGCCGTGCCCTGGCAATTTTACAAGAGATGTTTACACCTTAGCCAATGACTTACTCTCCTTACATCCAGAAGGGCATACCCGCATTATCCCGGCCTTAGTGTCATAGCCCGAACGCGTGTTGCAGCGGTAATAGACGAATTTAGAGTGCGGGGTCCCGACGCATTTGACCGGCTCGGCATCGGTCAAGATTTTCGGCGTAAAAGAGTTCATCGTTTCAAATGCATCCAGCGTAGGCCGCAAATGCTGATTTCACGGTCGGGGGGATCCCAGGGCACTGAGATGTCCGCACCTCGCGGGGCGTGGAGCTTGGCGGGCAGGTTCACCAGGTTTTGTATCTCCGGATTTGGCCTAGCCTTCATTGATCTGTTTTTGCTCTTCTTCAGGTTTGTCTCCGCCAACGGCCTTCCTGAATTCACTGATACCTTTTCCAAGGCCGCTTCCGAGTTCGGGCAGTTTTTTGCCGCCAACCAGGATGACGACACCGACAAGCACAAGGATCATTTCGGTGGGATTCAGCAAATTATGCCTCTCTCTCTTTCTTATGCAGCATCGCGATGCAAACCGTTCAAAAATTCACCAAAACAATTCCCATCCCTCAATCCAGCAATTTAGCACCCGGAAGAGTCATTATCTCGGAAGGCGGCCGGCGCTGCCGGAGAAGATCGGCCATGATCCTCATGGGTGGATCGATATGAGTGAAAAAGGCGCGGTAGCCTTCGCAAAGAGCGTTAACGGGCGGCTCCCCGTCGGCGCCTCCGCTGATGCGATCCTTGGGACAAGCGCCGTTGCATATGAACCGTACCGCGCATTCGCGGCAGACTCGCGGCAGGGTGTCGCGTTTATCCAGTCCGAACGCCCGCTGTCGAGGTGAGGCGATGAGTTCCGCCAGATGCGTCCGGGATATGTTTCCGAGTTTATGTTGGGAGTCCACGAAGTGATCGCAGGAGTAGAGGTCGCCGTTATGCTCCAGGGCGACGCCGTTCCCGCAGGTTTCGGCGAATACGCACAGCGTGGACGGTTGACCAAACCAGACGCCGAGCGCCACGTCGAAGATTTGCACAAACGTGCGCCCCACGTCGCGCTGCACCCATTCGTCGAAGACTGAAATGAGGAAATCGCCGTATTGCCGACCGGTTACGGACCAGCTTGTCGGACGTCCGTCTTCGCCCCGCTCGACAATCGGGATGAACTGAATAAAGGAAGCGCCAACCTCATCCCGCAGGAACCGGTAAATCTCCAGTCCGTGAGCGGCATTGGCGGAATGGACGCACGCCAGAACGTTGAATTCGACCTGGTGCTCCCGCAGGAGCGCAACCCCGGCCATCACGCGGTCAAAAGTGGACCCGCCCTTTTTGTCCACGCGCCAGGCGTCGTGCAGCTCACGCGGTCCGTCAAGGCTGATTCCCAGGAGGAATTGGTTCTCATGGAAGAACTTGCACCATTCTTCGGTCAGCATTGTACCGTTGGTCTGGAACGCGTTCAATATCCTTGTTCCGGATCTACTGTATTTTTGCTGTAGACTGACGACCCTCTTGAAGAAATCAAGACCCATCAATGCGGGTTCTCCGCCCTGCCAGGTAAAGATGATCTCCGGGGCGTGATGTGCTTCGATATGCTGGCGGATGTAGCTCCCCAGGAGCTTCTTGGACATTCGAAAGTCGCTGCCCGGATAGAGCCCTTCCCTGGAGCTATAGAAGCAATACCGGCATCCCAGGTTGCAAAGCGCCCCGCGGGGCTTTGTCATCACGTGGAACGCCGGCGGCATCGCGGAGGAAATTTCAGGAACCGACATGCGGGGATGCGTGGCCGTCATATTTTAACCCCAGTCCTGTTGCTCAAATACTGGTAAAAAGCTTGACCGGGGAGTGATGCTCCCCGGTCCCCCACACTTGCGCCGGCGGCTTTCGCCGCCGACGTCCCTGTTGATGTGCAAGTTCCTGCGTGTGCCGAGTGTCTTCTGGCAAACGCAGGAGTTCTTCCGGAGTTTAACCTAGCGTCAGGTTGGCTGTGTTGGTCGCCTCCATTTTGGCCTGGAGCGCCTGTTGCATGGTGGCCAGCATCGTACCGTTGTAGGCCGGGTTGCTGGGATTGCCCAAATTGTTCTGCTCGAGTGGGTCGTTTAGAAGATCGTAAAGCTCGTACACCGACGGCTGCGTTCCGTTCGGGTCGAAGTACATGGCTATCTTCCAGCGGTCCTGGCGCAGACAGCGGATACAGCATGGTTGGCTCACAATGCCATTGGATTCGGCCGTTTGCGAGTCATAGGTGAAGAGCACGCCATCCTGGACCGTCACGGAGGGCGTGGCAGGATGCTTGACGGCATCATGGATGATAGGGGTCAGATCGACACCCCGCAAGGTCGGTTTCTCCCGGACGCCGGCGATAGTGGCAAGAGTGGGCATAATGTCCACATTCGAGGCCAGCGCCGAAGTCTGCACGGGCTTCGGGAAGAGAACCGGGTTGGAAATCACGAGCGGCGTGTGGATCGTTTCCTCGTAAGCATTATACATCTTCTGCCGCTGGCCGCCATGGGACAGCCCCATGTCGCCGTGGTCGGCCAGGCGGATGACCATCGTGTTTCGATACAGGGCAGGCCTGGACTGGAGCGCGTCAAGCACCGTACCGATATGCTGGTCGACTACCATGTGCAAATAGGCATAGAAACGGACATAGTTCAGGGGGTCATCGGTATCGTTGAGCGTTCCCAACATTCCGTTTATCATTGTATTTGACTCGGCCTGGCACGCCGGTTTGTAGGATTCCTGGGCGAAGTTGGGCGGAAGCTGGATCTGGTCCAGGGGGGAGGCGTTCAGATCCACATTGGCGTAGTTGGCCGTTCCCTCGTAAGGCGCGATCTTGCTTTGGGAGGGCGCATTCCACCCCGCCCCCTGCGACCCTGTGCCGGGGTAGCCGGCGCAGTCGTGTGGATTGACCAGGCTGACGATGAGGGCAAAGGGCTTGGACGATTTTCTGTTTTTCAGAAAATCCGCGGCGCCCGCGGCGTACCATTCGTCGTAATCGGTCGAGCCGCCGCCAAATTGGACAGCGTTCAGGGTGCACCCCGCCTCGGGCGGCTCCCAGCCATTGAAGCCGAAGAGTTCCAGGTCCCTGGCGGAATTAGCATTTAGAGTGCCGCTGGAGTCGCAGGTGAGGTGCCACTTTCCCCGATACTGCACCTCATATCCGGCGCCGGCCAGCATCGTGGCCATATTGGGAAGCGACGGCGAAAGCTCCGGGGCCCCTAATGCGCCAGAGTTCGTGGTAACCCCGTTCTCGGTTGGATAGAGACCGGTGAAGAGAACCCCACGACTGGGTGAACACGGTGACGTAGCGGTGCACGCATTCGTAAAAGTCAGCCCGTGATTTGCGAGCCGCTTGCGATTGGGCAGGTTGGCTTCGGCCCAGCCCGTAGGCCAGTGCATTGGATATCGCTCTTCGTCGGTTATCATTATGATGATGTTGGGCTTATGCCATGAGCCCTTCGATACCTCCGCCTGTGCCACGCGCTCTTCTGCGGCGCTGTTCTCGTCACCCTCCGCGCCCGCCGCGATCGAGTCCGAACTCGCCATGAACGGGACCGCCAGCCCCGAAGCGATTGCCGCCCCCGTGCCCTTAAGGAATTTCCGTCGTTCCGTATCCACCTCTGAAACCCCGGATTTACTGAACGTCTTTTCTGACATCATTCCCCTCCTAATGTCGCAGTGCATTGGAAATAGATTGGATAACCGGGACACTCCCCCCAAGAGCGGGGAATGTCGGCGCATTCGAGCATCAGCGGAACGCCCGCGGAGCGGATGCTCGATCCACGGGCGGACGCGCAGGCGGCCCATCCCGCCATAATGCGGCAGGCGGCGGCGGCCTGCTCCCTGTCTTGACGACGTCCGGACGTGTGATAAAGGAATTTACAAAATTCAAGCCAGGGACGATTATTGCAAGCTGGAACGGTTGCGGGGATAGAGGCCGGCCCGCCGGGAGAGGGTGTGAAGCGGCCTGTCGCAACGGTTGGCGGCGCCCGGAGCGCGCGGCCGACCGGAACCGTCCGGCGGGGCCGGGAGCGGCCGGAGGTTTGAGGCGGCGGTGAAGATGTTGAGTTTTTTCAATGCAAATTGCGGGGCGTTCGCATAAGTTGCTGAAAATAAGCCGGTCTTGGACATTGAAAGAACTCAACGCGATATTGAACAGAATCAATACGCGTGCTGGTGGGGCCGTCGCGCGCGGACCCCGAAGCGGTCGCGGGAGAATTCGCGGGGGGAGAATATGAAAACGGGGGCCGCAACGCCGGGAATGCGGTTTGGCGCCGCAGTCGTGTCGGCGCTCGCGCTGCTGCTTTTTGCGAGCGGGTCGGTTTTCGCCGAGGGGCAGGCCCGGCGCAATATTCTGGTTATTTCCCCGTTCGACCGGTCTCTGCCGTTCAGCTTGAGCTTCTTTTCGGGATTGAACTCGGCCTTGGAGCCCCATGATTTGAACACGTTCGAGTTTTTCCAGGAAAACCTGGACGTGGATCGTATCCAGAACGGCGAGTACCTCGATTCCCTGGCGGCGTTCCTCAATTCCAAGTACGCCGGGAAAAAATTCGACGCCATCGTGACGCTCAACGAGTGGGCCCTCGATTTTTTGATCGGCCGATGCGGGTCGATCTCGCCGGGGACCCCGGTCGTGGCGGCCGGGGTGAGTAGGGAGAAATCGGCCGGGGAGAGGGCCGGGCGGGAAATCATCCCCGTCTGGAGCGAGGGCGACACCGCGGAGCGGACCATAGACCTCATCCTTCATTTGCAGCCCAAGGCGAAGAAAATATACATAGTTTTGGGGGCGCACCCTTACGAGCGCGCCAGGTGGAGTTACCTGCGGGAAGCCCTGACCAGCTATACAAACGGACCCGAGTTCGTGTTCATTCCCAACAGCCGGTACGAAGAAGTGCTCGGCGCCGTCAGGCGCCTGAACGCAAACGATGCCGTCCTCGTTCTGCTCTTCATGAGAGACGGCGCTGGCAGGGCGTACCATTCGCAGTACGTGGCCGGAAAAATTTCGCAGACGGCCGGTTGTCCGGTTTACGGGATTGCGGACACATTCCTGGGACACGGGATAGTGGGCGGCGATATGTTCCCGACCTACCTGCAAGGCCGGGTCTCCGGCCGGGTCCTGATCGGACTTTTCGGAGCGCGGGGTTTGACGGCCGGTTCGGAAGAAACCCGGGTCCCGCTCATCAGGCAAGTCGACGAGCGGGCGATGGTCCGGTGGGGTCTTTCGGAAAAAAACCTCCCGGAGGGCTACGAGGTGGTGAACCGGTCGCCTTCTTTATTGCGGGACTATAAGGGGCACGTGGTCGTTGCCCTGCTCTTTTTCTTCGCCCAAAGCGGGTTAATATTCCGGCTGCTGGTCCTGAGCCGGACCAGGAGGGCGGCGGAGCAGGAACTACGGAGAACCTGCAAGGACCTGGAAGAAAACCAGGAGGAGCTTAGCCGGTCAAGGGCGCTGCAGGAAAGTGCCCTCGAAGACCTCCGAGAAAGCGAGGCGACGCTTCAGTCCATACTTGCATCCATCCCGGTCGGTGTCCTGGTGATCGACGCCGGAACGAGGACCGTCCAAATAGCGAACAGGGCCGCTGCGGAGCTATTGGACATGCCGCTGGAGGAAATGCCGGGATGTCCGTGTCCCGAATGCTTCGAAGCATTCGTCGCGGACGCTGCCGCCGTGTGTCTCAACGATGGGGCCAACTCCCTGGAAGACAGAATCCTGACCGGACCGGGCAGGGAAGTCTACGTACTGAAAACGGTCGACAGGGTTTTCCTTGGAGGCAAGACACATCTGATCGGATGCCTGCTCGACATAACGGGAAGAAAGGCCGCCGAGCGCGATGCGCGTGAGAAGGAAGAACAACTGGTTCACGCCGACAAGATGATTTCCCTTGGAACAATGGCGGCCGGCATAGGCCACGAGATCCATAACCCCAATACCTTTATCCTGTTGAACGCCCCGGTTCTGAAGAAGACCTGGGAGGACGTGCTGGAACGGCTCGATGAATATGCCGAGGAGAACGGCGATTTTCTCATCGGCAAGGTCCCTTATTCGCAGGCCAGAATACTCATACCCGCCCTTCTTGACGGGATTATCGAAGGTTCGGAGCGCATCAGGAACATTGTGCGCGACATGAGGGAATTCATGTCCCGGAAAAGTTCCGGGGAGATCGAAATGGTGGATGTCAACGCCGTCCTGAGATCCTCGCTGAACTTTATGGCGAGCAAACTCAGCAAAGCGACCGACAACCTCCTGGTCGAATACGGGGAAAACATTCCAACGGTAAAGGCCAATGCTCAACGGCTGGAGCAGGTAGCGATGAACCTGATTCTAAACGGCGTGGAGTCGCTTACGGACAAAGAAAAATTACTGAGCGTCCGGACTTATTATGAACCCGAAAGGGCGATGGTCGGGCTGGAAGTTAGAGACAACGGGTCGGGAATCGAACCCGAGCACCTGCCGAAGGTTTTCGACCCTTTTTTCACCACGAAGCGTGAAACCGGGGGCACCGGCCTGGGTCTTGCCATCTCACAGAAAATAATCGAGGCATACGGCGGGCGCATTGCGATCGTTTCGACGCCGGGAGAGGGCACGACCGCCATCATCGAGCTTCCCGCATACGGTAAAGACAAATAGGGGCCGCAAATGCAAACCCACTCCTTCCCCGAACATCCGATCCTGCTCGTGGATGATGAAGCCAAGGTGCTCGAGAGCTTTAGGATCTCGCTGACTTTCGAAGGCGTCAACAACCTGATTGCATGCCGGGACGAGACCGAAGTCATGCACATCCTGGAGGATAAAGACGTCGAAGCCGTCCTGCTGGACCTTATCATGCCGAAAAAATCGGGGGAGAGTCTGCTCGAGGAAATCACCCTCAGATACCCCGATATTCCGGTAATAATGATCACGGCGGTCGACGAATTGCAGACCGTAGTCCGGTGCATGCGCAAGGGGGCGTTCGACTACCTGACCAAGCCTGTAAACGTGGACCAGTTGTCATCGAGCATAAAACGAGCTATCGGCTACCGGCAGCTCAAGCGCCAAAACGACTTACTTCTCCATCATTTACTGACCGACAGCCTGAAAAAGCCGGAAGTGTTTTCGGAAATAATCACCCAGGACAGGAAAATGATGAGCCTCTTCATGTATTGCGAGGCCATAGCCGGGGGAAACGAGCCGGTGCTTATCACCGGTGAGACGGGCACAGGGAAGGAATTGTTCGCAAAGGCGATCCACGTTGCAAGCGGCAGGTCAGGAGAATTCGTAGCGGTGAATGCGGCGGGAGTGGACGACCACGCATTTTCAGACACTCTCTTCGGGCACAAAAAAGGGGCGTTCACCGGGGCGCTGGACGTCCGCATGGGACTCATCGAGACGGCCGCGGGCGGAACAGTCTTCCTGGACGAAATAGGAGACCTTTCGCCCGCTTCCCAGATCAAGCTGCTTCGGGTATTGCAGGATCGCAAGTATTTCCCGCTGGGATCGGACAAGGCGCGCTCGGTTGGCGCCAGGGTCCTGGTGGCGACAAACAGGGACCTGAAACAACTTGTAAACGACGGTGGAATGCGGCAGGACCTCTATTACCGGCTGAGGACGCACCATGTCGATATCCCGCCCTTGCGCGAACGGCCGGGCGACGTCCCGCTCCTGCTTGACTATTATCTGGAAGAGGCTTCCCGGGAGTTCGGCAAACCCAAGCCCTCCTGCCCTCCACGGTTGCCCCAGCTTCTGGCGGCCCATCATTTCCCCGGAAACGTGCGGGAGCTTCGCGCCATGGTCTACGACGCCCTCGGCAAACACTCATCCGGCGCGATCTCGATGGAGGCCTTCCAATCGCGGATTTATGAGAACGACGCGTCCGCATCGGATTGCCCGGGCGCCCGAAAGGCTCTCTTCAGGCAGTTCGGAAAACTCCCGACTTTGAGGGAAGCGGGGGAAGCCCTGGTCGAGGAGGCCTTGTACCGGGCCGGGAACAACCAGAGGGCCGCTTCCGCGATGCTCGGCATTACCCCGTCGGCGTTGAACAAGAGGCTCAAGGCACGGGAGTGATCCGAAGGAGTAAAGGGGGACCTTAAAAGGAGTGCCGGTACGGCCCTTCCCCGTTACTGACTAGTGGCGTATCTCAAAATATTGAGCCGGCACATTGGGCGGACTATTGAGGGCATTTTTCACATGGAAGTGCCGTAAAGAATTTGTCCACGGCCAATCGTTTCTTGCACAGCGGCTACCCCGATCCGAATTATGAATGATTTCTTCAGCTATATTCCTTTGCCCCAGAGCCATTGTGAGCCGGTATTAGACTTGAAGGGCAGCGGTTCCAATGCCCTGAAATTGACCCATCATTCGTGAGTACACACGGGATGAGTTATTTCTCTTAGCGTGCCTTTCTCCGAGTTGAATCAGCCGAGTTTCCGGCGTGGATTTCATGCCGGAAACCTCCCACATGGTTTCCATCATGGAGCAGCCCTCAGAAGGGCGTCGAGAAAGTCGAGCGTGGGGTTGATCGCCAATTTTTCGAGACATCGGCTGCAAACTGCCCTTTTAGAGGCAGAGGGCAGGCTATCCTGAGCACTAATAGCTAAGGGCCTTCGATGCCATATTCCGGGTCCTGAATGTGCTCGCCTTTGCATCGGGGGCATTTCCCGGGTGAAGTAAACCGGTGCCTGCCCGCGAAAACAAAGCCGCATTCCAGGCAACGCGCAGGAATTATCTTGAGCTTTCTGTTCTGCGATTTTACAGAACGCCCTATATGCTCAAGGTGCTCGAAAACCTCCTTTTCGCTAATGCGAATGATTTTGGAGATGTTCTTTGCCCCGTACTCTGTCTCCGACAGAAGGGACATGATCTCACGCCTGATGGTGCTCATAACTGCTCCGGCCTCAGATCGTCATTGCGTGTCCGTGAAATGTTGCTATTCTATAGATAATTCGGATTTTTCCGATTTCTTTTTTTGCGCCTTCGAAAAGGCGCGCTAATAAGGAAAAAGGAGCTGCAATGCTGGAGTTTCTGAGAAAAAGTATGCTTGCCGGAATTGGCGCGGCGGTGCTCACCCGCGATAAAATCCGCGAAGCGACCCGGTCGCTCGTTGAAGAGGGGAAAATAACGACCGACGAAGCGGATAAACTGGCCGAAGACCTGGTCAAGAGCGGCGAGCGGGAATGGGGGGACATGAGTTCCAAATTACAGTCATCCCTGAAGAAAGTCTCCGAAAACCTGGAGGTGGTTCGCAAAAAGGAGTTCGTGGACCTGAAGGCCAGGGTGGAACTGCTCGAGCAGCGGCTGAGCCTGCTGGAGGGGACCCGCGGCGGGGAAAGTGAAGTATCCTGAAGCCTATGCGGTCCGCTCAATAATCAGGCGTTAAATGTAATTGAACCAGAATTCTTCGACCCTTTTGAAATTCGACCTAACCTGGGCGCCTCCCGAGAGGATATCTCCATGCCCCGGCAGGAGCAATTCCAAATCAAGGGATTCGAGTGCTTTAATGCTCTGTTTGAGGGCGCCGCCGTTTCCGCCGGGCAGGTCGGTGCGCCCAAGGCTGTCCAGGAAAAGCACATCACCGCTAAAGAGCGCCTTGCGTGCAGGCCAGTACAGCACCACCGATCCAGGCGAATGCCCCGGCGATGGGATTACTTCCAGCCTGATCCCTTTCAGATCCAGGTTGCCCGGTCCCAGGAGAAAATCGGGAGTGTAGGCATCCAGGTCGAACATGGGCCCCATGTGTTTGCCTATCTCCTGGATCATTCGCCAGTCTTCGGGACTGACGGCGAAAAGGGCCGGCTGATCCTTGAATAGCCTGGCCGCTTCGAAGTGATCCGGGTGGGCGTGAGTCACCAGTACCAGGTCTATATCGGAAATCTCGATTCCGAGCACCCTCAACTGGACCTCGACATGCTCGAAGAGGTGAAGATGCCCGGGATCGATCAGAATCCTTGCCGGACCGTCAATGAGGTAGGTATTGCAGTTGTTTGCGGACGGTGAAGTCCAGAGAAAAGCATGCAGGCCGTCAGTCACTTTCATACTTTTAAGCTCTAAGTTTTAAGATTTAAATTTAAGTTAAACTGCAAGTTTTCAGTCTACAGATTGATTTTAGACTTAAAACCTTAAACTTGAAATTCAAAAATTTGATTGGACAAGGCAAATTGCAGTTAGTCAAACAACCACAAAGAAACCAGCCGGAGAAAAAAAAAGCGGACATTCTGATTCTGAACGGACTCGTGCTGACCCTGGACACTGACTCGACGATCTTCGACCCTGGAGGAATCGCTATTCGGGACGGTAAGATCGAGGCGGTTGGACCTTCGGATAAGATCGAATCAGCTTTTGAATCATCGGAAACTCTTGACATTTCAGGATGTGTGGCCCTCCCCGGGTTGATAAACGCTCACACGCACGCAGCTATGACGCTTTTCCGCGGCCTTGCAGATGACCTCCCGCTGATGGACTGGCTGCAGGACCACATTTTCCCCGCAGAAAGAAGGCTGAACGAGCAATGGGTCTACTGGGGCACGATGCTCGCTTGCGCCGAGATGATTCTGTCTGGGACGACCGCTTTTTGCGACATGTACCTTTTCGAACACAAGGTCGCAGAAGCGGCAAAAAATGCCGGAGTGCGCGCGCGCGTGGGCGAGGTGCTCTATGATTTCCCTTCCCCCTCCTACGGGGAGATCGAAAACGGCCTGAGGCTTACTGAATCGCTCATCGAAAGGTGGCGCGGCGACCCTCTCGTTTCCATTGCCGTCGAACCGCATGCTCTCTACACCTGCTCGCCGGTCCTCCTGAAGAAGTGCCACGAGATATCGGTCAGGCATGAGGTGCCGCTTGTAGTCCACCTGTCGGAAAATGAAGAAGAAGTCAAACAGATACTGGACCGGTACGGCAAGCGTCCCGTCGAACACCTCGAGGCCCTTGGTCTGCTCGACCAACGCCTGGTGGCCGATCACTGCGTAGCCCTGAGTGAAACCGATATCAGCCTGCTGGCCCAAAACCAGGTGAAGGTGGTCCATAATCCGGAAAGCAATATGAAGCTTGCATCCGGAATCGCCCCTGTCCCGCGCCTTCTCGAAGCGGGCATAACGGTCGCCCTGGGCACGGACGGTTGCGCCAGCAACAACAACCTGGATATGTTCGGGGAAATGGACACGTGCGCCAAGCTCCACAAGGCCGCGACACTCGATCCAACGGTCCTCGCGGCCGCGACGGCTCTCCGGATGGCGACGGTGTCCGGCGCGAGGGCGCTTGGCTGGGAGGGCCGGACGGGACAAATCGCCCCTGCGATGCTTGCCGATGTGATAGTAGTGGATTTTGGAAAACCACACCTGACGCCCGTCTATAACCCGGTAAGTCACCTCGTGTATGCGGCTGGGGCCGCTGACGTCCGCCACAGTGTCATCGGCGGGCGGCTTATGATGAAGGATCGTATTCTGCTTACGCTGGATCTGGAGGAAATCTTCGGCCATGTCCGGGAATTCGCCAAAAAAACCTGAGGATGTACCAGTCCGGGAAGTCGATTGGCTGCTCTTCAACGCCGACTGGCTGGTTGCGTGCGACTCCGCCATGAGCCGGCTCCGCTCCGGGGCCGTTGCAATCGAGGGGGACCGCATAACCGCTGCCGGCCCGTCCGGTGAGCTGCGCAATCTTTACCGGGGGCGCAGGGAGCTTGATCTCTCCGGCTATCTGCTCATGCCCGGTTTGATAAATACGCACACTCATGCCGCGATGAGCCTCTTTCGCGGAGCCGGCGACGATCTTCCCCTGAACAGGTGGCTCGAGGAAATCATCTTCCCTCTGGAGACCGCTTTTGTAAACCCCGGCAGCGTATATCTGGGGACCCTGCTTTCAACGGTTGAAATGCTCAAAAGCGGCACGACATGTTTCTGCGACGGCTATTTTTTCGAAGAATCAGCCGCTCGCGCCGCCCTTGATTCAGGGATTCGCGCCGTCATGGGCCAGGGTATCCTGAATTTCCCCACGCCAGACCTGCCTGATCCTGCAAATTTTCAATCACGCGCGGAAGCCTTTCTGTCGAGCTTCCCCGACCCGGCCGGCCGCATCCGTCCATCCCTTTTTTGCCACGCTCCCTACACCTGCGGCCCTGCGATGCTCAAGCACGTAAAAGAGCTTTGCCGCAGCCACAAAATCCTCTTTCAGACCCATCTTTCCGAAACAGCGGGCGAGGTCGGCGAAATCATCAGAAGATACGGCCGGCGGCCGGGAATGCATCTCGATGTGCTAGGGATACTCGACGAACTGACGCTGTGCGCTCACGGAATCTGGCTCTCTAAAGATGAAATCCTCTCCATTGCAAAGAGCGGGGCCTCAGTGTCCCATTGCCCGGAGAGCGCGATGAAGCTGGGCTCCGGCATCGCTCCCATCCCGGACATGATCTCTTCCGGGGTAACGGTTGGCCTCGGGACTGACGGGTGCGCGAGCAACAACGACTTGGACCTTTTTTCCGAAATGGGCTTTGCAGCCAAAATCCATAAGGTTTTTAGAAAAGACCCCCTCGCCTGCCCCGCTGAGCAGGTGCTCCGGATGGCGACACTCGGAGGCGCTTCGGCCCTTGGGCTGGGAAATGAGACCGGGAGCATAGAACCAGGCAAAAAGGCCGACCTGATCGCCCTCAACCTCAATCAACCTCATCTGATGCCCATGTATGACCCGGTCAGCCATATCGTCTATGCGGCTCGGGGAAGCGACGTAAGATTCGTCTGGGTGGACGGGCGGCAGGTCCTGAAAGATGGACGGCTGCTTGCGGTGGATGAGGCCGAAGTCCTTTCCGAGGCAAAACGGATGGGGCTTGAGATACGGGCTAAAATACACTGAATGCCGTGGAGTTCGCCCCAAGAGTCCCCCTGAGATCATTCCTGAGTAGATCGATTGCTTTTCGGTAAACAGTTCGTTGCCGCATTCTTCAAAGAACGGCCGAACCCGCTCATTTATCTTCGTTTAGCCCACGATCAAGCTGCTGTAAGGCGCGACTGGAAATGTTCCATCCAGGCAAATCCAGTTTGGCCTGGCATATTTCAGACAATAATTCCAATACCTTGGCTGGGAAATCGCGAAATATGGTTTACATTTTCGAACCAATAAGGCCCACGTCTGTGCTATATATAGTGAAAATATCGGCATTGCTGGAAATAACGAGCGCTTTTGCCAAAGGGCGCGATACTCCCGATTAATTCGATCGGACTTAGATTTTAAGTATAGCCTCATTAATGGAGCGTTTCTGATGCTTAAGGCCAAGGACTTAATGACCCGGGACGTCATCACCGTTACCCCGCAAACGGAAATAACGGAAATTGCCAAACTGCTGCTCGAAAGTCATTTTAACGGCATACCCGTCGTAGACCCGGAGGGCGGTCTGGTTGGCATAATATGCCAGAGCGATCTTATAGCCGAACAAAAGAAGCTCCCTATTCCTTCGGTTTTCACAATTCTGGATGCTTTCATTCCAATTTATGCGCCCGGCAAAACCGAAAAAGAAATGCAAAAAATTGCGGCAATAAAGGCTTCGGACGCCATGACGACCGACCCGGTGACAGTCGGCCCGGAAACGGGCATAGATGAGATAGCCTCTATAATGGTCAACAGAAGTATTCATACGATTCCTGTTGTTGAAAGAGGCAAACTGGTGGGAGTAATCGGCAAGGAAGATATTCTGCGGACACTGGTGGCCTCGTCCAAGCACGGCTGATTTGCTATGGAATTCCAGCTTTATTGATCTCTAACAGGCCACTTTTTGAGGGAAGTTCCAAGGTATACGCTGTAGTTGTGTTGCCTTCCGGCGCCCGATGATATGTTGTCCAGGCGGGTAACTGCCTGGAAGTATCCGGTCATTGCGGCAGGTCTCCGGGAGTCATTTTCCGGGAAAACCATGAGTGCATCCCAGCCGATTTTCGGCCCGTCCCATATATCGTACTGGCTCTCCGGCAGACCTCCTGAACCAGGCCAATTGTAGACCCTTGGCTGCCCCGGCACATAGAAAGCAAGTTCTGAAGCCAACTGACGATCGAAGGTCAGTATAAACGTATTCTCCGCGCGAGGGACTCCGCCAAGTACCCTGCCCGCTTGAAAGCCGAGTTGCTCCCAGCCCTGCACCCTGGCAATCAGCTTGTCCGCCCAGGGTCCGGGGGCAGCACCGGCCCAGAACGGTAAAGCATAGGTAAGCAGTGCCATAACCGCCCCAACCATCACTCCTTTTTTAAAGTAAGGTCTCCACGAATCCAGCCGGGAACCAGCCGAGATGTTGCCACAGCCCCAAGCGGCCAGAAGGATCATTCCGGCTGGGTAGAATGCGGCGGGCCAGTTGGGTTCGATTCTCTGCCGCAAGCTCAGAACGAGGACCGGCAGCAGCGGAACCAGACTGAAACACAGCAAATAGAGCACGGAACGGTCCTGTGTCCTGAAACGCAAGAGCAGCAAAACAGAGAGCACGGCAAATAGAACCCAGGTTAGAGGCGAGACGATACCAATCTGCCCGCCTATGAATTCTGCCAAGGTAGCGATCAAATTGGATGGGCCTCTTTCAAAGTGACCGGCGGTGTGATGGAGTGTGATCCAACCGTGATGAGCGTTCCACAGGATGGGCGGGATCAGGGCAGCGAGAGACAAAAGTGAAACTAAATAGGGCCGGGGGGATTTCAGCAGGTATCTATCCCTGCTGCTCACCGCCAGAAACACGAATATGAGACCAATGAAAGCGGCCATCACCTGTTTGCTGAGCATTCCGAGTCCAATAGCCGCCGCCAGCGCGACCCATTCCACTAAGCCGCCCTCTTTCTTTTCAAGCCCTTTCCAGAACATGTACAGGGCAACAGACCAGAAGCAAACCAGGAGCGCATCGATGGTCATGAAAACGCCCAGAGCGGACCCGCCGGGCGAAGCTATCGCCGCCGCCGCCGCCCAGAAAGCCGTCCGTGAGTCATACATGCGTCTTGCGAGCAGAAAAATTACCGCTGTCGAAACAGTTCCCAGCAGCACTGCGGGTAACCGCACTACCGCTGTAGTAGATCCGATCGTCCTTGAGAAAAGCGCGATGATCCAGGCCACCATAGGGGGCTTGCTGAAGTAACCCCAGTCCAACTGGCGAGACCAGTTCCAGTAATAGGCTTCATCTGCAACGAGGTCCAATGGAGCCGCGAGGATATAAGCAAGCCGAAATGCGGTCACGAAAGTCAGGAGAAGAAAAAAACGCTTGTTCCAGTCCATTAAAGTGTGCTCAGTCCGGAGTGGATTTTATTCTGCAATTCGTGCAGACGCCCGGCAAGACCGGGACAGAAGAGTTCAGCGACAGGAAACTACTACCGATGTCCGGAGAACACAATCACAATTGGACCGAGCTTGCCAGACTCGGTGAAGCCAACTTCCGATACCGCCTTTTGCGCACAATCACAAGGCCTTCAATCAGGGCAGCCAGAAAAGCGGCCGCACCGGCAGAAAGGGCGATGAGGCCGATATGGACCGAATACGATGCGGCGCCAGCACCCTGTCCAATGAGCGAAACACCGGAAACAATCAGGCCGAGGCCGGTGCCCCCGATAAGCAAAGCAAGGAGAACTCTGCCCGGATGCGCACCGGTCCTCCGGAGCAACGCCCAAAGGACAAAAACGGCCCAACCCCAGAACCACCATGACATAACTCGTACGGGCGACAACTCCTGGGCATATCTTAGAGTCTCGGCTACCGGGGAGAAAATCGCGCGCATCATTGAAGGCTCAGCCATATACCCGACAACCACGGGAATAACGTCCACCGGGTTGCGTTCCCTAAGTTTACGAATTGCAAGGTCTGCCCGTTGCGTACGCGAGAGTGCGGACGCCCCCGGTGCTCTTATAACTGTCCATGTCCTCGTCATCCCACCCCAGCCATGCCAGTCCGTGGATGCTACAAGGACAAGTCCGCGGGAACGGCAGGTATTAAGCACCTTTTGACGGAGATCCGATCGCAGATTCGGGTGGCCGCAATTGACGATCTCGAATCCGTCTACACCGCCATCAGCCAACTGAGCAATATCGTCCGTGGTTAGGTCGTTCAGGGTAACAACAATGACAGCCCCTGCCCCATCCCCATGAATCTGTCTCGAAAACCAGGACGTGGGGTCCTGCAACTTATCCGTTGCCGGCTCCGTGAGTTGAATGTCGGGGTCCCGGCAAAGGCCCAGAACCATAGCTCTTGGCCCTGAATGGACCTCAAGACCGGAGATGACTGCCGGCAGCCGAGCGAGAGATGACCCTGCCGGCATTTCACTTTCATGCGAGAAAAGCTGGTTGTGTTCGGTAAGCCCAACCAGGTTATAACCGCAGGACGCATGCCAGTTGAGGTTTGTTTGCATCGACACCAGGCCGTCGTAAGATTTTACGGTGTGACTGTGAAAATCGGCTACGATCAGATCCGGGTCGTCTACAACTAACCGCCAGCCTGGAATGCGGGCCGCCACAAATAAAAAGATAACGAGCATCAATGTCGAAGCGGCGACAAAAGCCCACCAGATTCCCTTGAGCACAATCCCCAAAAGCGTTCTTTTTCTTTGAGAACGAAATCCGGCAAACATACCCAACGCTCCTGCACCCAATAATACCCAGATCACTGAACAAACCCCTGCAACGCGAAAATCCGGCGCTCCCGCCACGATCTGGAATGGGGCGCCCAGCGGCTCGATGAGCCCTGCCCATTGATGCTGTTCAACCCTCATTCCCGTGATGCGAGTGTAGTCGCGGGCGTCGAACGGCCCCTGGGGAGTGTAAGGAAGGCAGGACAAAATGGTAAGAATGGCAAGCGCAACGGCTAATATGACCGCCTGGTTCCGGTAATCTTTGAAAATCGCCGTTACGTGTTCTGAGACGATTCCTGAAGTTCTCTTTTCTTTCGACTCCACCCAAAATTCCTTTCAAAAAAGCGAACCGGCCAATTCAACCGCCACAATTCCACGGTCCGGAACAGACGCGTGCATCGAAAACTATTTGAGGACCGCAGGCAAGGCCGGCCTTTGTCTCACCAAGGTAAAAGCCGGGCACGCGGTAATAAAAAGGGATGGTGCACCAAGGCCAAGCTGCCGATTCTTCCCGTTCGGAATCGCGCGATTGACTGCCGGAACCATCTTTTGACATTGATACTACTGCAACTGAATTTGAAAATCCAGACCCATAGCTCCGGTTCGTCCACCCCCGAACTCTCGGCCCAGCCAAGCTTCCTTCATCATGTGACTTCCATTCTCATCCGTCAGGTTTTCTCGGGTAATTGTCATTTTCGCTTTGGGGCATAATTTAAACGACCTTTAATGCAGGGATTAATCTCTTTTACAGGCAAGGTGACCGTGATGATCTATCTCGAGGAATTCAGGAAGCGCAACAAGAATGCGCGGCAGGAATTTGCTTCATTCAAACTGATCAAGAGTTTTTAAACGGCGGCAGGAAAGCAAATCAGATGCCGGAAATCCACATGCCCCGCAATGCGCGGAGATCAGCTTCCGGCATCCGATATCCGATTATGCTTCTACCTGATGTGGCCGGTCAGACTCAGCACGAAAGAGCCTTTACTGTCATTGGTCAAAAAGAGCACCGATTTCTTGACGTCGCCTTTGTTGCACGATGACGAAGCGAGGCTGATGGGAATCGTTACCAAGCCACCGGGAGGTATTGTGTGGTCGAACCGACCGACATCGGTCCCTCATATCTTTATCACTCTTTTTATCTCCAGGGGGGCGGTCCCGATATTCTTGACGACGAAACCGTAAGAATAGACCTCATCTTTCAGCTCGCCAAAATTATGGACCTTTTCGGGGACCTCGGCCAGAGGTCCGCTTTGTGCCTGCAGACCCGTGCCGCTCCCAGCAGGCCCCTGGGCAAATGCCGGCGGGCAATTTGCCAGGGCCAGGGCAAAAAACAATACAACAATAGGCCTCGCTAACTTCATCGGACAATCATCCTCATGAGCGATTTGTGTTATTGGTTCGAGATTCAACTCGTTTTTGTAAGAACGGCCAGGATTCCGAAAAGCTTTAGCTCGAAGGAAGATTGTATCGAAAAATTCGCCTCGCCCAGAGCTGTTTTCAGCTCTTCGCTTCCGAAGCGATTGTGGGTAGGGTGCAACAGGATGTGTTTGGTTATGAAGTTCTGATAAAGCGTGGGGTATAGCTCTTCCAGGAAGTAAGTCCCCCTCGGCTTGAGCACGCGCCCGACTTCAGCTAGCGCACCCTGCCAGTTGGGTATGTGGTGGAGGACTCCAAAACCGAAAACCGCGTCGAAGGCGCCGTCCGGTTGGGGCAAATGAAGCGCATCGGCCACACAAAAAGAGATCGTCTGCCGCTCCTGAGGCCCCAGATAGTGAAAAGCCCGCCGGATCATCAAGTGATCCAGATCCATGGCACAGAGAAAGCCGGGAGAAAATTCCCTTTGAATTATCGACGCTCCCGCTCCTCGCCCGCATCCTATTTCAAGAAAAGATCCACCGGGAGGAAGCGGCGCATGTTTTCTCATCCAGCCGATTTCGAATTTCTGCTGCCAAACCCGTGAGGGGTTATTGACGACCAGCAACTCCGCCCAGTTGAGCTTCATCGCCTCATCCTGCTTTCCTGCCCAGGTGTATGACCGCGATCCCGTCGGTCAGCCTTCGATACCTGACATTCGCAAACCCGATCTGTTCCAGTATCGATTTTAGTTCTTCGGGATTGGGGAAGAGCCGGATTGATTCCGGAAGATAGGTGTAAGCAGGCTGGCAGTTCGCCAGGATCTTTCCTACGAACGGCATTACATGAAATGAATAAAAATCGTAGAGGCTGCGAAACCAGGGCGTCACCGGTTCTGAAAACTCGAGGCACATGAAGACTCCGCCTGGTTTCAGGACGCGGTACATCTCCTTGAAGCCTTTTTCGAAATGAGTGAGATTTCTTATCCCGAAGCCGACCATCGTCGCATCGAAGCTGTTATCAGGAAGGGCGATTTTTTCGGCATCGCCCTGCACGGAAGAAACGAGGCCGCCGTTAGATGAGGCTGACGTTTTGGGCCGCCCGGCCGCCATCATCTCCCAGTTGATATCATAGAGCACCACTCGGCCTGAGGGCGCCACTCGTTCGGCGGCCATCCGGGAAAGATCGCCGGTCCCTCCGCACACGTCGAGAACATGGTCCCCGCTTCGCAAATTCATCATATTTACGGCCATCCGCTTCCACTGGTAGTGGATGCCCAGGCTCAGCAAAGTGTTCATGGCGTCGTACTTGCGGGCGACTATATCGAAGTGGCGGCGGACCCATTCCACCTTTTCCTTTTCCGGAATTGCAAGATATCCGAAATGGGTCATATTTTCGGGATCTGTAATGTTTGATCGAGACATTTTAAAACCGTAGGGACTTCCGGATGAATTGTCTCAAAACTCGGGGATAAACCCGGGATGTTCAGACAGGCTTTATAACAAGTCCGGACCGGATGCACCGAGTACAGGCCCGCACACGTCTGACACTGCCGTCCTGGCGTACATGCCTTACCTGTTGCAGATTTGGATACCAAATGCGCTTGGTCTTGTTATTTGCATGGCTGACGTTGTTACCGACATGAGGCGTCTTGCCGCAAAATACACATATTCGGCTCATGATTCCAGTTTCCTTTCGGGCACATATAGAGCTGGGGCAGCTCTTCTTGGTCGGTCAAAGGTGTATATTTATCAGAATGCATCTTGAATAACAAGGATAATGTTTCGCGAACGCACAAAGCCGAGGGAAGCGCTTTGATAGGGGATAGAGGTCAGGCAATGTCCCGCCTTACCAGGGAGTGTCGCCACTGCCCATCCTCTATTTGCCCACTACCGTTACAGCTTCGGCGCCGGGTTCTCTCGGCACAATGTCTCCAATTATATGAACCTCTGTGTTCATAGCGCTGAGAAAAGAGACTGTGTCTTCGGCTTCGGAAGGCTCCACGACGACCACAAAACCGATACCGTTATTGAACACGCTGTTCATCTCTTCGGGCGAGACATTGCCCTTTTCACGAAGAAAGTTGAAAATGGGAGGCGCACTCCACGACTCTTCACGGATGACCGCCCCGCAGGCGCGTGGGAGGATCCTTTCGATATTGTCGTAGAAACCGCCCCCGGTAATGTGAGCCATACCGTGAACGCGGTACTTGCGTAAAAGATTCAGAACAGGCTCGACGTAGATGCAGGTCGGCTCGAGAAGTTCCTCCGCAACCGTTCGGTTCAGTTCCGAAACAAAGCTGTCGGGTTTCAGACCGAGTTTATCGAAAATGATGCGCCGCACGAGGCTATACCCGTTTGAGTGCAAACCGCTTGAGGCCAGCCCGATAATACGATGCCCGACCCGGATGGTGGAGCCGTCTATAATCTGGGAGTTGTCGACAAGACCGACTGCGAAACCGGCCATATCGTATTCGTTTTCTTTATAAAAATCGGGCATCTCCGCCGTTTCCCCTCCGATCAGGGCACAGCCCGCCTTTTTGCATCCGGCAGCGATCCCTGTAACAAGCTGTTCGACCAGGTCAAGGTCTATGCGCCCAAGGGCGAGGTAGTCCAGAAAAAAAAGAGGCCTGGCGCCCTGTACCACGATGTCATTGACGCACATGGCCACCAAGTCTATTCCGACCGTATCGTGCCTGTTTGCAATGAATGCGATTTTGAGCTTGGTCCCCACTCCATCGGTTGAAGAAACCAACACAGGGTTTTTTACGTCCTGGAGATTGAGGGAAAACAGCCCTCCAAAACCACCGATATCGGTGATGACACCGCCGCGGTGGGTGGAGCGCGCAATCGGCCTGATGCGCCGGACAAGTTCGTTAGCTTTGTCGAGGTCAACTCCAGCTTCCCTGTACAGATTTCCCGGCATGAGATCACAAACCCTTTCGAACAGTTGGGGGTGCACTTCCAGTCCCGTCCGGCTACGGCTCAATCACCCGGAAGATCAGGCTGGAAACTATATACGTCAAGGCTTTCCTAATGGATTTCTCAATATATCACGCACTCTGTTTTTTACAATTCAATTTACCCGCGAATGTGCATCCTCATCGATCAGTCAACATTGCCAAAACCTGAACTCCTATGTTAAAGGTGACCCAATCCCGGAGGTTAGGATGTCCACACTGAAGAAAGTCTGCATGACGGTTTCAGGATTTTTTCTCATACTTTCCTGTTTATCGACGGTTGCGGCAATCCTTGGTTCTTTTTATTTCTGGCTTTTTTTACGACTGCCGGCAAAACCTATTTTCGAGAAGAAGCAGTTTTTCATTCCACACACCAGCGCTTTTGGGGTCGCCAAGCTTTTACAGTCTCAGGAGGTCATCCGGGATGCGCGCGCGTTTTATCTCCTGGGCTGGCTGAAAAATTCCCTGCATCACATGCAGACCGGCGAATACGCCTTTTCGACGCTTTTAACCCCCGAACAGGTCCTTGACCAGATCATCAATGGAAGGGTTGTAATCCATACTGTTACAGTGCCCGAAGGGTCAACCCTTTGGGATGTAGCCAGGATTTTCGATCAGAAAGAATTGGCGCCTCAGAATGAAATTATAGAGATTGCGGGGAAGGCCGAGTTTGCCCGGTCGCTCGAAGTTAAGGCAAAGGGCCTGGAGGGCTATCTTTTCCCTGACACCTATCAATTCAAAAAGCCTGTCACGAGTGCATCGATCACAACGGCAATGGTCAGGCGATTCTGGCAGCGATTGCCCCGGGAATGGCCGGACCGCATGAAAGAACTTGGGCTATCCCTGCATGAAATCGTGATCCTGGCTTCCATAATAGAAAAGGAGGCCGTGGTCGATTCCGAGCGTCCCGTCATTGCCGGGGTTTTCTATAATCGGCTCAAGATCAACATGCCGCTTCAAAGCGATCCGACAGCGGTCTACGACATCCCGGGCTTTTCCGGACCGGTTACAGCCGCTCATCTGACGAGACAAAGTCCCTACAATACCTACCATATAAGAGGCCTGCCGCCCGGACCGATCTGCAACCCGGGGGCGAAATCCATCCGGGCGGCGCTCTACCCTGAAAAGGTTTCATACCTGTATTTTGTGAGCAATAATGATGGTACTCACCATTTTTCGGTCACGTCCGACGAGCACCGGAAAGCGGTTTCTCACTATTACGAGCAGAAGAAAAAGGCGGCTGAAGTTAAAGGCCACACAATTGGCGATTCCGTGGAAACCGTACCCTCGGAAGGAAGCGCTGAGGCTGATTCCCACCCGCAAACCGACGAGGTTGGAATCGACTCTCCTCGATGAGCTTGAAAATCCGGAGGTTCAATTGAGTAACAAGAGAGCAGTTGCAAGCATCATATTTGCCGCAGGAAGGGGGACCCGCATGACGGGGTACGGCGGCAACAAGACGCTGCTTCCGTTGATTCCGGAAAAATCGCTGTATCAGGGTTCACGTCCCCTTATCAGCGAAGTCCTTGATAACCTTCCTGCCGGTCCCAAGGCGATCGTTGTCAACTTCCTCGCTGAAGAGGTGCGCCGCGCAACAGAGGGCCAGGAGATCTCTTACGTTCATCAGCCGGCAACGAACGGCACGGGCGGAGCTCTCCTTGCAGCGCGCGCCTTTCTTAATTCCGTTGATGCAGACATCGTGCTAATCACTATGGGGGACATCCCCCTCATTCGGTCGGCCACTTATCGCGGACTCTTAGACATGGTTGGACGCTATGACCTGATGCTGCTGGCGTGCGAAAACAAGGACCGGGCTCAGTACGGCATGATCGAGATGGAAGGCCGGCGGGTCACCGGGATCGTAGAATGGAAATACTGGAAAGACTTCCCCTTAGAGAGACAGAACCGGCTCAGGTACTGCAACGCCGGGGTCTATGCCGCGAGCAAGACTACCCTGCTCAGCTACATGGACCAGATGGAGAAGAGGCCACACGATGTCATAAAACAGCATGACGGCGAGTGGCTCACCATTAAGGAGTATTTCCTGACGGATATTGCTGAAATGATGAGTCAGGACGGCTTGCCGGTGGGAATCACACTTGCATCTGAAGAAGAGGTGATTGGGGTGGACACCCCTGAGTCGTTGGAGGCAGTGCAAAAGCTATACGCGAGGATCCAGGGCTGAGGGTCCACAAACCCAAAAACCATAGGTTCTATTAGTCTCATTGGACCTGTAGTAGCCCTATCCACCTCGCACTAAAGTTTGTTCCACCACTCGGACACAATTTCATGCGTATCACTCAATCAGGGATGAATCATATGGACCAGAACCTTATCGCCGAGGAATTAAAGAAAGCGAATGCCTATCTGGAAAACATCTTTGAGAATTCACCGGATGCAATAGGAATCGTCGATAACCGGGGAAGATTCATTAAATGGAACAAGATGGCAGCCGAATTGTATGGGTACACATTTGAACAGCTCCTGGGGAAGTCAAGTTTTGACCTGTATGCGGACAGGAACGAGTTGGACAGAATGTTGGCCCACCTGCGCAGGGAGGGTTCGGTCAAAAAATGGGAAATAGAAATGAAGCGGAAAGATGGCATTGTCCCATTCGAGATTTCCATCAGCCTTCTGCGAGATGACGAAGACCGGACCGTAGGCAGTGTCTGTGTGGCGCGAGATTTGAGCGAAATCAGAAAGGTCCTGGACGAGCTCAGAAGCTCCAACGAAGAACTGTCTCGGGAGATCAGCGTACGCAAGAATGCCGAAGAAGAAGTGAGGCGGTTAAGCAGGCAAAATAAGCTCACCCTGGATTCTGCAGGTGAAGGGATTGTAGGTTTGGATGTGTTTGGGAGGGTCACTTTCATCAATCCAGCCGGGGCGGAAACGCTCGGATATGCCGTAGAAGAACTGGTAGGAAAGGATTTACATGAATTAGTTCACCATTCGAGGCCTGACGGCTCTCGCTATCCGGTGCACGAGTGCCCTATGTTCCAAAGTTTGAGCAGTGGGAATAGACTCCGGGAAAGAGATGAGGTTTTCTGGAGGAAGGATGGCTCAAATTACCATGTGGCATACTCGAGCACACCCATAAAAGAGAAGAACTACGTCATTGGGGCTGTTATAACCTTCCGCGATGTCACTCTGCCCAGACGCAAGCTTGAACATCTGAACAGGTATCGCGATCATCTGCAGGACCTCGTGAAACAGCGGACCGCAGAACTGGCCGGAGCAAATGAACTGCTGGCTGGCGAGATAGAGCAACGTAAGCGGACTGAGGAGGAATTACAAGAAATCTCACAAAAATTAAGACTTTTTGCTTACTCGATAGCGCACGATCTCAAAAATCACGCCGATGAAATTCAGCTAATCACGAAAGGTCTCCATAAGCAATGCGACAATATCACTGATGAAAAACGCAAGAATCAAATTTTAAGAGTTTCGGAACATGTCTCGGCTTTGACGTCAAAGATAAACATGTTTGTGGATGCAAATGAAGCTCCCTTTTCAATTGAGACCATGGATCTTCAAGGTGTTGTTCAGGTGCTCAAAGAGCAGTTTTCCAGCCACCTGGCTATACGCGAAATAAGTTGGCTCGAACCTGAAACCAATACGGAGTTCAAAGCGGATAGGGTCTTTTTACCTCTGGCCTTTAGAAACCTGGTGGACAACTCTTTGAAACACGGCGGAGAAAAGCTTAGCCAGATTAAGATCGGGTACGAAGAAACAAATGATTGCCACATCTTTTCGGTAAGCGATGATGGCGTTGGGATGGCAGGGGCTGAGTTCGAGAATTGTTTTGGACTCTTTCAGCAGCATGAAACATCAATTCAGGTTGATGGGGCCGGGCTGGGCTTGGCAACAGCGAGCAAAATAGCTGAACGGCTCGGAGGCAATTTGCAGATGGAATCAGGAACCCGGAGAGAAACCACCTTCTCTATATCCATTCCAAAAGCTCTGTGAGCCTTAAGCTCTGCGAGGTGCGGAGATATTATTTTTGCAGAACTCCGTCGGTATAAGAAGGAGGTCCTGATGAAAAAAGCCTATGTGCACGGGTATGATTCCCGGGAAAGCATCAGGCTTCAGGACCAGGCTTCGACCCTGGATGCCCTCTTGCACTCTGACACCTCATTTCCGGCCGGGAGCCGAGTTTTGGAAGCCGGGTGCGGTGTTGGGGCGCAAACATCAATACTTGCCCGCAACAGTCCAGGGGCCAAAATCATAGCAACCGACGTCTCCGAAGCATCCCTTGCCAAAGCTCAAAAAAGGTTAGAATCGGCAGGAATCACCGATGTGAGCCTGGTGCGGAGCGACATCTTCGAGCTGCCATTTGAAACGGCATCGTTCGACCACGTTTTCGTCTGTTTCGTGTTGGAACACCTGGCAAATCCGATCGAGGCGCTGAAATGTCTGAAAAAGATGATAAAACCCGGAGGCACCATTACTGTTATCGAGGGAGATCACGGTTCGGTCTATTTCCATCCTGAGAGCCGGAACGCTCAAAAGGCCATAAACTCCCAGATCATGCTTCAAGCCCGGGAGGGCGGGAATGCACTCATTGGACGCCAACTTTATCCTCTGCTGACGAAAGCCGGTTTCAGAAATTGCCGTGTTTCGCCCCGCATGGTATACGTCGATTCAAGCAGGCCTCATTTCGTTGAAGGCTTTACCAAAAACACCTTCACCGCAATGATAGAGGGCATCCGGGAAAAAGCGCTTGCGGCGGGAATCATGGACCGGGAATCCTTTGATAAAGGAATTCGCGACCTGTACAGGACTGCAGAACCGGATGGAGTTTTTTGCTATACCTTCTTCAAAGCCTTTGCCGAGGCGGTGGGACCGCCCGCCGGTATGGCCAAGCCCTGACTCGCCGCTGCCCTGCGGGCGGCGGCGGGCCGCTCGGATTTCAACATGTTTCACTCCCCCTGCAATCAACAACTCTTCTCCACTCTCAGGTCGTTAATGCTCTACCGGCCATTTCCTTCCGGCTGAACGTCGTATTGTCGCCTGCGCCTATCCTTATACTTGATAACCAAGTAATACACGAGTAAAATCCATACCATCGCACCCGCAACTGTCGCATAGGCGTGGTATTCGGCTGCTGAGTATATATACTGAAACTGACCTGATTCAACCAATTTGGCCACCCTATTAAATTGTATCTTCTGTGAAAAACCGGTTATGAGAAATACAAGTAATAGTTGGCCGATAGCTCTACTTGGCAATGGGTATGTCTTTTTGAGTTTATTTGCGATAATCCATGAATACAGTGATAGGATACTTATTCCAATCGGGAAGTAAAAACGAATTTTAAAATTTGTTGCGGCAGAAACCCAAACAACTGTGATTAAAGTTGTCAGAGCACAAATCCCAAACCTTTTCAAACCAACTATGGACCGTCTTTGCTTTGTGAGTTCCATCTGAGGTATCCTTTCAAATCGGCATTATTCCAATAAGCGGCGTGGGTTAGAATTGCTATTACTTGATCTTCAGCATCAGCTTGGATTAGCCGCTCGCAAAGCCCTTTTATTTCGGTCTCACTCGCCTTAGCCTGAATAGTGTGTCAACTTGACCCCAAACTGGAGTCGAGCAGCATTTCCTGGCCGGATTCTATCATGAAAAACTCTTGGAATACCGAATGTCCGTCAACCGGCCTTCGCAAGTGCATCGTCGATTGCGCCGGCTTGACTCTGTACAGGTATAAGCAATGCAATGAAAAGGACAATCAATTGCAGCACAGTGCGCTCCTCCTGCCTGGTGTGCCTGTCGCATTGCCAAAGTCTGACGTATTAGACTTTAGCACACAGGTATTTGCGTTGATAGTCATACCGGTATTTATTTCCAATTTGCTCCGGGATCGGACAACTGGTTGCGGGCAAGGGATTTTCTCACACAAGCATCGAGCTTCGACGCGCAGGCGGGCCTCTGCAATGCTCAGTCGGATTGGGCCATAACGAACAGCGCCCCGGCGGCGCATCGATCTGATCCGATAGCCACCCCACTTATTAAGGAATTGTTTATACCTTCTTCAAAGCCTTTGCCGAGCCATAAGGGCCGGAACTTCGACCTCATGGCTCGGGCTTCCCTGAGGGTCCTTAAAGCTTAGTCGAATCACCCTGGATAAGGAACGGCGGCCTCTTGCATCTTCTCATTTTTCATTAAAGCAAACGCTACCTCTGTTTCCCGCATCCTCTGGAACGGTCGCACCCGAAAATCATCTCATCCACATGAGCGCAGATTATGTGCCCGACGGTGATATGACACTCCTGTACCCGCGCTGTCACCGGGGACGGAACGTGCAGGATAATATCACAATACAGGTCCATTTCAGTCTCGGACAAGCCGCCCAGACCGATTGTGAGAACACCGTTCTCGCGGGCCCATTTGAGTGCCCTTATCACATTGGCGGATCGGCCACTCGTGCTTATCGCTAAAGCGACATCCCCGGGTTGCGCTAAAGCCCGCAGTTGCTTTGCGAATACATCACCGAAGTCGAAGTCGTTCGCTATGCTCGTCAGAATTGATGTGTCAACTGTGAGTGCAATTGCAGGCAAAGGAGGCCGGTCTATTTGAAAACGGTTTACAAACTCGGCCGCCAGGTGTTGGGCGTCTGCGGCGCTGCCGCCATTACCGAAAAGAAAAAGTCGGTGCTTCTCGAGGAAGGCTCGGCTTACCACCACAGCCATCTCAACAATAGTTTCTTTCGCCGCGCTGCAGAGCGCCTGTTTTGCCTGGATGCTTTCCTGAAACATCCGCTCTGTGGCAAGCAAAAATTCTTCCTTTCCGATCAGTTCCATACATTTTCCCCTGGATTGCCGATATTAATTAAATGGGAGAGCAAACGCCACCTAAAACTACTTGCCCGACTCCCGCAATTCGACCTTACCATCACTGCCACCTCCGTAAAGTGACTGAATAATAGCTGACCCAAAATTCTTCATCCATCTCATTGGCTATAATTGGGGCCAACTATTTATGTCTATTTTGGGATTCAAACGATGGGTTTGATTGAATGGGGTTTGAATCTCAGACTTGCATCCAATGCTACAATCCCGATCTGCAATAGGACAGGACTATCTTCCGTCAATTGATGCACGATCCGGCCTTTCGATTTCCAATCCCCGCTAAGACACGCAGTAGAGAAGATAGCCTTGGGAAGCTGTTTAACCGCTCATGACAAAATGCAAGAGACCGCAAAGCTGATGCCCGTTCTAAGGCGATATCCGGAGGAATCCGCGCTTTAGCGGTTTTTTTCCAGGAAGGAAATCGAAAATCCTGGAATCGGCAACATAAAAATTCGCTGCAGCCTGATCCGATTTCGGGTTTTTCTTTCGAAGGTGATGACCGGTGAAAGATGCCAACAGGGTATTGCGTGCTGAATAAATGAAGGGGAATACTGCCGGAGAGATTCGGAGAAATCGATTCAAAGGTGATACTGAGAGCACAAGACCCTCTGCGGCCACTTACATAAGAGGATCGCAGAGGGTCTTGCAGCACGGATCGGGTGAATTACAAAGTTGCGAGAAAGAACCCCGGGGGCCGGGTTTCATCATGGTTCAAGGACGCCCGATACCACAACGCTGTTGGTTCTATTTGAGTCAGGCACCCGGCTGTCAGGGTCGACCACGGCCATAACATATTGCCCTATAACGTCCGATTTGCCCAAGGTCTTATTGATCCTGAGATTTACCAAGCCTCCGGCTGGAACATGTTTCGTTATTTTAGAAGACCCCAAGAGTCTTGTCTTGGTGGTCCCGTCCGGGGAAAGATAGAGAAGGACCCGGAACCAGGTAGACGTCGTCACGTTCCCATTGTTCCGTACCTGGAAAATCCCCTTAACGGTATTACCCTTAGGGTTGGTATAAAGACTTGGGAAGACACCGGTCAGGTTCGGAGCGTTAACAACCGGAGCGGGACCTGGGGACGGAGCAGGTATCCCACTGGCATATTCGATGTAATTTGCGCTGTATCCTACCAAGCTCACCCCATACCCGATGCGCATGTATCCTGACTCGCCCCATGACGTACCCCAGGAGTTGCGAAGGATCCAGTAGCCATCGGTCCCACCGTTGTCATTCCAGCCGACCAGCACGACAGCGTGGTTGATACCGGCCGATGATTCATCGGTATTGAAAATACCACCCGAGTAGGCCTCGAAGTACGGTCCGACACAAACTGCAACAGAAACCGGTCCATAGGTGTAAATGGCCTGTTTGATTGCGTCGGTGCTGGGGACGGGGGTGTCGGAATCTATATAATTCCAGCCAGTGAGGCTGTAGGGGTGGTCGTATGTGGTTTTACAGGCGGCATCGGTCCCGGTATAGTGATCTTCGGCAGTGAGAACAGCCCCGGGGCCGTTGTTATCCTGCCCGGGCCAGTCCATGTGGTAGTCGTGCGCAAACCAACCTCCGCCGCAGCTCCAGCCACTGAGATTGCAGGAAACAAGGTATTGTTCGGAAAGATCAACTATTCCGCCGCCCTGTATAAGGATCTTAGACTCCAGAGCTCCGACGGTGCTAAATGCCCAGCAGGAGCCGCAGCCTCCCTGGTTCTTGATTGGTGTAACACCATTTGAAAGCCAATCAAAAGCGGCCGGAAGGAGCAGAACGCCCGCGTCGAGCATCTTGACCGATGGAGCATCGCTTTTGTTCCACCCCTGCGGCACCTTGAGGCCGGTAAGCTGGCTTAAGTCCTTATCCATTGCAGCAGAGTAGCCAACCTCGTATGTGCCGCCCTTTGCCTTGACCTCTTCTTTTAATGCCTGAATCCTGGCTTCCTTGTCCGGCGGCAGCGGATAGAAATCCATAGCGCCGCAAAGGGATGGAGTGGCGAAAAGAATCGCTGCGACAGCAATGAAGGCAATCTTCTTCATTTCAGTTCCTTTCGGTAATTTCTAAAGACTAAGAAATACTTACACCTCTCTAAGAGCTGTGCGAATCACCGTAATGAAATGCGAATTACAAAAGCGAAACTCCCTTTCAGCCTGGTTTGTCTTCGGGCTTCCCACTTCAATGGCGTAGGCAAATGCTTGCATATGTGCCGTAAAGCTCAGGGAACCCGTAATTCCAATAGTCGTCCTGTGAACGATTTTTGTTTAAATCTTTATTCAAATGGACACACGCAGGGTTAGGCAGAGCAAGTTTCCTGCCATCTTGTAGAAACCTGGCTGTAAACCAGTTCGTCAAGCATCAGGACCCATGCCGAATGCGGGAAACCCCAAATGAAGAACTGTTTTTAGATTCCGTATCAGGTGGGCTGAAATCCGGCACAGCAAGGCTCACCACTTTTTCGTAATTACGTCTTTGTGATCCATGAAAGGAGGTAAATCCGGGGCCTCCCCCCCTTGCCTGCTCAGGTTGAAGAAATCTCTGCTGTAAGACCCGGATTTTCAAAAAATACGACCATAATCCGGCAGTCTCCGCGTTGCTCTCAAGAGACTGCTCGTCTGATGAAGGTCGGCAATGTTCTTGTCTTGTTAAGATGAAAAACCAGGTTGCACCAAATCCAAAAGGCAAACTGGGCGAAAGCGCAGGGTGCGAAGCCGCTGGTCCAGGTCTCGGGATGCCGGGATATGGTAGCAGGAATGCCGGGCTGATGCAGAACCACCACGAGAGGCTGACTTTGCCTGTAGCTGAACCGAGGGGGATCAAGATAAGCAGACACTTTTGGATACCTGATAAAGTACCCTTTAGTAATTGGGGCCGGCGGCCAACCGCAGATATGCGGTCACCGGGCTTTCTGCGACGCAAGCTTGCTATTTCGCCGTTACACCAAATATCTGGGATACCGAAAGTGGTTTTTCACAAGAGTTGGTCGTGTCTTTATTGTCAATCGGATTGCTCTGTTTTTGTAGAGTTAACGCCTACGAAGGGATCATTAATGTATAGGAGCTTTGCTGCAGACCATACAATCAACGCAGTCTGATACGGGAAAGCCCGATGTGTTCGAGTAATGGTTTAAAGCGAAAACCAAGCCTGAACCTCCAGCAAAGAAAACGTTTGATGGAGGCATCGATTGAGAAAGCACACATGAGAAAAATGGTGAAGAGTACCGCTCAGAGTGCCACCGGCAGGATATGTGTTAGGAGGGGTCGCTATACTACTTCCCGGAGGTTGTGTAACTCTTCTATTCTCATTTTGATTCTGTCAATTCGCTTTTCCTGAAACAGGCAACTCAGTGCATCACGCTCGCTTTCGTAGAAATGATAATCGCCTGTTTGCAAGTTCCTTCGGATAATACCAACAACAGAAGGACCATCTTTAACCGTTATCTTTAAAAAGGGCGATTCCGGATCGTGTTCAAAACTCATTTGCCCGTCCTTTCGGTAAATAAAACAAAAGCAACTAACTGTTTTCAATTCTAAGAAAATATGACAATCATCCTTGCGTGCGAACTTAAAACAGCGCTTCGGAATTAACAAGGGGGATTTAGGACGGTAGAAATAGAGCATGCAACATACCTAATAATCCAAAAAATAATAATATGTTCAACCACATAGTTCGATGACCATATCCATAGGCTGATTTAATTTTTCCGCCGCCTGTCTCACCGAACACATCTACACCTCAGTGCTCGAGGCGCCCCCCAGTGTTGCCCTATCCTGCGGGTGCGCAGATAGAGGCAGCCGGTTTTCCCCTCTCATGAGGGACCAAAAACCACCTTATATTTCCCTGATTTCGGTCCGGCAAACGGGGCCGGGCTTAGAGGCCCTTATAGACAGGCATCAATCACCTGCTTTCTTTTGTCCCCGTTCGTCGATTGATGTGTCCGCGGGACCGGGAAAACTCGCTCCAGGCCTAACGGGGGAATTGAATGAAAAAATTTGTTTACAACTCCAATCCCAAAAAAGTATTGTGCCAAAGCTAAGCTGGACGTGACCATGTGACTTGGGGGGAGGGGGCTGGGAGGAACTCGCCCCGCACGAAGGAGAAGTCTCGATGGCATTACTCTTTCACCTGGGGGGGTGTGAAAGATCCGAACGGCAATGTTCTTTTCATCTCGGGGCTCTCTTTATTCTGGCCCTGGTTGTTGCTTCAATGCTTTTCGCTCAGCAGGCCTTCGGCCAGGCCGCTGCTCAGGCCACAGTCGCATGGAATCCGGTCACAGGTCAGGTGGCGGGCTACGATGTGTATTACGGTGTATCGAGCGGAAACTACACCGCAAACTTGAACGCCGGCAACAACACAAGCACCACGCTGCAAAATCTGTCCGCCCAGACCTACTATATCGCCATCACGGCTTACAACAGCAGCAATGACCAGAGCGGCTTCTCGCCGGAGTTGGTCATTGATGCCTTAACTGCGTCTGCCGGATCAGGCGGAACGATATCCCCGAGCGGCACTTTTTTCCAGAGCCAGGGTGCAAGCCAAACCTTTACCATTACTCCTTCTGCCGGCTACACAACGGCAAGTGTGCTGGTAGACGGAACCTCGGTTGGCGCAGTCGCCAGCTATACGTTTTCTAATCTCACCACTAACCATACCATCTCGGCAACATTTACAACTACAGCCGGTGTGACCAGCTATACCATTAAAGCTTCGGCGGGAGCGAACGGAACGATTTCGCCATCCGGCCCGTTGACGGTAAACTACGACGGAAGCCAGACTTATACCATCACACCGGCTTCTTCCAGCTATCAAGTCGCCAATGTGCTGGTTGATGGAGCCTCGGTTGGACCGGTTTCAAGCTATACATTCACAAAAGTAACAGCCAACCATACCATCGCGGCGACCTTTGAATCCATTTCCAGCTACACCGTATCGGCAATCGTCCAGGGCAGCGGGTCGATTTCGCCGTCAGGAACAGTTAGTGTCGCCGCGGGAACAAACGAGGCGTTCATTATTACTCCGGCCGCCCATCACCGGATATTAGATGTCAAGGTCGATGATGCCTCGATAGGCCCGGTTTCGAGCTACACATTCGCAAACATAACAGCCAACCATACCATTGCGGCCACTTTTGCGTCCCATGATAGTCTCCATATACGGTCAACCTCCCGGGGGAACGGGTCGATCAGACCATCAGGAATGGTTAGTGTCGCCGCAGGAACAAACAAGGCGTTCGTTATCACCCCGGCCGCCCATCACCGGCTGGTAGATGTGCTGGTCGATGGGATATCAACAGGCGCAGCTTCCAGCGGGGGATCGATAAGCGCGGCTTCCACCTATTCTTTTGCCGATGTGTACACTAATCACACTATTGAGGCCATCTTTTCAACGATTCCTCCGCCTGTGGCGGATGCCGGACCTGACCAGGATTTAATAAACGGCTCCACAGTCACACTAAACGGCTCCAATTCTACGGACAGTGTTTGTGGAATAGCTTCCTACGAGTGGACTCAGGTGGCAGGCCCCAAGGTGGTGCTATCGAACCGCTGGGCTCCGATATGTACTTTTGCCGCCCCCAATGTTACGAACGCCAATGTGTTTACGTTCGTTTTGAAGGTCACTAATAACGCAGGAATCACAGAAAGTAATTCATGCCTGGTAAACGTTGCGGCAACAGATAAAGCTCCCTCAGCCAACGCCGGCGCCGATGAGATCGTTCAGCCCCATACGATTGTCAGCCTGAATGGATCGGGCTCCTCTGACCCTGATGACGGAATAGCTTCATACCGTTGGGTTCAAATACAGGGTCCGCGCGCTACAGTCCATGGTGCCAAGACGGCTGACGCTTCATTTGTGGCTTCTCATCCCGGCCCCCTTGGAGCCTCCCTGATTTTCCAACTGCAAGTTACCGATCATTTTGGATTGACAACGAGAGACCAGTGCACAGTAAATGTGATAAGGGCGCATCTGCCGCCCGTTGCTAGCGCCAGCCCCGACCAGACTGCTGCGAAGCTGTCCCCTGTCTCGCTCGATGGCTCCGGCTCATTTGATCCAGATGGATCGCCCGTTGCCTATAGATGGAAGCAAATTCGCGGAGTACCGGTTACTCTGTCCGATCCAACTGCGCAGAACCCGGCTTTTATTGCACCGTCAGTTTCGGGCGCTCAAAGCCCTGACCTCTTATTCATGCTCACCGCTACAGGTCCAAGCGGACTCAGCTCTACTGCCAAATGCACTGTAACGGTACAATAGTGCCTACGGCCTCCTGATTCTCTTTCACGGGTACCGTTTTGACCGACCCGCCAGCCTCTGTCAACTCGGCAGATTTTGATCTCTATCTTTGCGTCGGAAATCTTTACAACCCGCGAAAGAGGCAACCAGTGCGCTTTTGGGGGTGTATCTTCTGAATTCTCATCGTCGGAATTGTTTACACTCGGAGTTGGTGGCACGACTGCTCTATTGAATATATAGTGAATGAAATCATCTACATATCTCGATACCAATGAGAATGCATGTAAATTGCATGCGTGGACTATTGTTACCCGATTTTTTAAGAGTGACCACCTATTCTTTTGCCCGGTTGTGACTTAGGGGATGTCCTTGTGAACTCAGACCACAGAAAGCATAAACGATTCAAAACTGAAGGTGATATTTTTGCCGCGTTTGTAATGCCGAACGAACCGATTATTGTAGGCAGAATTTTAAATTTAAGTAATGGCGGAGCGGGCGTTCAGTATCTTGCGACCGCTAAACTCGAGATAGGGCCGATCAGTATCAAGATATTCGGCATGAGTTCACATCATATGGAGCTAATACAGTCCACAGTGGTCTATGATATGGAAATACCCGAAGAATCATGGAGTATCCCGGCGGTGAGGCGTTGCGGGATCAAGTTCAGCCGATTTGCCTCAGGAGCTAAGACCAAGTTCAAGGCATTGATGGAGTCGCATTTGGGAGGCCAACTTGCCGGCGTTAATCACCGGGTATTAGCGCCGGTCAAAAGAGCAGCCGAAGGCGCCAGCTAGAAATGCCAACTTCAACCGTTTCGCACAGGCTGGTGCCATGGTGTTTTCAATGAGGAAAAAGCTGGGGTTGCATGCGGCGGCGATGTATTTTAGAGCCACGCGCCGGTAATTTGCCTCATTTAAGACGGAAGTTACGGTCAAGCGGCCACGGCGTTTTGGAAAGACTTAATCAGATTCCAGACAATACGCGAGGCTGTCGCAAAAAAGCTTGGAAACAGCGTTAAGGATCGGCTCTATACACCCGCTCATCTTGAGATCGCCGCAGTCTGCGATCAGGCTGCAAAGATTTCACGGACCATGCTCTCCGCATAATGCAGGTGAGCAAAGACTGCTAACCTTCTTGGCCGCCAGAGGTGAGGTGTGCCAAAAACTATTCGGCATCATTATCGGTTGCGTAACTTATTAAATCTGCTATTTTTTTTGCCCACATGAGTACTTCTGCTACCCACTTTGTCCCACCCTAAATACCACTTTACATACATAGTTAAGACGATTAAGTTTCGTCTCATCTTTTCTGGCCGATTCTCCGATGAGGTATATATGGCCACTGAGGGTTATTTCACCGGAGGGTGTAATCGAGTTGGCGGAGCTGCATGCGGCCCTGACCGCTGATCGGCTTCAAAGAAGCAACTGACTCAGAGAGAGCCTCGTTATGCCGCAAAAAATAGGAAGTGCATCTTTTTTCGTTCTGGTATTTGCTTTCATTATTCTCTTCCATTCGCATTGCGGCGCGTGGCAGGGGAAAGTGGTCGGCGTGCAGGATAGTGACCTGCTCCTCATTTCTCATGGAAGTCTAACAGATAGAGTCAAGTTGTACGGAATTGAATCCCCCAGGAAAGGCCAGCCCTTTTGGCAGCAGTCGCAAGTACTCGCGTCACATTTGGCATTGCAAAAGATTGTGGAAGTGACCCCTTTATACGTGGGATCTGATGGATTAGAAAATGCGCTGGTCAGGATTGAAGGTGTCAAAGATTACCTGAATCTCCAGATTATTACTTATGGACTTGCATGGGTGAAACCAAAGGAATGCAGCGCGCATATATGTGCCGAGTGGAGGGCTATGGAAAGCCTTGCGCAATCAAAAACAATTGGACTTTGGATAGATCCCAATCCTATTCCTCCCTGGCAGTGGGAAAAAGAACAAAGACATAAAATTCAGGAACGGCGTCAAAGCCAGGAAAGGACTTCTGAATGACCTTTCCTTCCTGCCGATTTTTTTTGATAGACTAAAACAGTCGGATTGTAAATTCGACTCCGTGCTTTTTATGATTCCAGCCCCAGCCGTATGAACACCAGATCCTAAATAGATGGACAATTCGAAACGGCGTAACCAGTTATCAAACCCAATGTGAGCTGTTTAACAAAAATGGAACCTACTGTGGCAAGAATACGAGAGAACTCAAAACCACCTTTTGAACAAGTCTCGAAGTTGAATCCTACGCCATTTCTCGAGGAGAGCCTCTTCCAGCAGGTACTGGCACTTGAAAAAAAGCGAGCAGAGCGCTCTGGGAATATATCTTTGCTCGTTAAAATTGAGATTAGCCATTTTGCTGGAGCTGAAAAGGACAGAATCGTAATGCAGATCGATTCCCTTCTTGGATCGATCATTCGCGAGACGGATATTAGAGGTTGGTACGAACCCGGCCTTGTTATTGGAGTGATTTTTACCGAACTGGGTGAATCAGAACTGGCTGAAGCAGAGAGCAAGATCCTGAAAAAAGTTCGGGAAGAATTAAAACACATTTTCGATGAGCAACACTCCGTGGTTACCAGAATCAGTAGTGAGTATCTATCCCCCACTACTCCGTGGTCCAGAAATGGACATGGTCACTTGAGAGTAGAACCAGTTGCAGAGCAATTCTCCGACGCTTCTAATCGTAATACATTTGAACTGATGAAGTTTGCCGTAGGGCAAACATGGTTTTTATTTTCTGCTGATCTCTTGTTCATATGCATAGCTCATCTTTTGGGCGTCTGGGCAATGCTTGGGCAGGGCATGGGTTATCTTTCTTCGTATTTACCTGCCTTCATTTTTTCAATTCTGCAATTTGTGCTGACACTCTATATTTTCGACCTGTATAATACGGAAAGGATTTTTAACCCGCGTCAAACCGCATTTCGCTTGTTGGCGTCCTCGTTCTCCGTTTTTGCCCTTTGCACAATTCTCTTCTTTTTTGTTCCTCAATGGCAGTACAGCCGCAGTGTTCTCGCTTTGCAAATGATGCTGGTGCCTGCGTTCCTGCTTTTATGGAGAACTGTTTATTTCCGCTTATTCCAATTTGCAAGAACAAAATCGCCTACCTTAATCATCGGCGCGGACGAAACCGCCCAAAGAGCCCGGCAGCTACTTGGTTTGCCGGTTTCTCCATTTGAATTCAAAGGGTTCGTTACTGATGAGCTTACGGCAAAGACTGACTGTACACCTGAGACCGTGGGCACCACACGGAAATTGGCTGAAATTATCGCTAAACTGGGCATCAGGACTATCGTTCTTGCGATCCCGCGGTCTCGCTCAACCCGCATAACACGAAGAATACTCGAAGCTCGCCTCCTCGGCGCTGAGATAATGGATATGCCTCAACTCTATCAGCGACTTACGACCAAGCTGCCGGTTCAATACCTCGAGGACCAGTGGTTGTTATTCTCAGACGGGTTTAATCTGCTCTCCAGGGGATACGTTCAAAGGGTAAAACGTATTCTTGATTTCATTTTTGCGGCGTTGTTGCTCGTAGTTGCATCTCCGTTAATGGTGATTACCGCCATCGCTATTCGCCTTGATTCTCCGGGCCCACTTTTTTATAAGCAGCAAAGGGTCGGGAAAAGATGCAAGATCTTTTCCGTTTATAAATTCAGATCTATGACCTACAATGCCGAACAGCAAGGGGCCATATGGGCTCAAGAAAGGGACCCACGGGTGACCAGAGTGGGACGCATTATTCGCTTCTGTCGTATTGATGAGATTCCCCAAATATGGAATGTATTCACGGGCGATATGAGTCTGGTCGGCCCACGACCGGAACGCCCCGAATTTGTGAATGTATTGGATACTCAGATTCCTTACTATAGTGTCCGGCATACTGTGACCCCTGGAATTACTGGATGGGCCCAAATCAATTATCCTTACGGCGCTTCGATTGAGGATGCTTTGAGGAAACTGGAATATGATCTTTTTTATATAAAAAATATGTCAATATTATTGGATCTCAAGATCTTACTCAAGACCGTGGGAGTAGTGCTTTTAGGTGAAGGGTCGCGGTAACCGGTTGCTGGAAATCTGCTCAGATCTCGGCTGCCCTCATCGAATCCATGGTCTTGATAAACACCTGGAATTGGCAAATTGACAGAAACAGTGGATGTATCAAAATATTTCCTGCTTACAATTGATGTCGAAGACTGGTTTCAGGTCGAGAATTTCAAAACTTCTATTCCGTTATCTTCCTGGTCATCATGTGAGTCAAGGGTCGAAAGGAATACACATTTGTTCCTGGATTTCCTGGACATGGCGGGTAGCAAGACCGTTAACGGCACCAGGCCGGGCGGACCTCTGAGAGCTACTTTCTTCGTGCTTGGCTGGGTGGCCGAAAGAATTCCACGACTGGTCAGGGAGATTCAGGCAAGAGGTCATGAGGTGGCATCCCACGGCTACCATCATAATTTGTGCAACCATGGCACGACGGAAATATTGAAAAAAGATCTCTCGGAAAGTAAGAAAATTCTAGAAGATATTCTTGGGCGTGCTGTCCTGGGATACCGTGCGCCAAGTTTTTCAATAAGCGAAGAAGCGCTGGGAATCCTTGAAGAATGTGGATACTCATACGATTCGAGCTTCAATTCCTTCGCTGGAAACAACCGATACGGCAAGATCCGGATATTCCCGAATGGAACAAGCGTTGCGTGTAAGACAAGCCGAAACATATATGAGCTTCCCATAAGCAATTTGCAAATAGGAAAACACATCGTGCCGGCGGGCGGTGGAGCCTATTTCAGGCTTATACCCGTTCGGGTTTTTGAAAAGATTGTCCAATCGGTTCTCAAACACCAGAATGCCTATGTTCTTTACCTCCACCCGTGGGAAGCCGATCCTGCCCAGCCCAAAGTAAAAGAAGCTCCGGCCTTTTCGCGGTTTAGGCATTATACCAATCTGTCAAGAACCCTGCCTAGGTTGAGATTTCTTGTGAGCAGGTTGAGGGATATTTCGTTTGTCTCGTGCAACGAATATATTCTGAAGACAGTAAAGTGAATCAGCCTCAACTTAAAGTTTTGCCGGTTGTGAGTTCCATAAAAAACGGACACTCATTATCGGTTATGGAAAGTGCTTCTCCATTTCGGGAATTTCGACCTTCCAAGCTCTTCGGGCAGTTGGATCCATTGGTGAGGGCAGATGTGATAAATTCCGAAATTGGTTGTTAAGCTGATGAGTTCAGAGCTATAATCACGACGGCAGCAGATTTCAAACAAGAGCATTTCTCAGGTCTGGGAGCCTATGTATCTAGATTTTTACAAACTCAAGAAGAACCCCTTCCATATAACTCCGGACCCGGAGTTCCTGTTTCTCAGCGGGAGCCATAAAGAAGCTTCAGCCTCATTAATTTATGGGATTGAGGAGAGGAAGGGATTTATCGCCATCACCGGTGAAATCGGCGTCGGGAAAACTACCATACTGCGCTCTTATCTCGAGGGTGCAGACCCCGAAAAGCTGAAGGTAGTCTATATCTTTAATGCAATGCTCTCATTTGAGAGCCTTCTCAAACAGATTTTCAATGAACTGGGACTTGTTGCAGCGCAAGGCGATGATGTACCCGAGCTTGTAAACCGCCTTCATCGGTTTCTCATTGAAGAATACAAGCATGACAGGAACGTGGCGCTCATAATTGACGAAGCCCAGAATATGCCGGTCGAGACCCTTGAAAATCTGCGGATGCTTTCCAATCTTGAGACCTCTAAAGACAAGCTGGTCCAGATAGTAATGGTGGGGCAGCCGGAATTCGAGCGAAAGCTTGAATTAGATGAACTTAGACAACTGAAACAGCGAATTGCAATTCGTTGTCAAATCAAGCCTCTGAGCCAGGACGAAAGTCTTGCATATATACAACACCGCCTTATGAAGGGCTCCTATTTTCATAACCAGATATTCACAAAGGGCGCCCTCAGCAGCATCGTAAAGGAGGCCAGAGGATTTCCTCGACTAATCAACATATTGTGCGATAACGCCTTGGTCACCGGATTTGGCTACCAGCGTAATCCAGTGGGCAGCAAAATCATAAAAGAGGTGATATCGGATTTCAGAGGTCCAAAGCCTCGGAAGCTTTTCAGAGTATTGCCGGTCGCTGCTGTTTCCCTTGGCGTCATTTTGCTTGGTGTTTTTCTCACAAGGCCCATTGGGAACCTGCCGGAAAAGGAAGCTTCACAGGTCCCTTACAAGGCTGAGGTAAAACCGGATGTACCTCCTCCCCCATCGCAGACTCTGTCAGTTCCACAGGCTCCAGTTGTTGACGCGAACCCCAAGATTAAACAGCAGCTTTCCGAACCCGCACCTTCTAAGGAAGCTTCACGGGTCCCCTATAAGGCGGATGCAAAACTGGACATAACTCCTGCCCCATCGCAGCCGCTCCAAGTTCCACAGGCTCCAGTTGTTGACGCAAGCCGCAAGGTTAAGCAGCAGTTATCAGAACCCGCTCCTTCTAAGGAAGCTTCCGAGGTCCCCTACAAAGCGGATGTAAAACTGGACGTACCTCCTCAGCCATCGCAGGTCCTCTCAGTCCCACAGGTTCCAGTTGTTGACGCAAGCCCCAAGGTTAAGCAGCAGTTATCAGAACCCGCTCTTTCTAAGGTTAAGCAGCAGCTTTCCGAACCCGCACCTTCTAAAGAAATAGGATCGATCCCTGAAAGTCACGAAATTGCCCTTCCAGAAAAACGACTTTTCCGAGAGAAACCTGCCGCCAAAAGCACAGATGCTCTTAAACAAGAACAACTCTTAACCACGGCCCCCTCTGACCTGCCGAAACAAACAGGCGCTTCCGCAAGAACCGTGATCAAAGGGGAAATGGTTTCACGGGTCCTGGTGGAGACCTACGGCTACTATGATCCAGATTTGATGAAATTATTCAAAGAAGCCAACCCTCACATAAAAGACGTGAACAAAATAAGTATAGGCGAGCAACTTCTACTGCCTCAGTTGGATCAGCCAAAATCTCGCACCAGGTAGTGTCTTGAATTCGAGCCCGTAGCCCGGTCCGCTCGAAAATTAGCTGAGCTTTTCCATATCCGCCTCCTGCCGTTTCTCGGCTAAAGACGTTGAGGCATCTGGCTCCCTGCTGCAGCCATACAGCAACATCCCGTAATAATAGAGATATTTTGCGTTTGGGTTATATCTGATACCCAATCTGTCCCCCTCATATTAGCCCTTTACACGGCGAAATCTCTCTTATATGATGATAACGTTCAAAAAAAGGCCTAACGCATGTTCACTTTTCGACCGATTGCATTTGTAATTCGAGGTGATGGAGTCATATCTCAGTTAGGAATGCTCATTAGGCTAAAGTGTAATACCGTCGAAAAGCAATTGAAGAGCGTATAAGGCTATGTATCGGGGCGAAATACAGGTGATTGAATTCGAAGCCAAAGGCGGGCAAAATGGTGACCAAACGTAAAATCTTTTTAAGAGCTGAAATAATGAAAAAAACAAAACTGATTTGGGGGTTATTTTTGGCATTGGTCTGCCTGCTTCTACAAGCATGCAGCCCACAGGTTTACAATACCGTTCCTCTTGGGTCACCCGGCACCATTGCCCCCCCCATGCAGGAGGAGTACAAGATCAATGCCGGTGACCATCTGTCTATAAAGTTGTTCTACAATCCTGAATTAAATCAGGCAGTAGTCGTGCGCCCCGATGGCCGCATATCGCTGCAGCTTGTGAATGAGGTCAAAGTTGTAGGCTTGACCCCCGCAAAACTCTCCGAGATATTGACTGAAGGGTATTCCAAATACCTCGCGCAGTCGCCGGAAATTAGCGTAATTGTCGAAAGTTTCGCACAAAAAATATTTGTCGGCGGAGAAGTTGGCGGTCCCGGAGCGATCGGCGGAGGAACCGGCGCCGGCACAAGGGAGCTGACTGGACCGACTACGGTTTTGGGAGCTATCACGCTGGCAGGTGGGTTCAAGGATACCGCCGATCGAAACCGGGTGATCCTAATTCGCAAAGACGAAAACAGCAGACCTTTCTATATGTGCCTGGATATAGAGAAAGCCATGAAGGGCATAGACCCGAATCAGGACATTTACGTGCAGGCTTCTGACATGATCCTGGTGCCGAGGTCGGACATCGCCAATGTCGATCTCTGGGTGCAACAGTACATAGGGGGACTCATCTCCCCCTTTGTCGGCTTCGGATACATCTTTATTCCTTCGGGGGGCGTCGTCCGTTAAGCAGTATACAAGTAGATCGACCGGCTTTGGGATTCATCCGGCGGTCTGCACAATCAGGTCTGAATTACGGCATCAGAAAACAATTAAATTGGGGTACGGCAATGAATCAAAATCTTCCTGCTAAACGACCCGGTAGTTCTTCTGCTTCAGCTCCGACCGGCAAAGCGTTTCCGATCGGCGAGCTGGGGCTGCGCGACTGGCTGAGCGCCATATTCAAGCACAGATCGATGATCCTCGTGGCCTTTGTCCTGATCGCCTGCGTAAGTGGCGCTTCTATGTTTCTTTATCTGCAATTTATGCATAAACCTGTCTACCAGGCCAAGTCAGTTATACTGGTTCAATTCGGATGGGAAAGTCAGAATATAGACCTCTCACCGGGCCGGGGGCAACCCGGCAAGAGCAGCGGGGAGTTAATGGCTACCGAGCTCCGAATCCTGGAGTCCAGGGACTTGAAGGAAAAAATAATAAATGAAGTGAAACCCGAGGTGATTTTTCCGGACCTGGGACAGAATATTCCAATGGGGTTGGCTTCTACTGAACGCGCGCTGTATCGGTTCGAAAAAGATTTCTCTGCCAAAGCCGCGCCGGCGGGAAACATTATTGAGGTCTCTTTTAATGGATCCAGTCCCGCAACGACAGCAAGGGTTGTGAACGACCTGATTGCTGCTTATATCGATAAGCGAAGCGATACCTACAGAAACCCGAAAGCTTTATCGTTTTTGGACCAAAAGACCGAGGAATACAAGCAAAAGCTCGCTGTGGCGGAAGGTAATCTCAAAGTCTTTAAGGACCAGACAAAAGTGATTTCCTTCGATGAGCAACGCACCTCTCTGCTCAATAAGCAGAGACGCATCAGTGAAGAACGCAATGATAATGAACTCCTGATTGCCCAACTCGTGGCAAAGACCTCTGAACTTGAAAAGCAATTACCCATCTTGGAAAAATCTCCGATTGTCCCCACCGCCAGGGCGGAGATGGAAGCGCGCCTCCTTACGCTCGAGCTTCAAGAAAAGGATCTCCTGGCGAAATATAAAGACGATAACCGTTTTGTCACAACCCTTCGCGAGCAGATCGCACTGACCAAGAACTATCTAGGTGCGCATGGCCCGGTGGTTCCCTACAACCCCGCATATCAGGAGTTACAGAGGCAGATACTGCAAAACAAAGCCGAGCTGGGCTCGCTCAAAGTGAGGGGAAAAGGGCTCGATGAAGAGATAAAAGCGGCGGGCGCGGAAATTAGCGCTTTCGAAGCTCAAGAGTCCAAATATAAGCAGATGTCTCGCGATGTTGCGGATAATGAGGAAAAATATAAGACTTATCTTTCCAAGTTGGAGGAAGCCCGCATACATGATGAGCTTGACCGGCAAAAAATGACCAGTGTCAGCGTGCTGGAAGCTGCTTCGGTACCCATAATACCCAACAATCTTCCGCATCCGTTCATTTTTTATGTTTCAATATCATTGCTTCTCGGAATTGCCGGCAGCATAAGTCTCGCTTTTATCGCGGAAATCCTGAGCTCTGCCATGAGCACCCCGGCCCAGGCGGAAAGGCGTTTGGAGTTGCCGGTGCTTGCTGTAGTTGGGTACAAGTGATTTTTGGGACAAATAGTTTTTAGTCTAAATCGGTCTATTGAGTTCATAGGAAATTGTTACTGGCTGGATTAAAGAGCAGGTCATCGACCTGCTGTTACCACAAGGGAAATTTCATCACCCTCCATCAGAGGTGAAGTATGAGCAAAATTTATGAAGCGTTGCAACAGGCCCATCAGCAAAAAAAGGCGAGCGGCAAGAACCTTGAGGTTATCATTCCCCAAAACCTTCTCAATCGTAACCAGGTAGAGATGGGCGAAGAGATGCTCAGCCTCTTCAAGGTTATCGATAATCGGCTCCCGGAATTGAGGCACCGTGTCCTCCTGTTCATCGGGTCCCGCCCTGGTGAGGGGACATCGACCGTTGTAAGGGAATTCGCAAGAGTTGCAGCGGAGCGGGTTGGCCAAAAGGTGCTGCTGGTGGATGCGGACCGGTTCGAAGGTACCCAGTCAAAGTTCTATTCAGTCGAATCACAAACTAGTTGGTCCCAGGCTATCGAGGAACCCGCAGAGGTAGAGCGTGCTATTCACAGGGTGGGTGAATCGAGCTTATTTGTTTCCCCGGCGTCCAACTCGGGTTCTCCCACGCCGGAGCTTTTCAACGCGCTGCGGTTCGAGGACTTCTGGGCGAATGTAAAGCTCAATTTTGATCTCGTCGTTATCGATTCTTCGCCGCTTGCACTGTCACCCGATGCTTTGGCCATAGCCTCAAAGGTGGATGGGGTAATTCTGGTCGTGGAGGCGGAAAAGACCAGATGGCGGACAGCCAAGTATGTGAAGGAACAGATTGAAGGGGTGGGAGGGAGCCTCATGGGCATCGTGTTTAACAAGAGACACTTTTATATCCCTCAATCTATCTACAAACACCTGTAGGCGAGCAAAAGAGAAGGCCCCGTCTATTTGAGGGATGAATTGGGACGCCGACCTCCCGATCTGGCATAAATTCTTCCCGAAAACGGGAGGATAACCAGCCTATACCTCTTTTAAATCCGAAGCTGCAAAATATTCTCGAGACGCTCATCGAACTGAACCGGCATGTCGCGTAGGCCTGGACAATTTCTCGGCCCGATATCGCCACAGGTTTCATTTCCGGTCTCTGTGATTGATTATTGCCGATTACCTCCTTGGGCGTGACGCCTTTGACGGTAACCTAAAGCAGATCGGTTTAGCGAATCATGAGCGTTAAAACCAATCGCAAATTCGTCCGTCTGACAACTTCAGACAGATTTGACAAATATTGTAATCGATTTGGCGGAGCTGCGTCTCTGTACCACCTTTCCGTTTGGGGGCAGATCATAAACAGGACCTATTGTCACCAAACATACTATCTGACTGCGATCGAAGATGGCCGGCAACATAAAATCGTTGAACTTTCAAATTGGGACGAGCAGACCGAAGATAATACAGGAAACGGCGAAACGAACTCAAAGAGGATCGCAGGCGTTTTACCGCTGATTCACCTAAAGAGTTTTGCATTTGGAAATCAACTGATTTCCATGCCCTTCTTTGATGCAGGGGGGGTATTGGCAGATGATGCGGATGTGGAAAAGGCGCTTTTAAGCGAGGCTGTACACCTGGCGCGCAGGCTCAAAGTTGATAGCATCCAACTTCGTCAGACACTCCCGCTTCTTTCCATGCCAGAATCAGGCCCCGAAGACCAGGATAGCTCAGCGAACGGTTGGCTGGGCTCTCTCGACTGCAATGTGCAGAAGCGGCTTCACAAAGCGCGAATGCTTCTTGAGCTTCCCGAGTCTTCCGAAGCGCTCATGGGCAGTTTTAAATCCAAATTGCGAAGCCAGATCAGAAAACCGGAAAAAGAGGGACTGGCTGGAAAAGTCGGTGGCCTGGAACTCCTGGATGACTTCTATGAAGTCTTCTCCATAAACATGAGAGACCTTGGATCGCCGGTCCATTCAAAGCGCTTTATAAAAGGCGTAATCGAGGGATTCCCGGAGGAATCAAGAATCTGCCTCGTATATAGGGAGCAGCAACCTCTGGCCTGCAGCATAATTCTTGGCTTCAATGGCACAATTTATAATCCGTGGGCCTCTTCTCTGAGGAAATACAGCAAACTGAGTCCCAACATGCTGCTCTACTGGACCATGCTCGGATATGCATGCGAAAAAGGCTATAAGTACTTCGATTTTGGCAGATCTTCCATCGAAGAGAGCACTTATAAGTTTAAAGAGCAATGGGGGGCTCAGCCAAAGCCCCTTTATTGGTACTATATCTTTCCCGGTAGGTCGCCCTCCAAAGTCGATACTGAAAAATCGAGATTCGGTTTAGCTATTCGTATTTGGCAGAACCTACCTGTCTCAGCAACTAAGATTGTAGGTCCACGTATCCGCAAGTACATAGGATTATAGCCGATTCAGGTGTTCAATATCATAAAGGCCCCCGAGGGCGGACAGTAGCGATAACCTTATGGACTCACAAGGGACTTAAGGATGCTAGTCCCAAAGTATAACTCGGAGGTGGAGATTGCGTAAGCTTCGTCGGATCTCCGCAATCAAATTGCAAGAAATCTGCTGGTGAGTTCAAATTATCAAATTATTATTCTTGTAAACAACCCCACTCATAGGGTTTGAATTCTGAGCGGCCAATGGACATATCATTTGTTATCCTGACATGGAACTCCGAAAGGCACATTGCGAAATGCCTTGAGTCGCTGTTCGGACAACTGCGTAACGACAGCTTTTCTTTTGAAGTATTTCTAGTTGACAACGGTTCTTCCGATCGCACGGTCACCACTATTGAAAGCTACGAAAATGACTATGCAAAACATATTATTCCAATATATTTCAGGACTAACAGAGGTACTACATACTCTCGCAATATTGCCCTGAGAAGAGCGATCGGCAAATATGTTATAATCATGGATTCAGACGTGCAACTTGTGGATGGGGTTATCCAAGGTGCAATATCTACTCTTCAGGATTTGCCACGAGTTGGATTGGTTGCTCCAAAACTTCTCTATCCTGACGGTCGGCTGCAAAAGTCTACGGACATTTTTCCAACACTTCAGCACAAGATGCTTCGATATTTGTTTTTGAAATATTTGGAGAGAAGTGAAGGTGCATCTAAAAAATTGTCCACGTTGCATGATGTTGATTATGCCATCTCTGCGATGTGGGTGATGCGCAAGTCGGTCATAGACGAAATTGGACTTCTGGATGAAAACATTTTCTATTCACCTGAGGACGTGGATTACTGTCTTCGCCTGTGGAAGGCGGGATACCGCGTTGTCTATGACCCAACGATTTCAGCCTTTCACGACGCACAGGAGATTTCTCGGAAATTCAAACTGAGTTCCGCAACTATCAGTCATATTTCAGGTCTTGTCTATTACTTCAGAAAACATCAATATTTCTTTAGAAGGCCAAACTTTCGCAAACCCAAAGCGGTCTCCATCTTGCAGGGATGTAAAGATCTCTAACAACTCTTCATAAAGCAATAGTACAGACACTAGGATAGAGTATCATTTAGCGGAACTGAATATCATGCGAATCCGTGTTATTACCTTAATTGCCTTTCAGAATTTAGATCAGGAGGTAGTGAGAGTGCTATATTGGTCTTCTCCTGACAGGGGCGAATAATTGAACGCTCTTTTCATAGCGTATTACTTTCCACCGGATTCCAGCAGCGGCTCGTTCCGGCCATTTCATTTTGCAAATCACCTGCAGAAAATGGGCGTACAGATATATGTACTTACGGCTCGGGTACAAAATTTTCTCAGCGACCAGCCCACAGATTTGGAAATGCTAGGGAATGTAGACTGTGGAATTCAAATTATCCGGGCACGTGTTTGCCGCCCCAGGGAAGCATTATTGTCTGTTCGAAACTTCCTGACCCGGGTTGGCTTCGCCAAGCGTCCCCAAAATGCTCTGACGGACGTAAACAGGGCGGCCTCTCATAACGCGTCTCCTCCTACCCGAATCCAGGAATTCAAGGACTTGGTAACCGATTCCCTGGCATCACCAGATCCTCACATCGGGTGGCTGCCATGGGCGGTCTTTTCCGGTCTGAGAATTATCCGGCAGAAAGAAATAGATATTGTCTATTCCACCGGCAGCCCGTGGACTTCCTTTCTGATTGGCGCCATCCTGAAAAGACTGACCGGAAGACCTTTGGTTATGGATTTCCGTGATCCATGGGTTGCGAATCCCCGGTTTCTGGTGAGGACCAGGTTTGTTCGCCGTATTGAGACCATCATGGAGCGCAAGGTACTCAAGGCGGCAGATCTCGTTATTGCAAACACCCAGGAACTCAAACAGGATTTCGTCAACCGTTTTCCCGCCCTGCTGGATGATAAAATTGCCGTCATCCCGAATGGATTCGAAAACTTTAATGGCGAGCCGCAACCTACAAAGAATACCGCTCTCACTTTGACCCACGCGGGTTCACTTTATTTTTCGAGAAATCCGCACCGCCTCATAAAAGCGGCCATGGATTTAGTTCGGAAAGGCAAAATACCCCAAGAGGAATTGAGGATCGTATTTCTCGGGGGCATATCGATCGACAGTCCCGAACTGCAAAAGCTTTTGCAGGACCCGACCGTGCAAGATATCGTCAAAATCATCCCTCGCGTGCCATTTCGAGAAGCGATGGAGTATCAGAAGAGGAGTGACGTATTGTTCCTCATCCAACCTGATTTTCCATTGCAGATTCCGCGTAAACTGTACGAATATATGGCTTTGAATAAACCCATACTGGCCATTACCAATTCTTCGGGAGCTACGTCAACCTTGATGAGAGAGGTTAAGCTCGGCATCCAATCCAGGGATACAACCAAGGATATTGCATCGGCACTCGTATCTCTGCATAGAGGATGGAAGGACGGATCGCTTACTCGGCCAAACAGACCAAATTGTGAATACTTTTTGAACAAAAACCTTAGCGATATGCTGTACAAAGTGCTGGTGAGATTAAAAACCCAAAGCGATGATCTTTATAGTTCGCTCCCGTAACCTTTTCAAACTCTTTAATTGATCACTTTCCAGAGTCATAATGAAACCTAGAATCCTAGCTCTGAGCTACCTTTTCCCTAACCGGGCGTATCCAAATTTCGGCATTTTTGTTCTTAACAGATTAAAAGCTGTACAGAAATACTGTAACATCACAGTCATCGCCCCCATTCCTAAATTCCCTTTCATGGAGGGCTTTGAAAGGTTTCGCGGTTATTCAAGAATACCGACGAGGGACATTATTCAGGGGTTGAATGTCGCCCACCCTCGGTTCCCCGTTATACCGCGGTTCATAAAGTGGTGGGATTCATTCGCATACTGGGCGGTAGTAGCGCCATTGGCTCACAGATTGAGGAATCAAGTCGATTTGGTTGACGTACATTGGGTGTACCCTGACATTCTCGCAGCTTTCATGATTTCCAAATTATACAAAAAGAAATTCATAATTACGGTTAGAGGAGTTGAGGCATTACATATTAATGAAAACAGTTTCAGAAAAAAAATTATCGATTTTTTGTTGCTAAGAGCTGACCATGTCATAGCGTTGAGCCAACATCTCAGGTCGCTTATAGAAACGATAGGTGTTCCGACCCGCAAAATCAGCATTATTCTGAACGGTACAGATAACCATCATTTCCAATTAATGGATCAAAATCAGTGCCGGGAACAGCTTGGCTTGCCGAAGGGCATCCCCATTATAGTGAGCGTTGGATCGCTCCTCCTTTCCAAGGGGCATGATCTTCTAATAAACGCGGTCTCTAAGCTATCTGACCAGTACAATGTTGAACTATACATCATTGGAGGCACCGGCTCAGAGGGAGATGATCGAGCAGCGATTGAACGGTTGATGAACAGCCTTGCACTCTCTAATGTCCACTTGGTCGGTAGAAGGCCCCATGAGGAACTGGCGTTGTGGTACAATGCTGCGGACCTTTTTTGCCTTGCAAGCAGGAGTGAAGGTTGTCCCAATGTCGTGATGGAGGCCCTGGCGTGCGGTACGCCGGTCGTGGTCACAAATGTTGGTGCAATAGTTGACATCGTTGAAAAGGAGGAAGAGGGCCATATAGTGGAAGCCGGCAAAATTGATGAATTAGAGATGGCTCTCCGGAAAGGATTGGAGCGAACTTGGGACAGAAGGCTCATATCCCGGCGCGGTCAACGCCGTACCTGGGATGAATGTGCCAGGCAAGTGCTGGAAGTCTATAATCTACTGCTGATCGGGAACTATGAGGCTAATATAACCGAGTGATGCAATTCATCTATATTCCTTATTCGGAATCACTTTTGCTCTCAAGATCTTGTACTCGTTATGACGGCTATACAGGGATGAGCGGCTAAATGCATTTAAAAGACGACCATAGGATGCCTTTCTTTATAGCCTTGCTATCGATTGCATTCTCTTCGTTTATTGGGCTGGCAATCTTGATTTCCAATCCATCTTTCTATCATGGGCTTGGCATCACTGCAGATCCTGACGCAGTCCACTATTGGCAAATTGCTGTGAATATTGTCAGAAACTCCGCTTTCTCCAGATCCGTTGCTGAGCCTTTTATCCCTGATTTAATCCGTGTTCCAATGTATCCTCTATTCCTATCTATGTTCGCGTTTTTTTCGCTTCAGATCGTTTGGATCTTTATTTCTCAAGTGGTGTTGTATGCCGTATCATGTTCAATCTTATACTACACGGTACTGAATATATCCAATAGTACACGTGTAGCTGTTGTAGGTGCTGTGTTTATGGCCATGAACGCATCGGCGATGCTGAACTCATTTAAGTTACTAACCGAAATTCCATTTTTATTCCTGTTTGTAGCATACTTATATTGTTTTGTGCTTGCGTTTAAAACCGGCCACAATAAATATCACATTTTTTCCGTTTTGTTGATCGGTCTTATGACCCTCACCAAGCCAGTCGCTCAATATCTGATTTTATTGCACCTCTTCTTGTTTATTATTTTTAATCTGAGTTTTTCCACGGTCAATTTGGCGAAACTCTCTGGGAGTTTTTTCCTATGCTACCTTTTGGTTGTAGGGCCTTGGATTATCAGAAACATACATACATTTAGTATACCAAGAGTCAGCGTTATTGACACCCACAATTTTATATACTACATCGGTGCTACTGGTTACATTGAGAAAGAATCTATATCGCTACACAGGGCCTACGACAGAATCGCAGAAGATTTCAATATTCCATCTTACCCAGTATTACAGAACCTGTTCATTTATAACCTAACATTCCCGGTTGAATCATATAAAGCATTGTACAATCAATTAGATGGAGTCGTGAAATGGAATGTTGTACGTAAATATCCAGGATACTTGCTAATTGGTATAATAAAAGGCTTCTTGAAATCTCATCTGTCGCACAATGTTAATGAATTTGGAAATGAATTGATAGCTAAACCTTGGGTCAGCTCTGGTACAGTGCCTACTAGTGGATTTGTATCCAAAATATCGAATATATTTAACCTGAATGGCATTGCCAACATAAGCATGTTTATTTATCAATACGCTTATATGATAATTTTGTACATTCTTGCTGCGATAGGCTTGTATTCGATAAACTCCGGTAGTATGAAGCCTGTATTCAAATTCGGCCTTATTGCGATCCTGTTATATAGTTACCTTAACATAATAGGAGCTGGGATAGAAGCCAGTCAAAGATTCAGAATGATGTCTGAAATCATATACTATATTTTTGCCGGCTTTGGTTTTGAGTATCTGTTCCACAGAACTAATGCTGCTCTCACATCAAACGAGTCGGTAATTGGGTCTTGAGGCATTATCGGAAAGGTTAGAACCATGACTGAACCTGGACCAAAAAGGGGACTTGACCCTGTAAAGCTCAGCGTTGTGATACCTTGTTATAATGAAGAATCGACGCTTGAGAAATGCGTTCAGAGGGTCATGGATATTGCTGATGAGAATCTTGCGTTGGAAATAATCATCATTGACGACTGCTCTTCGGACCTCAGCGTTTCAATTGCAGAAAGCCTGGCGAGCCGGTATCCCGAGGTGGTAGTCCAGAAGCATGAGAAGAATATGGGAAAGGGCGCCGCGCTCCGCACCGGGTTTGCAAGAGCGACAGGTGATTTTGTAGCTGTTCAGGATGCGGACTTGGAATATGACCCTTCGGATTTGAAACGATTGTTGGCCCCTCTCATTCATGATCAGGCCGATGTGGTTTTAGGCTCGCGATTTTCAAGTGCCGGGCCGCACAGGGTGCTTTATTTCTGGCATTCCGTTGGCAACCAATTTTTGACTCTGCTTTCTAATATGTTTACGGACCTTAACCTCACTGATATGGAAACCTGTTATAAGGTATTTCGCAGGGGCGTCATCCAGGCCGTGGAGATCAAGGAAAACCGCTTCGGGTTTGAACCCGAAATTGTGGCTAAAATCGCCCAGATGCGTCTTCGGGTATATGAAATGGGGATCTCCTATCATGGGCGTACGTATGAGGAAGGGAAAAAAATTGGTGTGCGCGATGGGCTTCGCGCATTGTATTGCGTATTCCACTATAATGCACCCAAGCTCCCTGTGCCAATGCAGTTTTTGATTTATCTCTTTATCGGCGGATCTTCTGCAATATTAAATTTGGTTTCATTCCTCAGTCTTCTCAAATTCAATCTCTCTGTTTTTACTTCTGCCATTGCTGCTTTCGTTTTGGCAGCCGCAGTTAATTACTTTCTCTGCATTGCATTGCTTTTCAGGCACAGGGCCCGGTGGGACTCATATGCCGAACTCGGCATGTACGGTCTGGTAACGGGAATTGCCGGTCTGCTGGATGTCTCGGTCACCTTGGTGTTTGTTGGCATGGGACTCCCTGTCTGGCTCGCCAAATCAGCGGCGTGTTCAATCGGCTTGGTATTTAATTTCCTGGGAAGGCGGTACTTGGTTTTCCCCGAAAAGCCTCCTGGTCCGTGGGGTACTAAAAAGCAGTTCCCCATCCACGAAAAGGCGGAGAGCTTAGACCGGCACAGCTCGAAAAAGGCTGCCGATGTTTGTGGTTCTCGTGTAGTACAAGACCACTCGCGGTAATCAGTATTTTGGATACTCGAAGAGTTTATTCCCCCTTCTATCGGCAAAAACGTTCTGACTGGTTTGCAGAAAAATCTGGAGTATCGACCCGTCATTCAGCAGCCCACTGAGGATCTGGCAACGCCGAATGTTCCAAATTAGACGGCCATTCAGGGAGTACCGCTCAAATGGCGTCAACACTTTTCAGGACAACCCTATCCAGGCTTGGAGTTCGAGTGCCCATCAGGGTTGCGCATATAACGCTTAACATGCATACCGGCGGTATCGAGAACTTCATCTTGAATTTTTCTCGAAAAATCGATAGAACAAAATTCGAGTTGACCGTTGGCTGCCTTGATGGTGGCGGAGTACTTTTGGACGATATTGACAGATTAGGGCACAAGAGCTTTGTACTTTCACGCCGCCCCGGGTTGGATTTATCGCTAATTTTCGAACTCGCTAAGACATTCCGGAAGGCTGGATACCACATTATACACACTCATAACCAGGCCTCTCACTTCTACGCCGGACTGGCCGCAAGACTCGCGGGCGTGCCTTGTCTGATAACTACGGAACACAGCCGGCACAATATTGATCTTAAGCTCAGGCGCCGCATTGAAAAATTCTTTTTAAGCCGCATCACTGACGCCTGGATTACCGTGAGCGCCGACCTTGCTCATGCCGCAGTCCAAAAGGACGGCTTGTCCAGGGCCAAGGTTTCGGTTATCCCCAACGGAATTGATACTGATCTTTTTTCCATTACTGAGAGCCCTGAACATAAGAAACACCAGAACGAGCTGAGAGGTTCGCTCGAAATTCAACAAGATGCCAGGGTCGCGATCATCGTAGCCAGACTTGATCCTGTCAAAAACCATTCCATGCTCCTGCGGGCCCTTAGCTCATCCGAGTTGCTGAAAAGACGTGTGTGCTTGCTGATCGTTGGTGACGGCGAACTGCGTGATGAATTAACAAATCTGTCTCGCAATTTAGGTCTGGAACGTTGTGTCCGTTTCCTGGGGCTGCGGCGCGACATACCCGATCTGTTAGCGCTAAGTGACCTGTTTGTGCTGTGTTCGCATACCGAAGGATTGCCTTTATCCCTGCTCGAGGCAATGGCAGCAAAGGTTCCGGTCCTGATAACCCGGCCGGCAAACAAAGCACGACTAATTATGGATGGAAGAAATGGCAGGGTTGTGGATCATTCCTCCGAGGCGCTCGGACAAGGAATACTCGAACTATTGGAAGCGCAGAGTAAGTTTGCGTCGTTTGCTGAAAAGGCCGCTGAGCTCATTTCTGAGAGTTACGCCATCGATTCCATGATGCATCGCTACGAGAAACTATACCTGGATCTCTGTGACGGCATCGCGAAACCGGGCAAAGAAATGCGGCTTAACAGCGGGGATTGTCATCTGGCCTGAAATGCATTGTATCGGAGGTTATTTTAATTATGCTTAGTATGTCTTTCGGATTTTCGATCATAGCTTTTGGGCTCCTCGCCACCATCTTTGCCGACCCTTTCTGGGGATTGGCTGCTTTTGCACTCTTTACACACATCACGCCCCAGCAGCTATCCGAATTGTATATTGTTCCTTTGAGGGCGCCACTCTTTATCTCAATCGCCGTTCTTGTCTGCTATTTCTTCAATTCCAGATACTCTCAAAAATTTTCCGAACGGCCGGTCGAACTCTGGATGATGGTGATCATCTTGCTCGGGATGGCGCTTGGGGCAGCCGGAGCGTTTGATAAGGACGCAGCCTGGAGTGCAACACTTGTTTTCTTGAAATATGTAGTTTTCTTTTTCTTGTTTATCAATATCATCGACAGTTACAAGAAATTGACCTGGTTCCATAATGCCCTGATTCTCAGCGCAGCCTGGCTGGTCTACAGATGCTGGGATCAACGCGGCTCAACGAGCAACAGATTCGAAAACCGGGGCGGCGGTGTTATAGATGATTCCAATGAGTTTGCCGCCGCGCTGGTGCTTTTATTGCCGTTGGTGGTCACCAGGATCTTCAGGGGGCCCTGGTGGATCAGAGCTGGTGCAGCCGCTGGTACATTCGGCATGATTATGTCGGTGGTGATAACCAGTTCCCGGGGCGGCTTCCTCGGGCTGGTGGCAGTGTACGTGGCCACAATGACCATGTTTCAAAAACAAAGAAAAAAGATGCTTATCATCCTGGTCGGTATCGCTTTGGGGGCCTCGGTTTTTGTCACGGATTACTACAAGGATCGAATGCTTGGGATGTTGGCTGCACAAGAAGGTCAAGTTGATCCCGACCGTTCGGCCCAGACCCGGTTCGATGCCTGGCGCTATGCACTGGTTCTCTTTTCGGAAAACCCGATATATGGTTGCGGAATGGACAATTTCGGAGACTACTTTGGCCATGAAAAGCAGGGGAGAGAACTGGGCCAGGGGGGGACCGTCTGCCATAGTCTTTGGTTCCAGGCGCTGTCCGAAGGCGGCCTGATGGTTTTCGTGCCGCTTGTCGCCATGTTAGCATTGTTCTTCGTCAGGACTTCCAGGGCCAAAAAATCTTTTCTCTTGCTGTCCAGAGAGGATGTTCGCGACGACATAGCTGCACTGCAGGTCGGTTTGATAGGATTTTTGGTCGCCGCCACCTTTGTCAACAGGCTTTTTTATGAACCCATATATTGGTGGTGCGGCATGGCGGTAGTATACAGTAGAATTGCCCAAATGGAGACCGTGGAACAAGATGCCATTACACAAGGTGCCATTACACAAGGTGCCATTACATAAGAGACTATGCTCTTTCGTGTCGGAGTCCTGTTGTCCTGGTTTGGCACCGGCCCGAGTGCAAGCTTTGGAATGCTTATCGAAGCCGTAAATTCTTCGCCCCCCTCAATATACCTTTAAATAAATCGACTGAGAAAACATCATGTGCGGAATTGCTGGGATCAAATCTATTCATAGAGAAGCCCTGGACCTGCGCATCCAGGCCATGATCGATGTTTTTCCCTATCGTGGCCCTGATGCGGACGGAACCTGGGTGCAGGAATCCAAGGGGCTTGCTTTCGGCCACAGGCGCTTGAGTATCTTGGATACCAGTTCAGCAGGGACCCAGCCGATGTCCGACAGTACCGGCCGATTCTGGATAACTTTCAATGGTGAAGTCTACAATTATATTGAGCTGCGAGAAGAGCTGAAGGCAAAAGGACATGTATTTCGAACAAATACCGACACGGAAGTGATTCTGGCTGCCTATAGCGAATGGGGATGCGATTGCGTCAGAAGATTCAATGGCATGTGGGCATTCGCAATATGGGATACAACAGAGGAGCTGCTGTTTCTTGCCAGGGACAGACTGGGCGTAAAGCCCCTCTATTATTATAGCGAAGGCGGCACATTCTACTTCGCATCAGAGGTCAAGGCCATTCTCAAAGCGATCGCGAATAGGCCTGAGATTAACAGCTACCTAGTGGACGCGCTCTTCAGCTACGGGTACATACCTGGCGAGGACACGTTGTGCGCCGGGGTCAAGAGACTTCTGCCCGGTCATTACATGATCGTTGGAGCTGACGGAAATACCAGGGTTTTCAAATACTGGGACCTTGTATTCAATAATGGGGAAGATCGAGGTAAGAGTTATTATCTTCGCGAGGCGCGCAATTTGCTGGAAAGCGCAATCGACCTGCGCCTCAGGAGCGACGTGCCTTTAGGAATCTTTCTTAGCGGCGGCATTGACTCCAGCACGGTGGTGGGGCTGCTGGCCCCTAAGGTATCAGAGCCGCTGAAGACATTCTCCGTCGCCTATGACTTGGGCCGGCAGTTTAATGAAACACCTTACGCGCGGATGGTAGCGGACCGATTCGCCACTGACCATCATGAAGTATTCGTCACCCCCATTCAATTCCAGGAATTTATTCCTGGTTACGTGGCCCTGATGGACGAACCGGTCGCTGAGGCTGCGGCGATCTCTCTCTATTTCGTATCCCGGCTCGCGAAGGAATACGTTACCGTCGTGCTTTCGGGTGAAGGTTCGGATGAAATCTTCGCAGGCTATGACTTCTATCGGTACATGAACTTGCTCGAAAGATACAGAAAACTCCTCCCGTCGCAGGCGCCCGTCAGTTTTAGCAATCTCTCCGGCAGGCTTCTTCCCGGCGGCAGCAGACTTCGCAAATACATGGAGTTGGGAGCGCTGCCACTTGAGAAGAGATACCGGGGGATATCGACCTATGAAGAATATTACAAGCACCTCCTCTACTTGCCGGAATTCACGGAGTTTGTCTCAAGAATCAAGGGCTCGGCCCCCCTGGATGGTTTCATAGGGGACCTTTTCTCTGCAACACGGGATAATGATTCGCTCAGCAGAATGCTTTACTTCGATACGAAGACCTGGCTGGTCGATGATCTCCTCATCAAAGCGGACCGCATGAGCATGGCGGCATCACTGGAACTCAGAGTGCCGTTTCTCGACTACAGGCTTGTCGAATTCTGCGCCAGGATGCCGTCCAGGTACAAGATGTCACTCAGGAACAATAAAATACTCCTGAAGGATATTACGAAGGGTTTTTTGCCTCGCCCAATCATAGATCGAAAGAAAATGGGTTTCCCGACACCTCTCAAAACGATGTTCGAAAAAGAACTCTACGGCTACGCTCGGGAACTGCTACTCTCACCATCCGCTCATATCCGGTCCTACCTGAGGGCGGACAGCGTTGAGAAAGTGCTGGAAGACCACGCAAGCAGGCGTGTGGACTATCACAGGATAATATGGCTCATGCTGGTACTCGAAAACTGGATGCAGGCATACCACGGCTCGCAGCAGTTCACATTGAAAGCTCCGCTGTCCACGACAAGCCCCTCGAAGTCTGCATTCCTGGCAGACGCATCTCGATAAAGAGGTAAGGAAATCTAACCGCAGGTTGTGATTTATAATGCGTATCCTCTATCATCATAGAACGCTGGGCGACGGGGCTGAGGGGATTCATATCGCCGAAATGGTCAACGCATTTCGAAGCCTCGGGCATGAGGTGCTATTGATCGGCCCGGCTGTTAATGGCAGCCTGTCCCAGCAGACCGGGTCAAGACTACACATGGGTGTAAAACGATTCCTTAGGGGGCCCTTTTACGAAATGCTCGAAATTGGCTACAACCTCTATGGTTTCCATTCAGTCTGCCGAGCGATAGAGAAATTCAAACCGGCGTTTATTTACGACCGCTATATAACGTTTAATTATTCCTGTATTGCCGCCGCACAAAAAAAGAAGATTCCGGTGTTCCTGGAGGTCAATGCACCACTTGCCTACGAAAGGGACCACGAAGCTGATGAGAATTTATGCTTCAGGAGACTGGCCTACTCAGTCGAGAGACTAACGTGCAAGGGCGCCAGTAGAACGGTAGCGGTTTCCTCGACCCTGAAAGATTACCTCGTTTCAGTAGGAGTTCCCGCTCAGCAGATTCTCGTCCTGCCTAACGGGGTTAATACGACTAAATTCTACCAGAGGGAAAAGTCTGACGAACTACTCCAAAGCCTGGGGCTCAATGAGTCAAACACTCTCATCGGATTTGTCGGGATTCTTCGGCCGTGGCACGGAGTGGACCTCCTTCTGCAGGCATTCAGGATCGTGCATGCAATTTTTCCGAAAGCGATCCTGCTGCTGGTTGGCGATGGACCGATTCGCAGCCAGATAGAGTCACTTGCAAGAGAGCTGGGCATTGGGCAATCTTTGCGCATAACCGGGCGGGTCCCCCATGAGAAGGTCGGGGAATATATAGCCCTCTTCGACGTAGCGGTCAGCCCCAAAGCGACCTTTTATGCCTCCCCCATGAAGATCATTGAGTACATGGCGCAGGGTAAAGCCATTGTTGCTCCTGATATGGCGAACGTAAAGGATCTGGTGGAAGATGGCGTCAATGGTTTGTTGTTCCAAAGCGGATCTGCGGAAGCTTTGGCCGCAACTCTTATTGCAGCCTTGTCTGATGACAATCTCAGAGTGAAATTAGGGGAGGCGGCCTTGATAGAGACCTCCAGGCGTTTGAACTGGCCTGCCAATGCCGGTCGCGTAATACAGGAATACGAACAGCTAATCTGATTATTCCCCGAATTGGCGGAGCCGAAGAGCGTAGTGCAGCCTCTCTCCGGTTTCTTTAACCATCATGCCGCCACCGGTTGCAGCACAGGAATGTTGCCGGTCAAAAACGCGCACTACGAAACTGTAATTAGAATCAGGGTTCGAGCCCCACATTTAACCCCCGTCGGATTCGCTGCATGCAAGGGCGCTCGATATCCCCGGGACAACCTCCGTGCCAGGTTGCTTAGTAAGGATTTGATGACTATGGACTTCTTATGGCATGCGTGTTGCAGTCCCAATCTGGGCAAATCAACTTACGGAGGTGTTACATGTTTCATCGTCGGTTTGGACCAGTAGTGCTTGTTGGCTTTATGGTAGTTTCCCTTTTAATGTTCGGCTCATGTCCGGCGCGGGGCGCCACTTGGCCTGCCACCTATCAAAATTTCGACGCCTTCACTCCCACTGTCGGGACGAACAATATACCCGGCAACGGCGGCGGATGGGATTACGGGACGGCAACCACGGCGTCTTCCTATTTCTCCGGAACTGAATTCGGCTTTTATAATACGACGCCTTACTCCGGAAGCAGCGTCGACGATGTTTTCTACTGGTACGCCAATAACTACAACACAATGCACATGGGGATGGTAACCTACGGCTATTGGGATATAGACAATACGAATTCCATCTCCGGCAATAGCCTTAAAGGGACAGTCACCGGAGGCTATTATTGCGCGTCAAATTGCGGTCAGACGGGTGAAGTGGATAATCAATGCGGCACCCCGATTTTCGGGAAAGCAAATTATTTATCGGTTGGAAGCGGGGGCGTTTGCAGCGGCAGCAACTACGTCGGCTCTCCCTATTATTACTTCGCAAATACCTATAATCCAACCGTAATGCCCATCGCCAACGGGGCCAACAGGCTTAGTTTCTACGTTATGGGGCCATCGACTCAAACCAACGGCGGCGGCGGATCAGGCACTGCTCCGGGGGGGACGATCGAAGTTGGGACTTTCAACGAAACTTCATCGACGGGTTTCCACTGGTATCATACCTTTTATACCAACGGCGGCGCCTGGACACACATACAGGTTGATGATCACCCGCAGCACAATAACGCCGGCACCTACACCAACAATGGCGAGAGCTTCGAAGCCGGCGGCACGGCGTTTTTAAGCAGCCTGTTCAAGTTTTATGTCAGTTACTTAAATGACAACTGCTACATGGGTTTGGGCGTGCCCCCCTATAGCGTGTGGCTGGACGATATGTACTTCGATTACGACTCTGAACCGCAAAACGATGAAACGATCAACTCTGTTGCCGTGGCATGGTTCTCATCCGACAATCATTTTGAGATCAGCTTCAATGATAAATATCTGAATGTCGGCCAAAGTAATTCTTCGTATCAAGTAAGGTACTCCTTCAGTCCGATCACGAATGCGAACTTTGCCTCGGCAACGCCCGTACATGTCCTGGCGTACCCGGGCTTCGGCGAAGCTGCGCGGACGGATGGAATATTCGGCAAATGGTGGCCCTATTACGAGGGAGTCTGGGCGTCATTCAACCTGGCAAATTCTGCAGACATCGCAAAACTCACGGCGGGAACCAAGATATATTTCGCCATCCTGGACATATCCCAGGCAGGGGGAAGCGGATCGGGCGGACAGGCCAGATCCGATGGGCTGGGCGGAAACTGGCCGAAACCGGCTGCGTCGTGCGGCTATAACACATATAATGCCTCCTGGTGCGGTAGAGATTATACGGATTATTCAAGCAGTTTTGACTATGGCGCAGACCAGGCTGCACTGCTGCTGATTAAGCGGACAGATTTCCTGATACCGGGCGGGAGCCAGACCACATTACCCGCCCCTACCGGGCTGAAGCTGTTGAATCCATAACCATGGGCGCTGCTTTTTGCTGTGCCCCACGAATTAGTTTGGCTTGGCTGCAAGGGGTTTCAGGAAGTCGGAGTGCAGGATGTGCCTTGCAGCACATCACGAGCAAAGCGCCGAACGAGATTTCGATCTGATTCAACTTAAAAGCGTAAGTGGGCATTCAGTGTGAATCTGCTTCGTTGGATGCCCACTCCATCTACTTCTGCTGTTTGTGAGTACTACACGTTGTCCACAATCACTTGGAATTCCCGGGGCGAAAATTTGCGGTAAAGATGCTCCGGGAAACGCAGAAATACTCATGGGTATCGTTCAAAACACGTTCATTTAACACTTCTTGGATCAGAACAGCCGCCATCAGGCGAGTTGTCCATGTCGGGTATCAGACGGGAAGTATTCTCAGCAGTTCTTAGTCTTCCGCAAACAAATCAGTCTGCTTGTTATTCAGGTCCGAATCCGATTCCTTGTGTGGGCCCCCGGTGGGATGCCGATGTCAAGGCGGGAGCGCCATAGCCCACTTCCGGATTTTTGGACAATAGTGATGGACCATCATCGACAACCCAGAAAATGTCTTCCCAAAACCAATCCATGGAGGAAGAAACCGGGACGGAAGTTCCCCGACAACATCCTTGACTCGGCTGCCCGCAGGCATCGAGGATATCTGTAGTCATTAGACTGCTGCAGTGTGGCAAAAAGCATACACGGGGTGTTTTGGGCAGCCTGATGCCGCTGTCGGTCCAAGTAAAACGCATGCAGGAATCGGGAAATCGGGATTAATCTCCGGCCTGCCGCATGAAACCGGGTAATCAACTTCGCACCCGGCCTGCCGTCCACTGTGCCGGAACCGCCTCCCTTGGAGGGACCTGAAGATTCGGACAAAAAGGTTACCGGAATCCCGAATAGGATTCATGACATATGCAGATCGTCCATGTTATAGGCGCACGGCCTAACTTTATGAAAGCTGCCCCGGTAATGGCTGCATTATCGGCCTATGGAAACGTTTCTCAGGTGCTCGTGCATACTGGCCAGCACTACGATGCCAATATGTCGGACATCTTTTTCGACCAACTCGGCCTGCCGCGGCCGGACATAAATCTCGAGGTTGGATCGGCATCTCATGCTCAGCAAACCGCACAGATAATGGTGCGATTCGAAGATGCGGCAACGAAAACACGGCCTGACCTCGTCCTGGTCTATGGGGACGTCAATTCTACGGTGGCCGCGGCCCTTGTCTGCTCTAAGCTGCAAATCCCGGTCGGCCACGTCGAAGCCGGCCTGCGTTCATTTGACCGGACGATGCCCGAGGAGATAAACCGTCTAATCACTGATCAGATTGCCGACCTGCTATTTACGCCCTCCAGCGATGGCGATCAGAATCTCCTGCGGGAAGGCGTCTCTCCGGAAAAGATCCACCTGGTCGGCAATGTGATGATCGATACCCTGGTCCGCCTGCTGCCGACCGCTGAAAAGACTTGGCCCGCTTTGCGGTCGACGCTGAATCTTAACGGTAGATACTGCCTGGTCACGCTTCATCGTCCCTCCAACGTGGACAGCCAATCCGGGCTCGTGCCGATAATGGAGGTCCTGCGCGATATCTGTAAAGACGTCAAGGTCCTCTTTCCCGTTCATCCACGGACCCGCCGGAAGTTGTCTGAATGCGGCATAAACCTTGACCATCCGGGTTTCCTGGTGATGGAGCCTGTCGGCTATGTTGAATTTCTGGCGCTTCAGCGACATTCAACGATTGTGATAACCGATTCCGGCGGAATTCAGGAAGAGACCACCTTCCTCAACATACCATGTTTAACGATGCGCGATAATACGGAGAGGCCGGTCACTGTGACCTCTGGCACTAACGTACTTATCGGATCTGACATGGATTACCTTCGAACCGAGGTTGACAAAATCCTGGAGGGCGGGTGCAAAACCAGCCGGATTCCACCATTATGGGACGGCCAGGCCGGTCAGAGGATTGCCGAAATAGTCGCGGCGGGAAAATGGCGCATAAATACCGGGAGGTAATATGCGTGCAATGGCTGACTTCAAAGTGAGGAGTTTTCGATTTTCGTCCACCTGTGGGAATGAACGACGGATTGCGACTGACCTGGGGTACGATGATTTTGCGGCTGGAGCGCTTACTTTCGGGCGGCTAACGATCCATAGCAGCGGGACTCAGATGCGAATCCTGCTTCAATTCACGGTGGCAGGCAGCCGGTCTGCAGAAGCGAAATAATGGCAGGAATGATGATTTGCAAAACAATAAGGAAAATCGCTGGAATTGTTTATGGTCCGCTACGCATGATCGATAAGAGCGATCGTTTTGAGGGGAGATGCGTTCTGACCTTCGATGACGGCCCAAACGAAAACACAATTAAAGTGCTCGATGCGTTGAAGACGGGCAACGTTCATGGCGCCACTTTTTGCGTTAAAGGGGCCAATGTAAGGAAGTACCCATGGATTTTACGCAGGATAGTCGAAGATGGACACACGCTCGCGAACCACACGTACGATCATCTGCACTTGCCTGAGCTTACCGGCAGGCAGATCGTGCAACAACTGCGGATGTGCCAGGACGCCGTTAACGATGCTCTCGGGAAACGGTATCGTCTAACCCAAATGCGGCCGCCTTATGGCTCTCTTGACTATCGTGTGCTAGCGATACTCCACGCCCTTAATTTAGACGTTCTCTTATGGCAGGTGGACCCAAAAGACTTTCTCACTGAAAACCAGCACAATCCGGATTCCATCGTTAATGTGGTATTCGAACTGGCTGTAAGACGTGGCTATGGCGGTCTTATACTTTTTCATGATATTCACGAAACGACTGCTGACATCATTCCTGTAATTATCCGGCTGCTTGCTTCAAACGGAATAGAGTTCACGAGTGTCAACGAACTTTTGGACAGGAAATATCATACACTAAGTTTATTGCCTCGTGTATGGCATAAAGTAAGGCAGAATCATAGAGATTACATCCAGGTCTAGGGAGCCTTTATGCTACTAACAATCGCAATATGTACCTGGAATCGGTCCCGGTTGCTTCGTCAGACTTTGGAACAAATGACACGTCTTTCGATCCCGGACGGAATCTCTTTGGAATTAATGGTCGTCAATAATAACTCGAGTGATATGACGGAGGAAGTCGTCAAGTCATTCTCCAGGAATCTGCCGATCAGATATCTTTTCGAACCTGAGCCAGGGAAGTCTCATGCCTGCAATTGTGCAGTGCAGCATGCCCGTGGAGAATATATAATTTGGACCGATGATGATGTTCTTGTGGATCAGAACTGGCTGGCCACCTATGCCGCCGCTTTCGTTCAATACCCTGACACGGTTTTCTTTGGCGGGCCGATCATACCCGAGTTTGAGGGAACGCCCCCTGCCTGGCTCACTAAGATATTGCCGCAAATTCCATCTGCATTTGGCAAAAGAGATTTGGGAAGAGAATCGTTTACATTTACTTCCAAAGCCTTACTTCCCTGGGGTGCTAATTACGCTGTCCGTACCAGGGAACAACTACGGCATCCTTTTGATCCATGCCTCGGGCCAAGGGGCAGCAAGAGAATAGTATCAGAAGAGATAGCCATGCTTTCAGGCATGCTTGATGCGGGTATGAGCGGCCGCTGGATACCCGATGCCCGTGTCAGGCACTACATCCCCAAGGCACTTCAAACTACGGACTTTCTAAGAATATTTTTTCGTGCCTGGGGAGAGGAAGAAGGCAGGCGCTTACACGATGAAACTTCGCCCAAGTTATTTGGAGCGCCTCGTTATCTTTGGAGAAAAGCGGTGACTTTTGAAATTAAATATCGTCTTCATCGTTATCTATGTGATCCCACTATCTGGATAGAAGACCTCAAATCGTCTGTTATAACAAGTGGTACGATAAACGGATATAAAGACAAGCAAGCTGTGTGTCATAATGTAAGTATATCTATAGATGATCTTCATAGTAGGTCAAGCGAAGATATGTGACTTTTTAATTGTACTTTTAGACGTATTAATGAATCTGGATTCTATTCCGCTGTCAAATACAAGGTTTTAATAAAACATGGATACGGAAATAACATCTACGAGTATTTTCACAACACCCTTTGTTGAGATCAAACCCAGCAGGGGACTATTTCAACTTGACCTCAGAGCTGTGTGGCAATATCGGGAATTGCTGTATTTTTTGGTCTGGCGAGATCTGAAAGTCCGTTACAAGCAGGCGGCGATCGGTATCGGTTGGGTCATCCTCCAACCAATGGTGACCATGCTGATCTTCACGGCGGTTTTTGAAAAGTTCGCCAAAGTCCCTTCGGATGGCCTGCCCTATCCGATTTTCGCATACACGGCCTTGTTGCCATGGACCTACTTTGCTCAGGCATTAAGCCGTAGCGGTCCCAGCGTTGTGGGGGATTCCGGCCTGATCAGCAAGATCTATTTTCCACGTTTGATTATACCGCTGGCTGCGGTGATAACGCCCGCGGTGGACTTTGGGTTTTCTTCCGTAATCCTGCTGGCAATGATGGTATGGTTTGGTATGGTCCCCACATGGGGAGTGCTGGCCCTCCCTTTATTTCTGCTTCTGGTCCCAACGACGGCCCTTGCAGTTGCGCTTTGGCTTGCACCTTTACATGTGAGATATCGGGATGTGGGCCATGCTCTGCCGTTTCTGATTCAAATCTGGATGTACGCTTCACCTGTTGCATACCCAGTGAGTCTTGTACCCGAGCGGTGGCGATTGCTCTACAGTTTGAACCCGATGGCTGGAGTGATTGAGGGCTTCCGCTGGGCGCTGCTAGGCAAAGCGAGCCCGGACTTCATGCTGATGTCGGTAAGCTCAGCCTTCGTCCTGCTGTTGCTGTTGGGAGGAATTGTTTTCTTTAAGCACATGGAAAAAACCTTTGCGGATGTGATATGATGAATGCAGTAGTGGTACAAGCTGAGGGACTTTGTAAAAAGTATAAGATCGCCACGGCGCGGTATCGTCACGATACCTTGCGTGACCTGCTGACTGACAGTCTAAAATCGGCTTTTCGCCGCAATGGAAATCCCCACCAAAGCAAGGATGATTTTTGGGCTCTAAAAAACGTCTCTTTCGAGCTGGAAAGAGGTGAGGCTGTCGGTATTATAGGCAGAAACGGAGCCGGTAAGAGTACTCTTCTGAGAATCCTTTCCAGAATCACTCAGCCAACTGAGGGCTACGCCAGTATAAAAGGTCGAGTCGGGTCTTTGCTTGAAGTTGGAGCCGGGTTTCACCAGGAACTGACAGGCAGAGAGAATATCTATCTTAACGGAGCAATCCTGGGCATGACAAAAAGGGAAATTGACCGCAAATTCGATGCGATTGTCGATTTTTCTGAAATTGGAAAGTTCATCGATACGCCTGTGAAACGCTATTCAAGCGGCATGTATGTACGCCTGGCCTTCTCCGTGGCAGCTCATCTGGACCCCGAAATCATGATGATCGATGAGGTTCTCTCGGTCGGAGATATGAACTTTCAGCAGAAATGCATGGGACATGCGAAAAGGCTGTTAGATGGAAATGCAACCATACTTTTTGTTTCTCACAACATGTTCGCGATAAAAGCCATGTGTTCTCGCGTGATCTATCTGAACGAAGGCAGTGTGCGATACGACGGCCCCTCTGAAGAAGCCATAAGTATTTATGAATCCGACAGTCGTGAATCAGAAAGTCGTTTGGATTCAATGAGTTGGGGTGAAATAGCAGTCGGGAGCAAGCCTTCGGAGTGGTCCATATACGCGACGGACATACAGGTTCTCGATGAGCAGGGGAAACCGCGTACGGTCTTCGATTTCGGCGAGCGGATTAGAATTCGCGTCAAATTCGAGACTCGCCTGCCGATAGTGAAGCCTAACTTTATCATCGCTTTTGTCCGGTCCGATAACGTCGCCTGCTGTAGCTACTCCAGTTTTGTGGACGACTTTCATACCTCCCATATTGATGGGGAGGGGGTTCTCGAGATGGTAACGCCGCCGCTCAAATTAGTCGCTGAGGCTTACGATATCGTCATCCTGGTCAGAGATGAGAGCTTCCAAAGAGCCTATTGCGCCCAGCGAGGGACTAGATTTCATATTCGGCATGAACTGCTCAACACTCACTTCGGGGTCTTCCACGATTCTGCAGACTGGCATTTGTCAACCACACCCTAACATAATGTTAACGATATTAATGAGATCGAAGAGGCGAAAAGGCATGATCGGCATCGCAGTGGTTGGTTATGGATATTGGGGGCCTAACATTGTCAGGAACTTCCAGGAGACCGAAGGCGCACAGGTGCTTGTTTGTTGCGACCTGGACGAACAACGCTTAGCCAGGGTAAAACAGAAGTATCCCTCTATTCGAGTCACAACCGACTACGAGGAGATCCTCAACGACCCCAAAGTGGACGCAGTAGCCATAGTGACACCCGTCGTCACTCATTACAAATTCGCACGGGCAGCCCTGGAACATGGCAAGCATGTGCTGGTCGAGAAACCCATGGCAGCTTCGGTGGCAGAAGCAGAGAAACTCATCGAACTAGCTGCTAAGCACCACCTCATCCTGATGGTTAATCATACGTTCATCTATACCGGTGCTGTGCGCAAAATGAAGGAAATCATCGAAAAGGGCGATTTGGGAGACCTGTATTACTTCGATTCGGTGCGCATCAACCTGGGTCTTATTCAGCGGGATGTCAATGTCCTCTGGGATCTCGCTCCTCATGATGTCGCAATACTGGGATATCTGGTTAACGAGGCTCCCGTAAGCGTTTGCGCCAATGGGGCGTGCCATACCGGGAACGGCATCGAAGACATTGCTTATCTAACAGTTTATTTCAATAGTGGCTTGATCGCTCATTTTCACAACAACTGGATAGCTCCTGCTAAGATCCGTACGATTCTGGTGGGTGGGAGCAAGAAAATGATTCTGTACGATGACATGGAGTCAAGTGAGAAGATTAAAGTGTACGATAAAGGTATAGAGCTTGCCAGCACTGAAGCGGCGCACAACGCCCTGATCTCCTATCGGCTTGGCGATATGTGGGCGCCCCGGCTCGAACAGACCGAGGCCCTGCGCCTGGTGGCCTCCGAATTTGTGGATTGCATAGGGTCAGGTCGTCGCCCTGTCACGGACGGGATCAGCGGCCTTAGTGTCGTGAAAATCTTGGAAGCCTCTGAGATGTCCATCAAACGTCGCGGTAAAGAGGTCAAACTGTGAGTGACCCATCCAAGCACACTTTCTGGAATGTATCCCAACAGTTGTCAAAAGAGATTCTCTGAAAGTCCTGGCTTGGAAGCCTTTGGAAAGTTGAGCAAAGCCAAATTCGGCGTCAAGCAATTTTGTGAGCGGACTAGAAACCCTTTGATTATCCATATACTACTCTCTTAAATATTCAGTTGATATTCCTCTATTTCTCTGAATTTTTTAGTTATTCTGCCTAATTTGGGTAAACATCCTACCCATTTTATCCATCCTTTCAATCAGTCCTTATATAAGGTTTGCCCTGATATAGCATGGGTATGTAAATGAGAATATACTGTACACCTAGCAAAAAAATAAGTTTTTTACCTACCTGTACAATGACAATGTTTTTGATTATCAGATGCTTACCTCATATGTTGGGGCGGTAAAAATATTTGCATGATATTTGCGAATGGATATATTATTTAATAAGCGTCAAAAAGCGATATCTTGTTGACCATAGCAACTCGGCGAGTGATCCGAAATGCGTAACGTGAATCTCTCAAAATATTTGCCAGGCCTGTTCATCTGCATCTCGGTCATCTGTATATTCTCTGCACTTGCACTGCCCCCCAGTGTGAAGCCGCCTGCCGGTTCGGCCGGAGCGTGGACCGCGACGGGAAGCCTCGCCACGGGGCGACAGTACC
>JBKQLC010000067.1:0-20144 GCA_052147195.1 Syntrophobacteraceae bacterium
GGCTCTGGGAGCCCATCGCTCCTGCTCTCGATGCCCGAACAATACTTTTATCAAAGAACCGGGATATCAGTAATGATCATGCCATGGACTGCGGGATGCGGGAAGGTGGGGTTCACAGGACGCTTACGAAAGAGAAAGGAGAAACTAATGCCGGTATTGTGGGACGAGAAGTACTCCGTGAAGGTGAGAGAATTGGACAATCAGCATAAGAAGCTCTTTGATATTATCAATAAACTGGATAGTCACATGCGCCAGGGCAAAGGAAAGGAAATCCTCGGCAGCGTGCTCAAGGATATGGTGGATTATACGAAAGTCCACTTCGCCGCCGAGGAGCGTATCCTTCGGGATAGCGGCTACCCCGATTATGATCAGCATAAGGCCATCCATGAAAAGGTCAGCACAAAGGTGAGTGCGATCCATAGCAAATACCTGGAAGGAAATGGATCACGCCTGTCGATTGAGGCCATGAACTATCTTAACGACTGGCTGCAAAAGCATATCCTTGGGACGGACCAGAGGTATTCCTCTCATTTGAATGGCAAGGGGTTGTTGTAGCCAATCTACCGGGGATGAGAGTGTAGCGGCAATTTTTTAGCTTTTAACCGGTTGAACGGGAAATCAGGGATAGACAAAGCCGGCGCAGTCCCAACTGACGACGGCATTTAATCAGATTACCTGCAAGACATTTGCCTTAAACGATTCATAGGGAATAATTTCCCGGGGCATTCGGTCTTGGCCCCTGGAACATCACGGTGTACCATGATGTGTGAGGAGGGTATCTGATAATACTTGCGCAGGACCGAAAGAAGGAAGGCGAGGGATTGCAACTGGTTCGGGGTTGGTTTCTCATAATTGAAGTTTCCGACCAGTGCGATTCCAATCGCTTTTTCGTTCATTCCGCCGGCTTTGCAGTGGGCGCCGCATTGCTGCCGTATCCATCGCGGTGACATTTCGATTTGCCCGTCGCCTTTCCCCAGAGTTCCGTTATCGATCAGGAATTGATACCCGAGGCCATTCCAGAAGCCGCGCACACCGTGTGAGCGGTTTATCGCTTTGGCATTGCCTTTTCCCGTGGCGGTGTGGTGTACGATGATGTACTTCCATTGCTGGTTTCGATAGAGGTTTATAACGTAGCGTATCATCCGCGCCCCTGGGATGATGAGTTTTTGCCCTATCAGCAAATGATCGCCTGGTCTTAGCCTGTTTGCCGAATAGATGGACTCCGGCGTAACGTCATACATCCGGGAGATACGCCAGACCGTTTCCAGCGGGCCGACCTCATGATAAATGGTCCTGGGGCCGCCAAGATATCTGACGCTCTTCACGACCACTTCTGCGCGTCTGCCAGGCCGGGCCGCGGGTTGAGAGTATGTCTCACGGGGTGAATATGCCGCAGGGACAAGTCCGGGGTAGAGAGATGCGGCCTCTGTCTTTTCGCAGCCGGGCATCAGGACTGCAAGAAGCACAAGTAGTAAAAATGCTTTTCGAAAGGCACTCGGGTGGAAATATGTCATAAGACCTTGTAATCATAAGGTAAATAATCTATATGAGCCAGGGCTGTGTATGTATATTAGCTGTATTCTTCCCGTTTGCAAGTGCGTTATGATTATCGGCATGAAGCGGTTGCCCTTGTCGCTTTTGGTGCCTGGCACTGCTCGTTCGGTTGATCACGCAGGTGCGGGGCCGGTTAAGACTTCTCTGATATCGATGTACCTAAGATCTTTAATTGAAAAATGGTTAGATCTTCTCATCTATGGCATCTCTGGCTTCGACCGCTATCTCTCGAAAGTATTCACAATACGTGTATCAAACCCCTCCAGCCTACTAGAAATGAGGAACAGAGCCAATTCCAGCCCCATTAGCATATCATTTGCATGGTTGACCCTAATATACGATAATCAAATGCGCCTTCCGGGCATTCCCCGAACCTTTTTCGAGCGGAATCCAACCCCGAAGTGCAGTCCGACATGAATAGCGAACATCGTGATGCATTATTCCGGATTAAGTGGGGGAGCAATGGAAGAGGTAAAAATATACTTGAATGAAGCGCGCAATGGCTTTGTGGTTTGCCAAAAATGCGGCAAATCAAAAGAGATAAATTTCCCGGATGGAAAAACCCCTCGCTCGGGTCTCGTTAAATGTGCTTGCGGCAATACTTTCACGGTGATCTTTGAGAATAGAAGATACTATCGCAAGGCGATCAGCTCATATGGTAAATGCTTTGCGGCCGGCGATACTGCTGATGGCGCTTCAATCAAGTTGGTAGATATTTCCATGAGCGGAATACGCTTTATTAAAATGGATGGCAAGCCGCTCCAGCTCAATGAAAAAATAAGAGTTTCTTTTTCGTTGGGTGACCAAAAAATCCTTTGTGCTGCTTCCGTTTATAACATTGGCAAGGAGCGCGTCGGCGCCAAATTCATGAGCCTCGATGAGCACAGTAAGAAGGTATTGGGATTCTTTCTTCTTCCCTGAAACAACCTGTTCAGGAAGACCCGCAAATGCTTTGATATTCGCAATTCTCTTCGCATGCCTGATCCTGGATCTACCAAGCTGCCTTTTTCCTCTACTATGATCTCGTCATGTGTGAGCGACCCGAGCATCGGGTACTCCCAGGTTTTCAGCGCCTCTTGTCCGTCACTATCCAATATCTTCGCCTAAATTCCTTCACCACTAAGGGAATCGAGACAATCAACTACGGGGGGTGGTGTGTCCTGAAATTGCAAACTCGGTCCCATTGACCTTTCTCTTGTGTTTTTGATTCTTATATGGGAAGGTTTGATGGGCCTGGAAGGTTTTCTAACAGGGTTTCAGGGCTGTAGACGAAACAAAAATGACCGTCGAGATTCGTTAGGTAGTGAGGCTGATGCAGTATCGGGATACAGAGAGCTTAAGGTTGATGCAGGGAGCCCTCAATAAGAAAGAAGGAAGAGACCGCCATGACAAAACATAATTTGAGAGGGTATTTTCTCGTTTGCGCAGTTGTAATGACCTGCCAGTTTGTTCTTCCTGGACTCCTGGTGGCAGCCGAACCTGCCAAGATCGTCCAGGCCCAGGCAATTCTGACGGTCTCCGAATCGAAGAGGCTTATCGCCAAGGCCGTGAAAGAGATGCCAATTGTCAAGAACACCCTGGCAAACGGTATGGTGATCATTGTCAAGGGAACGACGAATGCCTATGTGGCCGAAGAAATTACGGGGAAGGAAATCGAAAAGGCAGCCTTTGTGCGAGGGAGAATTCAACCCGCAAAAGGGGGCAAGAAACTCCCCGAAGCGACGGCCCTTCCTGACATCATCCTCGAAAAGGGGAAAGTTGTGGATCTGCCCCTTTCCGAGGCGGTGAAGAAGTTGAAGCCCGGCGACGTGGTTATTAAGGGAGCCAATGCCCTCGATCATAAAAACAAACTCGCTGCGGTAAATATCGCAGCTCCGGACGCCGGCACCACCGGAATCACCTTGCCCTACGTAGTCGCCCGGAAGGCTTACCTGGTCATTCCCGTCGGCCTTGAGAAGCTGGTGGCCGGGGATCTTGTGGACCTGACGCTGAAGATGCGCGAACCGGTTGAGAGCCTGAACGGTGTTCAGTCCATGTTTCTCCTCACCGGGGAGATCGTAACGGAACTAGAGGCCATAAGCATTCTGACGGGAGCGACGGCCTTCCAGTGCAGCGCGGGTGGCATAGGTGGCGCAGAGGGTTCGGTCTGGCTCGTTTTCAGGGGGACCGTGGAGCAGGTGACCGAGGCCCTCAAACTGGTTCAATCGATTCAGGGCGAACCGCCGTATGTCGAATAAGTCTTCGTAACATCTAAACGATTCGACGGGGCAAAAAAGGGGTTACCAGCCACACGACCGGGACCCCTTTGCCTTTTGGGGCGCTTCTATCATTGAGACGCAGTCGCTCAGTTCCCAAGGATACCCTGAAAGAGAACTGATCCTTTGGATGTTAAAGCCAACCAGGCATCCGCGGGAAGGAGATCCTGCAATTTACACATGCCCGGAGGAGACCATGGGCAGTTATTACAGCGGGCCTACCAGGGTTTCGCTCTTTGATTGCAATTGGTTCAGCTGATTATAGGCACGCCGAGCAGCCGTAATTGCTGACCCAACCGCAGCTATAGAGATCGCAACGGTAGCCACTGACCGTGGGGCAACGGCCGCAGGCACCGACGGCGCACTGGTCGCAACCCATGTTGCAATCGCGCCCGTTGATGCCGCAGTAATTTGTCTGCCAGTCGCTGGCAGAAGCGATATCGGTTAAGAGGGTCGGGATAAGGACTGCCGACACCAAAATAAAAGTCAGGGCTAATAAGCCATTTTTTTTACCGGGCATGGAAATAACTCCTTAAAAAGTTATGCGAGCAGGTGAACTGGTGATTCGAAAAACTTCACTTTCCCCTGCTTGCGACATTTGCCATCCGAACTCCGACATTAAAAGCGTCGGGGTTTTTTGTATTCACTTGCCTTAAATAATAATCATGACCCGTGGCCTTTTCAGCAACATTATAGCGTCTTCTGCAGGTGACTGTGGTCCTCCGTGGCGCTCAGCCGGATCAAATGATCATAGTTTAGAGCCGACTCGCCTTGTGTTCCCACCGGCATTACGAAACTACCTTTCACAGAAATCCTTGAACCGAAGAAAGTCTTCATAGCTCATGCCCGGCATAGACATGCCGCAGTTGGGTTTATACTCACCGTGATAATCTGAGCCGGCAGTTTTCCACAGGCAGCAGCGCAGCGCCAGGTCTTCAAAATACTCGGTTTGCTCTCTGGCATGGTTGGGGTAGTATGTTTCTATTCCCGAGAGTCCCAAATCCACCAAGGAAAAGAAAAGCTCTTCGAAATCCTTGACGCTCGTTCCTCCGGCTATGGTATAGGTCGAGAACATCCCGGGATGAGCCAGCACGGCCTTTCCTCCGGCGGACTTAATAAGCTCCATGGCCTCTTCAATTGAAAGATAAAGACCCTGTAAAACCGGGTTCTCAAAAGTGTAGCGGTCATCAAATGCAAACCTCTTGAACTCGCCTTTCTCGATGCCGAGATAACCTTCCAAAAACCTTATGGTCGGCAAGACAAAATTGACCGGTCCCATCTGGCCGATCTTTTCCTTAATCGTTTCCCGGGAAAAATTGACCGAATAGCGCATGACAAGTCTTTCCATTATCTCGTCATACTCTGCATCGTGGGCTTCCCAATTTTTCCGGAGACTTTCCCGAAGAAGCAGTTCCTTGCCGGGATAATCAATCCCGTAAGCAAGCAAGTGAACGAAACTGCGGTTTTGCCAGTGAGCCGATACTTCCATAGCAGGGATGGTCTTGAGGCCATATTTTTTAGCCTCGGCCTGGAACTCTTCAATACCATGGTAGAGATCATGATCTGTTAGACAAACCGCCGACAAGTTTTCCTGCACGGCTTTCCTGATCAACAATGAAGGTCTATCTTTTCCATCCGAAACACAGGAATGAACATGCATACCAACTTTCTTCATTTTCATTAGGCTCCTTCAGTGCCGCCCGAGTCGCTGCCGTCAGCGACCGCCATCCTGTTTCTATGGGCAAATTGAGTACGAGGGAAGATAGCGCACTGGATCTCCAGGTGCAAGCACAGAGCAGTCAGGGATAAAGTGAATGCCTCCATGTAAAACTCCCGGGAGTACTGTTTAAATGGGTGCCCGGATTGTCCAGTAAGGAAATACGGCTAGTGAAGAAAATAATGTTGGATCGATCAGGTGAGGCATCGCAAGTGGACAACCCGGGGGACGACCTTTGCCATCCGGCTGCATTCGGACTATCGCGATGTATCTGGGAAGCTGTGAGAATATTGGGGTTGTCGATAAATTATGTTATTGCCGGGACCTCTGCCGAATCGGGGTACATATGCCTCATATGTACCCCGATTCGGCAGGGTTGTCAGACAAAATTAGTAAGCGCCTACCGCACCAAATGCGCTGGGTACCGTCGGGCCAAAGTTATATGCGCCTTGGCAAGTAGCCTCTGACCTGTCCAAATCTCTCTTCTCCACAACGTGTCCACAGGACAAGCATGATGGCAAGCTGATGTGAGGCAGACAGCCGCAATCCGCTTGTGCGCTAAAAAGAGAACCACTGAATAAAACAACTGCTAAGGCCAATCCAAGAATCAATTTTTTGCTCATTTTATATCTCCTGAAAACCCTGATAGTCATTCTTTTAATTCCCACAACCACCTAACAATGCACGGTAAATCTTATTGATCGCAATATAAACCGATCTGGTGTCTTGTCAACTGCAAATAAGGTGTAGCCAGGCAATAGCAGAAGACCCCATGAATATATTTATTAAATGATATCCATTAATTATAGTTTTTTATAGAATCACTGCGGAAAAGAAATAATTTTTCGAAGACAACAAACTTCCAAACACCCATGTTTCTTCAAGTATGCAGCTTATGGGTACTGGATAATGGTCTGCGGATGTGAATGTAATAAGTCTCAAAGTCGAAGGGCAGGCGTACAATTCAAGCGTCTGAAGCGACAATCGAAATTCAGGCCGGCACTGAAAAGTCAGGGTGGAGTGAACGCCTCCATGCAAAACTCCAGGGAGTTTTGCTCACTGAATGCCCGGGTGTTGCCTGCCGTGCTAACCTGTGAATTGTTCTGCATACATGCTCCGATTGGTCATTGGGGGCATTTACGCAGATCTCCCTCGGATGAATCACGACAAGCTTTCCATGTAGCCTGAAGGAAACGGAACGCGGGTCTTTGGTGCACTGAAAGCCCCCGAGCATGGCTTTCAGATCGGGACCTTTTGGAAACAATTTTTCGGTTCTTTTGATGCGACGGTCCTTAAGCGGGAAATGAACGACCAGATCAGTTTTGCAAGCAGTGTCCTTCTGTTCACCGTTCGCCGGTCTGCGTTCTCTATGCCTCAGCTCTGGACATGTGCTAAGGAGATTGAGAATGTCCGTGGTTAGTGGATCTTTTTCCCGTCCTCTTGCCATGAGGCGCGAACCGTTGTACCCTCACCTGGTGTCGAGATCATGGTAAAGGTCCCACCTAGGATTTCTGTCCTTTCGCGCATAGTGGTGAGGCCGAGACTCTCTGGACAGGGTGTGCTCGCCGCGTTTAAGTCAAATCCTACCCCGTCGTCAGTAATTGCCAACTCCATGAAACCATTTTTTCTCACCAACGTGATATCAACCCACTCAGCCCTGCTGTGTTTGGCAACATTGCTCAAAGCCTCCTGTGTAATCCTGAATACGTTCACCTTAAGGGGACCATCTATTTCAGTCTTATCACCAATATCCGTTTCAAGCTCAACATGGCATTTTGGATTGAAATTCATGAACTCCCGGCGCAACCATTCAAGTGCGGATACAAGGCCCAAACTGTCGAGCACCGCAGGTCTCAGTCCCATGGAAATAGCCCTCGTCTCGTCAATTGAGCGCTGGAGAACGGGAACGAATTGTTCTAATGTTTCCATTGCTTTCACAGACCGTCCGCGACTCCCTTCGACCAAGATTGCCTCTACCCTGTATTTCAGGGCTACAAGCGTTTGACTGATGCTGTCGTGGAGTTCTCCGGCCACTCTTTTCCGTTCTTCTTCCTGGGCCCAAATGAGTTTTGCGGGTACTTGCAAGAGTTCCCTGTTAGCTTTTTCCAGATCGGCAGTTCGTTCACGCAGGGCGTCCTCTGTCTTGTCACGCTCATCGATGTGATGAAGCAGGCGATTTCTGCCCAGGCGGATGCCCGTGAGACCAACAACAAGCACAATCCCGTAACAGGCGGCGCAAAAAACCATCTCACTTTGCATCCCGGCAAGGTACGGGCCCAGTGGGACCGAAACAGATACGCCTCCCATGACGTTCCCAACAGTATAGTTTTGATGTGCATGGCATTTTAAACATGATTCCTCGTTGTACATGGGCTTCATGAGTCTTAGATACGGGACTCCATCTATATTGGCGACTTCCGAGATCTCCGGATGGCCCTCCTGAAATTTCAAGAGAGCTACCTTTTCCCATTCATCGGGTGTGGTTTCTTTCTGCGATGGAGTTATGCCGACCAGATGGCCCTGAATTCCATAGAGATCGGCGTAATCCCTCATTATCAGGCGAAGCAGGTAAGCCGAGTTGATCAACGTAAGCGATTTGCCGCTTGGGGTTTCGATGTCGCGTTCCGGTATCTGCGAAAGGTTAGCGTTAGGTTGGATTTGATCAGTCACGGGGACATAGACGCCCCCGTGGGAGGCCACCCAAAACCGAAAGGCGTTATCCTCATTAACATGCGCCCTCGCATCGCTGGTTGCCATCGCATACTGGGCCTCATGAATCTGCCGGAGGTTAAGCAGCATCAAGCTAATGACAACGATCACCCATGTCGCAGTTGCCGCAAAGACGTAAATCCGGAGGAAACGTGCTGAATTCATATAAAACCCTTTACAGCAATCAGGGATATCCGTAAGTCTACTAGATTTACAGGGAGTCCTTGAACCCTGACAAGCAACGGCCCAGCCTCTTCCCCGCGGTTCGGCATCTTAATCTACTGTTTCAGGATGGCACAGATAACCAGATTATACTAACTAATAATCAAATGTAAATTGAATAGAACTATCGCTATTATCTCACCAAAGATCCTGATCATCTCTGGCGGTTCATTGCCGCTCGCCGGCTGCGGGAAAAACCGTCTCTCTTATGAAGAATAGGCCGGCAGGAATAAGCTAATGGGGTTTGGCGCGTAGGTATTGGTTTGGCCGGAGAGTACCGGCGCCCAATACGTATGCCGCCTGTAGGGGCCAATATTACTGCGATCGCGGACCAGGCATTTTCCGGGGCGGCTGATCGGGCACATATCATTCCGCAATAGAAGATTGCATAGTTCTCTTCGAGGCAACCTTCTTGAAAAGCAGAGTTAATGGGACGCCGACCAGGGAGAAGTAACCAAGTAGCCTGAAATTATCGATAAACGCCATGAGAGTAGACTGGTCCACAAGGATATTGTAGACGGACATGTAAGCTTTTCGCATGGCTGTAACCGGGTCGCACTGAGTGGAGAACAACTCCGTCAGCCTGTGGAACGATTCTCGAAACGCCGGATCATACGGCGTCAAATGAGAAACGAGCAGCGACTGGTGCAGTTGAGCATGCCGGGCGAGCAACGTGGTGACTACTGCAATACCGATGCTCCCGCCCATACCTCGCATCAGATTATACAGGCCGGTTGCAGTCCCTATCATTTCATTGGGCAGCGTCCCCATCGCAATAGTGGTCAGGGGGACGAAGATCATTCCAATCGCAAGTCCCATTATAATGTTGGGCCAGATGATGCTGCTGATGGAAATCTGAAGATCGATTTCACCCAGAAGAAAGCTGCCCAAAGCAAGGACGACGAAGCCGGCAATGATCATGATGCGGCCGTCGATCTTCCTTACGAGCCGGCCTGCAAGGGTCATTGAAACGAGCGCGCCTATTCCGCGTGGAGTAATCGCCAGTCCGCTTCCCAGCGCGGTGTACCCCATCAGGTTTTGCAGAAAAAGAGGCAGCATCACCAACGCTCCGTACAGAGTGATCCCGTAAGCCGTGGCCAGAAGGATCCCGACGGCGAAGTTGCGGTTCGCCAAAATGTGCAAGTCGACTATCGGTTCCCTGGAATTTAACTCCCAAATTACAAAACCAAGCAAACAGGCGCCCGAGGCGATAACGGCAAGCCACACCCAGCCGGCAGAAAACCAATCAGCCCTTTCCCCTCTATCGAGAACGACCTGCAGTGCTCCGAGGCCGATAGCCATCAGAATAAAGCCGACGTAATCGATTGATTTTGGGGTTTCCGCCTGGATATACGGAGGGTCCTCGATAAGCAGCTTAGTCAGCAAAATGGCCAGCAGGCATACCGGTAAGTTAATATAAAAAATCCAGCGCCAGGAGTAATTGTCGGTAATCCAGCCCCCGAGCGTCGGGCCTACGATGGGGGCCAGGACGACTCCGAAGCCAAAGACCGCCATGGCTTCTCCTCTTTTCGACTGCGGAAAGCTCTCAAGGAGGATGGCCTGAGATATCGGAATCAACGCGCCCCCACTCGCGCCCTGGATTATACGGGCTATTATCTCCATATCCAGGGTGACGGCGGCCCCGCTCGCAAGAGATGAAATGGTGAACGCGGCCATACTGATTATAAGGAAGCGGCTTCGGCCCAGAAACTGGGCGATCCAGCCCGAAATGGGAAGCACGATGGCATTGGCGACCAGGTAGCTGGTGAGGACCCAGGTAGCTTCGTCGGCGCCGGCCGACAGGCTTCCGGCTATATGTGGAAGCGCCACATTGGCGACCGACGTATCCAAAACCACCATGAACGTAGGCATGATCGTAGTGATCGCAATAAACCAGGGATTGACTTTCGGACGCCAGTTATTGGCATTTGCCATAAGAAAGCTCTCCTGCTGTCTTTTCCGATCGCGGCATTGCGGAAACTATCGAATGTTGGGGTTCATTAAACACTGATACGTTTTCTGATCAGGTAAATCCCATCACGGATTGTAAGGAACAGCTTTTCGGTCCGGCCGTCCGCCTTCACCAATTCGTTGAAGTCTGCCATTGCCCGGCTTTCATCGTCTTTCGGATCGAAGATCCTGCCGTACCACAGGGCGTTATCGGCAAGTATCAATCCGCCATTACGCAAAATCCTCATCGATTCTGCATAATATGCACTGTAGTTTTGCTTGTCGGCATCGATGAAGACAAGGTCTGTCTTTGCATCCGGCAGTGTCTTCAGGATTTCGAGCGCCTCGCCTGTACGCAGCGTGATCTTGAAACCGTTGGAGCTCCGGACGAAGAAATCCTGCGCGATCTTTGCATAGTGAGGATTATGCTCGATGGTCAGGATTTCTCCGTCATGGGGCAGGGCTTCGGCCATGGCAAGGGCCGAGTAGCCGGTAAAGGTGCCGATTTCGACGATGTAATGCGCGCCTGCCAGTTGAACCGCCAACTGCAGGAACCGGCCTTCGACCCGTCCGGTGAGCATACTGGGAGAGGATGTCCTGGTCAGCGTAAAGTGTTCAACCTCCTCAAGGAGCGCGGACAGCGGTGTAGTATGATCCAAGGCATACTCTTCGGCCTCCCTGGCTACGATATCCATGAAGCAGTAAATGCCCGCCGCGCTGTCCGCCCGGCTGTCGGAACCTTGAGTATGTTTGCGGCTCACACGATCTCCTATGAAGATGCTCGGGGCTAAGTCAGAGCAAAATATATGAAAAGCCAAGGTTGACAGGCCTGTCAGGTTTCGAGCAAAACCTGCAACTGTCGAGTTATTTCACTAACAACTCCAACCCAGTCGCCGCGAACTCTCTGGCGGAAAATCCGTGCAGTGGGGTACCAGGGGGAGTCAGTACGATCAAGGAGCCAGCGCCACTCACCCGAATGCCTGAGCATTATCCACACCCTTTTGCCCAGCGCTCCGGCCAGGTGGGCGACCGCCGTGTCCATGCTGATGACCATGTCCAGATTTTCGATCAGCGCCGCGGTATCCGCAAAATCCGTCAATGTTTCACCCAGACAGCGAAACTGGGGCAGGGACTTGAGTACTTTCCTGTCCCCCTCCGGAATTTCCTTCTGTAAACTTATTATTTCGATGTCCAGATTCGCAAGCGGCAGTAAGACTTCCAACGGCATATCGCGCGTCCGGTTCACCGGTTCATGCCGGCGGCCGGCCCATACGATGCCGATTCTGAACTTATCACGGGGACCGAGCCGTTTTCGCCACTCATTTGTCTGATCGATATCAGCGCTAAGGTATGGAATATCGGCGGGGATCGATTCCAACGTAGTGCCAAACGCCAGAGGCAGGCTCATCAGCGGGCAATGGAAATCGTGAAAAGGCAACGGCTCTATGTTTGTGACTATTGATATGGGGCACTTGAGGGTCTGGGTCAACGACTTCAAGCCGATAGGCACCCGGACGATCACAGGCCCAGCGATTTGCGCCACTAACGGCACGTAGCGCAGAAACTGTAAAGTGTCCCCAAATCCCTGCTCCGCCCAGAGCAGAACGGTTTTCCCGCAAAGCGGCTCCTCCCCGAGCCATAAGGGTTCATGTGAATTAAATTTTTTCCGTTTTAGCGAACCGATTTCCCACCGGGACTCATAGAGCCGCCATCCAGTTTGAAAATGCCCCATGGCCAGTCTGCAATGGCTTTGCTCCATAACAGCTTCAGTTAAATCCGGTTTAAATGACAACGCCCGGCCATAGTTTTCCAAGGCTTCATCGAGGCGGCCGAGCTGCTGCAGGACATTGCCCCGGTTAAATAACAGGGCCGCATTGTCCGGCGCTATTGCCAGCGCACGGTCGTAGCTCTCCAGCGCGTCTTCGTGCCTGTTAAGTTCTAAGAAGGCATTTCCACGCCTGTTAAGAGCGTTTTTATCTCCGTTCTGTATTTTCAAAGCCCGGTCATAACTATTGACGGCATCATCATAGCGGCGCAGCCGCTGCAGAATATCACCCCGCTTGACAAGCGCTTCAGTGTTCTCAAGATTAGCCTCCAGAATGCGATCACAGTCCGCCATGGCATTGAGCAGACTTTTATCGCGCAACCCGTATGCGTGCGGATCGTTCATAAGCTTCAAAAATCTATCGAACGACTCGACCGCTTCTTCGTATCGGGCCAACTCGTCAAGAACAATTCCTCTGTATTTAAGCACCAGGAAATAATCCGGATCGATCTCCAGCGCTTCGTCCAGGGCTTCCAGGGCATCTTCAAAACGTTTCAAATGCCGCAAGCGGATGCTTTTGGCCATGAGGGCGGCTATTTTTTGTGCAGAAGCAGGGTTTAGCATGGCTGAGAAGTCAATCCGGCCTGGAATTCAATTTATAACCCACTCCGTACATGGTACTGATTATCTCCTTGTCCGGAATGTACTTTGCTATTTTTTTCCGCAAGTTCTTCACATGTGAGTCGATTGTCCTGTCATAACCTTCAAAATCATACCCTTGAACTGCATTAATCAGCTCGTTTCGCGAGAAAATCCGGTCAGGGTAGCTCAAAAGCATCTTGAGAAGGTTATACTCACAGGGCGTCAACTTGAGCTCGGTTCCCCCGGCAAGCGCCTGGCGGGTTTCCTCGATCATTACCAGCTCTGCGGCGGCGAGCGTCTTTGGGGCATTAGGGGAATATGTGCGCCTCAGTACTGCATTCACACGCGCCACAACCTCCCTGGGACTGAAAGGTTTACAAATGTAGTCGTCGGCGCCAAATTCAAGACCGAGCAAACGATCGATTTCTTCGACCCTGGCAGTGATCATTATTATAGGGACATTCGAAAATTGCCTGATCCCGCGACAAACGTCCCATCCATTTATTCCGGGGATCATGATGTCCAGGAGAATCAAGTCAGGGTGGTTTTGTTTTACATGGGGCAGAACCAGATCCCCATGATCGAGACACGAAACCCTGTAGCCTGCGCTCACCAGGTAGTCCTTCAGTATTTCAGTTATTTTGATTTCATCCTCGACCACCAGGATATCCCGGCTCATTCCACGTCTCCTTCGATTCGCACACGAGTGAAGGGCATCAGAGCCGTACGCTGTGATAGCGCGGGAAGACCATGCTGACTTTCAACCCTGCGGCGGGGGAATTGGAAGCTTCTATTTTCCCCCCAAAGCTCTCCACGATGCTCTTGCATATCGCCAAACCGAGTCCGCTGCCTCCATGCTCCCGGCTTCTTGCCCCGTCTACCCGGTAAAGCCTGTCAAATAAAAGTGCAAGCGATTCTTCAGGGACTCCGGGCCCGGTATCCTCGAAACTCGCTGAAACCTCACCGGACCCGGCTTCGAGGGAAACTTTCAGAACACCTGGAACCTTTGCGTATCGCAACGTATTTTCCAGGAGGTTTGAGAAAACCTGTTTGAGCCGATCTGCATCTGCCAGAATCGGAAGTTCCCCCTCTACCGTTTCATGCATATCGAGCCTGATGCCGCGCTGGTGCAGCCGTGTCCGGAAGCAATCCAATGTCTCTGTCAGTATCTCGGGTAGATTTACGGCCGTCAGTTCCGAGCTGAAGCTCCTTGACTCGATCAAGGAAAGATCATGAAGGTCACGAACGATTCGACTTAGATGCATCACCTCCAGGTGAAGGGAATCCAGCCCCTGCCGCGTGACTGCCCTGACGCCGTCCTGCATGGCCTCTATTTCTCCGCGAAGAATAGCCAGCGGGGTCCTCAGTTCGTGAGATATGTCCACCAGCCACTGTTGTTGCGTCTGCTGATGTTTTTCCAGGGCTTGCGCCATTGCATTGAAACCGGCGGCCAGTTGGCCCAATTCATCACGCGATTTGACGGCGATTCGCGTGTCAAACCCGCGGGAGATCAGGGCCCTTGTCCCTTTCTCCAGTTCCTTGACGGGCGCCAGCAGATGCCGGGACAAAACGAACGTCACGAAGAACGCTAAGATGATGGCAACCGATCCTAAGGCATAGAATGTCTGTGACTGCTGTCTTATGAATTCGAACTCCAAATGATGAGCCGGCAGTCCGTGCTTTCTAGTTCCAAGCCACCCAACCAATTTCCCATCAGCCTCTATGGGTTTGAGCCGGTAGTTGTCCTGAAAAGAAGGGTCAGCCAGGGGGGTTAGGGGGTGTTTCTCCACATCGAACAGGGCGACGGGTGGATCAGGCGGATGTTGCGGAGGGGGACCGGGAGGCGGGGGAATCAGCTCGCCAGGCAGGGGCGGGATTCTTTGTCTCTCAGCCAATAGAGGACCAGGGGGAAAGAGCGGCGGGCCGGTCCTCTCGGTTCTCGGCGGCATGCCAGGCCCGACCCATCTTAAGCCGAACCAAAGTCCCTGGTCCTCCAGGACCGAATCCCAGTTACCGCGCCTCAGGTACTCCTGTCTAAGTGCATCAACCAGTTGCGTGACTCTTTCGTCTTCGACTTTGCCGACATACTCTTCAAAATGGCGCTCGGCAAAGTATCTTCCGATCTGGAGCATGCAAACGACAATGATCAAGCTATTCAGCAAAAAAGCCAAAAATACTTTATGTCTGAATTTAATGTTCATGCTAAACCGCCAGCGGCCGAAAGCTGCAGAGATAATTGACCAGATGCAGTCATAATGTTCGTCTATTTCTGGCGTATTCGGACCAGGAAGTCAATCCTGCTCATCGATCTCCGCATTTATTCCACACTGCCTCCATACTTTCTCCACAATCGACGTCTAAAGTCTACACGTCCGAGCGGGTTCAGAAGTTCGTGGCACGTAAATCACCCTGGCGGCGCCTTAAACAATGACAAAAGGAGGTGCGGAGATCGGAATTAAGACCAGAACCAGGAATGAGACAAATGAGATCCGGTCGAACCGGCTCAGCCATAATGCAAATCTAAATAAACAAAGGAGACAAAGGTGAGCAAGATACTTATCCCTGTTATTCTTTGTCTGGCTCTCTGCTCGATTGCCGGGGTAGCCAACCCCCAGCAGAGCAGTGACGTTCAACCCCCGCCGGCCGTCTTTTCCAAACTTGGGTTGGCAGGTATTTCCGGCGACCAGCAATACCTTTATGTAATGGCGGGCGGCAAGATTCGGGAGTACCAGCTCACGGACATGACACTTTTGCGTTCAGTGGACCTCCCGGATATTGCGCCCCCTCAGGGTGCTCCACCCAAGCCGCCCGCTACCGGAAAGTTTCCACCCCACCCCCCCATGGGTGGGCCGCCGCATGGGCTTTGGGCCGGCAATGGTGTTCTTTATGTGTTAGCGGGACCCGGCGTTTGCATCTACAGCGTCCCCGACCTGAGCCTTCAGAAGACCGTGCAACTTCCCAAACCGGAATTGCCGCAGGCGGGCAATCAGTAGGATCACGATTTTCCTTAGCCGGATGTTTAAAACTCTGCCGGAAGCACCTGAGCTTCGGGCAGAGTTGAGCATTTATCTAAAACAAACAATTTGCGCAAGATTCTGAAAAATACAGAGGTCATTCAAATGGGTCGTCTTTTAGTGATAGATGATGATACAGGATTTTGTGAAATGCTGGCTGATTATCTCGAGCCGGAAGGGTTTGAGGTAACCTCTATCTACAACGGGATGGACGCTTCAAGGCAGGTCTTGGCAGCAGCTAAGGACGAATATGATTTGATCGTACTCGATATAACGCTTCCAGGCATGAATGGTTTTGAAGTCCTGCAACGCATCCGTTCCAGGCAGAACACGCCTGTAATCATGTTAACCGGCCGAACTCAGGGAATAGATCGCATCGTAGGGCTTGAGATCGGGGCAGACGATTTCATGGAAAAACCTTGCAGCCCTCGCGAACTGCTTGCAAGAGTCCGCGCAATTCTTCGGCGTACTAACAATTACCTCAATGGTGAGGAAAGGCCGGCGCCTGAAAGAATAGTTCTCGGAGACATTGAACTTGACGGCGGAGCCCGGGTTGTGCGCCGTGACGGAGCAGAATTACAATTGACAGGCATTGAGTTCAATTTTCTGGAAATATTGCTGAGAGCCGCCGGTCATATCGTAACCCGTGAGCAACTGGCCCAGAGCGTCCTCGGCCGGGACCTTGGCGCCTATGACCGCAGTGTGGATATGCATGTAAGCCGCCTGAGAAAAAAACTCGGTCATAAATACAGAGGAATCGATCGGATCAAAACTATACGCGGAGTCGGCTTCGTCTACACAATTCCAAACCCGTTTGACGCCTGATACCAACACGTACCGTAAGGCCCTGCTCAACGAGCGGCTTAATGACCTAACCGGGGTCTGCTCAGAAAACGAAAAAAATAGCACGCCAAGGAAGATACATCCTTAAAAATCAAGTACTTGGCGCATCGTTAATCAGGCTCTCAAACAGAAAACTTGGATCACGAATGATAACGTAACTAATTGAATTTCTAATTACCTTCAATCCTAGCGTGCGATAATTTCCCAATCGTGAGCAGACCCCAATTAGCAAAACATCGGCCAACTCAATACTTATGTGAGCTGGTAGCGTGATCGTGGCCAGGGCCAGGGCGGACTTGAGCGCTAAAAACCCTCATGCTCAGGCACGTTTAGCGTAAAAATTTACTTCGCTACGGCTGCTACCCCGAGGGGCCAGAGCAAATTGCCGATCTATCGCAACGGATAAGTTGGCAACAAAATTGTTGGCTAGCTCTTGACATTATCGTTGCTATCCAATAATAATGTTGGCAACAAAATTGTTGGGATGGAGGCTGTAAATGACGCGAAAATTGAAAAACAAATATGGGCCGTGGGTGACCGGTGAAGATTTCTACAACCGTGATGCAGAAATCGCGCTTCTAACCCAAAATATCGATAGCGGCGGCAATCATATTTTGATAGTCGCACCTCGCAGGGTAGGAAAAACCAGCCTGATCCGTGAGACTTTCAGAAGACTGAAGCGAAATGCAACACATTATCTCATCTTTTTGGATATTCAGAATTGTACAACGCCGGAAGATGTGGTGGTTGCCATGTCCATGGGAGCATCAGAATACCGGACGTTGGCAAAAAAAGTGATCGATGTTTTTAGCACGTTCCTGAAGCATCTATCTGAAACGGTAGATACGATTGGCGCTCCGGATTTATTAGAAATCAAACTTCGCGAGGGCGTCAAGGGCCACTGGCGGTTCATGGGGCGGGAACTTTTGTCCAATCTGGCTAAGGCCGACCGGCCCATTGTTATCTGTATGGACGAGCTGCCTATCATGGTTTCCCGCCTACTCAAAAAATCGCCCGAAGAAGCGGAGATTTTTCTCTCATGGCTGCGGCAGAACATGGGACAATTTCAGGAGAAGATCTGCTTTATCATTTGCGGTTCCATAGGATTGGAACCGATTTTGAAACGATACGGCTTGAGTCATACGATTGGTCATCTGCAGCCATTTCATGTCGATCCCTGGGACCGCCAAACCGCCGGCAAATGCCTAGATCTTCTAGCTCAAACCTCCGGCATCGAATGGTCGGCGGAGCTTTCCTCAAAAATGGCAGACCTGCTCGGTGTTTGCATTCCTCACCATGTCCAGATGTTTTTCGGGTATCTTTACCAGGATTTATTTAAGGACCATCGACGCAATCCGAACACCGGGGATATCGAGCGCGTTTATCAGAAGTCCATGTTGAGTACGCGAGGCCATGCTGAATTGGCCGACTACGAAGAGCGGCTACTCAGGGTATTAGACAAGGAAAAAATTCCGCTGGCGCTGGATCTTTTGTCAGAGGCGGCGATCAAGGACACCCTCAAAACGGTGATGTGCGATGTTTTGTTTGATCGATCAGGATTGAAAGACAGAGGCCCCGTTTTGCGGGAAGTGCTGGATGTGCTGGAACATGACGGATATCTAGTCAGACATGAAATAATTGATGGATGGCGCTTTTCATCCAACCTAATCCGTGACTGGTGGGAAAAACGATTCTCTCAGAGCTATGTGGATCCTTCAAACCAGGGAGCGCAGGACATATGAGTAACTCCCGCCTCATAAAGCACAACCCGGCTTTTTTGAGCAAAGAAGAACTCTTGTCTTCTTTTGTGGTACGAAACCGGGAACTGGGGCTTCTTTTGGAAATCGTTCGGAACAATACAGGTCCGGTCAACCAGCACGTGATCATCATCGCACCCAGGGGAATGGGCAAAACAATGCTCGTTCGCCGGCTGGCCCTTGAAATTCAGCAAGATGAAACATTGAGCCAGAATTGGTATCCGGTGCCGCTGCCTGAGGAACTTTATGATGTGGCCGTTGAAGGCGAGCTCTGGCTGCGGGTTCTACAGTGGGTTGGAGAGCAGGAAAAAGAGAATGATGACGGCCGCCTGCTGGAAAAACATGCGGCCTTAGTCAGAGAGCGGAATGAGCAGACCTTGAAGATACGGGCTTTATCGGCGCTTTCGGACTTCGCGGGCCGCAAAAGGTTGCTGATTATTGTGGAGAATCTCCAACTGCTGCTGGGTGAGCAATCGAGTGAAGATGATGCCTGGGACATAAGGCAAACATTGTTGAACCGTCCGGAATTGATGTTGGTCGCCACGGCCACCACCCATTTCGGAGAAATACTCAACGCCCAAAAAGCCAATTTCGAACTCTTTCGGGAAATTTGCCTGACTCCACTGGACACTACGGCCTGCCGGACCCTTTGGCAAAGTATCACCGGTGAGGATCTGAAGGAAAACCGTGTCCGGCCCGTGGAAATCCTCACTGGCGGAAGCCCCCGCCTCCTGGCGATCCTTGCGGATTTCGGCGCGGGCCGGCCGTTGAAGGAGTTGATGGACAATCTGGTTGTACTGATCGATGACCATACTACCTATTTTAAGGCCAACGTGGAAGCCCTGCCCAACAAAGAACGACGGGTGTTTGTGACTCTGGCCGAACTTTGGGCACCCTCCAGGGCAAAAGACGTGGCCGAACGAAGCCGGCTGAATGTCAATATGGTCAGTGCTTTGCTTAATCGGCTGACGGTAAAAGGAGCCGTGGCCCAAGTGGATAGGAAAGGACGGACCTATTTTTATCAGATTACCGAACGCCTCTATAACATCTACCATCTCATGCGCCTTTCCGGCAGCGCTGGGGACCGGGTCAAGGCCTTGGTTCGATGCATGATGCCCATTTATGGCGAAGCGGCCGTTGCCTGCGCCCTGGCAAAGGAAACCTGCGATGTGGACAGAGAACTGCGCCCCTGGTTTATAAAAGAATATGGATCGATCTTGGAACAGACCCGGCAAGAGGTGGACCTGTTTCAATCGATTGTGAAAAATACGCCGCAAGCATTCTTTGAACTCCCAGAGGCAAATTATCTGAAACCATTGGTGAGGGAAGGAGTGACGCATGAAGACAGCATGGACGAGGGCTCGTTGCTGATTAAAAAAAGCGCCGATTCGTTAAGCGGGGGGAAATTCACTGAAGCTATTAATGCTTGCAACCAATTGGTGGAGCGGTTTGGCGAGTCAGAGGACGCGCGTCTTTTGGAGCAGGTCGCAATGGCGCTTGTCAACAAGGGCTACGCTTTGAGAGCCATGGGAAGGCCGGAAGATGAGATGGCAGCCTATGACAGCGTAGTGAAGCGGTTTGGCGAGTCAGAGGACGCCCGTCTTTTGGAGCGGGTCGCAATGGCGCTTGTCAACAAGGGCTACGCTTTGGGAGCCGTGGGAAGGCCAGAGGATGAGATGGCAGCCTATGACAGCGTAGTGGAGCGGTTTGGCGAGT
>JBKQLC010000068.1:0-8266 GCA_052147195.1 Syntrophobacteraceae bacterium
CACCCGTGAGAAGCTGAACAAATTAATTGACAAGCTAAACTGCGAAATTGAACTGCGTGTCGCTGCGTAGTTCAATTAGAATACGTCACCGAATTTATGAAACGGACCACTTAGTTTCCCTCCCCCGTGAAAGGGAAGGGGGGCACTTAATTAAATTTTAACTCGGCCAAATGCGACGGCAAGTCCGAGGCAATAATTTTTTTATATAATTATAGTTCATACGAACACACCGGATGTGAAACCTCGCCGAGCGAGCGAACCGAACAAAGCGAACTCACCCGCCCCGGCTTGACGAACGCAGATCGGGCAAATCCCCTGCGGGCGATCCTCAGTCCGGACCTTCAGCAAAACGGGCGGTTATCTTTGCGAACGGTCTTCCTCAGGGACCGACTGTGATGAATGGATCTATGCGCCCCTTCCATTTACCGTTCTCACATTCTACGGCCAGCGCCCCGTTCACCACTTCCGATCCATGTTCATAGGATTTGCCGTCAAGGTCGCAGGACCTGCACATCCTTATCCATCCAAGTTCGCAGTTTTCTTTATCAGACATTGGATAAACTCACTTTCGTTATGAATTTGGATAAATATAATCATTTTTCTTCGGGGCCGATTTTCTCGGGAGGGAACTTATGGGTATGAGGCAACCGGTACTTTTGCCGTCCGGCATATGAGAGCTGTACAGCCCTCAGGAAACGCATTGTATCCCGGAATGAGCATAACCCGGCCGGTGGAAAGATGCCTTCCCTGAGACCGCCGACGTAGACCTTGATGTCGCAGAAAGCAGTGTTTCGTGTAGAGGTTGCTTCAAAGCTTTTTTGGATTAAGATCCGGCAGGCATGTTACTTGATGTGGGATTGAGGGGAAAACGACCCTACCCCGGGAGGTTACCCGGGTCAAAATAGTTGAAACGAATGCAGTCCGGACAAAATGGGCGAGGGTCCGAACCCCTGGGTTAAACCAATAACGCGAGAAATGAGAGCATAGAGCCTTCGAACGCTTGTTGGACGAAAGCCCCGATGAGCGCCTTGCCCACGGTCTCTCCGACCTTCGACACTGCGGTCTGCATGGGGTCCTCTTGTTCCTCTAACGACGAAGTCCTATAATAGCCCTTCTCTTCGAGAATCTTCAAAATTGATTCCGAATCGATTTCGCAATCAGTATAGTTGATCGTGATGCTGCCGGTCAGGGCGCTAATTGAAAAATTATCGACTCCCGAGAGCGATTCAAGTATTCCGCGGACTTTCTCTATTTCTGCGGGGTTCTGCTTGATTATCGGTGTTTTGATTCTAAGTCTCCCAGGAGTGCTGTGGCAATAAAAGCTCATTGTGTCCCTCCCGAATTTTGCTTTGTGCTCATAAATCTTCCGCCACACAATTCCCCATCCCCCCAATCTTCTCCCGAAAGAGTCCCCGATTTCAGGAATCATCCTTCGATTAGAGGCAATATTAAAAGCCGAATGTTACAGAAGTTTGACAAAACCACTACAATTGTCAGACATTTCAGGCAAATTTGAAGTTTATGCGAAGAAATCTTTCTTATGCGGCTATAACCGGCAGGATGACCGGCCCGGGAACCGGCAACATCGGAAAAGATGAGATGGGGTCAGGCTGTTTGGGAGCGCACTATGCAAGTTCCGGCCTGGAAAGACTCTGCAGCGCTTCCTTGACGGACTCTCTGAGAGTCGGGTGGTTTTTCACCATGACAAGGCGCTCCCACAGATCCGGAGAAATTACCCTTTCATCGTAGTTTATGATTATGGACCTTGCAGCGGCATTGGTCCTGGCATCCAAAATGCCGATAAAGTATTTCATCAGGTCCTCGGCATCGAGATCCTGTGCGAGAAGCAACCCCGGGAGCTTTACCTTGAGCCTGATGCGTCCCGGAATGTGGTGGGAGATTTCCGTTTGACAGGCAAGGTCAATCAGCCGGTCTATAAGAGTATGTTTATTTCCGTTCTCTTTCGCCATTTTCGGCATGTCCTATGTAAGCTGTAGAATATTTTGTCATCAAAATGTAACAGTTACGTAACTTGACATCACACAATCGACAACATATTGTAACCATCTAGGAATAGTCTAATCAGTTTTGCAGGCATTGGTTTAAAACAGGATCTGGACCTCCATGGCCGAGCATACGGAAATTGTATCAAACACGCCGAGGCGCACCCGAATCAGGCTTTCCCGTAAAAGGCGAAACCGGGAAGAAATGGCCCGGCTCGCCAGGGCCCTCGAAGAATCTCCCTCTGTCAGCCGCGTCGATACCAATCTACAAACCGGGACCATCGTTGTCCACCACGAAAAGGAATCGCTTGAAGACATCCAGTCCAAACTGAAGGATCTGGGCGTTATAGCGATGGCCGCAACGGGCGTCGAAATGCCCGCGAAATCGCTGACAGATGCAATTTCAGATCTCGAAAATCGTCTGGGTTTTTCGGCCAAAAGCATTCAAAATCTAAAGCTGCTGGTGCCACTCGGATTCGGTGCTCTTGCTCTACTGCAACTCGCCAGGCGCGGCTTTCAAATTGAGGGTGCGCCCTGGTACTTACTTGCTTACTTCGCATTTGAATCCTACGCGAGGTTAAATAGCCCCGATGAAAAATGTGCGCCCGAAGAGTTGAGTTCCGAATTATAGCTGCCGGAATCAATTCTGAAAGCATAATTTTTACGAAAAACGCATGTAAATTGGTGTACGGGCGCGTTGCAATTTTACCGAGTGTGGGCTGGTTTGTGGAGCTAATAGAGGAGGTGGCAGATGGCGCTTTCCAATGGGTTAAAGATCGGGACGGGTCTGGCAATTGGTCTCGTGGTAATTATCCTGGCGCCCGCGATCGCCCCGGCAATAGCAGCCGTGGTGAGGCCAGTGGCAAAGGCATCGATTAAAAGCGCCATAATCCTCTATGGAAAAACGCTGGAGCTGATTGCCGAGGCTAAGGAATCGGTGGAGGACCTGGCAGCGGAAGCTCAGGCCGAACTGGCTGCGGAAAGGCGGCAACAAATCCTTAAGCTGACCTCCGGCCCCGGTGACGACGCAAATGTCTACTAAGAGGCCTCCATTTCCCACAGTACTTCCCACGCTATGGCTTGGCGCCATACACACTGAATATGATCCTTGGGACGTTTGCTCTTAATGTTTGGAAGCAGGGGAGAAAGAAATGAATGAGAGCGAATCGGCTTCACCGGCGCACGCTCCACTTAATAAGGGGGTGGGAACGCAAAAAACGATAAAGGAAGGCATAATTAACGGCTTTCAGATTATAAACCAGGTCGAAGCGGGATTGGTGGATCTCGCAAGAAACACCGTCACGGACACGATAAGGGCGACCGGGGCCGTCGCTAACGAGGCGGTTTCGGTGGCAGGGGACGTCATCAAGGGGACCGTTGCGGCCGCGCAGGAGGTTGGCTCGGGTCTTTTGGACGCGACCAGGAGTATAGCAAAGGGGATCATCCTCGGCGTAAGTGAAGTAGGCGGGGACGTAGTGGGCGCCGCAGGCCAGACTGCCAGAGAGGCCGTAAAGGGGGCCGCCGATGTCGGGGCGGACGTCGCGCTCGTTGCCAGAAAGGCGGTTGATGGTATAGTGGAGGCCATGGGGCAGGTCGGCGGAAACGTAAATGAAGTCGCAAAGGCTGCGGCAAACGGGGCAATCGAGGCGGCCGGATCTATCGGGGAAAATGCCGTAAGCGCGGTGCGAGGGATTTTGACGGGCGTTGTTTCCGGTGTTAAGGACGTAGCCGGAGCGGCTCTGCCGGGACGGCAAGAGCCCCGACCCTAGCAAATCCACCTAAATCCCCCTTAGAAAATGGGGACTTCAGGCGTTAGTTTCGCGGGCGGGCCGTGGCGATCCTCCTTGAGCCGCCGGCTGTTCCAGCGCCCCACAGCTCGCGTGGATAATGTACCAGGTTTCCGGATGGACCTTGGCGACTTCAAAGAGGGCCGGGGATTCGGGCCCCAATCCTTGTGAAAATACTCCAGGCAGGAAATCGCCGTGGTCGAGACTTTGCACGCCGCCATAGCCGGAAGATCGAGATTCAGAGTCAGTGAGCTTTACCGTTGCGATTCGCTTAAGAATCACATCGAGCGCAGACTTGCCGAAGAGCGCACAGTAATCAGCGCCAGCGCGAACACTCTAACCTCAGCCATATTGGTACATCATGATTTAGCGGCTCCCCGGGGCCTGATCGGGTCTTTGATCGAAGAGGCCGTGTCAGAATTCGGTCAATGCTACGAAAAAGATTCAAGTGAGTCCCAAGGACGGAGAACGGGAGCCGGCAGACAGAAGAGGGATGCAGACGGCCAGGTCCCCGAGGAGGGACTTCCCACGACCGCCGGTCCTCGCCCTTCGTCAGAAAAATCGCTCGTCGAAAGAGTCAAATCCAGTTTGTCCGGCAGTCTGAATGCCCAGCCCGAGCGCGCTTGGCATACGATCGGCGCCCAGGCGGCGCTCACCGCCTGGGGAGGTTCGGCAGAGGTTGGGCTTTCGAGCGAAGAGGCCCGTGAAAAGTATGCTGCATTTGGTCCCAATCATCTTCCGGAAGCCCCGCGCAGGTCAAAGTTCGAGATTTTTCTCAATCAGTTGAATTCCCTGCCCGTCGCTCTGCTCGGCGTTGCCGCTGGAGTTGCCGTCCTTACCGGAGGAATCGTCGATGCGGTCGTAATAATGGCGGTGGTGGCAATCAATTCTTCAATCGGCTTCGTAACCGAAAATGAGGCTGAGAGGACGATCTCCTCTCTCAAGACCCTCACCCATCCATCGGCGGTGGTGGTCCGGGACGGCGTTAGAAAGCGGATCGACGCCTTTAATGTGGTCCCCGGAGACACGGTGATCCTGGGGCCTGGAACTTACATCGGGGCCGATTGCAGACTCCTGGAGGCAGCCCGCCTGAGTGTCGATGAATCAAGTCTTACGGGCGAGAGCGTCCCGGTGCTCAAAAAGACGGAAATTGTCAAAGATGTAAATACGCCGATCTCCGACCGGAAGAACATGGTCTATATGGGCACGCTTGTTACCGGGGGACAGGGGCTTGCGGTCGTGGTCGCAACGGGCCGCTTCACAGAGATCGGAAAACTTCAGGCGATGATCGGGGAAACCGTCGCTCCGATGACCCCAATGGAAAAGCAGTTAAACACAGTCGGCAATCAACTTGTGTGGGCGTCCGGGGCCATTTGCGGGCTTGTTTTCATGATGGGACTGATGAGGCGGACCCCATTGGGGCTGATTCTCAAAACGACCATTTCTCTTGCCGTAGCCGCTGTTCCGGAGGGGCTTCCCACAGTTGCCACGACGACCTTGGCGCTGGGCATCCGCAAATTGAACGCCCACGGGGTAATTATCCGGGACATGGAAGCCGTGGAAACGCTGGGAGAAGTCCAGACGATCTGCTTTGACAAGACGGGAACGGTAACTGAAAACCGCATGGCGGTTACGAGGATATTTACCGGAAATCGAAAGGTAGAGCTTAAACCGGAGGGGTTTTACCGGGGCGGGCATAAAATCAGCGCGCGCAGCAGCCCGGAGCTGGCGCAACTGGCGAAAATCTGTATTCTGTGCGGGGAACTCAGCGAACGAGAGGGTGACAAAGGCTCATCTACCGAGAATGCGCTGCTCGAGTTCGCGGTTCGCTCCGGTCTCGGCATAACGGAGATCAACCAGCGTTATCCCAGAATCGACACGAGGTTCCGCACCGAAGACCGTCATTTCATGGCCACCCTTCATAGCGCCGGCGCCGCTAAAAAGTTTCTGGCTGTCAAAGGAAATCCGGTAGAAGTTCTTGCCATGTGCGACTTGCAACTTGTTGCAGGTGAAAAACTCCCCTTGAGCGAGCAGGACATCTCGAGAATCGAACTCGAAAATGAACGCATGGCGGGCGACGCTCTGCGCGTACTTGGATTCGCATGCCAGACGGCCGATGATGATGAAGTTCCGGACAAACTCAGCGGTCTGACGTGGCTTGGACTTATTGGCATGGCGGACCCGATGCGCCCTGGAATGAAGGAATTGGTGGCCCGCTTCCACCGCTCCGGGATCGACACTATAATGCTGACGGGCGACCAGAGCCCTACGGCCTATGCCATCGGAAAAGCGCTCGGCCTGAGCGGGGAAAACCCGATAGAGATCCTTGATTCCACCAGCCTTACCAATATCGACCCAGAGGCCCTGAGGGGTCTTTCACAAAGGGTGCACGTATTCGCAAGAGTTAGTCCTGCCCATAAGCTGCAGATTGTCCAGGCGCTGCAGGATGCCGGGAGAATAGTGGCGATGACCGGGGACGGCATTAACGACGGGCCGGCGCTCAAGGCCGCCGATATCGGGATCGCCATGGGCAGTTCCGGGACCGATGTCGCGCGGGAGGTGGCCGACGTAGTGCTCGAAGACGACAATCTCGAAGCGATGGTCGTGGCGGTCGGGCATGGCAGGACCATATACGATAATATAAAGAAATCGCTGCATTTCATCCTCTCGACCAATTTCAGCGAAATAGAGGTGATGTTTGTGGCCGGTGCGGCCGGCATAGGTTATCCACTGAGCGCCATGCAGCTTCTCTGGATAAACCTCATATCGGATATCTTCCCCGGTCTCGCCCTTGCCCTGGAGCCTCCGGAGCCGGGCATACTCGACAGGGCGCCTCGAGACCCGAAAGAGCCGATCATAGGGAAGTCCGATTTCAAGCGAATAGCGATCGAATCAGGCGTAATCAGCCTTGCAACCCTGGGAGCTTATGGGGTTGGGCTTGCCCGCTATGGAATTGGGCAGAAGGCTTCCACCCTGGCATTTCAGAGTCTCACCCTCGCCCAATTGCTCCACGCCATAAGCTGCCGTTCCGAGAAACTGAGCATCTATGACAAGGAAAAACTCCCCACGAACAAATATCTCACCCTTGCGCTTGGAGGTTCAATCGGTTTGCAATTGCTCACCTTTGTAGTCCCGGGACTTCGCAATCTTCTCGGGCTTTCCCCGCTTAACCTTCTCGATGGCGCTATAATCGGGATCAGCTCGATCCTGCCACTCCTTATAAACGAGGCTACGAAAGGGTTTAAGTCTGGTCCGAATTCGGAAAACGAGGGGCAAACGAGATGAAAAAAAACTTCATGCTTACGTCTGAATCGGTGACGGAGGGCAACCCGGACAAGCTTTGCGATATCATCAGCGACGCCATAGTGGACCATTTCCTGGAGCAGGACCCCTACTCACGGATAATCGCCGAGTGTTCGATTGCCGCGTCGATAGTTTTCATTGCCGCAAGATTTGCTTCGCAGGCAGCGTTCAGTCTTTCCGAAATAGCCAGGAAAGTAATCGGCAGGGTTGGATACGATGGCCTCGATTTCAACGCGAGGACTTCCAGCGTGCTGACGAGTATAAAGGAGCTTCCTCTTGACCCGGCATACCGGTTCGATGAAAGAAAGCTCACCTCCAAGCAGATACAAGCTATACCGGCCGGAAACCAGGTTACCACCTTCGGGTTCGCGTGCCGCCAGAACGATGCACTGATGCCTCTTCCCATCTGGCTTGCCCATAAGTTGTCGAGGCGAATGAGCGCGGCGGCAAAAGAAAAAATTTTGCCTTACCTTTGTCCGGAAGCCAAAACCGACGTGGGAATTGAATACAGTGATCGAAAACCCTCGCGCATCCATAGCATTACCATCACGGCCAGCCAAAAGGACCCCGAAAAACCGAAGCTGGACAAACTGAGGGCCGATCTGCGGGAGGCGGTAATCGACCATGTGTTCAGTGACGAGCCGCTCAGGCCCGACAGCCAGACCGAGATATTCATAAATCCGGAGGGCGTTTTTCACCTGGGAGGCCCCTCTGTTCACTCAGGCCTGACCGGAAGAAAAAATGCCATCGATACCTACGGGGACTACTCGAGGCACGGCGGGGCCGCTCTCAGCGGAAAAGACCCGCTTCGCATAGACAGAGTGGGAGCCTACGCTGCAAGATACGCAGCCAAGAACCTCGTGGCGGCAGGGCTGGCAGATGAGTGCGAGGTGCAGTTGAGCTATTCAATTTCCCGGTCGCGTCCCGAAAGCATTCAAGTGGAGACTTTCGGGACCGGCAAGATACCCGACGAGGAACTGACTACACTTCTCGAAAACCATTTCGATTTCCGGCTGGCCGCCATAGTCAGGGATTTCCAACTGAGAAGGCTTTCGGCAAATGGGCAGGGAGGGTTCTACCAGAAGCTTGCGGTCTACGGCCATATGGGCAGGCTCGACCTGGACGCGCCATGGGAGAAAACGGACAAGGTGGATTTGTTGGAAGGGCGCTGAT
>JBKQLC010000069.1:0-7170 GCA_052147195.1 Syntrophobacteraceae bacterium
AAGGTTTTCGTGTGCTTTCTCTTCTTCGTGTTCGACCAATACTTTTCAGGTTCGAAAGCCCACAAAGGTGCTTCTCCAGATCGGTTTTCTTTGTGCATCTTCGTGTCCCTTCGTGTTCTTCGTGACCCTGGCGGGCCTTGAAAACGGCATTGGGTCGACCACGCTAAAAGCTTGCTGGCCAAGTGCAGAGTGGCAATGATCGGCCACTTTTCAGCCTTGGAATGCTCCTTTTAGCCTGGGAATGGTCCCTTTAACGGCGGCCATCTGGTGCGGAAATATTCCGTACCCGCTCCACAAAATACTCACACCCAAGGATTAACCTTTCCACGCTGCAAGATCCTATCGTCAGTAGTGAGGAAATATTCGCATCCGGAAAGAATGCCGCAAGCGATATGCAGACAGTCAATGGCATTTTATTACCTTAAAATAACCTAAAAATTGAGTGAATGCCCCTCCCGAACAAAAGTCGTCGAGGATAATCGCCAGTCTGTTTACTTAACGGTCCAGCCGCCATCCACCAGCAAGACGTGGCCGGTGACGATGCCGGCAAGGTCGCAGGCCAGGTACAACGCGGCATAAGCCACCTCGTCGGTGGTGGCCATGCGGCCTGCCGGAATGCTGTCAAGGACGTACCGCTTGAAGGCCGGGTCTTTAAACATCTCGGTCACGAACGGGGTCTCCACGAAAGTGGGGGCCACGGCGTTCACTCTAATGTTGTGGGAGGCCCACTCCACGGCCAAAACCCTTGTCATCATGTCCACGCCGGCCTTGCTGGCGCAGTAGGCAGCCCGCAGGGGCAGCGCCACGGAGCCGGCCTGGGAGGAGATGTTGACTATGCGCCCGTATTGCTGCTTGATCATTTGGCGGCCGGCCGACTGGCAGATGAAAAACACTGAGCGTAGATTGGTATTGAGAACTGCATCCCAGTTCTCTTCGGTGACTTCCTCGGGCAACTGGGGGCGGTTGATGCCCAAAGCGTTGACCAGGATGTCCAGGCGGCCCATTTCCTTGACCGCCGCTTCTACCAGCCGCGACGGAGCGTTGTGTCCATTGATATCGAGCGCCATGGAAGAGCACCCGGCCCCCAGGCCCTCCAACTCGGCGCACAGGGACTTGAGTTTTTCCTCCCTGGTGCCGGCGACAAAGAGCGTGGCCCCAGCTCGGGCGAGCAGACGGGCGGTGGCCGTGCCTATGCCGCCGCTGGCGCCGGTGATCAGGGCGTATTTGCCCTCCAGGTCGAATTGAGGCTTCATCATTTTCCGTATTTCTCCACTCGAACATTACAACTGATGCCATGGGCCAGCATGTTTTCATAGTTGCAGGCCCGTTCGCAGACCTCGGCGATTTTGTGAGAGGCCTCCTTAGTGGCCCACTGGTAGGTGACGGTCTTGACAAACTTGCCCACGGAAAGGCCGCCGGTGTAGCGTGCCGCCCGCATGGTCGGCAGGACGTGGTTGGTGCCGATAGTCTTGTCCCCATAGGCCACCGTGGTCTCCTCGCCACAGAACATGGAGCCGTAGTTGCGGCAGTTTTCCAGGTAGTAACGCCAATCCTCAGTCTGCACCTCCAAGTGTTCGGGCGCCCAGTCGTCGCTAAGGGCCACCGCCTCCTCCCGGGAGTCCACCACCACGGCCTCACCGTTGTCGCGCCAGGCCACTTCCGCCACTTCACGAGTGGGCAGGACCTTGAGACGGCGCTCCAGCGCCTCCAAGGTCTTTTGGGCGATGTCTTTGGACAGGGCGATGAGACACTGGCGGGCATTGGGATCGTGCTCGGCCTGACCCAGGATGTCGGCGGCCAGAATCTCCGGGTCGGCCGAACCGTCAGCGATGACCAGTATCTCGGTGGGGCCGGCTAACAGGTCAATACCTACCTCACCGAATATCTGGCGCTTGGCCTCAGCCACGAACTTGTTGCCCGCGCCCACCACCATGTCCACCGGCTCAAGGCCCTCCATGCCATAAGCCATAGCGGCCAGGGCGGGTACACCGCCCATGCAGTAGATCTCATCTGCCCCGGCGGCAGCCATGGAATAGAGGGTGGCTGGATACATGCCCTGTCCCTTGACCGGTGGAGTGCAGGCCACCACCCTGGAAACTCCGGCCACTTTGGGGGTAACCACGGTCATGTGGGCCGAGGCCAGCATGGGGTAGCGTCCGCCCGGGACGTAGGACCCGCTGGACTTCACCGGGATTATCCTCTGCCCCAGGTGCACTCCGGGCAAGGTCTCCACCTCGAAGTCCACCAGCCGCTTCATTTGCTCATGGGCGAAGTTCCTGATCTGTGCCTGGCAGAAGTCGATGTCCTCGCGCATGCCGGCCGGGAGCTGCTTCTTCGCGGAGGCGATTTCGTCCCCGGTGATCTTGAAGCCGGCAGGGGACCAGTCGTCGAATTTCTTGGAGTAAAAACGAACCGCTTCCTCGCCCTTCTGCCGCACCTGCTCGATGATCTCCCGCACTGTGTCGCGCACGGTAGTCAGGTCTTCGCGGGGGTTCTCCTTGGCTTGCTTCAGATAAAAGGCCATGTCGTCCTCCTTTCGTTTACGAAATTATGCCCCCGGCCTTAATCTTCATCCAAAATGGCGGCGGCCCGCACCGGGGAGCCTGTGCCGCCGCGGATTTTCAGGGGTAAAGCGATGAAGGTGAAGCGCCTGCCCAAAAGCTTGTCCGGATTCCACAGGTCCTCGATATGAGTGACACGGCGTTCGGCGCACACCATTTTGGATCTGGGGTCGGACCCAATGCCGCCAACTTAAGCCGGACTTAAGCTCAGCGCAGCATAGCAGCAAACAAACTTCGTGTTCTCCTGCCCCTTCGTGAGACTAGCGTTTGGAGCGGTCAGGAAGGCCCGTCAGGGTCACGAAGAACACGAAGGTGCACAAAGAAAACCGATCTGGAGAAGCACCTTTGTGGGCTTTCGAACCTGAAAAGTATTGGTCGAACACGAAGAAGAGAAAGCACACGAAAACCTTTCTCATACAAGATCCCTGACAATGATTTTCCTTCGTGCACTTCGTGTATCCTTCGTGCTCTTCGTGACCAAAAAAGCATTCGAATCTAAAGTTAACAGCATTGGGTCGCCAGGGTGATGTCCCGGCCCATCTAAGAAAGAGCGGTCCAGATGGGCCGATTTCCCGTTTTAAAATGCGGTTTTTGTTCCATCAAAAGGCCACTTACCGGCGATGGGATTTGAACCCGCGACCTGCTGATTACGAATGAGCCGCGCGATAATGCCGTAGGGGCGGGGATCTTTTGCCGTCGAAGAATTTTGTCGTCGAAGAATCCCCGCCCGGTCTTGAACTAATGATCAACTTGGCCCCCCGAAACACATTGTCTGTATAAATCAAATCACTTTCCCAGAAACTGCGGTTTGCGCTTTTCGAACATCGCGGAGAGTGCTTCCATATGGTCCTCGGTGTAATGGCACAGTGACTGAAAGGCTGCGGCATCCTGCATTGCGTGCTCCAGAGTGGCGTACTGGGCGTTTCGAATCAGCCGTTTTGTCATTCGGAGCGCCTGGGGTGGTTTTGAAGCAATTTTTTTGGCTATTTCATTTGCCTTGTCCAGAAGTTTATCGTGATCGGCCAGGTAGTTTACCAGCCCGATGGAGAGGGCCGTCTCGGCATCTATCATGTCCGATGTGAAAAGAAGTTCGCATGCCTTTGCCATTCCCACGGCCCGTGGAAGGCTCCACGCGCTGCCGTCGCCAGGAACGAGGCCGACACTTACAACGGTCTGACCGAAAGTGCAACCTTTTGAAGCCACTCTTATATCGCACAACAGGGCAAGGCCGCATCCTGCTCCGACAGCCGATCCGTTTACCGCGGCAATGGTCGGTATCTCCACGTTGTAGACTGCCATGAGCGCTTCCTGTATGTTTTGCCTGTATTTATCGAAGACTTCGGCAGGGGCCCCCTGGAACATCCCTTTTCGCTCTTTCATCTCCTTGACGTTTCCGCCTGAACAAAATGCCGGATCGACCGCCGTTACGATGAGCACCTTGGTCTCCATGCGCTCATTTACCAGGGCGCAAGCGGATTTGATTTCGGCGATGATCTCAGGATGGGTAATAGCGTTTCGGATGTCGGGGCGGTTAAGCGTCATTGTAGCAACGGCGCCGTCAACCTTGAACAGAATCTCCTTGAATTCCATGGCGAGTCCTCCGGATTGGAATATGAGAATTGCGGCTAAGGTTCGGTCCAAAAAATACGAATACCAGGAAAAGTCCGGATTTCAAAGCGCGATGTATAGGGGGCTATTGCCCAAAACATGCATATCTGAAAAAACATCCCCGTCTGGGAGAATCTCACATTTCGTCCATCCGGATGTATAGGGGGCTATTGCCCAAAACATGCATATCTGAAAAACATCCCGGTCTGGGAGAACCTCACATTTCGTCATTCCGGCAGGGCTTTTGGGCCGGAATCCAGTTCAGTACCGATCTTCATGCTTTCCCTCAGGGACTCATAGGCCTTTTCATTCTGGCCGGGCTTTTTCCGCTCACTCTTCACTCTTCACCGCTCCCCGCTCCCCGCTCACTCTTCACTCTTCACTCTTCACTACTCACTGCTCACTGCTCACTGCTCTGTTGTGCTGGATTTGGGCTCGACAAACAGGGGGAAATACAAGCGATCGATATGCGCGGCGCGCAGGGCTTTATGGACAAGTTCGCCATTATCATCAGGGAAAACAGCTATTTGTCTGTTTTCCGGCAACCGGAATAGCTCTGGCTGTTCCATCGCCAACTTAAGTAGTCGCTTGGTCGGCGCCGAGGGTCGAATCTCTCCGCGCTCATATTTTTCAAACGATTTCTCGCCCGTGCCGAATACCAGGCCAGCCTCGCGTTGTGTCAGGCCGCAACGTTGGCGAATGGCGCGGATCACCACGGGCACAAACACTTTTTCACCGTGGGCCAAAGCCTTCGCCGTGCGCCGCGCCATATCCGCAACCTGGTTGTCCTCATCGACCAATTGCCCTTCCATGTCCTCAGGATCGGAAAGCGAACACCACCAGCCAGGTTGCAAATAGGTATAGGTTTTCCCCTCTATCTTGAACGACACAGATTTTTCGCCGCGCGTCATCGGACGACCCGATTCAGGGCTCGCTATTGTGTCGGGGTAATTTCTTGGATTCTTTCCCATGGTCACGCCTCCTTGAAACTAATCAAAAATAGGGCTTGCTGCGCATCGAGCGTGAATTTCACGTAGAGCGTTCGCCCTCCAACCTTCGGTTTGTAAACATCCTGCCAAATCTTGTGATCGGCCATTGATGTCATTGATTTCTCAAAATCCGCAAGCGTTAAAGCCTGAATGACGCCCACGACCTCGTTATCGTCCATATCCAAATCATCCGCGCCTTGTCTTGAGACGAAGGAACGGTTGAGACTCGCTGGATCGGCAAACGCTGCCTTGATGTCGGCAAGCTCGTAGTGTTGCTTGAGCTTCTCCATTACACCGCCCAACCCCCATTATGGGGGTTTCTGTTGTCGTAGTCAATAGCAATCCCCATAATGGGGGTACAAACCTTGTAGAGCCACTAAGATACTTGCAAAATGCGCCAAATCTGAACACGGCGGCGATCATTTCGCGTGGCCCTCTTTACCTGAGTGTCCAGCCTTCCTGCTTGCCCGTCCTTGTTCTCGCCCTGTATGCCGGCGCGTCCTGGTCGTCCTCCTGCTCTCTTACTACCCTTCCCCCCATCCCTACCCTTCCTTTCATGCGCCGTCTTTCACTGCAAACGCTTGTCAAATCACTTTCCGAGAAACTGCGGTTTGCGCTTTTCGAACATCGCAGAGAGTGCTTCCATGTGATCCTCGGTGTAATGGCACAACGACTGAAAGGCTGCGGCATCCTGCATTGCGTGCTCCAGTGGCGTACTGGGCGTTTCGAATCAGCCGCTTTGGCATTCGTAGCGCCTGGGGCGGTTTTGAAGCAATTTTTGGCTATTTCATTTGCCTTATCAAGAAGCTTATCGTGATCGGCCAGGTAGTTTACCAGCCCGATAGACAGGGCCGGAATCCAGTTCAGTACCGATCTTCATGCTTTCCCTCAGGGACTCATAGGCCTTTTCATTCTGGCCGGGCTTTTTCCGCTCACTTTTCACTCTTCACTCTTCACTGCTCCCCGCTCCCCGCTCCCTCTTCACTCTTCACTGCTCCCCGCTCTCTCTAAGAATAAATTCAATCTCATCGGCAATCCGGATCGTCTGTTTTCCTTCAGTATCGATCTCGGCGCCGGCAACCTGAGAGTAGAGTGGCTCACGCTGGAAAAGCACCTTCTCGATCTCCTCCTTCACCGGCAGTTCGGAGAGGGAAGGGCGTGTCAGAGTTGATCCGGGGTCCGAGCTTAATCGGGCGTAAATTGTTTCGGGCGTGGCCTTGAGCCAGACGGTGAAAAAGTTCTCCGAAAGCACTCTTCGGCTTTGCGGATCGAGGACAACTCCGCCTCCGGTTGCGACCACGAGGTCCTTCTGCAAGCTGATGAGTTTCAGAAGAGCGGATTCGGCTCTTCTGAAGGAATCCCAACCTTCCTGCTCTACCCAGGCTGCAATGCTGCATCCGGCCTCCGAGGCGAGGCGCTGGTCCATGTCAAGGAATTGCCTGCCGAGCTTCCGGGCCAGGATTTTGCCGACCGTACTTTTGCCCGTTGCGCGAAAGCCAATAAGTGCTATATTGCGCTCTCTCATTTAAGGTCCGTAAACAATTTTAAAAAATGTGCTGAACTTGATGAACACCGCGCCTTCAAATATACACGAAAACCCGCGAAAACGCTTCAATATTGCGGAATCAATGCCATTTTTACCTCCCCTTGCCGCCATGGTCATGAGACTTCTTCACAGGACCTGCCGGTTCGAGGTCGTTGGGGAAGAAAATGAGCGGGCCTCGAGAGGGTTCAACCCTCGAATCGCCGCTTTCTGGCATTTTTCCTATCCCACCGTCCTGTATTTTTTCCGCGATCATGGCTACCTCACGGTAGTCAGCCGCAGCCGCGACGGAGAGTTTGCCGCGAGGCTGGTAAAAAGCCTCGGGTACTTTCCCTTCAGAGGCTCTCCCGGAAAGGGCGGGGCTGCCGCGCTTAAAGGCATTATTTCCGCTTTTCGGGGCAGTCCCGGAGGAGGGTTTGTCGCGGACGGGTCCCAGGGGCCGGCACAGGTTGCCCAAAAAGGGCTTCTT